>JAPLRU010000116.1 GCA_026399025.1 Methylobacter sp.
ATTGCTGGATCAGGCTTTCGCCCATTGTCCAATATTCCCCACTGCTGCCTCCCGTAGGAGTCTGGGCCGTGTCTCAGTCCCAGTGTGGCTGATCGTCCTCTCAGACCAGCTATAGATCGTCGCCTTGGTAGGCCTTTACCCCACCAACTAGCTAATCTAACGCAGGCTCATCTCATAGCGCGAGGTCCGAAGATCCCCCGCTTTCCCCCTTAGGGCGTATGCGGTATTAGCGTGAGTTTCCCCACGTTATCCCCCACTATGAGGCAGATTCCTACGCGTTACTCACCCGTCCGCCACTCGTCAGCGCCCGAAGGCCTGCTACCGTTCGACTTGCATGTGTTAAGCATACCGCCAGCGTTCAATCTGAGCCATGATCAAACTCTTCAGTTTAAATCAGTTTGCCACTCAATAAGATGAGTAGCCAATCTTGGCTCGACTACAGAATTCAACGTATAAATTACTTTTTACGTGTGATTTTGTGTCGATTATTTATTACAAGCACAAACAATTCATCACAAGCACCCACACAAATTATTTTGATCCGATTTTTAAAGAGCATGGAGTCAAACTCCGGTTTAGCTGAACTATTATACAGATTTCATTCAGCCTGTCAACATCCCGTTAACCTTATTTTTTCTTCTCTTCCCGACCGGAGCCACTTACGCAACACCGAAGAGGCCGACCATTATAACCCACCCAATCAACTTGTCAAGCAATTCGTTCGCTTTAATTTCAAAGGAACCCCCTGCCGGAGCACCCTGCCCCGAAAGAACTGCGCATTATACAGCCTTAACTATCCCGGTCAAGCTGTTATTTCGACGAGCATCAGAAACAAATAAACTGTCCGCACTGGTAGCAAATAAATTATCAGGCTTGCTTAGAGTAGATATAGCAATGAAGCGAACAGACTAACGACAAGAGACAAAGACGGCGAGATTTGAAGAGGCATTATGGTGATTAGCAGGAAAAAAGGCTGACACAAGACTTGAATCAAATCTTGTGTGATTTCTTCTATTAGCTTTCTTTATTGTACTCATAACTATTCTGAGGAAAATTCGAGGTACTTATACTTAAAATAATTCAATAGATAGCGAGCGAGATAGGAAACTTTGTGTCGTGATACCAAATTCGGACTTTATAATAAGAACGCGCAGGCGCAATTTTTAAGATAAAAATATCCGGCTTTCGCGGCTAATTCGCTTATTTACTTAATTTTTACACCGCCCAACCTCCCCGACTCATTGAAATGTTTTATGAAAAAGAAATCGCTGGCGGATAGCCCGAAACTACAAGCTTACAGACTCACCGAAAAACTCGGCGAAAGTTTGCAATCGCAAGTGTATAAGGGTTATCACAAAAATCAGCCCGAGCAACCTTTGGTACTTAAACTACTCAAATTGCTGTCCGGCTGGGACGAGCAGTCGCGCCATTTGCAGCAAAAAATCGAGCGACTCAAAGTTTTGCACGACCCGCGCGCCTGTACACCGATAGCGCTGGATTCTGATAACGGCGTACATTTTATAGTGCAGCCGTGGTTTGCCGGGCAGACCTTGGCCGATTGGACGGCTCAACATCCCAGCATCAATCTAAGCGATTTTTTCACCATCGCCTGCGCGCTGGCCGATACCTTGCAGGCAGTGCATGAGGCCGGCATTACTCACGGCGGCATCAAGCCGCACAATATTCTGGTGCAACCGGGCACGCTGACCTTGCGCCTGTCCGATTTCATCACACCGCTGGACATCCGCGATGTCAGCCATTTTATCTACGATCCCGAATTTGTGCGCGGGACGCTGGCCTATACTTCGCCCGAGCAAACCGGGCGCATTAATTACCGGGTGGATTTTTCCACCGACCTGTATTCGACGGGCATCGTGTTTTACGAATTGCTCACCGGCAAACTGCCGTTTTTTTCCACCGATCCGTTGGAACTGATTCATTCGCATTTGGCCGAAGAAGCGCCCAAAGTACATGAAAGCAATCCCGATATTCCGCGCCAGCTGAGTCATATCATCGCCAAGCTGGCGTTCAAACAGCCGGAAAAACGCTATCAAAGCGCCTCCGGGCTGTTGGCCGATCTGATCCGTTGCCGCGACAACTATGCCGCAACCGGAACCATTGCCGAGTTTCCGGTCGGCTTGCGCGACCGCACCAAACGGATGATTTTTATTTCCAAAATGGTCGGCCGCCAGGCCGAGTGCGAGTTGATCCGGCGCGAATACGACGAGGTCATGCGCGGAACCTTCCGCGCCGTGTTTATTTCCGGCCTGTCCGGTATCGGCAAGACCCGCTTGATTCAGGAACTGCAAAAACCGTTGGTGCGCCACCGCGGTTATTTCACTTCGGGCAAGTTCGACCAGTACCAGAAAAATATTCCCTACAGTTCGCTGATTCTGGCCTTACGCAATCTGATGCGGACTTTTTTGACCGAAAGCGATGCACAGGTAGCACAGTGGCAAGGTAAAGTTCTCGACGCTGTAGGCGGCGACGGCCGCGTGATTATCGATGTAGTGCCGGAACTTGAATTCATCATAGGGGTACAGCCGGAAGTGGCGCATCTGCCGCCGGTGGAAGCGCGCAACCGCTTCAATAATTTATTCGGACGTTTTCTTGCTTGTCTGGCTGACGAAGCGCATCCGCTGGTGTTATTTATTGACGATTTGCAATGGTGCGATACCGCCACCTTCGACTTTTTACAGAATATTTTCGCCAATCATAAAGAACATCCTTATTTGTTTTTCATGGGCGCTTACCGCCACAACGAAGTGGATGCCACACATCCACTGACCAAATTGATCCGCAACATTCAACAGTGCCAACAATCCTTGCGGGAAATCCGGCTGGAGGCGCTGGAGGATAAAGATTGCCACGAAATGGTGGCTTATATTTTGGACTCGCCGTTGGCGACGACCGCCAACCTGGCTCAATTTATCGCCCGGCTGACCGAAGGCAATCCGCTGTTTGTCAGCGAGAGTCTGGCTTGGTTGTACAACGAGCATTTGCTGCATACCGATGAACAGCTGCATTGGCATTGGGATATGAACAAGATCCGCGATACACGGATGCCGGCCACCGTGGTCGAGTTATTCAGTTCAAAAGTCCGCACTTTACCGGCCGCCACGCTGCACATCCTCAACTACTGCGCCTGCATGGGTAACCGCTTTACGGTAATGGAGATTGCGCGGGTGCTGGATACGGGCCTGGAAGCGCTGTTCGAAAACCTGAAACCGGTGCTGACGCTGGGCATGCTGCTGGAAAATAAATCCGATCTGCAATTTGTCCACGACCGGGTGCAGGAAGCGGTACTGCGCCAAGTCGATGAACGGGCGCGTCCGGCTATCCACTGGCGCATCGGCAACCGCTTGCTGAGCGAGATTCCGGCCGATGCCGATTTTGAAGCGCAGGATAATATGTTCAGCATTGCCATGCACCTTAATCGGGGGCGTCCCGAAGACCTGGATCCGGTTATGCTTTATCGCTTGGTCGACATCAACTTTCATGCCGGCAACAAAGCGCTGGATGCATTGGCCGGCGATGCCGCCAACGATTTTTTTCTGACCGCGCACGCTATGCTGCCTTCGGATTGTTGGGACAGCGCCTATGAGCTGACTTTCCGCATTTATCAGCGCCTGGCTAAAACCGACTTGATGCGCGGCCGCTACGAAGCTTCCGAAGCGCTGCTCAATCAGCTTATTGAGCATGCCGTCAGCGATTTCGACAAGGCCGAAGCGCTGGCGGAACAAACCACTTCACTGTCTTCTTTCGGCAATTTTAACAAGGCGATCGAAACCGCCAATCGCGGTCTGGCGTATTTCGGTAAATCCATACCCGCCGATGCGGATCAAGCCCGTCGACAGATGCAAGCCTTGATGACACAGATTGAAGCTCTGGGCGATGTCTGGAATACCATTTTGTGCATGCCTTTTACTCAGGACCGCAAAAGCAAGATCGAACTCGCTTTTTACAGCGAGCTGATTCCCGATCTGTACATGTCCGGCCTAGTCGCCCAACTGTACTTGTCGGCCGCGCAATCCACCCAGCTTTGCTTGGCAGGCGGCATGGACGAATCGGTCATTTATTCTTTTTCGATCATGGGGCTCAATCTGGGCGAACAGGAAAAATTCGAACTCGCCTTCCGTTACGAAGATTTAGCCCACGATCTGTGCGCCAAGTATCCCAACACCTTCGGCGCGACCCGCGGCATGAACGGCATCGTTTGGTGCAATATGCATTCGCGCAGTCATCCCGCCGCTATCGTCGACTATTGTTTAAAAGGCATTCAGTGCGGCAAGAACTGCGGCGACCTGTATAACGCCGGTTTATCCTACGGCCCGCTGATGTGGAATTTGCAGGTTCAGGGCAAGAATTTGCGCCTGATCGAAGAAACCGCCGAGGAATGCTTGAATTTCTCGCGCAAAAATCAGCTGTCCTTTTCGCTGGCTTTGGCCGAGGCGGTGCTGGCCGGTTGGGTGGCGCCGATGAAGCCGGATTACCGGCCGGTGCCGATGGAAGATACCCTGGAACGTTGGGCGGCCGCCAATTACGTCGCCGCCTCCGGCAGCTATTTTGTGCTGCTCGGCATCAGTCAGTATTATCTGGGCGATTATGCCGCAGCGGCGACGTCGCTGGCGGCTGTCGAACATTATCGGCACGGCTTGACCGACAACGTGCTGAAGCGTTTGTGGTTTGTGTTCCGCATCGCTAATCGCTTACGCTTGCTTGATGATGAAACGGCTTGGGCGGATATCGAAGCGGACATCGCCCCGCTGTTACAGAACCTCGAAACCTGGGCGCGGCTGGGCCCTTTGCTAAGGCCTTATCTGGCGTTTATTCATGCCGAAACGGCCCGCGTTAAAGGCGAGTCGCGGGAAGCGCGCAACCTGTATCTGGATGCGATTGCCGAAGCGCAGGCGCAACACTACGATTTGCTCGCCGGACATGTGTTCGAAAGCTTGGGCGATTTACTGAGCAAAACCGCGTTGGGCGATGCCGCCATTTATTATGCCGAAGCACGGCGGCTGTATCGTGCTTGCGATGCCGAAAGCAAGGGTGGCCGCTTACAGCAACATAACGAGCTTGACCTTGAGGATCCCGTGCTACAGGAGCCAAATGAAACCGAGATGCTGGAATTATCCACCTTGCCCAATCTCGATATTAACTACCTGATGAAATCGGCATTGGCGCTGTCCGCCGAAATCGATTTGGCGCAACTGCTGCAAAAAATCATGAACGTGGAACTGGAAAGTTCCGGCGCTCAACACGGCTATTTGCTAATCAAAGAGCAGGACGCGCTGGTCATTGTTGCGGAGCACCATGTCGGCAAAAAGCAAGCCCTTAATATTCAACATTACAGCTTAAGCAAAGCGGTCGGCGTTTGTCAGGCCATCGTCAATTACGTGTTCCGCACCCACGAAAAAGTGCTGCTGCGCGATGCGGGCGTTGAGGGCGATTTCCAAAACGCCCCCGAAGTACAAATGCTGGGCTTGCGCTCGGTGCTGTGCCTGCCGGTAATCAAGCAAGCCGAACTGATTGGCGTGTTGTACTTGGAAAACCGATTGTCGGAGGGCATCTTCACCGCCGAAAAAAGCGTGATGACCGAACTGCTGACCTCGCACGCAGCCATCGCGCTGGAAAATGCCAGGCTGCTTGAAGAAACCCGTCATGCTTATATGCAGTTGCAAGAAAACCGGGAACACATGATGCAAATGGAAAAACTGTCCGCACTGGGCACTTTGGTCGGCGGCGTCGCCCATGAAATCAACAATCCGTTAATGGGGGTGATGAATTATGTCGAGTTTGCCGAAAGCAAAGTGACCGATGACAAAACCCGTGAGGTGCTGGGTAAAGCGATGCACGAGATCGAACGCATCAAAACTATCGTGCGTAACATGCTGATTTATGTCCGCACCAAGTCGAGCCCAACGGGCACCTGTCACATCCTCGACACCGTTAACCAGACCTTGTCGCTGCTGGAAGGCGAGTTTAAGCGAGCCAATATTCTGATACAGACCGAGTTAGCCGATAAGTTGCCGCTGATTGTTTGTAGCGCCGACAGCCTGCAACAAATATTGATCAATCTATTGCTCAATGCCAGGGACGCCTTAGCGGAACACCAGCAGCCTTGCATCGAAATTATCGCGTATCGGCATGATGCGGTGGTGGAACTGAGCATATGCGACAACGGGCCGGGCATTCCCGACGCCATTCTCAGCCGGATATTCGATCCCTTTTTTACCACCAAACCGCCGGGTAAGGGAACCGGTCTGGGTTTGTCGGTATCCCACCGCCTGATCGAAGAAAGCGGGGGACATATAATGGCGTATAATAAAAAGGGTATAAGCGGCTGCTGCATAAGATTGCAGTTTAGGATAGCTAATTAGTTTATTTAGGAATAGTAATGACAAATAAAATTCTGGTTATTGATGACGATCCCGCAGTGCGCGGAGCTTTTAACCTGATACTGGGCGAGGCCGGCTATGATGTGCAAGAAGCGGATAACGGCTTGCAAGGCGTCGAAATGGCACAAGCCGGACGTCCCGACTTGGTCTTTCTCGACCTCAGAATGCCCGGCATTGACGGCGTCGAAACCTTGCGCCGTTTGAAAGCGATAGATGAGGACATGAATGTCTATATTGTGACGGCTTTTGCCAATGAATATATGAATCAACTCAAAGTCGCCCACGACGAAGGCCTGAACTTCCAGTTGGCCAGCAAGCCGCTGTCGTCCAAACAAATCAGACATGTCGCCAACTCCATCAGCCGCTCAAGGGAAGTCAACAAGGACAGCGATAAACTGCTGTTGACGCTGTATATCGTTTCGCTGAACGCTGAATTCAGAAAACTGGTTGGGCAGCTCAGTACCGTATTGGCCGCTACCTATAAACCGGGATATTGGAAGCTGGATGTGGTGGAAGTGCTGGAGATGCCGGAAAAAGCGCTGTCGCAAAACATCTTCGCCACGCCGATGCTGGTGCGCGATCTGCCGACGCCGGTATTGAAGTTGCTGGGTAATTTATCCAAAATGCCGGAAGTCATCGCGTCCATTACGTCTCAGCATAGCAATGGGTCGGATACTGTCATCATGTAATTTATCTGGGTTCCCACGAAATCCGTGGAAACAGGAAAACAAGATCTTCTGAGCAGTTATATGAAGCCCTTTAACTGGAATTCCGATAAAAATCATCAGCTCATCAAGGAACGAGGCATCTCTTTTGAGGAGATTGTGTTCTGTTTGCAGAGCAACGGATTGTTGGACGATATTTCTCACCCGAATAATGAAAAGTATGCTCATCAGCGTATCTTTGTGGTTGCTATTGATGATTATGTCTATTTGGTTCCCTATGTTGAAACAGAAAATGAGATCTTTCTGAAAACGGTTATTCCTAGCAGGAAGGCGACCAAGCAATATTTTGGAGATAATTGATGAAAAAATTCAAATTAGATGAAGATGAACAAGCACTTTTAGACGCGTTCGAAGCGGGTCAGTTCGAATCGGGCTTAACGCCTGAAAGAAGGCTGTTTATCGCAAAATCCGCCGAAGCAACGTTTAAAAAAGACAAAAAAATCAATGTCAGAATTTCAAGTCGCGATTTATCCGCCATTCAAAGAAGAGCGCTTGAGCAAGGCATTCCTTATCAAACCCTGGTTTCCAGTATTATTCATAAATATATTTCCGGTAGTTTGTGCGATGCTTTGTCTAATAAGTCCACACATAAATCCATAAAACCGAAAGCTACATAATTCAATGACAGCCGCCTTAGCCAATCTCAACCTGATTCTTGAAACTATTACCGACGGCATTTTGGTTGTCGATCGATTGGGTTTTGTTCTGTATACCAACCGAAGCGCCGAACGTATTTTCGATCAAGACGCACTGCTGGGCACCAAGCTGGCTATTCCGGTCAGCCCGAGTGACGTTCCCCAAGAAATCAACCTGGTTCGCCGTAGCGGCTTGGGCTGGGCGGAATTGCGCTCCGCTCCTATTATATGGAACGGCAAACGGGCCTATGTCATCGGCGTCAGCGATATTACCGAACGCAAGCTAAGCAATGATCATCTGCGTCAGGCTGCGGCGGTTTTTGAAAGCACCCGCGAAGGCGTGTTGATGACCGATGCGAACAAGCGCATCCTCAGGATAAACCGCGCCTTTACCGACATCACCAGCTATAGCGAAGCCGAAGCTATCGGCCAACAGCCTTCGATGCTGCGATCCGGCCGTCATGACGCGAAATTTTACGCCGAGATGTGGTCCAGCATCGCAAAAACCGGCCATTGGCAGGGCGAGATTTGGAATCGGCGTAAAAACGGCGAAGTCTATCCCGAGCTGCTCAGCATCAGCGCTATCGTCGATAAAGCCAGCGAAGTGACCAATTATGTTGGGGTGTTTGCCGACATCTCGCAACTCAAAGCCACCGAATCGCAACTTGATTTTCTGGCCCATCACGACCCTCTGACCCGCTTACCCAACCGTTTACTGCTGCTGTCGCGGGTGGAACACGCCGTCGAAATCGCGTTGCGTCATGGAAAAATGCTGGCCTTACTGATGATCGATTTAGATCGATTTAAAGATGTCAACGACAGTTTCGGCCACCTGACCGGCGACGAACTGTTGCAACAAGTGGCCAAGCAACTTAATTCCCGATTGCGCGGCATCGATACGGTATGCAGGCTGGGCGGCGACGAATTCGCCGTGCTCATCGAGAATGTCGCGCATCCTGAAGATGCCGCGCGGGTCGCCAATGACATCATTATTGCATTAGGCGAACCTTGGCTGTTGTCCAATGGGCAAGAGGTGCGTATCGGCGCCAGCGTCGGCATCAGCTTGTTTCCGGAACATGGCGCGACGCCGGTGGAACTGGTGCAACAAGCCGATACCGCGCTTTATCAGGCTAAGGCCGAAGGCCGCGGCCGCTTTAAATATTTTTCCGAGGATCTGACCCGCTCCGCCCGCGCCCGCATGGACCTTGAAGTGCGTTTACGCCGGGCGATTGATAAAGGCGAACTGCGGGTGTTTTATCAACCGCAGGTCAATATTGAAACAGGCCGCATTATCGGCGCCGAAGCGTTGATCCGCTGGCAGGACCCCGATGAAGGCCTGATCCCGCCGCTACGCTTTATCCCGGTTGCCGAAGAAACCGGGTTGATTACCGTGATCGGCAACTGGATCCTGAAAGAAACCTGCCTCCAGGGTAAACGCTGGATTGATGCGGGCCTAGCGCCGTTGACACTGGCGGTGAATGTTTCGCCGCGCCAGTTTCTGAACAGCAATATAGAACAAATCGTCGCCGAGACCTTGGCTGAAACCGGCTTTCCCGCCGCCCGCCTGGAACTGGAGCTGACCGAGAGCGCCTTGATGCAGCGCGAGGATGAAGCGATTCAGGTCCTGAACCGCCTGCATGCGTTGGGTGTCCGCCTTGCGATTGACGACTTCGGCACCGGTTACTCCTCCTTGTCTTATCTGAAGCTGTTTCCGCTGGATGTGTTGAAAATCGACAAGAGCTTTATCGACGATATTCCGCATCATCGCGACGATATGGAAATCGCCGCCGCCATCGTCGCAATGGCGCATACCCTGCGCTTGAAAGTGCTGGCCGAAGGCGTGGAGACCAAGGCGCAGCTCGACTTCCTGAAAACCCAAGGTTGCGATTTATATCAGGGCTATTTGACCAGTCCGCCGGTGCCTGCGGCTCAATTCGAGAAATTACTGCCGGCTCAGGGAGAGGGCTGATTTATGACCAATCTCACCGATATATTTCCCTGGAGCGACAATTTTAAAACCGGCATCTCACGCATTGATGAGCAACATCACCGCTTGGTCGACTTAATTAATATGCTGGCCAATCATTTGGCGCATCAGTCGGATATTCAAACCTTGAACAGCATTTTTACCGAACTGTCCGAGTATGCCGCCTATCACTTCCGCACCGAAGAAGCCATTTGGGCTCAGTATTTTCAGCAAGATAAGCTGGAGACCGAACACAAAAAAGTCCATCTCAGTTTTATTGACGCGATAAACGAACTAAAGAACGAGGAAAACACCCAGACTCCGGAACAGATTATCGCAGACATCCTCTCCTTCCTGACCCATTGGCTGGCTTACCATATTCTGGATAATGATATGAACATGGCCAAAATTGTGTGTTATATACAGTCCGGCTTATCTCTGGAACAAGCCAAGAACCAGGCAAAACAGGAGATGAGCGGGGCGATGAAAGTGCTGATTGAGACCATACTCTCAATGTACGACAACCTGTCGAACCGAACGCTGCATTTGATGAAGGAAATTATTGAGCGGCAACGGGCCGAGGCCAAGCTACGCCTTGCCGCCAATGTCTTTGAAAACACCCTGGATACGATTTGCATCACCGACGCAAAAGCCAACATCGTCGACCTTAACCCGATGTTTTGCCAGAGCTGCAATCTTAGCCGCGAAGACTTGCTGGGCAGAAATTTAAATACGCTCAAGTCCGGGTTTGAAGATCACGATTTCTCGTCGGATTTATGGAATACGGTCGATAGCAAAGGGCACTGGTGCGGAGAAATCCAAAACCGCAAGGCTAGCGGAGAACTTGAGACCGAGTGGCTGACGCTGTCTTCAGTCAGAGACGAGCAAGGAGCGATTACCAATTATGTCGGGGTGTTTTCCAACGTGTCCCAATTGTTCCAGCGCCAGAACAAACTGGAGTTTATCGCCAATCATGACGCCTTGACCGGTCTTCCCAACCGATTCCTGCTTGCCGATCGCCTGGATTTAGCTATCGCCCATGCCGAACGATCCAGAGAAATCTTTGCGGTTTGCTATCTCGACCTGGACGGCTTCAAGCCGATCAATGATCGTTTCGGCCATGCCGCCGGCGACCATTTGTTACGCGAAATAGCAAAGCGCTTTAAAAGCGTAGTGCGCGGCAATGATACGGTTGCCAGAGTCGGCGGCGATGAATTCGTTATTGTGCTCAGGGACATGAAAGCGCCGGAGGATTATAAGGTGACCTTGGACAGACTGTTGGCCGAAGTTAGCCTACCCGTGTCTATCGGTAACGAAGCCGTCTATGTCACCACCAGCATCGGTGTTGCCATTTGTCCCGATAACGGCAGCGATTCCGAGTCATTATTAAAGCTTGCCGACCAGGCCATGTATTCTGCTAAAGATTCGGGTAAATCCCGCTATCATTTTGCTCAAGCGCTTGGGTAGTGAGTGCGATTCGATATATAGATACCTCAGTTGATAAAGCGACGTAAAGTCCTCTCCAGCGGGAGAGGGTTGGGTGAGGGGGAATCTAAAATAAGGAAAATGCTATTTATATTCCCCTCATCCCAACCTTCTCCCTGAGGGAGAGGGAGCGCATGTCCGAAAAAAATCACCACGAAGCGATAAAAACGTCATGTTTTTCGTATCTTCGTGCTGAATAAAAAACTTTTATTTGATAGCGATCTACAACATACCATGCCAAAACGGCAAGGTAATCAAACTGATTGCCGTCGTCACCGTTACCGTCATCGCATACAGCGGACTGTCCAAGCGGTAGCGGTCGCAAAAAACGATGCCCAACACCATGCTCGGCATCGACAGATCAAGCACTGCCGCCGCCCGGTATGCTCCGGTTATCGGCAAGTATCCGACTAAAACCAGCGCAAACAACGGCATCAGCGCCATCTTAATCAGTATAACGGGGATAACGAACGGAATATTACGGACGGATACCGCCTTCCAACTTAAAGCCAAACCCAGAGAAAACAGCATCAACGGCACGACTGCGGCGGATAATTTTTGCAATACGCCGAACAGCCAAGCCGGAGCGATTACGCTGTTAATGTTCAGCATAACCGCAACAGCCGCCGCCCAAAACGGCGGCGCATTAAAGAACAGCCATAACGGTTTCGATTTTTCGGCGCTGTCTTCGCCGTAATGCCGCGCGACCATAACGCCGACGGTAAACAATAAGGGCGTGGCGGCAAACAAATCCATCTGTATAACCACCGACCTCGCCCAACTGCCGAAGGTTTGCTCCAGCACCGGCAAGCCCAGGTAGGTCACGTTAGGAAACGCCGCCGCCAGCAGCATCGCGCCCATGCGCCTATGCTCGAAGCTGAACACGACGCCAACCATCCACATACAGGCCAACGCCAAAACAATGCTACCCACACCCAACAAGGTATATTGAAATGAATGCAAACCTATATCCGCAGACCATAACACCTCCAAAACCATGGCCGGCAGTAATAAATAATAGACCACGGTGGTCAAAACCTGCCGGGTTTGCTCGGCTGACAAGCCCGCCGGTGTTGCCCAACGCCAGCCGACGCCGCAGGCCATGATCAAGGTCATTTGTATCAATGTTGAGTTCATAAGCAAAGACTATTGTGGCAATAATGAATTTTAACATTCACCGTTAAAACAAGTTCCGGTAATATATGCCGATTTATTGTTCGAGGGCGTTTAAGTGCGTGTATTTTCAAGATATTGCCGACTCGGTGTTTTTTTATTAATAGTCAGTACTGTTGCCGTTGCGGAAACGGATGTCGTCTCGCCTAAAGAAGCGGCGGCCCTGCGGGTCAAAGACAATGCCGTTATTGTCGATGTGCGTGAAAATGACGACTGGAATGAACACCGTATTCACGGCGCCGTTCATATTCCGCTATCCCAATTAAATGAGCGGCTAGCGGAGCTTGAACGTTATAAAAACCGCCCGGTTATCACCCAATGCCAAGCGGGCCTACGCTCCGCACAAGCCCAGTTGATATTAAAGGCCGCTGGATTTCCCAAGGTTTACTTAATGAACGGCGGCATACAGGCGTGGCATCAGCAAGGCCTGGTGACTGAATAAGCTTTACGACAACGGCGGGCTTCGCAGCTCCGCCCTATCTACAGAATTTTTTACTTTTTATCTTGCGTCTACTATGCCTCAATCATTTATCTCAAATAAACCCATCCCTGTCCGTGAACGCCTGATCATGGCGCTGGATGTTCCCAGCATTCCGGAGGCGCAGGCTTTGGTCGAAGAACTCGGCGATTCGGTGATCTTTTACAAAGTCGGCATGGAGCTGTTTATGTCGGGCGATTATTTCGGTTTTATTGAGTGGTTAAAACAGCGCGATAAAAAAGTCTTCGTCGACCTGAAGTTTTTCGATGTTCCCGCCACTGTAGGCCGGGCCATTAAAGCGTTGAGCGGCAAGGGCGTCGATCTTGCCACCATTCACGGCAACGATGCGATTATGGAAGCCGCCGCCAAGGAAAAAGGCGAGCTTAAAGTATTGGCTGTGACCGCGTTAACCAGTTTGGATCGCGGCGACCTTGACGACCTGGGCTTTGCCTGCGATGTCCGCGAGTTGGTTCTATCCCGCGCCAAACGCGCCTTGCAAATCGGCTGCGACGGCATTGTTTCATCGGGGCTTGAAGTTGCGATGCTGCGGGAAGAGCTGGACCATAAATTGTTGGTCATCACGCCCGGCATTCGGCCTGTCGATAACCGTGAAGAAGACGATCAAAAACGGGTGGTCAGTGTGGAAACGGCGTTCCAAAACGGCGCGGATTATATCGTTGTCGGCAGGCCGATACGCGACGCCGACAATCGCAAAGCCATGGCTGAAAAAATTCAGGGACAGATTCTTGCACAGTTTCAAGAGTAGCTATTTCGTAAGCCAAAATACAAAAATGGAACGCGGGGGCCGCGTTTCATTCTATATTAATGCCGGTGAATAGTTACGATGAATGACTAAGTCGCAGACGATCATTGTTTAGCTTTTGTCCTCCTCCTTTATCCCAATACTGCCCTGCGACTATGGAATTCGATCTCGCTTTTAGCACCTCAACCCTGGTCGCCTTTACCATGGGACTGTTCAGCAGCATGCATTGCATCGGCATGTGCGGCTCCATTATCGGGACGCTAACCTTAAGCCTCAGCCCGGAAATACGGAACCAAAAAAACCGGCTCTTGCCTTTTGTGTTTAATTACAACATCGGCCGCATTACCAGCTATACCCTAGCAGGGGCCTTAGCGGGCATTATTGAAGCGTTGATCACGATGCCGATGGGTGAAATCAGCGGACATAGACTGTTGCAATTGCTATCCGCAGCCATCATGGCCGGAGCCGGGCTCTATATTGCCGGATGGTTTCCGCGCTTTGCCTACATTGAAAAGATCGGCCTGCGTTTCTGGAAAAAGATCGAGCCTTTCGGGCGCAAACTGATCCCGGTGAAAAATCGCAGTCAAGCTTATCTTTTCGGCATGGTGTGGGGATGGCTGCCGTGCGGTTTGGTTTACTCGGCTCTAGCACTCGCCGCCACCGCAGGCAGTATCGGCCAAAGCGCGCTAACCATGCTGTTTTTCGGCTTGGGAACTTTACCGGCGGTCATGGGTGTCGGTATAATGACCGGCATACTAACAAGACTGTCCAGAATGCAGCGTTTCAAACAGGCGATCGGCCTGTTTATGATTGCCCTTGCTTTGCTGGCTGCCCTGCCCTGGCTAAACCCCATGGCGATTACCACTCACTCGGCACTACATTAAGAGGTCTTCATGGATCAATTCAACACGATTATCGGTCAATCTCCTGCATTGGATTCCCTCATTCGGAGCGCCAGAATCGTTGCCGCTACCGATGTCACGGTGTTGCTTAAGGGCGAAACCGGCACCGGCAAAGAAGTACTCGCCACCGCCATTCAACAAACCAGTACTCGCGCCAACAAGGCTTTTATCACTTTAAATTGCGCCGCCTTACCTGAAAGCTTGATCGAATCGGAATTATTCGGCCATAAAAAAGGCTCATTCACCGGTGCGACTGCCGATAAGCAAGGCCTTTTCCAAGCCGCTAACGGAGGTACTTTATTTCTCGATGAAATCAATTCCTTACCATTGTCGATTCAGGCGAAATTATTACGCTTTCTGGAATGCGGAGAATGCCTTGCCGTCGGCGAAATCAAGCCTTACAAAGTCGATGTCCGCATTATTTCCGCCACCAACACCGATTTAAGCAAACAAATCGAATCCGGCGAGTTCAGGTCGGATTTGTATTTTCGTTTGAATGTCGTGCCATTGGAACTACCGCCGCTGGCGCAACGCAGTGAAGATATTGAGCCTTTGATCAAACACTTTCTGGCCTTGTTCGAACGCGCGCATACACTGACCGCCCCCAAATTCAGCAAGTCCGCGTTAAAAACGCTGAAAGCTTATCGCTGGCCGGGCAATATTCGCGAATTACGCAATTTATGCGAAAGACTCAGTATTTTATTGGCAGGAAGAACTATCGAACCGGAAAATCTTCCGTCTGAATTTACCAGCCGCTATATCGGCAATACGCCTACAGCAACGGATTTCACCTTACCGGAGGCGGGCCTACAATTGGATACCTTAGAGGCGGATTTAATCCATCAAGCCCTGAACCGTACCAAAGGCAATCGCAGCAAATCGGCCAAGCTGTTAGGCATATCCCGCGATACTTTGCTTTACCGCATGCAAAAACACGGCTTTGCCGGCTAAAATTTAACGCCTTCTTACCCACTGAGCGGTAACGTTATCACTTTTTCCGTGAGCGCGAAATACCGCTAACCGCGCCAGCTTGGCCAGCTCGTCCTTACCGCTGGCGGGCTCAGCCAATTGCAATAGCTCCGCCGGTTTGACATATTCCCAAAAACCGTCGCTGCACAGTATAAAGGTCTCGCCTTTTTGCATCGCCGGATACCACCCAATCTCCACCTCATGCGTATTCGAAATAGTGATACTGCGGGTTAACTGGTTTTGTCCGGGATGCAGCGCCATCTCCTGCTCGGTGATTTTGCCTTCATTCAATAACTGTTGCGGAAGCGAGTGATCCTGAGTCCGCCACAAAATGTGCTGCGGATTCATCCTATAGACTCGCGAATCGCCGCAATGCGCGGTTAATGCCTGTTGCTCGTCCAAGTAAAGAACAGCACAGGTGGTATGGGCGTTATTAGCCGATGGATCGAACGCAAACAGCCTTGCCATTTCGTTGATCGCCGACGCAATCCAGGCCGAAAGAACGCCGACGGGATTTTGCGTCATCTGCTTACTATAAGTATCGGCGCTTTTTAACAAGCCCTGGCAAAAAAAACGGGAGGCTTTTTCTCCGGCATGATGACCGCCCAAGCCATCGGCAACGACAAACAACGCATAATCGTCATTAACGACATTCGCCATGAAGTCTTGGTTAATCTCTCGATCACCTGCCGAAGTTAATTGATAAAACGCCAGTTCCACTTGTTTTGCCTTAAATCAAATGCTCTGTTGCAATCTGGCGGCGCGCATAATCCGCTTTAAATCCCGGACCGATTGCGCCAAGCCCGAAAAAACCGCCTGCGCGATAATCGAATGACCGATGTTCAGCTCCACGATCTCCGCTATCGCGCAGATAGCTTCAACATTATAAAAATTCAAACCATGCCCGGCATTAACTTGCAGTCCGGCACTGTGTGCGTAAAAGGCGGCTTTTCGGATGCGTTCCAGCTCCTCCGCTTGTTGCAGCGGCGTATTCGCTTCGGCGTAGCAGCCGGTGTGTAATTCGACCACCGGCGCACCGGCTTTGACCGCCGCATCGATCTGACTTTCATCGGGATCGATAAACAGCGACACCACAACGCCCGCGCTCGCCAATTGCTCGCAAGCCCATTGCAAACGAGACAGGTTGCCCGCGACATCCAGTCCGCCTTCGGTCGTCAATTCTTCGCGTTTTTCCGGCACCAGGCAGCAAGCAAAAGGCTGTACTTTGGTAGCGATGGCAAGCATCTCATCGGTGACCGCCATTTCCATATTCAGCCGGGTGTGCAGCATGTCTTTTAACAAATAGATGTCTCTGTCCTGAATATGCCGACGATCTTCCCGTAAGTGCGCGGTGATGCCGTCGGCGCCGGCTTGCTCTGCAACTAATGCGGCCTGAATCGGCTCCGGGTAAAGCGTGCCCCTGGCCTGTCTTAAGGTGGCGACGTGATCGATATTCACGCCTAATAGGATCGGTGTTTTAGTCATTATTTAGTGTGTTTGATGATTTCATTAAGAGACATTATTTATATAATCGCCGAAGCAAGTAACGCGAGATCATTCCCAAGTTGGAGCGCCACTGCCCGCTTCCGCAACGCTCGGCACCTGCTCTATGCATCCGTTTATCCGCCTAATCCGTGCCTTTTTCAAGCCGTTGCGCGGTCGCGAAGACCTTACTGATAACAGCCCGGCTTTTAAGCTGTCTGCCCTGTAAATAAACGTCGATAACCGACCTCATCAGCATTTTAGCTTCGCTTAATACCTGCGGATCGGTCAGCTCCCCGGCATTAAGCGCCAGTAAAGTCTTGCCTGCAAACGCTCCGTTTATGCTTTCAATCGCTCCATGGCCTACTTGAAAATCGTACTTTGCTGACGGTTTAATGGCCTTACCGGTCTCATCCAGCGCCAACGACAAGCCATAACCCACGTCTTCCATCAGGTTCAGCTCAAATCGGCGCAATGCCGCTTCCCTGCCGGCGCTGTCAGCTAAAGCGAATAAACACTCGCGGTAATGATCGAACAGTTCGGGGTGAGGATCGTATTTATGTAAAAAGCAAGTCACCAACTCATTGATATAAAAACCGCAGTAAAGCGCCAGTCCTTGTAGCTCGCTATACGCTCGAATTTTTTCGCCGGAACCGACGCGGCGCTCGACAGCGCTCAGCGTTTTTAATTCCGCCTTGCCGACATAGGACATGCTTAACGGGATAAACGGTTGCAGTAGTCCGGCGGTTTTGGATTTGATTTTTCTGACGCCTTTAGCCAACACGGAAACCCGGCCGAAGTCACGGGTTAGCGCATCGATAATCAAGCTGGTTTCCCGGTATTTGCGCTGTTGCAGGATAAAAGCGGGTTGCAAATAAACGACGGATTCAGTCATTAAAGCCCAGGCTTTGTAAGGCGCGCTCGCTATCCGACCAGCCTTTTTTGACTTTAACCCAAAGCTGCAAATAAACTTTCCGCCCGATCAGCTTTTCTATGTCCAGCCGGGCATCGGTTCCGACTTTTTTCAGCATGTCGCCGTCCTTGCCGATCACAATGTTTTTTTGAGTCAAACGCTCGACCCAGATAACCGCATAGATTTTAGTGATATAGGGCTTTTCCTCGTAGCGTTCAATCTCAACCGTCAGCTCATAGGGCAATTCGTCGCCCAAGCGCCGGGTCAATTTTTCCCGGACTATTTCGGCGGCCAAAAATCGCTCGGAGCGGTCGGTCACTTGATCTTCGGGATAAATCAAATCCCGCTCAGGCAACAACTCCATAATCAAGCTTTCCAACTGATCGAGATTGGTCATCTTTAACGCCGAAATAGGCACCAAATGCTTGAACGGGAATCGATGTTGGGCTTCGTTAAAGAAGGTTAAAATGGCTTCTTTATCGGCCACCTTATCGACCTTGTTCACGGCGAGAATCACCGGCAATCCGGCCTGTTCCAGTTTCTTGAAAATAGCTTCGTCATACTCATGCCAGGATAAACCGTCGATCAGCCAGACGATCACATCGACGCCCAGCAAAGTGGTGTCGGCGGTCCGGTTTAAATAGCGGTTCAAGGCCCGCTTCTCGCTGTTGTGCATACCCGGCGTGTCCATGTACACGGCCTGCCCCGCGTCAGTGGTATTAATGCCGAGAATGCGATGCCGGGTTGTTTGCGGCTTGCGTGAGGTGATGCTGATTTTTTGCTTCAACAGATGATTCATCAACGTGGATTTGCCAACGTTGGGACGCCCGATCAGAGCGACGAAACCACAATTCATTTAGTGTCCTTATTTAATAATTCGAGCATAAGCTCCGCCGCCGACTGCTCGGCTTTTTTTCTGGAATTTCCGCTGCCGATACAGAACTCCGCTGTTAACGACGTGGTGCATTTAACTTTGAACGTTTGTTCATGCGCCAGCCCGGACATAGTCATTAAGGTGTAATCCGGCAAGTCCATTTTCTTGGACTGCATTAACTCCTGTAATTGGGTTTTAGGGTCTTTCTGCCAATTATCCAGCGACAAATTTTTCAGCTTTTCCGCAAATAACAGCAAGATCCATTGTTGACACGCTTTCATGCCTTGGTCGTTATACAAGGCGCCGATAATCGCTTCCAAGGCATCGGATAAAATGGAATCGCGGCGATAACCGCCGCTTTTCAATTCCCCCGAACCCAGCAGCAAATAATCGCCCAACTGATGTTTTCTAGCCAGTTCCGCCAGCGAACTCTGATTGACCAGGCTTGCTCTTAACCGGCTTAACACGCCTTCACTGGCCGTGGGAAACAGCTCATATAACTTTTGGGCAATCACAAAACCCAAGATCGAATCGCCTAAAAATTCCAAGCGTTCATTATTATTCGAACTGGCGCTTCGGTGCGTTAAAGCGGCGGTAAAAAGCTGGGGATTATTAAACGTCAAGCCCAGCTTTTTAGACAATTCCTCGGTTTTTCTGATCACTCCTGACCGACCTCGAAAGAGTCATGAAACTCGGCTAATAGGCTCAAATTAGCCACCAATTTCACTACCGTCTCATATTCAATGTCCACTTTCAAATAATCGCCATGTTTAATGACTTTAATTTCATCCTTGGTAACATCATAGACATAATTAATATTAAAGCGCTTGGTCAGGCTCTCCCTGATTTCAGGCTCGCTAAGCGTTTGAATATC
The DNA here is from genome assembly GCA_026399025.1 of Methylobacter sp. Lineage (GTDB taxonomy): Bacteria > Pseudomonadota > Gammaproteobacteria > Methylococcales > Methylomonadaceae > Methylobacter_A. The sequence continues at coordinate 19,638 of JAPLRU010000116.1, forward strand.
CGGCATTTCTTTTAAAGCGGCCAGAGCGCTTTGTACCTTGCCGTGGTCCAGGTAAATCGGCACGATTTTAAGCGTCAATAACACAAAAAAGCCGATAAGTCCCAGAACAAAAACAAGCGAAATCAAGGTTAAACCTTGTTGACGTTGAGCTGATAAATTCATTTTTTTCTCCGGATAATGTAGTGGAAGCCTACTGCGTTTTCACCGTGGATCGATATGAAAACGCGGTAAGTATAGTGCAGCTTATTTCAACACCGTGCCGATACGTTCAAGGCCTACGCCTTTATGTTGCCAATCCCAGCTCATCCAGATAAAAAAAGCTTGTCCAACCAAATTTTCTTCAGGAACCGTGCCCCAGTAACGGCTGTCGTTGCTGTTATCGCGGTTATCGCCCATCACAAAATAGTTTCCCGGCGGCACCACATAAACGCCTTCCGCCGAAAGCGAGCCGTTTCGGATCAGAATGCTGTGTTCAACGCCGGTTAAATCCTCCAGCAGGTGTTCATTGCCGGTCATATCTTCACCTTGACCTACGCCTTGATAACGTCCCAAAGACACTTGATTGACGGCTACGCCGTTGATGTGCAGCTTCTTATCGTAATAAGCGACCCGGTCGCCCGGCAAGCCGATTACGCGCTTGATGTAATCGACGCTGGGATCTTTAGGGTAACGGAACACCACAATATCGCCGCGCTTGGGTTCGTTCAGCTCAATGATTTTTTTATTGATAACCGGCAATCGGATGCCGTAAGTGAATTTATTCACTAAAATAAAATCGCCTATCAGTAAAGTCGGCATCATCGAGGCTGATGGGATGCGAAAGGGCTCGGCGATGAATGAACGCAGCACTAACACAATCAACACAACCGGAAAAAAAGAACGCGCATACTCCACCAATACAGGTTCGTTTTCTTCATCGAAAACCTCCCCTCGGGATTTAAGTAGCAGTAAATACCCGCCCCAAACCACGCCGGTAACCAGCGTCGCGGCGGCAAGAAAAAAGGAAAAATCGTAGTCCATGGTTATCTATTTCAGGTGAAAGTTTAAGGCTAAAGACGAAGGACGAAAGGCATTTTTTGCCTTGCGTCTTTCGTCTTTCGTCTGATTTTATTCTTTATTAAGCTGCAAAACCGCCAAAAACGCCTCTTGAGGAATCTCAATATTGCCGACCTGCTTCATCCGTTTTTTACCGGCTTTTTGCTTTTCCAGTAACTTTTTCTTACGGCTGATATCGCCGCCGTAGCATTTGGCAATTACGTTTTTGCGCATTGCTTTAACGGTGGAACGGGCGATAACCTTGGAGCCGATGGCCGCCTGTATCGCAACCTCATACATTTGCCGCGGTATCAGGTCTTTCATCTTTTCAACCAGATCGCGTCCCCGGTTGTTACTTAAATCGCGATGCACGATGATGGACAGCGCGTCCACTTTTTCAGCGTTAATCAACACATCCAGCTTGACCAATTCGGCCGGTTGGAAGCGCAAGAATTCGTAGTCGAACGAGGCAAAACCGCGGCTCACCGATTTTAAACGATCGAAGAAATCCAGCACCACTTCGCTGAGCGGCATTTCATAATGCAGAGATACCTGTCTGCCGACATACTGCATGTCTTTTTGCACACCGCGTTTTTCAATGCACAGCGTGATTACGCCGCCCAAATAGGTTTCAGGAACCAGAATATTAGCCCGGATAATCGGCTCCCTGATTTCCTTGATAGTACCCGTATCCGGCAATTTGGCCGGATTGTCGATCATCAAAACCTGATCGTTATGGGTGATGACTTCGTAGATAACGGTAGGTGCCGTGGTGATCAAATCAACATCGTATTCCCTCTCCAAGCGCTCCTGCACAATCTCCATGTGCAACATGCCGAGAAAACCGCAACGGAAACCGAAGCCTAAAGCCTGCGAGGTTTCCGGCTCAAAATACAAGGAAGCGTCGTTAAGATTCAATTTTTTCAACGCCTCGCGCAGATCCTCATAATGATCCGAACTGACCGGATACAATCCGGCGAAAACGCGCGGCTGAACTTTTTGGAAACCGGACAGTTGTTCGGCGGCCGGTTTATCGGTCCAGGTTATGGTATCACCGACCGGCGCGCCGAAAATGTCTTTAATGCCGGCCACGACATAACCGACTTCGCCGGTATTCAAAAGGTCTTTTTCCAGCCGTTTCGGCGTAAAAACACCGACTTTCTCGGCGATGAACGACTTGCCGGTGGACATGATGGTAATCTTTTGTTTTCTGCGGATGCTGCCATGCATGACCCTGACCAGCGAGACCACGCCCAGATAGCTGTCGAACCAGGAATCGATAATCAAGGCTTGTAACGGGCCGTCTATATCGCCTTTCGGCGGCGGGATCTTCAGTACCAGTTGCTCCAGTACATCCTCAACGCCCAGACCGGTTTTAGCGCTGATCATCAGCGCCTCATCGGCCGGAATGCCGATCACCTCTTCAATCTCGGTCTGTACCCGCTCGGGCTCGGCCGAAGGCAAATCGATTTTGTTCAGCACCGGCACCACTTCCAGGCCTTGCTCTATCGCGGTATAGCAGTTAGCAACGCTTTGCGCCTCAACGCCCTGCGCCGCATCGACGACCAGCAGCGCGCCTTCGCAGGCGGCTAAAGAGCGGGAAACCTCATAAGAAAAATCGACATGACCGGGGGTGTCGATGAAGTTAAGCTGATAGATTTCGCCGTCTTTCGCCTTAAAGTCCAGCGTGACGCTTTGCGCCTTGATGGTGATGCCGCGCTCTTTCTCAATATCCATTGAGTCGAGCACTTGCGCGGACATTTCCCTAGCGCTTAAGCCGCCGCAAATTTGAATAAAACGATCCGCCAACGTCGATTTACCATGATCGATATGGGCGATAATGGAAAAATTTCTTATATGTTTTAAATCCACTTGTATTTCAACTTGTTATGATAGGGTTAAGCAGTATGCCGGATATTGCCAAGACTTCATCGTATTCGCACACCTGTGTTAGCGGGGCATTGTAACAGATTTAGACCCGCTCAAAGCCTACTTTCCCGTTAAAACCAAGACTCAGTAGCTAGAGAATTGTCATTACGAAGACACTGGAACGCACCTGTTTTCGCCATCTGCGTTCCATTTTGGCCTGAATTTATCGTGCATTTTATCGATCGCGAGTTACCTCCGTTGAGGCGTATCAAGGATCGTTAATCACTGCCCCGCCGCAGCTCCCAGCCAACTGTATATCCGCTTAACCAACAAGCCTTCATCATGTAGATAACTATGGTCTTCGTCATCGATTTTAATCTGCCGGTAAGCGGTATTTTGTTTTGCCGCTAAGCGCCTATCCCTGGCGCTTCCGGTGACCTCCGGCAGATCCAGGGCAGCATAAATATCGAGCATCGGAATTTTGATTTTTTTGATAAATTCCAGGGTTTGAGCCGCTTTATCGTCGCTAGCCGGCACCGGTAAACTAATAGCCACCACCGCTTTAATATCGGCGGCTTGCTCACTGAGGGCGTAAACGCCCATCAGTCCGCCCAAGCCATAGCCGACCAACACAATATTTTCCGCTCCTTGGCTCTTTGCGTAGCTTATTCCGGCCTGAATCCGCGCCGCCGCTTCGGCAAACAACGCATAGTAGTCTTGCTGTTCGGCGCCCGCTTCCCGTAGCGGCAGTTGCAGGGCCAGCGTTGCCCGGTTATGTTCGGGTAGCGCCAGCCTCAAACCGTAAATCAGGGGCTGCTGGTTGGGATGGCCGCCCATATCGTGCAGGATAATAGCCGCGTTTTTGCCGTCGGCTTTTTCCGTTTCAGTGTAAAGACCGAGAAATTTTTTGCCTTCCGATTCCAACCAGACCGTTTTGCCTATGGTCAGGGTTTTGCCGATGCCGTCGGCGAATTCGGCTTCCCGCTTTTGATCGCCGGCTCGGCACACGGCGCCCGACAGACACGCCATGCACAGCAGCAAAACAACAACGCCGGTTTTCATTCTCGCCCGTAAAAATTGCTGTACCGATACAAATCATGGACATGCCGCAACAGCACCATAATGACCGAAGCCACGGGCAATGCCAACAGAATGCCCAAAAAGCCGAATAACTGGCCGCCGGCCAATACCGCAAACATCACCGCAACCGGATGCAAGCCGATCTTATCCCCCACTAACATCGGCGTTAACACTATGCCTTCCAAAGACTGCCCGATAATAAATACGATGACCACCGGCACCAGCTGCATTAAATCGTGAAACTGCACCAAGGCCGCGACACAGGCCGTAACAATACCGACGATTGAGCCCAGATAAGGCACAAAACTGACCAAACCGGCCAACATGCCTATCAACAATGCCAAATCAAGACCGGTCAACCACAGCCCAACGCTGTAAATACAACCCAAAGCCAGCATCACATAGAACTGTCCACGGACAAAAGCCGACAACACCGTATCGACTTCGCGGGCCAGTTTGGTCGCGGTAGGCGCTACACGCCGCGGCAATAAATCATGGACCTTGACAATCAGGCCGTCCCAATCGCGCAATAAATAAAAAGTCACCACCGGAATTAACAGTACGTTCATCAGCCATTCGGCCAACACCCCGCCGGAATGCGAAACCGAGCTCATCAGAGCGGCGGCAATACCGCCGGCTTGCTCCCAGTGGCTCTTAACCAGATTAATAATCTGATTCAGATTAATCGGCCTGATGCCCAAATGGAACCGCCCCTGCAGCCAAGGGATCACGGTCTCATTCAGCCACGCCACATAAGCGGGCAGATTGCTGACGAAATGCTCGACCTGATACTCCAACAGAGGCAGCAACAACAGCAAAACCAGCACAAACATCAACGTCATCGCGGAAAAAACCAGCACTACCGCATGGGTTCTGGACAATTGATAGGTTTCCAGCCGGTCGGTTAAGGGATCGCCCAAATAAGCCAGCATCACCGCAAAGGCAAACGGCATCAGTACCGGCGCCAATAGGTAAATCAGCGCGGCCATGCCCGAGATAAAAGCCAAAATCAGCCATTTTTGTGAATCGCTCATTACACATCCTTAGCGCATTTATGCGCGTACTGAGTTTAAACGGATTATCGCACCGAAGACATGAAGGACAGGCCGTTTGATTGCTTCATAGTGAATGACTCGCCCTTTCATTTAACGACGCGGGTGTTACCGCCGATTCCGGACTATTAAGGCGGCACAGCCGCTCGACCGATTCCAGCACCTTGTGTTGGGCCTTGGCGAAATCGGTTAATAACTCCGGCTCATATTTCGCTTGCCGCTTAAGGGTTTGCTCCAACGCTTCTATACAGACTTTCAATTCCAACATCGCAAGATTAGCGGTCACACCCTTCATAGTATGGAGAAATTTTAGAGCCGACTCGATATCGTCCGCTTGTAAAAAAGTATCCACGCGGGCCTCGGCGTCGCTAAAACCTTCGTGAAATTTCATTAACAACTGACAAAGCAACTGCACATTGCCCACCACATTTTTTAAGCTTTGCTGTACATCAATGCCGGGCAAAGACTCCGGCAGCAAAACTTCTGTCGACCTGTTCGAGCCGCTCACAACGGAATCCGATTTTTTGCGTAATTCCGGATTGATTACATCAACCAGACTTAGCAATAATTTATCGACATCGATAGGCTTGGTCACATAGCCGTTCATGCCGATTTGCAAGCATCTTTCCCTAACGTCATTCATCGCATGAGCGGTCATCGCAATAATCGGCAAGTCATTGAATCTCGAGTCGGAACGGATGATGCGAGTGGCCTCATAACCGTCCATGACCGGCATTTGCAAGTCCATCAATACCGCATCGAAATACGTTGAGCGTATTTTTTGCACCGCTTCCTGGCCATTAATCGCCACCGTTACGTCAAATCCCTCCTGCTCCAGCGTTTCTTTCGCAACCTGTTGATTAATACTATTGTCTTCCACTAACAGCAGCTTGGTGTCTTTAATTTTATGCAGCTTTTCGTTTCTTACCTCGGCGCGACTGTCGTGCAAAAGCGCATAGCCGTCCAAATAATTCCGGCCGAACGCATCGACCACGGCATTGAGCAGCGCCGACGGATGCACCGGTCTAACCAGAAAGCCGTCCAGATTGAGGTCACAGCAACGCTGAACGATACTTTCCCGGCTATGTACGGTGATCATAATAATACGGGGAACGCGGGTGACTTTAAGCTTTTCTTTAATATGACGGGCCACCGTAATGCCATCCATTTTGGGCAGATTCCATTCCATCAACACCAGCTGAAAAGGATTGTCAACCGCGTTTTCCAACAGTTGTATCGCTTGCTCACCGGTACCGGCTTGAGTCACTTGGAACAGGAAAGATTCCAAATACAAGCATAAAATATTTCGCGAGGCCTCATTACCATCGACCACTAACGCTTTTAAACCTCGGAACGCATCGCCTGGCGCTTCTCGTTGCCGGTCCGCTCCCTGCGGTTGAGCGAAATCGGCGGTAAAAGTAAAGGTACTGCCTGCCCCGATCTCACTGTTTACCTTGATGTCGCCGCCCATCATCGCGACGATCCGCTTACAAATGGCCAAACCCAGGCCGGTTCCGCCGTATTTACGGGTTGTCGAGGTATCGGCCTGGCTAAAGGATTGGAATAAGCCGCCCAGTTGTTCTGCAGTCAGGCCGATGCCGGTATCTTTAACGGAAAATTCAAGACTAATGCGATCCGCTGCTGGCGTTGATTCGCCGCCTTGAGCCAAAGCGATGTTAATGGCAATGTCGCCGCGGCTGGTAAATTTCACCGCATTATTGACTAAATTAAGCAATACTTGGCCCAGCCTTAACGGATCGCCGACCAAATACGTAGGCACCTCCTCGGCGATAACAAAATGTATCGGCAGGCCTTTTTCTTCCGCTTTGGCGGTTACCAGACCGGCAAGATCGTTTAACACATCATCCAAACTAAATACGATCGTTTCCAGTTCCAATCTTCCGGCTTCGATTTTGGAAAAATCTAAAATGTCATTAATGATAGCCAGTAACGCTTTTGAAGAAACCTCGACTTTGCATAAATAATCCCGCTGTTTCGGGCTCAGCTCGGTCTGCAAGGCCAAACGGGTCATCCCGATGATCGCATTCATCGGCGTTCGGATTTCGTGGCTCATCATCGAAAGAAACTCCGACTTGCTTTTATCGGCCGCAATCGCCCGATCTCGGGCCTCGGCCAATTCGGAAGTGCGCTCCAATACTTTTTGCTCTAAAGTTCGGCTGTATTCTTGAAGCTTGTCGTAAGAAACTTTCAGACTTTTGGCCATTTGCATAAAGGCTTTAGTAAGCGCGCCGATTTCGCCGTCCTGCTGAATCTTTTTAACCTTGTCGCTGACCGAAAAATCGCCTTGAGACAAGGCATCCGCCAGCCGGGTTAAATGCATCAAAGGCCTGGACAGGCGTTCGGAGACCAGCAATACGACACACGCGCCAACCAGAATAAAAACAAGGGTGGTGATTACTAACTGCACGATCATGTCGCGGATTTGACGATTACTCTCCTTGCGGGAATTCACAATTTCCTGGTTAAGGGTCGCCAAAGAAAAGCCCAAGCGAAGAGCCCCCCAAGGTTTCGCGCTCACTTGAAGCGGCATGATGAATTCCATGATGGATTTACCGTCGCTTAAAAACTCATTCACCGTCACGTCCTTTTGGATCGCCGCAAACACATCTTCCGGCCCCGTTAGAATGCTCATTTCCAGCTTCGGCTTTAGCGTATGAATATAAACTCGCCCTGAGTTTTGCATCAAGATGATGTAGTCAAGCTCCTTATTTTCCTTCACCGCCGTTTTTAATTGGTCGCCCACTTGGGAGAAGTTCGCGGAAGCGATACCATTGCGGACTTGTTCCGATAAATTATCGGATAGAATATGGCCGCCATCGATTAAGCGCCCTTTCATCAACGAGATACGTTTATCCAACTCCTTTTCAAACACCTGTTTTTGAAACTCAATCTGAATAAAGGTCAACAACGTCAACAGAGAGATAATCAAGCCCACCATCGTAACGAGCAGCTTTCTAAAAATACTTCGTTTGACCATTTTATTTAAACTCAAAAGTGTATTGAGGGATGGGTAGGCTTGTTTCTGTCGGCATTATAATGACTAACTTTGAAAGTACTGATTAATTTCAGTTGTGCCGCCGGAAACATTTTCGTCAACTCGCAAAATAATAAGGTAGGGCTAGGCGATGCAGGAATTAGATAATAATTTGATCGGCCCCAAAGAACGCGATCACTGGTTGGCTTGTAGTTATTCGCCTCCCCCTTTGAAAAAGGGGGATTGAGGGGGATTTATTTAAAAAATCTCCCCTAACCCCTCTTTTTCAAAGAGGGGGACTGAATAACTACGTTGGCTTGAGACGAATAGATCAATAAACACATGACCAAACCACTTTTATTCAGTTTCGAAGCAATTGCCGATCCGGATGCGGAGCTATTGATTCTGGGCAGCATGCCCGGACAAGAGTCTTTGGCGGCCCATCAATATTATGCCAATCGCCGCAATGCTTTTTGGAAAATCATGGCTCAATTGTTCTGCTTCGATCCTGACGCTTCCTATGAAGCGCGGCTACACGAACTGAAGGCGGCCCGCATCGCATTATGGGATGTAGTGCAATCCTGCACTCGCGTCGGCAGTTTAGATGCAAAGATTGATGCCGACTCGATCACGGTCAATGACTTTTCGGACTTCTTTGCCAAGCATGATCGGGTTCGTGCGGTATTCTTCAACGGAGCGAAGGCCGAATCGGCATACCGGCGCTATGTTTTGCCGACTGTCGGTACTGTTCCGCTCAGCTACCTGCGTCTGCCTTCGACCAGCCCGGCTCATGCTTCTCTTTCTTATGAACAAAAGCTTCAGGCATGGCAAGCCGTGTTGGCTAAAAGAGCTGTCGCCATAACAACTTAAAACAAAACCACGAAAAACCTTCGCGGTGCATTAATTATTTCTTTTTGAAGTAAAAAACCTGCCTATCGGCTTCCTTTATCGATTGAATAATTCGATGTCCGGTCTGCTCGGCATAAACCCCGAAATCCAAATGCGCCGCCGGGTCGGTCGCGATGACTTTGACCACCTCGCCGCTGGACATCGTTATCAAGGTTTTTTTCAGGCGTAGTAAAGGTAAGGGGCAGTTCAAACCGCTGGCATCTAGTTCAATGTGGAATTCAATCATGGCTTTATTTTTTAAGTTTTCTCAACTAAGTTGGGTCCGCTTATAATACCATCCTCTTTTAAATCCAAGAATCATCGTCACTCAATGGATTATTTCCCTGTATTTTTAAAGCTTAAAGACCAAGCTTGCTTGGTGGTCGGGGCGGGCGAAGTCGCCGCCCGCAAAATCGAACTGTTGGCAAGAGCCGGCGCGAAAATCACCGTCATCGCCGAACAGATAAGCCCGGCGGTATTGAGTTTGCAGGCAGCGCATAACTTAACGCTGGTGCAAAAATCATTCTCTTCCGCCGATCTTGGCGCATTCCGGCTGGTCGTATCGGCAACGGATAATAATGAAACCAATCGCTTGGTTGCTAAAACCGCGACGGAGCAAAACATCCCTTGTAATGTGGTCGATACCCCCGAATTGTGCAGCTTTATTTTTCCGGCCATTATCGACCGCTCGCCGATTATTGCCGCGGTATCTTCCGGCGGCGCATCGCCGGTATTGGCGCGATTACTCAGGGCAAAGCTGGAAACCGTGATTCCTCCGGCCTACGGCCGTCTTGCCGAATTGGCTGAAAAATTCAGGGACAAGGTCAAGCGGCATATTAACAACCCGGCGCAGCGCAGAATTTTTTGGGAAAACGTGTTGCAGGGATCGGTCGCCGAACTGATTTTCTCCGGCAACGAGCAGGAAGCCGAACGGCAATTGCAGCAAACCTTGCTTACGCAAAGCGAAAACACTCGACTCGGCGAAGTCTACCTGGTTGGAGCAGGCCCCGGCGCGCCGGACTTATTGACTTTCCGCGCACTACGGTTGATGCAACAGGCCGACGTAGTCGTTTATGACCGGCTGGTTTCGCCGGAAATTCTCGATCTGGTGCGCCGCGACGCGGAAAAAATTTATGTCGGCAAACAACGGCAATATCATGCGTTGCCGCAGGAATCGATTAATACCTTGCTGGCCGATTTGGCTAAAGCCGGCAAGCGGGTGGTACGCTTAAAGGGCGGCGATCCGTTTATATTCGGTCGCGGCGGCGAAGAAATTGAAACCTTAATGCAGGAGGGCATTGCTTTCCAAGTCGTTCCCGGCATTACCGCGGCTTCCGGCTGCGCGACTTACGCAGGCATTCCGCTGACCCATCGCGATCATGCGCAATCCTGCACCTTCGTGACCGGACATTTAAAGGATAATTCCGTCAACTTAAATTGGACGCAACTGGCCGCGCCCAATCAAACTATCGTCATCTATATGGGCTTGGCCGGACTGGAGCAGATTTGCCGATCTTTAATTGAGCACGGCAGCCCCAAAGATTTACCTATCGCCATCGTGCAGCAAGGCACCACATCCAATCAGCGGGTGATTACCGGTACCCTGGCAACATTGCCGGACAAAATTGCCGGTGAGGACATCAAGCCTCCGACATTGACCATCATCGGCACAGTGGTCACCTTACATGAAAAACTGAGCTGGTTTCAGACCCACCGCTAATAGATCTTATTTTTGAACTATTTTGTTTACTACGAAGAGCACGAAGAAATAAACCTCGTGTTCTTCGTGTCTTCGTGGTGACGTTTTTAGCCTTTTTAAATCGTTTTTTTGCAGACTCACCCGTTGTTAATGAAATATTGCGAAAAAATAAATAAAACAATTGAATTTTCCTATCAAATTCCCTATTCTTTCCCGGTTTAACTTTCAATCGAACTGTTATTTTCTTCAAAAAATAAACAACGGTTCTTTTTACCACCCCAGAGGAGAGATCAACATGAAAAAAACATTAGGTACAGTAGCCGGTATTGCTTTACTCGCGTTAAGCGGACAAGTATTTGCCGACGAAGCCAGTGACGTGGGTAAAAAAATCTACGAACGCGCTTTCGGTCGCGGTTGCGGCACTTGCCACGATATCGCTTCAAACCCACAGTTGTCCGCTTTAATTAAAGCGGGTCAGTTGGACAGAGCGAAATTCGAAACCGTTCTTAAAGAAGGCAAAGGCGGCATGCCCAAAGCTATCGCTGAAATCATGAAAAACCCTGCTGTTGTTAAAGCCGGATACGGCGAAGACCAAGCTGTTGACGCTCTGTACAAATATCTGGGCGGCAATTAATCCTCCTTCGATAAGCATAAAAAAGCCCCGTAGTCATCGACTACGGGGCTTTTTTTATACTCAAGGAAAACGAAAATCAATCCTTACCTAAATAGCTGGTTTTGATTTCTTTATACGGTAAGCGATTGCGATTCTTTATCCAGACGCCCGCAACCGCCGCCAGCATTAACCCGCAAGAAGCAATAGTCAAATAGATCAGACGCTTTAATTGGGACATTTCCTGCATCAACTGCTCGTTAGAAACGGCGGCTTGTCCTTTTTTGACCGGTTCCGAATAGGAGCGAAGCACGTTAAGATCCTTTTTCAGCTCTTCAATCGTGCCTATGGAGCTGGACATAGAACCAACCCGAATGCTTTCTTCCAGCGCGTTCAATTTGCTCTCAATGGAACCACTAACCAAGCCGACCAACTGGCCTTTCAGCGCGCTCACTTCCGAAGACAGCACCGGATTCATTTCAGCCGCATAAATCTCGGTAGCCGTGGCTTTTTTATAGTGGCTGATAAAGCCTTCGCTTGGGAACAATAAAAAGCCCGCTATCAAAACCACAGCCATCAGCGCGCAGACTATAGCCAGCAACAGTCTGTTAACCTTCATTAAGGCATGCTGCGAAGGTATGATTTGCAGAACCGTAGAGGCGTTGCCGGGCAAGGTCTCCACTACCGAATTGATCTTATCTATGTCGCTCATTAGTTACTTCCTCTCGTACCAGGAACTCATGGTCACCAACCACCCTGACCGAATAATTATTATTTTTCGTAACAAACCCTGTCGGTAGCCGCGCTACCCGACTCGCGATTATACAAGTTTAATGCTCGAATCCTGCATTTTATTTAACGGCATCCGGCCATGAAGCCAACAAAATTCAGCAAGGTATGCCCGCATACCTTGCTGATAAGATTAACTTAAACGCTTCGCCGCTATTCTCATTCTCAGCGCATTTAACTTGATAAAACCTTCGGCGTCTTTTTGATTATAAGCGCCGCCGTCATCTTCAAAAGTCGCAATGCTTTCATCGAACAGGCTGTCGGTTTCGGACGCGCGCCCGACCACGATCACATTACCCTTATAAAGCTTGAGCCTGACTTTGCCGTTAACGTTTGCCTGCGATGCATCAATCATGGTTTGCATCATTTTTCGCTCGGGACTCCACCAGTAACCGTTATAAATTAACGACGCATAACGCGGCATCAGTTCATCCTTTAAATGCGCCACTTCGCGGTCCAGCGTTAAGGATTCAATAGCACGATGCGCTTTGAGCATCACCGTACCTGCCGGTGTTTCGTAACAGCCGCGCGATTTCATGCCGACGTAGCGGTTTTCGACAATATCCAAGCGACCGATGCCGTTAGCTCCCGCCACCTTGTTTAACTGCTCCAGAACCGTCGCAGGCGAACAAGGTACATCGTCAATCGCAACAATATCGCCTTGGCGGTAAGTCAGTTCAATATAGGTGGCTTGATCGGGCGCGGCTTCAGGCGAGACCGTCCAGCGCCACATGTCTTCCTCAGGTTCCGCCCAAGGATCTTCCAGAATCCGGCCTTCGTAAGAAATATGCAGTAAATTGGCATCCATTGAATAAGGCGAGGTTTTGCCTTGTTTCATTTCCACCGGGATATTGTGTTTTTCAGCATAAGCCAACAACGTTTGACGGGAAGTTAAATCCCATTCCCGCCAAGGCGCGATAACCTTTATATCGGGACGCAAAGCGTAAGCGCCCAACTCAAAACGCACTTGGTCGTTGCCTTTGCCGGTTGCGCCGTGAGAAATGGCGTTCGCGCCGGTTTCATTGGCGATGTCGATCAGCCGTTTGGCGATTAAAGGACGGGCAATCGAAGTGCCCAGCAAATATTCGCCCTCGTAAATCGTATTGGCGCGAAACATCGGGAAGACATAATCACGGGCAAAATCTTCACGCAAATCTTCGATGTAAATATCCTTAATACCCATCGCTTGCGCTTTCGCCCGCGCCGGTTCGACTTCGCCGCCCTGCCCCAAATCAGCGGTAAAAGTAACGACTTCGCAGTCGTACACATCCTGCAACCATTTAAGAATAACGGAAGTATCCAAACCTCCGGAATAAGCCAGTACCACTTTATTAATTTCCGACATAATGCCTATACCCTACCTTGAGTTAAAAATGCGGCGAATTATACCGGAAAATGCGCGTTTCAGCAGTAACCTACTCTAAGTCATGTCGCCATTGATAAAATACGCGCCGAAGATAGAACACGTCCTCTCACAGCATTCCTGAGTACAATGTCGCGTCATTGCCGCTGAAAACAGTACGGCTCCCGTTTTAAACTTATCGCACTCAAGCTATGGCCTCTATACCTTTATTAATCAGCTCTCCGCATCCTTGCAGCTATTTGGACCGCGAACACGCGCAATCCGTGTTTGTTCATCCTTTCGTTAAAATGGATACCGCTATTTATTCCCAGCTTATGGCTCAGGGCTTCAGGCGTAGCGGCGATGAGGTTTACCGTCCTCAGTGTGCGCAGTGTTCGCAATGCGTTCCGGTGCGCTTGCCGGTTGCGCAATTTAAGCCTAATCGTCAGCAAAAACGCTGTTTGCAAAAAAACAGTGAAACTACCGTAATAATCAAGCCCGCAGTCTTCGAACAAGCGCATTACGATCTTTATTTACGCTACCAAAAGCAACGTCATGCCGAGGGCAGTATGGCAAACACCGGCCCGGACGAATACATTAAGTTTTTAGGCTGCTCATGGTGCGACACCCGATTTGTAGAATTTTTTTGCGCCGGTGAGCTGGCCGCCGTGGCCGTGGTGGATTGTCTGGATAATGCGCTCTCAGCGGTTTATACCTTTTTCGATCCGAAGTTTTCCGGCTATAGCCTCGGCGTTTATGCGGTGCTGTGGCAGATAGACTATGCGCAAAAGCAGGATCTCGACTGGCTGTATCTAGGTTTTTGGATTGCCGAGTGTCGGAAAATGAACTACAAAAATCAATATCAGCCCTTGCAAGGCCTGATTGCGCAGCAGTGGAGTTTTTTAGAAACCCAGCCATGAATCTTAAAAATTCACCACGAAGACACGAAGAAATAAAATTTCGTGTCTTCGTGGTGAGTTTCTTTAGATTGATACCCGCTAACTGTCCATATTCAGCTTTTTCAAGCGATAGCACAGCGATCTGAACGATAGCCCAAGCTGCTTGGCCGCAGCTGTTTTGTCCCACTCATTTTCTTCCAAAGCCAGGGCCAGGGTTTTTCTTTCAACATTTTCCAGATGATCCTCCAGGACTTCTAACGCCGAGTTATAGTTTGGCGCTTCGGCTGGGGCTTGCTCGTCTATCGGCAGATTCAAATCCCCGCTTTCTATACTGCAACCGTCATACAGCGCAAGCGCCCGTTCCAGAATATTTTCCAGTTCACGCACGTTGCCCGGAAAACGATAACGTTGCAGCGCCGCTAAGGCGGCTGTCGATACGCTGGGACGATCTTGCTTACCGGCGCCGGTCAGTTTGGCCAGGATATGGTCGACCAGAACGGGTATATCGCCAGGCCGTTCACGTAAGGGTGGAACATGAAGATCGATAACATTGATGCGGTAATATAAATCTTGCCTAAAACTGCCGTCTTTAACCATATCGCCGAGGTTTCGATGGGTCGCGCTGAGCAAACGAATATCGACCGGGATTTCTTGCGAATCGCCAATCGGCCGAATCTTTTTTTCCTGAATGGCGCGCAATAATTTGACTTGCAACGGCAACGGCAAATCGGCAATTTCATCCAAAAATAAGGTGCCGCCTTCCGCAGCCTGGAAAAAGCCTTTTTTATCCCGGATCGCACCGGTAAAGCTGCCTTTTTTGTGGCCGAAAAACTCGCTTTCCATCAGGTCGGGCGGAATCGCGCCGCAGTTAATCGCGATAAAAGCATGATCGCCGCGGGAGCTTTGCTGATGAATCAGTTTCGCCACCAATTCTTTACCTGAGCCCGATTCGCCGCTGATATAAACCGGAGCCTGACTGCGGGCCAGTTTATTTATTTTCGAGCGGATCTCGCGCATGATCGCCGATTCGCCGAGCAGCAAGTGGCGTGTGCGTCTTTCTTTGGCAATGGGCAGCGGAACGGAAAGTTTTAACGCATTGCTGACCAGTAATTTAAGGGCCGATAAATCAACCGGTTTGGAAACAAAATCGAATGCGCCTTTTTTCATCGCTAAAATGGCCGATTCCATGTTGCCGTGGGCGGTGATAACGGCAACCGGAACCGGGATGCGCAAGGCCTGGATAAAATCAACCAGCTCCAGGCCGTTGCCGTCGGGCAGCTTCATGTCGGTCAGGCAAAGATCAAGGGCTTTGTGTTGCAATAAGGCTTTAGCCTGGGCAATATTTTCAGCGCCGCAGGTTTGAATATCCATCCGGTTAAGGGTAATTTCCAAGAGTTCACGAATATCGGGTTCGTCGTCTACGATCAATGCCAATGGTTTTTTCATATATCAATTAAGGTCTGTTCCGCATTCAGCAAGCGGAGCCGAAAACAGCTCCGTTTTTCATTGCTTAAATAATAGCTCAATTTCGCCTGATTTAATTCGGCCAGTTCCTTAGAAATATAAAGTCCTAATCCTGTGCCGCTGGACGATGTGGTAAAAAACGGTTCAAATAAATGGTTTTGGTGTTCGCGGCTGATCGCGCCGTTATCGATGATTTCTATGCAGGGCGCTTGTTGATTAACAAAGCTGCGTAAAATAATTTTCCCGGCTTCGGGCTTGCCGTATTTCAATGCATTTCGGCACAGGTTGTCCATAATTTGCCTTAAATGACCGGGATCGATCAACGCACATAACGCATCGCCGGGGAGTGAGAGCATAAACGCATCGCTATCCACGGCATATTCGTGGCTAAAGTTTTTCAGGTAATTGTCCAGCCAAGGTTTTAGGCGGATTTTTTCCCGTCTTGAATCGGATCTTCGGGACAGCTGCAAAATATCTTCAATAATATGATTAACGCGAACCGAGTGGGTTTGGATGATTTCCGTCAAGCGCCGATCTTGGCCCGATAACAACGGATTTTCCGACAATAATTGTCCGGCATGGCTGATAGCGCCTAAGGGATTACGGATTTCGTGAGCGATGCTGGCGGTGAGCCGGCCCAGCGAAGCCAATTTGCTTTGCTGCACTTGCTGATGATAAAGCGCAATATCTTCAATAATGATCATATAAAAAAATTCATGCGCTGTCGGTAAAGGCATAAAGCGGCTATGAATTTCGGCTTGATTCGGTAGTTGCAAGCGCGCAAGACTTTGCTCGGGATCAAGCAGCCAAGTGTGAAAGGCTTTCGCCAAATCCCCTGGAATATCGCCAAGCTTGGCCGGTAATGCGGATAAATTCGCCAAGCGTAATGCAGACTCATTGGCCATCTGAATATCCGACTGCTTGTTGACGATAATGATGCCGGATTGCAGGTGTTGGATAATATATTTGTTCAGATCTTCCAGTTTGGTGATGGTTTTTTTCTGTTGATCGGCCAACTGTAATATTTGTTCGCTACGTTTTGCCAAAATATACGACAACAAGGCAATGGTAAAAAACGAAGCCCCCAACATGCCGGCATTCGCATAGGAATTCGAGTTAAAACTGTGCATGTAATCGGCAAAAACTTGTTCGGCCAACACCGCCAAACTGGCCAACGCGGCAAAAAACATCGCGCAACGGCCGCCGATTAATAAGCCCCCGGCTGCTATCGACACTGCCAGCAACGCCCCCATGCCGCTGTTAACGCCGCCGGAGGCATGCATGATCAGGGTAAGAATCAGTATATCCGTCAAAATCAGCCATTGCGCTTGCGTGGCATAAGCGGTGAGCCGCCAGAAGATGCAGATGCCGGAAATGATGGAGAGAACCAAATAGCTCCAGCTGCTGTAGATGAATAAGCGGCTGTCGTAAGTGCCGAACAGCGATGAATCGGCGTAATTGTAAAATAAGGCGATAAACAACCAAGCCAGGATAAGCCGATAACCCAAAAAGACCTTGAGCAGTAACCAAGCTTGTTGAGCGGGAATGCCGTAAGCTTTGGAAAAGGGGCAGGGAAAGATGGTCTCGTGGCTATTTGTCGACATCAGGTTTTTTAGAATGGCGTTTTGCGGGGACTTCGTTAAAATGCTCGATAAAGTTTATTAATCATAGCATTTAGCCGATGTCCGGTAACTTCTGATTATAGATACCTCAGTTGATAAAGCGACGCAAAGCCCTCTCCAGCGGGAGAGGGTTGGGTGAGGGGGATTTAAAATAAGGAAAAACGCTTATTTATATCCCCTCATCCCAACCTTCTCCCTGAGGGAGAAGGAGCAAATGTCACTCTATTAGCTGCGGGCTCTATATCTACAAGCGACATCGGAATCAAGGCTGAAGCCGGGGCCTTTAAAAGTTTTTTATTCACCACGAAGACACGAACGACTTGCATGGACGCAGGAGGTAGAACAATGCATGGAGCAATTGCCGAGAGCACGAAGAATAAAACTTCGTACTCTTCGTGGTGAATTGTTTGGCCGATTTAATTGTTGTTGATAAAAAGTTACGTTGTCTGTTGAAAATACCCGCCGGATTGTACCGGCCAATCAAGGAGTCATAAATGAATATTCATGAATACCAAGCTAAGCAGTTGTTTTTGCAGTATGCGATACCGGTGCCTGAGGGCAGGCATACGCTAAGCGCGGAAGGGGCCGAACAGCTTGCCGAGGAATTGGGCGGCGACGGTTGGGTGGTTAAAGCCCAGGTTCATGCCGGCGGCCGCGGTAAAGTCGGCGGCGTCAAGTTGGCTAAAAGCCTGCCTGAAGTGGTCGAATTTAGCCGGGGTATGCTCGGAAAACGCTTGGTCACTCAGCAGACCGGCGCGGAAGGCTTGCCGATTAATTCATTGCTGATAGAAAAAATCTACCCGATCAAGCGCGAGTTATATCTGAGTTTGGTGGTTGATCGTGGTTCCGAGCGTATCATTTTTGTCGCCTCGGCAGCGGGCGGCATGGATATCGAAACCGTCGCCCACGAAACCCCGGAAAAAATTATCTCGGTGCCGGTGCATCCGTCCGCAGGCTTGCAAGGCTATCAATGCCGGAAAGTCGCTTATGCTTTGGGCCTAAAAGGCCCGCAGATCAAAGCCTTGGGCAAAATCATGCAAGGCTTGTACGACCTGTTTTTAGCCAAGGACGCCAGCCAAATCGAAATCAACCCGTTGATAGAAACCGACACCGGCGAGTTGATGGCGTTGGACGCCAAAATCAATTTCGACGATAACGCGGTCGAGGCGCATCCCGACATTCTGGCGATGAAAGACCCCGACCAGGAAGATGAAAAAGAAAACAAAGCCCAACAATTCGGGCTCAATTACATCACCCTGGAAGGTAATATCGGCTGCATGGTTAACGGTGCGGGACTGGCGATGGCGACCATGGATTTGGTTAAGCTCAAAGGCGGGCAACCGGCTAATTTTCTTGACGTCGGCGGCGGCACCAATGTCGAAAAAGTGTGCGAAGCATTCAAGCTGATCCTGTCGGATCACAGCGTCAAAGCGGTGTTGGTCAATATTTTCGGCGGCATCGTGCAGTGCGACATTATCGCATCAGGCATTTTAGCCGCCATCGAACAGGTTCACGTCACCATCCCCGTGGTGGTGCGTCTGGAAGGCACCAATGCCGAACAAGGCCGAGCCTTATTAAACAACACCGGACTTAATCTTTACGCGGCGGACGATTTGGCGCACGCTGCGGAACAAGTTGTAGCATTGGCGGAGGCCGCATGAGCATTTTAATCGACAAAGATACTAAAGTAATTTGCCAAGGCTTTACCGGCAAGCAAGGCACGTTTCATTCCCAGCAAGCGCTGGATTACGGCACGCAATTAGTCGGCGGCGTGACTCCGGAACGTGGCGGCGAAACCCATTTGGGATTGCCGGTGTTTAATACCGTACAGGATGCCGTGGACGGTACCGGAGCCACCGCCAGCGTTATTTACGTACCGCCTTTTTATGCAGCGGATGCGATTCTGGAAGCGGTCGATGCCGGGATTAAACTGATCGTCTGCATCACCGAAGGCATACCGATATTGCAAATGTTGCGCGTTAAAGCGGCGATGGCCGGTACCGGCGCGTTATTAATCGGCCCCAACTGCCCCGGCGTGATTACTCCCGGCGAATGCAAAATCGGCATCATGCCGGGCAAGATTCATTTGCCCGGCGTTATCGGCATCGTATCGCGCTCAGGCACTTTAACTTATGAATCGGTGCATCAAACCACCGCGCAAGGCTTGGGGCAAAGCACCTGCGTCGGCATCGGCGGCGATCCTATTCACGGCATGAACTTCGTCGATGTGCTGAGCCGTTTTCAAGCCGATGAGCAAACCAAAGGCATCGTGATGGTCGGAGAAATCGGCGGCGGCGAAGAAGAAGATGCGGCGGACTATATCAAAGCGCATGTCACCAAACCCGTGGTTGCGTATATCGCAGGACAAACCGCGCCTCCCGGCAAACGCATGGGTCATGCCGGTGCGATTGTGACCGGCGGCAAAGGCACGGCGGAAGGTAAGGTTGCAGCGCTTAAAGCGGCGGGGATTGAGGTGGTGAGTTCTCCGACCGATATTGGCGTGGCGATGAAAGGGTGTTTGTAAAATTGATTGTAGAGACGCGATTTATCGCGTCTCTATTCAGTATGAAAAATTATGGAAAATACCAAAATAATTTCAAAAATCACTACCAAAAATTACCGGAACTTGGTGAATGAAGACGGTATTGCCTTAAATAACCTGAATATTTTGATTGGCTCAAATGGTTCGGGTAAAAGCAATTTGGTAGCGATACTGGAGTTTTTTAAAAATTGCTTAACGCCTAGCTCTGATTTGGAAAGCAGAGGAATCACCGCTTTTCAAGATGCATTATCCAAGCTTGGATACAATATTTTAGATGCTTATATAAATAAGTCAGCAACTGTTGACTTGAAGTTTGAGTTTCCTGATTTGCATTCTGCAGGTGGAATGGTATTTGAGTTATCTCTTTATATAGATAAACCTACTGTATTTATTAATAAGGAATCGCTAAGAAATATAAGGTTAGATACTGATTTAAAATTATCACCTTATTTCCGAAGTCATAATCCAAGTGGTAAAGGTGTCGTTTTGGTAAGGGATGAGAAAAATGGAAAATATTCTTCTCGTTCTGAGAACTTGGAAGAAATACCTACGAATGAATTATCGTTAATCGCTATTCCAAAGCTATTAATAGAAAAAGGAATTCTTTCGCCCGAACAAATTCCTTTATACAAGGCCAGCCGTGATTTAGAGGAAACAGTCAAAAAGTGGCAGTTTTATAATGCCAACGAAATGGATTTAGCCAAAATCCGAGGCGAAAGACCCAAAGTGGGATCAAGTGATGTGATACTTGCCAAATCGGGCGAAAACTTGCCAGCCGTTTTAGACAACTTAAGTAATCACATAAAATACGGCATCGATTTTGATGAGCGTATCAATAACGCAATGAAAGAAATATTGCCGATGACCAAACGCATCAAAACTTCCAGAGAAGGCATGTCGCTGACAGTTCGATGGTATTTCGACGACATGGAAGAGCCTTTCTATCTTGACGACATGTCGGACGGCACGGTGCGCATGTTGTGCTGGGCGACTATTTTGCACTCACCGATTTTGCCGACGTTATTAGTCATTGATGAGCCCGAATTGAGTTTGCATATAGCCTGGATGGGCACTTTAGCGAACTGGATAAAGCAAGCCTCTCAAAAAACTCAGATTATCATTTCAACGCATAGCCCCGACTTATTGGATTACTTTACCGATTGCGCCGGCGATGTGATTTGTTTTGAAAAAACTCAACCTAAAGGACACTTTAAAGCACAGAAACTACCTGAAGCTATCATAAAAGACAAAATAGCGGAGGGCTGGCAGTTGGGTGATTTATATCGAACCGGCGATGAGATTATCGGGGGCTGGCCTTGGTAATTTGGTTGCTTGCCGGTGGTGGAGAATCTGAATTAGGTGAGCGGGAAGGCGAAATAAGAGGCATAGTTCATTTTTTTGAAAAACATTTTCCCGATTTTACTTTTCACAGAATTACACCTGTAAGAAATAAACGAACCCCGGATAGAGTCAAGCCAAATGCTGCCATTAATGCGCTGGGTAAAACCGGCGACGCATTTGTTAAACAAATTAAAGCTAAGTTGGAAGATAAAATTAAATACCAGAGCTTGCCCGATGCGATATTAATTCTGGACGATTTAGATTGCAGCTGTCATGTTGAAAAGAAATCGTTATTTGATAATACCGTTAATCAGGCCGGAAACGGCGCATTCAAAGAAATTCAGCGGATTATAGGCTTTGCCGCACCTGAACTGGAAGCGTGGGTGATTGCGGATTGGGATAATACCATCGCCAGACATATCGACTTTAGGCAAAACCATAAAGCCATGCAGCATTGGTTGAATGATAAAGCCGTCTCTTTTGATAGGCCGGAAACATTCAGTTTCTATGATCAGAGTAAAAACTCTTGCCACGATAAACTTTCCGCTCTCCTAATCGAATCCTCGCAACAACACATAAATCAAACTGTTTATTCAAAAGCAAAGCATACGCCTTTTTTACTTCACCAATCTTTAAAACCCGATGTTGTGGCTGGAAAATGTCCCCTCTTCAGGGATTTTTTTACCCAACTACAAAATCTAAACCAAAGTCCGTAATACGAATGTACCCTTCAATGATCCTAAAAATAGCTCTAGCCAAAACCGCCATTCATATCCATGATACCCACTGCACTGTCTTTTTGGCTTGAAACCGATCTTAGCAGATACATCAAAATTCAAAAGGAAACGTCATGAATACCGCCGAAATCATTTATGAAAAATCCAAAGCCTTGCCTGAATCCTTTGCGCTGGAAGTGCTGGATTTTATTGGCTATCTGGAACAAAAAAACCTTAAAGCCTCGCCGTTTGAAAAAACGGATATAGAACAAGGCTTCGGTTGCGCGGGCTATGCAGGTGAAACTAAATCATTAAACGATATGGAACAGGCTATTGCCGATGATATTAAGCAGCAATGGCGTAAACTATGATTGCTGTTGATACCAATATTTTAGTGCGCTATGGTAATTATTCACCTCCCCCTTTGAAAAAGGGGGATTGAGGGGGATTTATTTAAAAAATCTCCCCTAACCCCTCTTTTTCAAAGAGGGGGACTGAATAACTACGCGCTATGCAGTAAACGATGACCCCGTTCAAGCGCAGCAAGCTAAAGCTGTACTCAAAAACACTGAATCAATTTTTGTTAGTAAAACAACGTTATTGGAGTTTGAATGGAGGCTCAGGTCGGCATATAAATTGTTCCGCGAATCGATTTTACATTCAATTTTAACAATATGCGGCCTGCCCACTGTAACTGTTGAGAGTGCGTGGCAAGTTGCTCAAGCCTGCGAGCTTTATAGTAAAGGCCTGGATTTTGCCGATGCACTTCATTATTGCTCCGCGAATAATAGCATTGAAAATTTCTACACCTTTGATGAGCAATTTATTAAAAGCGGCAAATTATTAAATTTAAAAATCAGTAAACCAGGTGGCATCCTAGATTAGCCCCGCTGTTTGCAATTCTTTACAGGCTTTAATATTTCCTCCACATGACCCTAAAAATAGCCCTAGCCCAAACCAACTTCCTAGTCGGCAACATCGCCGCCAATGTCGACAACATCGTCAACGCCGCCATTCATGCCCGTGATGAACTGGGCGCGGAGCTGATCGTCTTTCCCGAACTGACCCTGACTGGCTACCCGGCGGAAGACTTATTATTGCGCGCCGATTTTATTGCCGCCGCCAATAACGCGCTTTATCAACTGGCCGACCTCGTGGCCGGTATTGCGTTGGTGGTCGGTTTTCCGGAACGCGATGGCGATAAGCTTTACAACAGCGCGGCGGTGTTGCACCAAGGCGCGATACTGGCTTGTTACCGCAAACGGATGCTGCCTAATTACGGCGTGTTTGACGAGCAACGCTATTTTACGGCGGGCAATCAACCCTGCGTGTTTGAATTTAACGGCACCTTTATCGGTCTGACTATTTGCGAAGATGTTTGGAAAGACGGGATTATCGAAGATAACCAACAAGCGGGCGCGGAATTAGTGCTGACGCTGAACGCCTCGCCGTTCAATTCGGGAAAAATCCATCAACGCGAAGCGGTTATTTGCACTCAGGTTAAAGCCGCGCGGATTCCGTTGGTGTATGTCAATCAAGTCGGCGGTCAGGATGAATTGATTTTCGACGGCGCGTCTTTTGTTGTGGATGCGGACGGCGAAATTATTTTCCGTGCGGAAGAGTTTAAAGAACAAATCAGCGTGGTCGAATTTGACGGCAATCAACCGCTGAAAAACACCTGCGCGTCGCTTTACACTGAAGTCTCCAGCGAATATCGGGCCTTGGTGCTGGGCATTAAAGATTATGTGCGCAAAAACGGGTTTCAAGGCGCGATTTTGGGCTTGTCCGGCGGCATCGATTCGGCGCTGGTTCTGGCACTGGCCGTCGATGCGTTGGGCGCCGATCACGTTGAAGCGGTGCTGCTGCCGTCGCGTTATACGCAGGATATGAGCAACGAAGATGCGCTGCTGGAAGCGCAACTGTTAGGCGTTAAACATCATATTATTCCGATAGAGCCCGCTGTGAATGCGTTCACCGGCATGTTGGCCGATATTTTTGCAAATTCCGCAAAAGACGCTACCGAGGAAAACATTCAGGCGCGTAGCCGCGGCGTGATTTTAATGGCGCTGTCGAACAAACAGGGCAAGCTGTTATTGACTACCGGTAATAAAAGCGAAATGAGCGTGGGTTATGCGACTTTATACGGCGATATGTCCGGCGGATTTGCGCCGATCAAGGATGTACCCAAAATGCTGGTTTACCAATTGGCGCGTTATCGCAATACCTTATCTGCAGTGATACCGGAACGGGTCATTATCCGTCCGCCTTCGGCCGAACTTGCGCCCGATCAGGTCGATGCCGATTCCTTGCCGCCCTACGAGGTACTGGACCCGATATTGGAACGTTATATCGAGAAGGATCAATCCGCCGATGACATCATCGCCGCCGGATTCAGCCGCGAAGATGTGGCGAGAGCCATCAGCCTGGTCGACCGCAACGAATATAAACGCAGGCAATCGCCGCCGGGAATCAGGATTACCGGCCGGGCGTTCGGCCGGGATCGGCGCTACCCGATCACTTCCGGTTATCGGGGCATTTAGTGCGGCTTGAAACGGGCATTTCGCCGAATCACATGCATCTTAAATAGTCTTCCGACAATTTGTCGAAATAAAGGCCCTGAACCAAGTCAAATCCCGCCGTCGGAGCGATGAAAGCTTGTTGCTTTCGGTTAACTTGTTGCAAAATGGTTTGCCCTCCGACCAAACCCTGTAAATCCTTTAATGCGCTTAGCGCCGAAGGCCAAACCACTTCCGCGTCGGGACTGTCGATATCGGGCGCATTCACCCGCAAATATTTCGGCGACAATTTCGCAATAAAATCAACCAAGCCATTTGCCGAGTAGAGATTGCCGAGATTAAGGGCTATCCGGTAACCGCGTTGACGGTAATTATTCAAGCCGTCCAGCAGTTGAGCATGGTGGAGGGCATAGAAACTGTTAACCGCCATTGAAATAACAATGTTATTTGTCGCCAAGCCGCATTTGACGATAATTTCTTCAAAATAAGCGCCGTGATCCTGTTTAACCCCCAGAATATGCCTCGGATCGACATCCAAAAACAGCACATTGCCTTGATGCGCATAAGGCAGGTAGTTCAGCATGTGTACCGTGCGGCACAAACGGTCAAGGCTGATAATCGATTGAAAATCGGCGGGCTGTTTGATCGCATCGGTTAACACATTACCCAGTTCGCCGGTCTGCGCATCATGCAAGTTGTCATTGCACGGCGAAACCGACAACTGCACGGCATGGCCGGCTATCGCGTCGTTATCGGATGAATGGCGAACCGGTAAAAAAACGCTGCCGATGCGAATCGGTCCAAACAGACCGCTGACTAAGCCCTTATCGACAACAAAGGGGCGGAAGCTGGAATGATGCTCCTTTTCGAAACGGTTATTAAAATGCTCCACTAATTGTTGTAACGGTATAGCGCTTTCTCCAGCCAAGCCGTTTTGTAAATGAAACGGGCGAATGCCGATAGGGTGTTCTGTTTCAAACCGCCCATTAGAACGGTTCGCTAAGTGGGGTAACGACATAAGATATCTCCTTGATGATGTAGGCTCGTCACTGTTCAGCACATGCCGGTTTTATCGGAACCCGGAAAAACTGATTAGACGGATTTTATTTTTGTCACTTATAAGTGGCTTGCTTTGGTCCGCGTTTTTTTACCGAAACGCAGTTCTATAATCAATGAAACCAATGCGCATGGCGTATCCGTAAATCCACCTTATCGCCCTTATTCAAATGTAAACGCCTGAACTGATCATTGGGCATTTCCGCATACACGCTTGACGCCGAGCCGTTTTTAATCAGCTCTATGCGAATCAAAGAGCCTAGATGCTGCCAATCTTTTAAGGTGACAAACGCATCGGTTTCGGTTGTCGATTTTTCAATCACAATATCATGAGGCCGAACATGGGCAATCTTGCCGCGCGGCTGCGCTGTCGATAATCCTGCGGTTTGCAGCCAATCGACATCGTGTTCGTCCAGGTCGAAAATATTGGTATGTCCGATAAAACGGGACACGAAAGCATTGGCCGGATGATCGTAAATATCGCCGGGCGAACCTTGTTGCTCGATGTGCCCGTGATTGAGAACCACCACCTGGCTGGCGACTTCCATGGCTTCTTCCTGATCGTGAGTAACAAAAATACTGGTGACATTCAGGTCGTGATGCAGATTGCGCAGCCACTGCCGCAAATCCTTGCGCACACTGGCGTCCAGCGCGCCAAACGGCTCATCCAGCAATAACACCGAAGGCTCCACGGCCAAGGCGCGAGCCAAAGCGATACGTTGGCGTTGACCGCCGGAGAGCTGATCGGGATAACGGTTATGCAGCCAATCCAATTGCACCAAGTCCAGCAAAGCATGGACTTTTTTATCGATCACAGCATTGCTGGGCCGTTCGCGGCGAGGCTTGACTCTTAAGCCGAAGGCCACGTTCTCGAATACCGACATATGCCGAAACAGTGCGTAATGCTGGAACACAAAGCCGATGCCGCGCTGACTGACATCATGATCGGTACGGTCCTGACCGCTGATTAATACGCGGCCTTGATCGGTCCGTTCCAGGCCGGCGATGATGCGTAACAATGTGGTTTTGCCGCAACCGGAAGGCCCTAACAGGGCTACCAGCTCGCCTTCCGGGATTTCCAGGTTTATAGTGTCCAGCGCGGTAAAGGTGCCGAATTTTTTACTGATGTTTGAAAGTAAGATACTCATTTTTTCTCTCCAAAGCTAAGACGAAAGGCAAAAGACGAAGGGCCAAGGGCGAAAGATTTAGCCTTTTGCCCTTCGCCTTTCGCCTCATTTCCTCCATTCCAGCACCGTTTTTAAAATCAAGGTCACAACCGCCAACCCGGCCAGAATCGAAGCCCCGGCAAAGGCACCGACGATGTTGTATTCGTTATAATTGACTTCGACATGTAAGGGCAAGGTGTTGGTCAAGCCCCGGATATGGCCGGAAACCACCGAAACCGCGCCGAATTCGCCCATCGCTCGGGCATTGCACAGCAATACGCCGTACAACAAAGCCCATTTAATATTAGGCAGGGTCACCGCCCAAAAAGTCTTCCAACCGCTTGCGCCTAATGACAGCGCCGCCTCTTCTTCCTGGTTGCCCATTTCCTGCATCAACGGAATCAACTGCCGGGCGACAAACGGAAAAGTAATAAACAAGGTCGCCAGAATAATGCCGGGAACCGCAAAAATAATTTTTATATCGTGCGCTATCAGCCAATCGCCAACCCAGCCTTCAGCGCCGAACACCAGCACGAAAATCAATCCCGAAATAACCGGCGACACCGAAAACGGCAGGTCGATCAAAGTGGTCAGCAAACTTTTGCCTTTAAATTCAAAACGGGTAATGGCCCAGGCGGCGGCAACGCCGAATACCGTATTCAGCGGCACGGTAACCATTGCAGTCAATAAGGTCAGCCTGATCGCGGCCAGCGCGTCGGGTTCGGATAACGCCGCCCCATAGGCTTCTATACCTTTAGATAAGGCTTTAAAAATAACCAGCCCCAAAGGCAGGCAGATAAACAGGCTGATAAAGCTCACCGCAATGGCAATCAGGATCCACCTGACCCAATCGGCATCTTGCAGAGCCAAGGGTTGACGCTCAACCAACTTGGCCGGATTTACGGGTTGAGTAATAGCGTTCATGATCGAATCGTCCTCATAATTGTCCTGAGCGCTTGCGCACCCAGTATTGCAACACGTTAATCAATAACAACAGCAGAAAAGAAATAACCAGCATGGTTAAGGCGATGGCCGTCGCGCCTTCTATGTCGAATTGCTCCAGCTTGGTCACAATCAATAGCGGCACGATTTCCGATACGTAAGGCAGATTACCGGCAATGAAAATAACCGAGCCGTATTCGCCCACGCCGCGGGCGAAAGCCAGCGCAAACCCTGTTAATAAGGCCGGAAAAACATTCGGGAATATGATTTTGCCGAACACTTGCAGCCGCGTAGCGCCCAGACTCGATGCGGCTTCTTCCATTGACGATTCAAACTCCAGCAATACCGGCTCGACGGTACGCACGACAAACGGAATACTGATAAATATCAGCGCCATCACGATACCCAGCGGTTTAAAAGCGACCTGTACGCCAAAGCTATCGATCAGCAATCTACCCAGAAAACCGCTAGGCTGAAAAATAGTGGCCAACACAATACCGGCCACCGCGGTCGGCAACGCAAACGGGAAGTCGATCAAGGCATGGAAAAAACGTTTGCCGAAAAACGAATAACGCACCAACACCCAGGCCACAATAAAGCCAAAGAAACTGGCCACCAAAGCGGCGATCAGCGCGGTGGAAAAACTGACGCGAAACGACGACAGCACCCGTTTGTTGGTAATAATATGAACGTAATCATCCCAACTCAGTTGAAAGCTTTGAAAAACCAGAGTGCTCAACGGAATTAAAACCACCAGGCTTAAATAGACGATGGTGAAGCTGATGGCAGGACGAAAGCCCGGCATAATGCTACTTTGCGCCATGAGCTGTCTCCACGGTTGCCGGCCTGCTGCGTACACATGACGCCGGGCCGACAATAGATAACTTTGCTTTCATTAGTGTCCTCAAAACATTCACTTTATAGTTTTATAGTTCCCACGCTCCGGCGTGGGAATTCAGTCTGCAACCGGGACGCTGGAGCGTCTACCACTGCATTCCCACGCCGGAGCGTGGGAACGATGCAAAGCTCAAGTTTCAAGGTTCCCAATCCGGAGACTGGAAACCCTCGCAAACTATTTTCCCGGTCCGTAAATCTGGTCAAACACGCCGTCATCGGCAAAATGTTTTTTCTGCGTTGCATCCCAACCGCCGAACTGTGCGATAGTCACCAACTCCAAAGGTTGAAATTGCTTGGCGTACTTGGCGGCTATTTCAGGGTCGGTAGGACGGTAGAAGTTTTTGCCGATGATGTCCTGACCTTCCTTGCTGTACAAATATTTCAAATACTCTGTCGCGACTTCGGTGGTGCCATGCTTACGCGCCACATCGTCTACTACAGCGACCGGCGGTTCCGCCAAAATACTCAAGGAAGGCGTCACAATTTCAAACTTGTCCGAGCCGAACTCACGTAAAGCTAAATAGGCTTCGTTTTCCCAGGCAATCAGCACATCGCCGATTTCGCGCTCGATAAACGTGGTGGTGGAACCTCGCGCTCCGGTATCCAGCACTGCGGCGTTTTTGAATAACTTGCCGACGAATTCTTTAGCCGCCGCTTCATCATTGTTGTTATGTTTGAGCGCATACGCCCAAGCGCCCAAATAATTCCACCGCGCGCCGCCGGAGGTTTTCGGATTCGGCGTTACGATGCTGATGCCGGGTTTGACCAAGTCATTCCAATCCTTGATGGCCAACGGATTACCTTTACGCACCAGAAATACGATAGTGGAGGTATACGGCGAGCTGTTGTTAGGCAACAGGCTTTGCCAGTTTTCAGGAATCAGTTTGCGCTTTTGGTAGAGCTGATCGACGTCATAGCCCAGCGCCAAAGTAACCACGTCGGCTTCCAGGCCTTCCAGCACCGAACGCGCCTGTTTTCCGGAACCGCCGTGAGATTGGTTGATAGTTACGCTATCGCCGGTTTTGGCTTTCCAATATTTGGCGAAGACGGTGTTGTAATCTTTGTATAGCTCGCGGGTCGGATCATAAGATACGTTCAGCAGCTTTACCTCCGCCGCACGTGCTTCATTGGCGGCCAAAACGCTCAAGACGGCGGCAAAGACAATGTTGGTAAATGTGTTGTTCATCGGTAAAACCTCTTAGGTCAAATTATTAAAACGCCAATTGAAAACGTGTTGCGAAGATTTGTTCGTTAGCTAAATCACGGCCTCTGGCCGCACCGCCGTTAAACGATACATTTTCGTAATCCGCCCGGATAATCGCATTGCTGTTAAGGAACCAGTTGGCGCCTACGGTCCAGGCCTTGGCTTTAGAAGCCGATTGATTCGGATCGACAATTTGGAAAGTCGCATCGTCCACATCCAGTTCGCTATAGCGTGCGGCAAGCTGCAAAGCTCCCCAATTACCTTTCAGCGGATCGAAATTCCGGATCGGTTTGACGCCGGAAAAACTATTGTCTTCGCCGGTAACCACATAAGAAGCCAGAATCTGCCACGCTGTATTTTTCTGCTGAACATCCGTTCTGCCGCTGACCAGGTGCTGGGACGAAACAACATACTCGCCAATAGCGCCGAACGGTCCGGAATACCAGTAAGCCTGCGGATAAATACGGTAGGCGCTGCCGTCCGATGTCGGCGCGGCAAAACCGGCATTAAGCTTGGTGTAGTCAAGATAGGTCGATCTACCCAGCGGCGTGGCCTGAGGCTTTAGCGCTTGTTTATTCGGGTTGCCGACAGAGCCGGCCACACCGAGTCCCAAACCTTCCAACCAGGAATAACCGGTATGCTGGAACGGATGGGCGAATAAACGTCCGTTTACTTCTTTATTGTCATCGGTATCGGGGGAATTGTTATTTGGGCTGCCATCGTCCCCGGAACCGTTGGAAACGCCGATCTGGTAGATAAACGTATTTTTCGCATCTATGGGTCCTGCTACGGTCTCCGCCTTATAGCCCGGCTTAGCAAATGCGCCATGCAGTTGTATACCCACGTCACGATTGCTCGCCAAGTAAGTGGGAAATGCGCGTTCCAGGAAGGTGCCGTCCGAGTCGCCTTGTAAGCGTTCAAGACTGATTGCGGGTTTGAACTTACCGACCAACAGACTGACCGCCGGATGATAAGCATAATCAAGGTACGCATCCGGCAAAATGTTGCCGCCCGCCGCAAAGTCGGGCATGATTTTGAAATAAATGTCTTTAAAGAAATAACCTTCCAACCAGATACGGCCTTGCTTGAGTTCGAATTTGTCAGTTCCCGTAAAACCGTTATCGTCAATATAAAAGCGCCCGTCGGCTTGCACCGCGCCGCGCACCCGCACTTGGTGTTTTTTATCCGATGAAGAAATTTTGAAGCCATCGGATCCCGCCTCGAACACCGGTAATTTTTGCAAAGCCCCGGCAGTCGTTTCATCCTGCACTTCCAGTTTACGTTCCAGGGTATTCACTTTCCGCGTCAGTTTTTCCACTTCGGGCTGAGCGGCAACAGGTTTCTCAGCTAACGCCGCCGCTTTATCCAAACGCTCCAGACGGTTTTCCAATTCACGGATGCGCCGTTCCAAAGCTTCGGTATCGGCATAAGCGTCGGGAATGCCCAACAAAGCAAGATTAATCACGCCGGCTAAAGCGCTGCGTTTAAAATGGTTCATGGTGTTAGTCCTCATCAAAGCTATATCATCCGGTGGTCCGGTCGGGTTGCTATATCGCGTATAGCACTATCAATCGCCGTTTTCCGCGGTAAAAAGGGGCGTTATTTTTTAGTGTCGAAACGTAATTTTTCCTTACGCTCGATTTGTACGACCTTGCTTTCGTGAACAGTAATTTCAATCGAACCGAACTTAATCTCTTGCAAAATATCGGCAATCTGATTTGCTATTTCAGCTGTCCGCGGTTCTCTCTGTGGTTTTTCCAATTTAAGCGCCATGAAAATGCTCCTGGGAAATCATTAAAATAAAGCAGGTCGTGTATGTTGGAAGAAAGTGTAAAGAGAATTTAATATTTAATAAAACGACATTATTAGATCAATATATCTAATAATAAGATATTAGGCGTGTTGTCGGCAGGCGTTATTAAGCCGCAACGGTCTTCGCGACTGCTTTTTGCCGATGGACCGCTGCGCTGTTCAAGAGCCGGCGTGATACCGGACAGCTGACCTAGAGGGAGCCGGTTACCGAAGTTATTTGATACACGTTCCTTAGTGTATTGTTGAATTGCAGTGCAGTTGAATTCAACATATACTCGTTATGTACTCTACATATTTGCAATATAGTCTACATAATGAATAATTGGATATTACTTATACTCTCTTTGCCCAGCGAGAACACAACAGTGCGGATGCGGGTCTGGCGTGCAGTCAAAGCAGGCGGATCAGCGGTTCTACGTGACGGTGTTTATTTGCTGCCCGATCTTGACAGTTGCCGGGAGGTGTTTCAACGGGTATCGGACGAGGTCAAGGAAACCGGCGGCTCGGTTTTTCTGATGGATGCGCGCCCCCCTGAGACGCAGGATTTGTTTTCGCTGTTCGATCGTTCACAGGATTATGCGCAACTGCTCACCGAGATCGAAATTTGTCATCAGTCTTTAGCGAATAACAACCCTCCTGCCGACCTGATCAAACCGATCCGCAAACTTCGAAAAACACTCAACAGGCTTGTCGAGATTGATTTTTTTCCGAGTGCTCAAAAAACCGGAACAGAGACCGCATTAACTGAGCTGGAGTCTATTGTCGGCAAACTACTGGTTCCGGATGAACCTTCCGCTGTTACGCGGACAATTCCGAGGCTCGAAGCCGCCCAATTCCGTAAACGGCATTGGGCAACTCGGCGGCGCCCGTGGGTGGATCGCCTGGCCGGCGCTTGGTTGATTCGACGCCATATCGATCCTGATGCGCGTTTTATTTGGCTGGCGTCGGTGTCGGACTGTCCGGCCGACGCTATTGGTTTCGACTTCGATGGCGCCCGGTTTACCCATGTGGGGGATCGAGTGACTTTTGAAGTTTTGCTGGCGAGTTTCGGGCTGGAATCGCCTGCATTGTGCCGTTTGGGGCGTCTTGTACATTGTCTGGATGTCGGCGGTATTCGTCCAGCCGAGACCAGTGGTGTTGAGCAAGTGTTGGCGGGACTTAAGGCTTCGATAGCCGATGACAATAACTTGCTTGATACCGCCTGTGGCGTGTTCGACGGCTTATATGCGGCTTTTCGGAAAGAAGAGGAAGCCGACAATCATACGACTCAATCCCTAGACTAAGGAATCCCTCATGGACAGACCTCAACCCGTAAGTTTCGGCACGGCTTTTATTTTCTGGCTCAAACTCGGTTTTATCAGTTTCGGCGGCCCTGCCGGGCAAATCGCGATCATGCATCAGGAATTGGTCGAGCGGCGGCGCTGGATTTCGGAAAGGCGTTTTTTGCATGCGCTGAATTACTGCATGTTATTGCCGGGCCCCGAGGCGCAACAGCTTGCGGTTTATCTAGGTTGGCTGATGCATCGCAGTTGGGGCGGCGTAGTCGCCGGGCTGTTGTTTGTGCTGCCGTCGCTGTTTTTGTTGATCCTGCTAAGCTGGATCTACCTGAGTTTCGGGCAGGTTCCGGCGGTGGCCGGAGTGCTTTACGGCATTAAGCCCGCAGTTACCGCTATCGTGTTATTTGCGGCGCATCGCATCGGCTCGAGGGCGTTAAAGAACGGCTTGCTGTGGACTTTAGCGGCGCTGGCTTTTCTCGCTATTTTTGTATTGCATGCGCCGTTTCCGGTGATCGTGTTGATTGCGGCCTGTTTGGGAATCGTGGGCGGACGTATCGCTCCCGACAAATTTGCTGTCGGCGGCGGGCATGGCGCGGCGAAACAAAGTTACGGCCCCGCATTGATCGATGACGATACGCCGGTTCCCGATCATGCCCGGTTCAGTTGGCCGCACTTGCTTAAAATCGTAGCGGTGGGATTGATTTTGTGGGGCGGGGCGATAGGCTGGTTGTGCGGACACTACGGCTGGAACGGTACGCTGACGCAGATAGGCTGGTTTTTTACCAAGGCAGCGCTGCTGACTTTCGGCGGCGCTTATGCGGTACTGCCTTATGTCTATCAAGGCGCCGTGGAACATTATCATTGGTTGAGCGCCACGCAAATGATCGATGGTTTGGCGCTAGGAGAAACCACGCCCGGTCCGCTGATCATGATCGTCACCTTTGTCGGCTTTTTGGGTGGCTGGAGCCAATTGCCGTTCGGACCGGATGCGTTGTTAACGGCCGGAACGGTCGCGGCGGTCATAGCGACATATTTTACCTTTTTGCCCAGTTTTTTGTTTATTCTGGCGGGCGGCCCTCTGGTGGAATCGACCCACGGCAATTTAAAATTTACCGCGCCGCTGTCGGCTATAACAGCTGCGGTGGTGGGCGTGATTCTGAACCTGGCGGTGTTTTTTGCATGGCATGTATTCTGGCCGCAAGGTTTCACCGGTCATTTTGACGGCATTGCCGCATTGATCGGAGCTGGCGCTTTGTTGACCTTGTTTCGTTACAAGGGGGGAGTTATTCCTGTCATCGTCGCTTGCGGTGTGGCGGGTTTTTTGTTTACCTTCATCAAAGCCTGGTTAACCCAGGAGGGATTTATGTTATGAATAAAATGTGTCTGGCTCAGGTTTTAGTCTTATGGCTGTCCTCTTTGCTTAGCGATGTAAGCGCCGCCGAGCATGCGACGACGCCGGATACCGCCAAGATAGAGCAATTGACCGGTGCAAAAGGCAAGCTTGATGCTGCCGAGAATGTCTTTAAAGTCACCGTTCCGCGCAACGACCTTACTGTTACGGTAGCCGGAGTCAAAATGACTCCGGCTACCGGCTTTACCTCATGGGCCGCTTTTACTCCGGCAGGGGATAAGACCATGATCATGGGCGACATGGTCTTACAGGAAGACCAGATCAATCCGGTGATGAGCACTGCATTGGAAAACGGCATTGAGGTAACGGCGTTGCATAACCATTTCCTGTGGGATACGCCGAAAATTATGTTCATGCACATCGGCGGTTCCGGCGATATGGAAAAACTGGCAACGGGCGTCGGCAAAGTCTTTGCCAAAATCAAAGAAACCGGCAATGTTAAACAGCTTAAACGCATAGCGTTTGACGCCGGAAAGACTTCGCTCGATCCTAAGCCCATCGAAGCGATTATCGCTGCGCCTGTGGAAAAGACCGGCGAAGTGTATAAAGTGACTCTGGGCCGAACCACGCAAATGGATGGTCATACTATGGGCAAGATTATGGGCGTGAATACCTGGGCGGTCTTTGCCGGCAGCGATAACAAGGCGATTGTCGAAGGTGATTTTGCGGTGCTGGAGTCCGAACTCCAAGGCGTGCTAAAAGCCCTGCGCGCTGCCGATGTCGCCATTACCTCGATTCACAACCACATGGTCGGCGAATCGCCGAGGATTGTGTTCCTGCATTACTGGGGCGCGGGCACTGTCAGCGATCTGGCCAAGGCGATCAAAGCCGCGATAGATGCTCAATCAGAATAAATCTTTGCTATGGAGAGTCTTAAGGCTATCATTACCGGCTTCGCGTTTACGGCACAGCTGAACCGGCGCATCGTCGGACCGCGGCCGGTAACGGCGTCGATTCCGTGTCATCACTATTTAACAAAAAACTCTGCATTCAAAACAAGAGTTTCTTACACCTTGCAAGCAATGAATTTAAGCAAAATATACGGCATACATTCGGTACAGTCGGCTTTGGATTATTCTCCCAAAAAGATTAATAAGGCCTGGATCGACAGTCAAAGACAAGACAAACGCTTGACCCAACTGGTCGGGGATTTATTGGACTTGGGCATAGAGCCGGAAAAAACCGACCGAAAAAAACTGGATCGTTTCGCCGAAGGCAATAATCATCAGGGCATCGTTATCGAAGTCGAAATGCCCGGCGAATTATCGGAAAGCCGGCTCAAGGACGCCGTGTTAACGCTGTCGGGAACGCCTTTATTTCTGGTCTTGGATAACGTCCAGGACCCGCATAATTTCGGCGCCTGTCTTAGAACCGCCGACGCGACCGGCGTACACGGCGTGATTATTACCAAAGACAATGCCACCGGCATTACCCCCACGGTCTGCAAAGTAGCCAGCGGCGCTGCCGAAACGGTGCCGGTTTATCAGGTGACTAATTTATCCAGAACCTTGCGCTGGCTCAAAGATCAGGGCATCTGGGTCATCGGCGCAGCGGGCGAAGCCGCGCAGACCGCCTATCAAACCGATTTCACGGTGCCGTTGGCGGTGGTTGTGGGCGCCGAGGGCAAGGGTTTGAGACGCTTGACCAAAGAACAGTGCGATGTCTTGGTTAAGCTGCCGATGCTGGGCCAAGTGGAAAGTCTTAATCTGTCGGTTGCAACCGGCGTACTGCTTTATGAAACCGTAAGACAACGATCACTTGCCGGTTGAGTTACCTTTAAATAATGCAAACACCATCGACACATTCTTTTGAAGGCGCCGGTTTAAGCTGTATTCGCGATGACCGGGTGCTGTTTGAACAACTGGCCTTTACTTTGGTTTCCGGACAGGTTTTATTGCTGGAAGGCAAAAACGGCAGCGGTAAGACGTCGTTATTGCGTATTTTATGCGGCTTCCGGGAAGCCGATGCCGGCACCATTCGCTGGTGCAACGACGCGATAAAAGACAGCCGCTTTTATGCCGAGATGGCTTATGTCGGCCATTTGGACGGCATTAAAAAAGAACTGACGGTCTTGGAAAACTTGAAAATGGCCTTGGCCTTAAGCGACTCCGGGCACTACTCCATTGATGAGGCCTTAACCAAAGTTCATTTAACGGGCTATGACGATGTCCTCGTCCAGACCTTATCGGCGGGCCAAAAAAGACGCTTGTCGTTAGCCCGATTGCTGATGACCGGAAATGTGTTGTGGATTCTGGATGAACCCTTCACCTCGTTGGACAAGCAAGGCATCGCCCTGATCGAAACTTTAATGAGCGAACATTGCGCTAACGGCGGCATGATTGTGCTCACTTCACACCATGACATCGACTTGCCTGAGGTCGATGTCCAGCGTATCAATTTATCTTGATGTCTTTATCCCGTGCATTTTTTGCCGTTATTCGGCGCGATTTGATTTTGGCTTTGCGGCGTCGTTCGGAAATAGCCAATCCCTTGTTGTTTTTTATCCTGGTGATAACCCTGTTCCCTTTGGGCATCGGTGCGCAACCGCATTTACTGCAAGCCATCGCGCCGGGCATTATCTGGGTTTCGGCGTTACTGGCGGCGATGCTGTCTTTGGACAGCCTGTTCCGTTCGGATTTTGACGACGGCTCATTGGAGCAGATGATCTTAAGCCCGCATCCGACCTCGGTATTGGTGTTGGGCAAAATCATCGCGCACTGGTTAGTCACCGGCTTGCCGCTGTTGATTGTCGCGCCCTTATTGGCGGTTTTTTTAGGCATGCCCAATCATTCGTTGGGCATTTTATTGCTAACTTTGCTGCTGGGAACGCCGGTATTAAGTTTAATCGGGGCGATTGGCGTTGCCTTGACGGTGGGCTTGCGCCGGGGCGGCATGATTTTGTCGCTGCTGGTGTTGCCGTTGTATGTGCCGGTGTTGATTTTCGCCGGTAATGCGGTGCAAATGGCCGACAGCGGCTTGCCGGTCGATGCGCAAATCAATATTTTGATTGCCATTTTATTGCTGGCTTTGGCGCTGGCGCCGCTGCCCGTAGCCGCAGCATTAAAAATGAGTATGTGTGATAATATCTCGTAAAATAATCGATCATATTACCGAACAGGAATAAAGAATCATGGAATCCGCTAAATATTTATCTGTTTTTACACCGGCCACTCCGCAACAACGAAAAGAAAATTTCGATAATTACTGGGAGTTTACCCAACAACATGGCGGAGAACTCCTGGAAGACGAAAAGAATTTAGCCAAGAAACGCGATCGACTGAAACATTTTCAGGATAACCCGGTTCAATTGCGTAAGCCGCTGGCCGACCCGGAAGCTTTTTACCGTAATTATATCGAAATGAAAGACGATCCTAAGTCATTGGATCGCATGACGTTGATGCTGACCGGCATCTACAAATTTGCCCGGCATGAATGGGTGGGCATTAAAGGCGCGTGGGATGCGGTGCCCGACATGGCTCATT
This sequence comes from Methylobacter sp., assembly GCA_026399025.1. Taxonomy (GTDB): domain Bacteria; phylum Pseudomonadota; class Gammaproteobacteria; order Methylococcales; family Methylomonadaceae; genus Methylobacter_A. The sequence goes on from JAPLRU010000116.1 coordinate 57,344, forward strand.
CGCATAGCGTGGAAGATAAAATCAGCCGCGTGCATTTGGCCGAAGAATTCTGCCATGTGCGTCTGTTCGATGAAATGCTTAAAACCTGCGGCTTGGATAAAGTGGAATGGGTGCCGTTAGGGCCGATCAAAGAAAAAATCTACGAGCAGTTTCCTAAATTACCCGGCTTTTTAATGGACACGCCTGCGTTCGTTACCGAACTGATGGGGGTGACTTTTTATTGTCACTTACATCGTTTGTTCGATGACGTGCTGGCCGATGAACCGGAAGTGCGCGAACGCTTAAAAGAATTGCTCGATGAAATTACCATTGACGAAGTGGCGCATGTCGGACAGCGCAGAAATTTTGTCGGCCCGATCGGCATGAAAGTTTCAAAGTGGCTGGTCAGGCCTTTTTATACGATGTTCTTTAATGATATTCCCGAAGTCGGGCACTTGTTCGACGTTGAGCAAATGATTAAAGACGGCGTCGCTTTCGATTTTAATGAATTGCCCGACTATATGATTGAACGCAGTTGGATTCCTTCCTACTGCAAAGCCTAAAACAGAATGTCCTTGTATCTTTCTTGATTTACTATGTTTTTGATTCCCGATCCTGTAGTCCGATTCTTTCATCGTATGGCGTCCCCGCCGCATTTTTATGCGCTTACCGAGCGTTTAATGCCGTGGCTGGTGGTTATTTTTCTGTTGCTGACAGCTGCGGGTCTATACGGAGGCTTGTATCTCGCGCCTTCGGATTATCAGCAGGGCGATAGCTATCGCATTATCTATATCCATGTGCCCAGCGCCTGGATGTCCTTATTTATTTACGTGGTCATGGCGGTTGCGGGCGCGATAGGCCTTGTTTGGCGGATCAAACTGGCGGAAATCGTGGCTATCAGCAGCGCACCGGTCGGCGCCAGTTTTACCTTTATCGCATTGGTGACCGGTTCCTTATGGGGCAAACCGATGTGGGGAACCTGGTGGGTCTGGGATGCGCGCTTAACATCCGAATTGATATTGCTGTTTTTGTATCTCGGCGTGATCGGGCTTTACGGCGCAATCGACGATAAGCGCACCGCGTCCAGGGCCGTGGCTATTTTAGCCTTGGTCGGCGTGGTCAATATCCCGATTATTCATTACTCGGTCGAGTGGTGGAATACGCTGCATCAAGGGCCAACGGTCACCAAAATGGATAAGCCGTCCATCCATGTCAGTATGTTGATACCGCTGTTACTGATGGCTTTATCGTTCAAGTTTTATTATTTGATCGCGCTGTTGCAACGGGCGCGTACCGAATTATTGTTGCGCGAACGCAATGCGCAATGGGTTAAAAATATGATCTCGGAAGCTAAATAATGACGATGCAGGAATTTTTCGCGATGGGCGGCTATGCCTTTTATGTCTGGACTTCTTACGGTCTGACTTTGATCGTGTTGTTGGCCAATATTATTATCCCAGTGGCGCAACGCAGACAGTTCTTACGTTCCTTGGCGCTCAAGCAAAAACGGCACTAATTCATGAAACCAGCTAGAAAACAGCGCTTAATGTTGATCGGGCTGATGGTGCTCGGCGCAGGTTTAGCTACAGCGTTCGCGCTTAAGTCGTTTAATGAAAATTTGATGTATTTTTTTTCGACGACCGATGTGGTGGAAGGCAAAGCGCCCAAAGATACTTTATTCCGTCTGGGCGGCATGGTGATTAAAGGTTCCGTGGAAAGGCCGAATGACGGCATGACGGTGCGCTTTAAACTGACCGATTTCAGCAAGGATGTGACGGTTGAGTACACCGGCATTCTGCCGGACTTGTTCCGGGAAGGCCAAGGTATCGTTGCACACGGCAAGTTAAATGAACAGGGCGTGTTTATTGCCGAAGAAGTATTGGCCAAGCATGATGAAAATTACATGCCGCCGGAAGTGAAAGACAGTTTGAAAAAACAGCCGGCGTCCGTTGAAGGGTCGAAGTCATCGGTAACAATCGGAGAATAACTATGCATGCCATTGAGTTTGAAGCGCAAACACATGACGGTGTTGTCCAGATACCGCCACAATTTCAGGATTGGCAAAATAAAACCGTTCACGTTATTTTGTTGGAAACGGAAGAAAATCTTACATTAACAAAAAAACCTCAATTTACTGCGGCGGCCCTTAAAACGAGAAACTACCGCTTTGACCGTGAACAGGCCAATGAGCGCTAATGTATTTTTCGATACTAATGTATTGGTTTACCTGCATTCCATTGATGAACCGGAAAAACAACAGGCGGCGCTAAAGCAAATAGAAGCAAATAAAAATCGCTGGATTAGTACGCAGGTACTGAGTGAACTGAGTAATATCTTACGTAAAAAGTTTAATCTGGAATATAGCAATATCGTTACTGTACTTACTGAAATACAAGAATCATTTCAAGTTGTAACCGTTCAACCGCACACAATAAAACATGCCTTGTATCTTGCTCAAACTTATCGTTATTCTTATTACGACAGCTTAATTCTTGCGGCTTCCCTAGAAAAAACATGCTGTTTTTTATACTCGGAAGATATGCAGCATCAACAAACCATCGAACAGCAGTTAACTATTGTTAATCCATTTGAAACTATAGAGCATCAAAAATCATGATTGCAGAACTGGGACATTTTTCACTGATTCTGGCTTTATGCATGGCCTTTATTTTAGGATTGTTGCCGATTATCGGCGCTTCCCGCTCTATTTCCGGCTGGGTCGCCGTGGCAAGACCCGCCGCGTTCGGGCAACTGTTATTCATGGCGGTTTCATACGGCTGCCTGACTTATGGCTTCTTGACCCATGATTTTTCCATCGCCTATATCGCCGGAAATTCAAACACCGCATTGCCGGTTTTATATTTAATTTCCGGCGTCTGGGGCGCTCATGAAGGCTCGTTATTGCTTTGGGCGCTGATTTTATCCTGCTGGACCGGCTTGGTTGCATTATTCAGCCGCACTATTCCCGATGCGACCGTGGCCCGCGTTTTAGGCGTGATGGGCTTGGTCTCTATCGGTTTTATCCTGTTTTTATTACTGACCTCCAACCCGTTTGAACGGCTGTTCCCTGCCCCACTGGAAGGGCGCGACTTAAATCCGTTGTTGCAAGATCCGGGCTTGGCAATCCATCCGCCGATGCTTTATATGGGCTATGTCGGCTTTTCGGTGGCGTTTGCCTTTGCCATTGCGGCCTTGCTCGAAGGCCGTCTGGATGCGGCTTGGGCGCGTTGGTCAAGACCCTGGACCAATATTGCCTGGATGTTTTTAACCGTCGGCATTGCGTTGGGCAGCTGGTGGGCTTATTACGAACTGGGCTGGGGCGGCTGGTGGTTTTGGGATCCTGTTGAAAACGCCTCATTCATGCCTTGGCTGGTCGGCACCGCGCTGATTCATTCGTTGGCCGCGACCGAAAAACGCGGCGTGTTTAAAACTTGGACGGTATTGCTGGCGATTTTTGCCTTTTCGTTAAGCTTGCTCGGCACATTTCTGGTGCGTTCCGGCGTCTTAACCTCGGTACATGCGTTTGCCAGCGACCCGGCTCGCGGCCTGTTTATATTGGTCTTCCTCGCCGTCGTGGTCGGCGGTTCTCTGCTTCTATATGCGATAAGAGCGCCTTACGTCAAAAGCAGCGCGACCTTTGAACTGGCGTCCAAAGAGTCGGCGATATTGCTGAATAACGTGCTGTTGGTGGTAACGGCTTCGAGTATTTTGTTGGGTACGCTGTATCCGCTGGTCATCGATGCGTTGGGATTGGGCAAGATTTCGGTCGGGCCTCCGTATTTTAATGCTGTGTTTATTCCGCTAATGGCGCCACTGGCAATTGCAGTAGGCTTGGGTATGCTGTTGCGGTGGAAAAGGGACAATATCAACGCGATTGCCTTGCGGGTGCGCTGGATTGTTTTGGCTTGTGTTTCAGGCGGCTTGCTGATTCCGCTGGTCATGCCGTTTTATTCCTGGGGCGCGGTATTGGGTTTAACGCTGGCGTTGTGGACGATTGCAATTACCGGCATGTCTTTTATTGACCGTATGGGGCCGCAGGGCTTTTCATGGCAACGCTTGCAAACCGTACCGGCCGGTTTTTACGGCATGACCGTAGCGCATATGGGCATCGCCGTATTTGTGATCGGCATCACCCTGACCTCGGTTTACAGTGTTGAAAAAGATGTGCGCATGATGCCTGAGGACAAACTGGATATGTCCGGTTATATCTTCGAATTCCACGGCGTCAAACAAACTCAAGGGCCTAATTATATGGCCGAACAGGCGTTTGTCACCGTCAGTTATGAAGGCAAAGAAGTCGCCAAACTGGAACCGCAAAAACGGGTTTACCGTGTGCAAAAAATGCCCATGACCGAAGCGGCTATCGATGCCGGATTGTTTCGGGACTTGTTTGTGGCGATAGGCGAACCGCTGGGCGATAAAGGCGCATGGAGTCTGAGAATTTATTACAAGTCGTTTATTCGTTGGATTTGGTTGGGCGCGCTGTTTATGGCGGCAGGCGGCTTAATCGCGGCTTGCGACAGACGGTATCGACTCAACAAGAAAGCACTCAATGCTTCTGAAACAGTTACTTAAAGAGCCGCTAATAACACATTCAATATGAAAATCGAATTTGATTTAGGAAAAATCAATCCTGACAGCAAGAAATTTGAGAACCAGCTTCTTAGAAAGAATATTAAGAATGCAATAGATATCTATGCTGCAAAGTTACCTGAAGTTTATAGGGGTTTAGATAATGACGTATTGGATAATGTAACAATACACATCGTTGATGCGTCTAACTCCGATGACTATGGACAGGAAGCTTTTACAAAAAGAATCAAGTTAGACAACAGCGAATTCATTATTGCGATAAGCCAATTTAATGGTCAAACTGATATTTACGAACTGTTAGCTCATGAGCTTTGCCATATCTCTCAGTTTCTTACCGGAATGATAGACGACCGTGTAGGTAATGATTCGGTAATTTGGAAGGGAGAGGTGTTCGTTTTAAGTTCGATACCTCCTCAAAAGCGACCATGGGAAAAGGACGCTATTAAAAACCAATTGAAGCTTTATGGTACTCACCCAGATATAAATAGATTTCAAAAATAGATTTTTTTAAGATAACCCTAATACATCCGATTATCTCGAAGGCATTGATGTTTTCCACTATGCCATTAGCTAAAAATTATCAGACTCGTCCAAAAAATACTCGAAATGCTTAAATACATCCTCCCCTTACTATTATTTATCGTTCTCGCGGTATTTCTGGCGCTGGGTTTAAACCTTCATCCCAACGAAATTCCGTCGCCGCTGATCAACAAACCAGCACCGGCATTTTCCGCGCCCAAGCTGCAAGCACCCGAAGAGAAATTATCCCAAACCGATTTAAAAGGCAAAGTCTGGCTGTTTAATGTCTGGGCATCCTGGTGCGCTTCGTGCCGCTCGGAACATCCGATACTTAACCAATTGGCTCAAACTAAAGCCGCCATTATCGTCGGCTTAAATTACAAGGATGAGCCGGAGGCCGCCAAAGGTTGGCTCGCGCAATTGGGCAATCCCTACGATGTCAGCATCATGGATCAGGATGGCCGCATCGGCATAGACTGGGGCGTTTACGGGGTGCCGGAAACTTTTGTTATCGATAAACAGGGCGTGGTTCGGTACAAACATACCGGTCCGGTTACACCTGACGATGTTCAACAAACCTTCCTACCTTTGATCGCCAACCTACAGGCCGAAAATTAATGAAGCGTTTATTTATTGTTTTTCTGTTAATACTGTCCGGAATCGCTTACGCCGGCGTCGAGTTTAGGGAGTTCGCCAATCCCGAACAACAAGCCGCCTACGAAAACCTGACTTCGGAATTGCGCTGCTTGGTTTGCCAAAACCAGACCATCGCCGATTCCAATGCCGAACTGGCGGCGGATTTACGCAGACAAGTCTACGAAATGCTGCAACAAGGCAAATCAAAACAAGACATCGCCCAATTTATGACCGATCGATACGGCGATTTCGTTTTATATAACCCCCCGTTTAAGCTTAAAACCGGCCTGCTGTGGATTGGGCCTGCGGCGTTTTTGTTAATCGGTTTGATCTCGGTGTTCTTATTCACGCGGCGAAAAAAGACCGCTGCAAGCGTTCAAATCAGCGCTGAACAACAGCAAAAAATCCGCAGTTTATTGGAAGAAGGTGACCACTCTTGAATATGCTATTTTTGCTTATTGCCGGCGTAATGGTTTTAATCGCGTTTTTGATTGTGCTGCCGCCATTATGGAAATCCCCCCCCGCCCCCCCTTTTTCAAAGGGGGGAGCTGGTTCTATTTCTCCGCAAAGTGGGGATGGGGATTTTTCACCCCCCTTTGAAAAAGGGGGGCTGGGGGGATTTGCCGACCAAGATCAACGCAACATCGCCATTGCCCGTCAACGGCTGGCCGAGCTGAAAGATCAGCTGCAAGCGGGTGCATTGACTCAGGCACTTTATGATGAACAGCTTATCGAACTTGAACAAGCCTTAAACGATGATCTCGATATACAGAGCCCTGCCGAAGCGTCGCCGTCGCAAGGCCGCTGGATGGCGTCGGTACTGATTGTAGCCATTCCTTTAATCGCGGGTTCGCTTTATTGGGCGTTGGGCAACTATCAGGCATTAAGTCAAGCCGCTCAACCTGCGGCAGCAAATCAGCCTTCCCCTGATTTGGAAAAAATGAAAAGCATGGTTGCGGGGCTGGCTGAGCGCTTGCAAAAACAGCCGAATGATGCGTTGGGCTGGACGATGTTAGGCCGCTCCTACAGGTATTTGCAGCAAAACGATAAAGCGGTGATAGCTTTTGAACATGCCTATAAATTATTAGGCGATCAAACAGAAATCATGCTGCTTTACGCCGAAGCCTTAGCCTTTAACAATAATGAACAATTGGCCGGCTTGCCTGCCGAATTGATATTTAAAGCCTTGGCGATAGAACCCGGTAATGTAACCGGCCTGTGGCTGGGCGGCATGGCCAAAGCGCAAACCGGCGATTTTGCTGAGGCGATGGCTTTGTGGAAAAAGCTTGAAACTTTATTACCGCCCGGTTCGGAAGCTCAACAGGAAGTACAGGGATTGCTGGCTAAGGTTGCAACCCAGATGCCGGAAGGTGCGGCACAAGCGAGCCCGCAACCGGTGCAGGCGATTACAACGGCGAGTATTGAGGTTCAGGTAAGCTTGGCGCCTGAACTGCAACAATCGGCCGGTCCCGGCGATACCCTTTTTATTTACGCTCAGGCCTTATCCGGCCCCAAAATGCCGCTGGCTATCGTGCGTAAACAAGTGTCCGAGTTGCCGTTAACCGTTAGTTTGACCGATGCGTTGGCGATGACGCCGACGATGAAGTTATCGAATTTCGAGCACGTTAAACTGCTGGCGCGTATTTCCAAATCCGGCGATGCGATGCAGCAGCCCGGCGACTTACTCGGCGTTATCGATCAAGTTACGTTGACCGATAAAAGCCTCCACAAAATAGTCATCAACAGTCCCATAAAATGATGGATCAATCTATACAATTCGATTTGGACCTGATCAACCGTTACGATAAGGCCGGTCCGCGTTACACCTCTTACCCGACCGCGCTGGAATTGCACGAAGGCTTCGGCGACCGGGAATATCGCCAACATATCGCAACATCCAATGCCGCAGGCGGGCCGCTGTCGCTGTATTTTCATATCCCGTTTTGCGACACCGTTTGTTTTTATTGCGCCTGCAATAAAATCGTCACCAAAAACCGCAAACATGCGGAACCTTACTTGGCGAATCTGTGCAAGGAAATTGCGATGCAGGGCGATTTGTTCGATTCCAGCCGAGTGGTCAATCAATTGCACTGGGGCGGCGGCACACCGACTTTTTTAAGCTACGAGCAGATGCTTACTTTGATGGCGGCAACCCGTCAGCATTTTCAGTTAAGGGATGACGACAAAGGCGAATATTCAATCGAAGTCGATCCTCGCGAAACCAATGACCACACCATCAAGCAACTGCGCGAACTGGGCTTTAATCGAGTCAGTTTGGGCTTGCAGGATTTCGATCCGGCCGTGCAAAAAGCCGTCAATCGCTTGCAAAGCGAAGAACAAACTTTCAGCGTTTTAGCAGCGGCCAGAGCCGAAGGTTTCCGCTCGACCAATATCGATTTGATCTACGGCTTGCCGCTGCAAACGGTGGAAACTTTCGCAAGAACCCTGGATAAAATTCTGGCGGTAGAACCGGATCGGTTTTCGATTTTTAATTACGCGCACATGCCGGCACGGTTTAAAACCCAACGCCAGATTAACGATGCCGACATGCCGACGCCCGACGTCAAGCTAGCTATTTTACAAATGGTAGGACAACGACTCACCGAAGCCGGTTACGTCTATATCGGCATGGATCATTTCGCCAAACCCGACGACGAACTCGCTGTGGCTCAGCGCGAAGGCCATTTGTACCGTAACTTCCAGGGCTATTCCACGCATTCGGACTGCGATTTGGTCGGCTTGGGCATTACGTCCATTGGCCGGGTAGGCGATGCTTATATCCAGAATGTCAAAGAGCTGGACGAATACGAACAACTGATCGGGCAAGGACAATTGCCGGTATTCAAAGGCGTCGAACTGAATGACGACGACAAACTGCGCCGCGCCGTGATTACCCAACTGATTTGTCATTTCGATTTGACTTATGCCGTGATCGAACAGCAATTTTGTATTAACTTTAGCGATTACTTTGCTAAAGAACTGGAAGCCTTGATACCGATGCAACATGACGGTTTGCTGAGGCTGTCGGAACAAGGTGTTCAGGTTTTATCCGCAGGCCGCTTGTTGATCCGTAACATCTGCATGGTGTTCGATAAATACTTGGCGCAAAAACAACAGCAATTTTCAAAAGTTATTTAACCGGCCATGAATCACGATCGAATCATCGAATTGGAAATAAAAGCCGCCTATCAGGAAGATTTACTGCAAGAGTTGAATACTATTGTCAGTCGGCAACAGCAACAGATTGATCGCTTGGAAGCCACATGCCGCATGCTTCACGAACGAATCAAAAGCCTATCTGTCGACAGTCATAGTGGCGAAAGCATGGAAGAAGTACCGCCACATTATTAGCCCCGCTAATTTTTTCCGCTTGCGTCCCGTCCCGTTTTTTGAACAGGCCGGCGTTTCGGTTTGGAAATTATTGTACCAAGCGCTTAATTCACGCCGACCGCGCCTTCGCGTCAATGGACTAATCGCCTTACAATTGGTACAATCAGCCCGATTTTCGGAAGCTTTAGGGCTATCCGTTTTTGTAAGTTTTCATTTCACCCATCTGGAGAATATCTATGCCAATTAAAGTTGCAATCAATGGTTATGGTCGTATCGGACGTAATATCGTTCGCGCATTATATGAAGCCGGTCGCACCGACGAGATTCAAATTGTTGCAATCAATGATTTAGGCGACGCCGCAACCAATGCTCACCTGACTCAATACGACTCAGTGCATGGAAAGTTTCCTTTCGAAGTGAGTGTCGACGGCGACTGCCTCGTTATCAACGGCGATAAGATTAAAGTTTTCTCTGAAAGAGATCCTTCAAAACTGCCATGGGGCGAATTAGGTATTGATGCGGTTCACGAATGTACCGGTCTGTTTACCAGCAAAGCCAAAGCATCCATGCATATTACAGCCGGCGCAAAAAAAGTTATTATTTCAGCGCCCGGCGGCAACGATGTCGACGCAACGATTGTTTACGGCGTAAACCATAACGTTCTGAAAGCATCGGATACGGTTATTTCCAATGCCTCCTGCACAACCAACTGCTTGGCGCCGCTGGTTAAACCTTTATGCGATACCATCGGTATTGAAAATGGTTTAATGACGACTATCCATTCTTATACGAATGACCAAGTTTTGACTGACGTCTACCACAGCGATTTACGTCGCGCCCGCTCCGCTACGCAATCGATGATTCCTACTAAAACCGGCGCTGCCGCTGCCGTAGGTCTGGTTTTACCTGAACTGGTCGGCAAAATGGATGGCTTCGCGATGCGCGTACCGACTATCAATGTCTCTGTTGTTGATTTAACGTTTGAAGCGTCCAGAAACACCAGCCATGAAGAAATCGATCAAATCTTGAAAGCCGCGTCCGAAGGTCCGTTAAAAGGCATTCTGGATATCAACTCCTTACCGCTGGTTTCAATCGACTTTAACCATAATCCGGCATCGTCGATTTATGAAGCCTCATTGACTAAAGTCATGAACGGTAAATTTGTTAAGATTCTGTCTTGGTACGACAACGAATGGGGCTTCTCAAACCGTATGTTGGATACCACACTTGCTTTAGTTAACGCAAAATAACGGATTTTCAACCTAATGTTAAGAAGAACCAAAATTTTAGCAACGTTAGGCCCCGCTACCGACAAGCCCGGAGTATTGGAAGGCATGTTTGCGGCGGGCCTTGACTTTGTTCGCATGAACTTTTCACACGGTTCGGCTGAAGATCACATTAACCGAGCCAATGCGGTTCGTGAACTCAGCCTGAAAACCGGCAGACTGGTGGGTATTTTGGCTGATTTGCAAGGCCCTAAAATCCGTATCGCCCGCTTTAAAGACACCAAAGTGTTTTTAAATGAAGGCCAGGATTTTGCTTTGGACATCAATCTTGACCCGATGGCCGGCGACAATACTCAAGTCGGTATCACTTACGAGCCCTTGGCTTTGGAAGTTAAACCGGGCAGCAGGCTGCTGCTGGATGATGGCCGTATCGTACTGGATGTAGTCAATGTCGTAGACATGCGCGTTAATTGTACCGTCATCGTTGGCGGCGACTTGTCTAATAACAAAGGCATCAATTTGCTGGGCGGCGGTCTTTCCGCGGCCGCGTTGACCGACAAAGACAAGGAAGATATTAAAACGATCGCGATTATGAAATGCGACTATGTCGCCATTTCTTTTCCGCGTACCGCCGAAGATCTTCATGAAGCCCGTCGTTTGCTGCTTGCCGAAGGCTGTCATGCCGGTATCGTAGCCAAAGTGGAACGCGCTGAAGCCTTGGATGTTATGGACGAAATCATTCTGGCGTCGGATGCGGTCATGGTGGCGCGCGGTGATCTTGGGGTCGAAATCGGCGACGCCAATTTGCCCGCCGTACAAAAACTGCTGATTAGACGCACCCGCGATCTTAATCGCGTGGCTATTACCGCGACACAAATGATGGAGTCAATGATCGACAATCCGATTCCTACGCGTGCCGAAGTTTTTGACGTTGCCAATGCGGTTTACGACGGCACCGATGTCATCATGCTTTCCGCTGAAACGGCGTCGGGTAAACACCCCGTTAAAGCCATTGAAGCGATGAACCGTGTTTGCGTTGAAGCGGAAAAGCAACCGATAGTCCGTATTTCAAGACATCGCGTTGAACTCCAGTTTGAGCGAGTCGATGAAGCGATTGCAATGTCGGCCATGTATATGGCTAACCACACCAAGATCCACGGTATCGCCGCATTAACCGAATCGGGCTCTACGCCGTTATGGATGTCCAGAATCAGTTCCGGCATCCCGATTTTTGCGCTCAGCCCTCATCAAGAAACGCTGGGGAAAGTCACTTTATATCGCGGTGTTTTTCCGGTGCTTTTCATTCATGACCTTAAAGATCATGCGGAAGTCAACCGGGCGATTATGGCGGAGTTGAAAAGACGAGGCGTTGCTGTGGATGGCGATACCTTCATCATCACTCAAGGCGATCTGGAAGGGATACCCGGCGGCACTAATGCGTTAAAAGTTATCACTGTTGGACAAGACTTAACCCATTAAAGCTTTGTTAGCGATGACAACATCTCACCGCTAAAATAAAGCTAGCATCTTAATGGCCTGAAGATTGTATTAATTTCAGGCCATTTTTTTTGTTTTCCTAAATTCTGTAAGGCGTTGCTTAAAAAATCAGTCTGCGTTTCATTGCGGAAGGTATTTTTTGCGAGTTACCTAAGTTAACCATTATTCACCGGCAATGCGTCGCAACGTCAAAGCGACCAGCATTTGCGCCCGTTCCATACTCTCGGCTTCCGCGTAACAGCGCAATTCCGGCGCATTGCCGGACGGGCGCAAATGCACAATATCGCCGTTGTCGAAAGTCAGTCGCAAGCCGTCGGTCAAATCCCGCAGCATAAGCGCGCCCACCTCATCGCCCCACAGCGTGCGATAGACGCTGTCATCGCATTGCAATCTGTCCAGCAGTGCCCGACTATCGGCAAGCGGAAAATCCTGCAAGCGATCGCTGGCGGTATAACGTTGCGGCAAACCGGCCAGTAAAGCCGACACCTTGCAGTCCCGTTGCCTAGCCATCGCCAGCACGGCCAAAGCCGGTAATACCGCATCTCGGGTCGGCAACGCGGACAGCGTTTGTCCGCCAACCGTTAAATGACTGCCCACCAGGAAACCGCCGTTAGCCTCAAAGCCGACCACGCCGGCGCTACCGGCGGCAAGCATCTGTTCCATGCCGGCAATCACGTAAGGCGAACCGATGCGGGTACGCAGCACCTGCCGAAACAATCCGCACGCTTCGATAGCGGTATTGCAGCTTACCGGCGTGACCACCGTGTCGGCGGCCAAAAATTGCGCGCACAGCAAGCCGACCATGTCGCCGCGCAACCAGTTGCCGGTCTCGTCGGCAATCAACGGCCTATCGCCGTCGCCGTCGGTCGACACGATAGCATCCAGATGGTGCTCTGCCGCCCAGCCTAGCCCGCGTCGGCGGTCTTCTTCGCTGACCGCTTCGGTGTCGATAGGCACAAAGGTATCGGTGCGTTCCAAGCCGACCACCTCCGCACCCAAAGCGCTCAACACCTCACGCAGGCAATCGCGCGCGGCGCTGGAATGTTCGTAAAGGCCGATTCGCCAACCGCTCAGCAAATCGCTTGCAAACAGCCGGGTATAGCGCTGTTGGTAGCACTGTAAGGCCTCGGGATTGATGCCCGGCATGACTTCATTATCGCTAAGCGCTTGCAACTCAACCTCCGCTTGAGTGATAGCCGCTTCGTCGGCTTTGCTGATCTCGCCTTCGGCCCGGTAAAATTTAATGCCGTTGCGGTCGAACGGAATATGGCTGCCGGTCACCATGATAGCCGGAATGCCTTGCGCCAGAGCATACAAAGCCAGCGCCGGAGTAGGCAGTATGCCGCAGAAATCCACCTCGCCGCCGGCTTGGCGGATACCGGCCGCACAAGCGCGGACAATGGCCGGACTGGACGGGCGCAGATCCATGCCCAAAGCGACTTTTTGCCCCGGTTGATTAAGGCCCAGACCGTGCAGGAAGGCCAGCGTGTAAGCGGCGCAGATTTGATCGCTCATTTGGCTGACCAAACCGCGCGCACCGCTGGTGCCGAAGGCCACGCCGCTTTCTGTCATCAGTTGTCGGATGTTTATTTTTGTCATGGGAATCTTTGATGAGTTAAGGTTGTAAACGAGAGCCCAAAGACCGGCCCGGCCTAATTGGCTAATAATTTCCTGATAATATTTATTAAAACTGGGCTAAAGGGAGCTAGTCGCCCTGCCCCGTCGGGTTGTTGCAAGTCAGGAATCAGAAGATTCAATAGCTCATCATCGGGTGGGAGCAATTCATCGGGCGTCATGCCGGCCCCGTAAATCAAACTGTCAACTAATCCTTTACGTTCTTCGCGAGCGGCTCGTGTATCCAAACCCAATATACCGATAGCTTTGCTCGCGCGATCTGTTGTTCCTTCTACTTTACCCGATAGGTAAAAACGTAATTCGCTTTCACATTCAGCCATTAGCGGCGTTAATAGTAGCTCCTGCGAACCGCGTTCTTGATTACAGCGTTTAGGCGTTGTGCAGGAGGCAACAATATTGGCAAAATCTAAGGTTCTATTGGAATCAGCCCGTTGGCTGACAAGATGCTCGTTGTTGCTGTTGGATTCATTGATCTGCTTACAGCAATAGGCGCATAAACCGTATTGCTCTTTAATGGCGGCTTGGCGTATGGCTCGGCGCGTTGCTTTGCCTTGCTCACTGTCATCCAAGTTTCGATAGCGTCCTTGCGGATGAGTTTTTCTCCAAACAGTCAGCTCTGTGGGCTCCTGATTTGCTTTAGTGATTAGTCGCACGTTGAGTCTCCAGGCGTCTAATCAGCAACCGGGCTTTACTCAATTCCAGGTTATCAATGGCAATTTTTTGTTCGAGTTCGGCTAACAATTGTTTGGCATCGGTCAATCGGCCTTCTTGCAGGTTATCACGCAAGTTATCAAAATCCTGCTGAATATCGGCGTTACGAATGCTTGCCTCCATATCTTGCAGCAACACCTGATTGACATCCATGCCGTAAAGATTATTCAGCTTTTGCAGGTTACCGTTATCCAGTGAGTAGCACAGCAAATTAGGCGATTCGCTGATGACAATCGGCGAATGCGTGGTTAAGACAAACTGGCAATTGGGAAAGGTTTTGTTCAGGTTGCCAATCACAACCCGCTGCCAGTTAGGATGCAGATGCAGATCAATTTCATCGATCAAGACAATGCCCTTACCTTGCAACGGGTTTTCCAGAGCCGGATTCATGATGGCTAAACGTCTGGCAATATCGCCGACTAAGGCCATCAGCGATTTTTCGCCTTGCGAGAGTTGGGCTACATCCAGGGCTTTGCCGTTTTTATCGACCAGCATTTGCAATCGGGGTTTGCGCTGAATGCGCAAATTGTCTAAATCGCTTATAAAGGTTTTAATGGCAATTCGCGCTGCGGTTAACTGGCGATCTTTCAGCTTAGCCCAGACTTTCAGATTTTCATCAATTGCAGTATTAAAGGCAGCACCGATATCATCATCTTTACTCAAACCAAATTTTTCAATAATATTAATTAGCATCGCATTAGTTGAAAATGGTGGTAAATGTCCAGATAGAGACTCGTTTTCAATATCTTCACGCTCACGAAACCATTCAAAAAAGCGCCTAAAATTCACACCTTGCAATGCATTATCGTAACCATCCAATTGTCCGAAACTATGGCGGGTTTTGATTTTCAGCGGAATATCGAGCACCACACGCTCAACCGGATAGTAAGCAATCAAAGGTAAGGCCGCATTATTGGCATTGAGCGATAATTGCTCTTTAAACAACAATGCCAATTTGCTGGCTTCGTCAAGTTGACTTTCCGCCGATTTCAACCGGCCTTTTAAGGTTTTGGCTACCTGCCAGTTATAAAAACGTTCTTCATATTGCACTTGCAGGGCAATGGCGGCAAAGGCTTGCTCATTTCGAATATCCGTATCGGCGATATGAAAGCCATTACCTTTATCACGGTTAATACGCGCAACCAGCCAGCTCAAATTGATTTTCAAGGCATCCAAAATCGCCGTTTTGCCTGCACCGTTGTTGCCAATAAACACCACGGTTCTACTGGGCCGATCATCGCGATCTTCGTCTACAAACGGGATGGTCAAATCGGCAAAGCTGCGGAAATTATTTAAGGTGAGTTGTTTGATGTACATACGGTGTCGGCTTTTAATTTTCAGTTTATGGAAAGTTTACCATGCACTTGTCGGCAAGGTGCTTACAGTGCCGGATAATTCAAGCTGCTTGCAAGCCTAAATCTCCACGATCCTATTCCGATCAAATCCGGCTACGATTTTTGTGCCTAAATACCCCCGAGGATTGCACAATATCCGTGCGCCGGCGATACGGTAATCCATCGGACTATGGACATGGCCGTGGAACCAAGCCGCAATCTCATATTCATGCAACAGCGGCTTCAAGTCATTGCAATAAGCCAGTTTCTTAAGCGCAAGAGCGGAACCGTTCCAACTCCATAAAGACGGCGCATGATGGCTTATCACCACCGTTTTTCCGGCAAAGGGCCGGGCTAATTGCCGCTCCAACCACGCTCTTGAATTTTGATATAAGCGGCTAAACTGCACCGTATCAAAACGCCGTTCGCCGAATTGAATGCGCCTGAAGTCGTTTAAAGTTTGGCCTAGGGCTTCGGCTTTTTGATCGCCCTCAATAAACAAATCGGCCCACAGCGTACAGCCTAAAAAACGCACACCTTGAACTATAATGCTGTCGTTCTCAAGAAAAGACACCTGACTGCCCGCACATTGATTACGGATTAACTGTAACGTTTGTTGGTATTCATCGGCATAAAACTCGTGATTACCGGCCACATAAAGCACCGGTTTATTCAGCGTCTTCAGCCAATCTACTCCTTCGCTACCGACGCCGATATCGCCTGCGGCAATAATCATATCGGCGTCATTATCCGGAGCCTCCAGCGAGCCGAACTCCAAATGTATATCTGAAAAATAATTTATCCTCACACTAGCTCTACTTAATGACCTGTATCGGCGTATAATTTAACAACATTCTTCACGATAACTGTAACCTTTTCCCAAAAGATTTTGTATGTCTATCAGCCTTAGAAAAATCACCCATCAAGTTTTAATCGGCGATGTTAAAGTCGGCGGCGGCGCGCCTATCGTGGTTCAGTCGATGACCAATACCGATACCGCCAATGTTACCGCAACCGTTAATCAAATCATCGAACTGGCAGCCGCCGGTTCCGAGCTGGTTCGTATTACCGTCAACTCGGAAGAAGCCGCCCAAGCGGTGGCTGAAATCCGTAATCAATTGGATAAAAAAGGCAATTCGACGCCGATTGTCGGCGACTTCCATTTTAACGGCCATAAGCTGCTGGAAAAATACCCGGATTGCGCCCAGGCCTTGGACAAATACCGTATTAATCCGGGCAACGTAGGCCGCGGTAAAAGCCGCGATCCGCAATTTCAGCAAATGATTGAATTCGCCTGTCAATACGACAAGCCGGTGCGCATCGGCGTCAACGGCGGCAGTTTGGATCAAGCGGTGTTGACGCGTTTACTGGATGAAAACAGGAGCTTGCAAACACCCGAACCTTTGGCCGCCGTCACCCGCAAAGCCATCGTGCTGTCCGCACTGGAAAGCGCCGCTAAAGCCGAAGAACTGGGCCTTGGCAAAAACAAAATCATCCTGTCCTGCAAGATCAGCAATGTGCAGGAACTGATCAATATCTATCAGGATCTTTCCAGCCGTTGCGACTACGCCTTGCATCTGGGCTTGACCGAGGCGGGCATGGGCTCCAAAGGCATCGTCTCTTCGGCCGCCGCGTTATCGGTATTAATGCAGCAAGGCATCGGCGACACCATCCGCATTTCGCTGACCCCCGAACCCGGCGCTTCCAGAACCCAGGAAGTGATTGTCGGCCAGGAAATTTTGCAAACCATGGGCTTTCGTTCCTTCACTCCGATGGTTATCTCCTGCCCCGGTTGCGGCCGCACCACCAGCGATTATTTCCAGAAACTGGCGATGGATATTCAAAGCTATTTGCGCGATCAAATGCCGGTCTGGCGTACTCAATATCCGGGCGTTGAAACCATGGAGGTGGCAGTGATGGGCTGCGTCGTGAATGGTCCGGGCGAAAGTAAAAGTGCCAATATCGGCATCAGCTTGCCCGGCACCGGCGAATCCCCGGTGGCGCCGGTTTATGAAGACGGCGAAAAAACCGTCACGCTGAAAGGCGACCGAATCGCCGAAGAATTTCAGGAAATCGTGCAGCGTTACATTGAAACGCATTACGCGCCGTAAACGCTATCGGCGACGGGCCGTTGGAGCTTATCCGGCTCATCCGCCCCGCCCGTCGCCGAGTTTATTGCAAGCCGTCCGAATCCCTTCTCTTTGCAGCGGAGCCTGCTACCAATAAGCGGTTTATCTGTTCAAGATCTTCCTGTGTAAGACTGCTGGAGGCTTGTTTCAGCTTAATGCCGTTCAGTAAGTAATCGTAGCGAGTGCGCGAATAGTCCCGTTTAGCCCGATACAAATTTCTTTGCTCCGCCAGTACGTCAACCAATGTCCGGACCCCGACGTCAAAACCCGCCTCAGTCGATTGCACGGCGATTTCAGCGGAGCTTACGGCGGTTTTTAAGGCTTCTACACGACTGATGCTGGTGGTGATGCCGCGATAGGCGTCTTTTACCTGGCGCTTTACCGCTCTTTTCGTGGCCGTTAAATATTCTTTAGCCTGATCGTATTTAAATCGGGCTTGCTCGGTTCTGGAGTTTACAGCGCCGCCTTCATATAAAGGCACATTTAAGCGCAAGCCTACAATTTCCGTATCGCCTTGTAGACCGAACTTGCTGCTGGTGTCGTATTGACCGAAAGAAGCGGTCAAATCCAGTTTGGGTAAATGTCCGCTACGTTGCAAATCGATTGTTTTCCGGGAAAACTCCAGCTGATTAAACGCCGAAACGATACCGAAATTACCCACTTCGGCGGCATCGCTCCAGGCGGCTATATTATCCGGCTCCGGCCTGACTAACGGAATTTTCTCGCCCAGACTGTTCAGTTTAATGTCTTGCTCACCGATAATTTCGGTTAAGGCTTCTTTTTGGTTATCCACATCATTAGACGCTTCAATTTCACCGGCGGTTGCGCTATCGAAAGCGGCTTGCGCTTCACGAGCTTCGGTAATGTCGGTCAAACCAATGTCATACCGTTGCTTGGCCTGCTCAAGCTGCCTGGCAATCGCCTGTTTTTCCGAACGGCTGAATTCAAGATTGTCCTCGGCGGATAATACATTGAAATAAGCATCGGCAATTTTGACCATTAAGCGTTGCAGTTCAGTTTGGTAATCCGCTTCGGCTTGAGCAATTTGGTTGTCGGCTTGGCTTAGCTGTATCCAATGATCCCAATGGAACAACGGCTGGGTTAAATTCACCGTAAGCGATTGGTCTGAATACTTCTGTATACCGCTCCCTTGATAAGTTGCCCTGTTGTTATTTAAGCGATCCAGACTGCTCATACCTGTCGCTGAGACATTCGGTAGAAAATTAGCCACATTTTGGTTTCTTGCTTCGCCAATGGCGAGCTGATTGGCATGGGCTTGTTTTAGAACGGGATCGTTTTGTAACGCCAGTTCATAGATGTCCAACAGATCCTGAGCGTGTATAACCGGTGAAATTCCGGTAAAAAAAACGATAAGAAAGAGGGATAAATAATGTGGTGTAACCTGCTTGCTCATACTCATTGATATGCAATTTTAATTTCTGTGCTTAATACTCTACATTAGACAATGTATTAAGTTATTTGCTTGCTGACGATAGCGGCGTAACGATTCCAGTTTTTGCTCGACTACTTCCCGATCCATGCCATCCGCCTTTCTGCAAGTAATCGGGTTCGGTACGGCATAAAATCTGCCTGCTCAAACACATGCCGGCTAATCAACTCGCCGTATAAAGTATCGCTACCCAATATTCTCCTGCCATACCGCAGTATTTGCCCAAGCAATGGCTCAGATACCCGTTTCAAATCAATCAAATCGATAGGCCGCCCCGTACAATCGGCGAATGCGCCGATCAACGCTATTTTTTGATCGGCAGTTAAAGCGTGTTTCGCGGCAACGGCTATATCCAGATCACTGTCCGCACGCTGACGGCCTAAGGCAACAGAACCGAATAATATGGCCAGAACAATATCGGGAAAATCCGCCAACACCCTTTTGATTTGCACATCAATCGTCTGTGGTTGTTTAGATTCGGCTTCTATTAGTGTCACCGGTTTATCACCTTAGCTGAACGACTTGCTTCATCACAACACCATCAGATTTTCGGCGCAGTCGGTATGCACCACCTTGCCGCTGCGTTGCATCACAAAAAAACCGCGCGCCAAGGCCTTGCTTTTTGCATCGTTATTAATGTGAAACGAAGCAATTGCGCCGTAAAGTTTATAGTTGTTGTAGACCGGAAACAGTTTTTTAAAATTCCGCATTTTGCGTTCCAGCTTATCCAAATCATTTTCATGCGCTTTGTACTTCACTTCAATAATGCCAACCGCTTCCCCATTGGTCATCACCAAATCATATTCTTCTTGAATGTGTCCCCGATGTTTTTGCATGTTTTTGGTAATGTCATCAAAATGAATCGGGCCCAGATGCGCATCATCGACCAAACTGTTGAAAAAAAACTCTTCCGCAACATCGCCTTGATTATTAGTCACGCCGCCAACTTGAATACCGATGTTTTTTAGCGTCTGATCGGTGCGTTTCATTTGTTCATCGGTCCGTTTCATTTGCTCATCGGTTTCTTTTTGAGCAACAAATAAACTCGCAATGTGCTCATCGGTTTTTTGCTGGGCAATCGCCAAGCTCGCCACCAATGTTTTCAGTTCTTCGTCAGTCATTGCAATAGCTCCACTTAAAATCATACTTAATTGTAACACAACAAAAAATTGCCAGGCCCCGGAGCACAAGGAAAGGCCTGGCTTGACATCCTCGGCGGAAGTCTCGCGGACGAAACGAAAAATCGGCGTGACCAATCGCTTTCTTAAAGTAGGCGATGGTTTCCTTCAAACCATCCTCCAGCGCCACTTTAGGGCTCTGGAGAATGGTTCCGAGCAGGCTTGTGCTGACGCGGACTATCGGCAACGGCTTAAAGATCGGTTTGGAACTTTTCAACTCGAAAATTTTAGTTAGAGACAAAAGCCGTCATTCAAGCGCCTAACCCTATGCGTCCCCGGCAGCCTTTTCCCGGTAACTGTCCATCCGGTCGAAATTCAAGTAACGATAAGTATCCTCGGCGGTTTCGTTAATCTGTCCCGCATAATGCATATATTCGTCAAACGTCGGAATTTTGCCCAAAATCGAACACACCGCGGCCAGTTCGGCCGACGACAAATACACATTCGCGCCATTGCCCAAACGGTTAGGAAAGTTACGCGTCGAGGTCGAAACCACGGTCGCATTCTCGGCGACCCGCGCCTGATTGCCCATGCATAACGAACAACCCGGCATTTCGGTGCGCGCTCCGGCATTACCGAAGGTGTCGTAATAACCTTCTTCGGTTAACTGGCTTTGATCCATTTTGGTCGGCGGCGCGACCCATAATTGGGTCGGCAATTTGCTGTGGTGTTTTTCCAGCAATTTACCGGCGGCGCGGAAATGGCCGATATTGGTCATGCAGGAGCCTAAAAACACTTCGTCGATTTTAGTCCCGGCCACCGCCGACAGCGTTTTTACGTCGTCCGGATCGTTCGGACAGGCCAATAACGGTTCTTTGATTTCATTCATATCGATGTCGATGATTGCAAAATATTCGGCATCGGCGTCGGGCGTCAGCAAAACCGGATTCGCCAGCCAATCTTGCATCGCTTTGATGCGGCGCTCTATCGTGCGCACATCGCCGTAACCTTCGGCAATCATCCATTTCAATAAAGCGATATTGGAATTCAAATATTCGCGGATCGGCGCTTCATTCAAACGCACCGTGCAACCGCCGGCGGAACGTTCCGCCGACGCGTCGGACAGTTCAAAAGCCTGCTCGACTTTTAAATCCGGCAAGCCTTCGATTTCCAGGATGCGACCGGAGAACACATTCTTTTTGCCCTGTTTTTCAACCGTCAGCAAGCCGCGCTGTATCGCGACGTAAGGAATCGCATTAACCAAATCGCGCAGAGTAATGCCCGGCTGCATTTCGCCTTTAAAGCGAACTAAAACCGATTCCGGCATATCCAGCGGCATCACGCCGGTTGCGGCGGCAAACGCAACCAAGCCGGAACCGGCCGGAAAGGAAATACCGATAGGGAAGCGGGTATGCGAGTCGCCGCCGGTGCCGACCGTATCCGGCAACAGCATCCGGTTTAGCCAGGAATGGATAATGCCGTCGCCGGGACGCAACGACACCCCTCCCCGGTTCATAATAAAATCCGGCAGCGTGTGCTGCATGGTGACATCGATCGGCTTCGGATACGCCGCGGTATGGCAAAACGATTGCAAGACCAAGTCGGCTGAAAAGCCCAAACAAGCCAGATCTTTCAGTTCGTCACGGGTCATCGGCCCGGTGGTATCCTGCGAACCCACGGTGGTCATGCGCGGTTCGCAGTAGGTATTCGGACGAACGCCAGCGACGCCACACGCTTGGCCAACCATTTTCTGCGCTAAGGTAAAGCCTTTGCCGCTGTCTTCGGCGGCAACCGGACGGCAAAAAACCGTGGATGCAGGCAAGCCCAGCATCTTACGCGCACGGTCGGTTAAACCCCGGCCGATAATCAACGGAATGCGGCCGCCGGCGCGGACTTCGTCCAGGATCACATCGGTTTTCAATGCGAATGTGCAAATCAGCTCACCGTTATCGTGACGCTTAACTTCGCCCGCATACGGATAAATATCGATCACATCGCCCATCGCCAGCCGGCTCACATCGCATTCGAAAGGCAATGCGCCCGAGTCTTCCATAGTGTTGAAGAAAATCGGCGCGATTTTTCCGCCGATGCAAACGCCGCCTTCGCGCTTATTGGGAATATACGGAATATCGTTGCCCATAAACCATAACACCGAATTAGTCGCCGATTTGCGCGAAGAGCCGGTACCGACCACATCGCCGACATAAGCGACCGGAAAGCCTTTTTGCTTGAGTTTAACGATTTGTTGCTCGGCGTTGCTAATGCCTTCGCGCGGCATAAGCAACATGGCTTTAGCATGTAACGGGATGTCGGGACGCGACCACGCATCCGGCGCCGGTGACAAGTCGTCGGTATTGGTTTCGCCGGTGACTTTAAATACGGTGACGGTCAGTTTTTCGGGCATTTTAGGCTTGTTAGTGAACCATTCGGCTTCCGCCCAGGAATTGAGCACCTGTTTGGCGAAAAGATTTCCGGCATCGGCTTTTTCCTGAACATCGTGAAAAGCGTCGAATATCAGCAAAGTATGAGACAGCGCTTTAGCGGCAATGGGCGCCAAGGCTTCGTCATCCAGTAATTGGATTAACGGTGCGATGTTATAACCGCCCAGCATGGTGCCCAGCAGTTCGGTCGCGCGCGCCGCATCCAGAATCGGCGAAGCGATTTCGCCTTTTGCAATAGCGGTGAGAAATCCGGCTTTAACATAAGCCGCCTCGTCAACACCGGCGGGAACACGGTTTGTCAGCAGGTCGAGGATGAACTCTTCCTCGTCAACTGTTTGGATTGCTCTACCTCCTTCATCATACAAGTCACTAGCAGGCGGTTGTTTGATCAGCTCAACCAAAGCGGCGACTTGTTCAGCGTCAAGCGGTTTGGGTACGATGCCTTCGGCGGCGCGTTCTGCTACGTGTTTACGGTATTGTTCTAGCATGAGGAAATTCCTTTGGGATTGTTTAAAACAGGGTTAGACGATGCCTAGGAACACTGCAAGTGTCCCCTTAACGGCTAAACACGGCTCCGATTTTCTTCGCGGGCTACGGTTTGCACTTTATCAATCATCGCTTCGGACGGCTCGCAGAATTCATTGCTTTCGCCGGGTTTAATCGGCATCCGGAAAAGGGCGTAGCGTGAAGAACGCTGCTTATCGGGAGGAGGGTCACGGAGGGATGCTCTGAAAATAAGTTACAGCCAACATTCTAATGCAATACCACGGGCATCTCAACGAAAGCCTTTCCGCTCATTTACCGGTATCCTGCGCTTAAGCGATTTGATTCCGATCCCTTCCTGTGCATAATCGGATGTTACGGTTTCCCGGTATTTTTACATATTGCTTTAGAATAACGCGCCATGAGCCGATAAGCCCCAAAATTTACATATGACGGTACCTCAGTGTTTATAACCCAAAAACGATTCCAAGCCACTCTCGCAACACTCTTGTTTATCGGCTACACGCAATCGGCTTGGGCCGTAGACGGTGCGGAAGCGATGGATCGGCCCAGTGCGCGCCCCTTGTTAGCGCCGGATTACAGCCCTACCCGCGGGTCGGATAACTTCAATTTGCCGCCGGTTCCCGACTCGGTCGGGCAAAATAACGATCATCGAATACTGTCGGTCAAACAGATCGTTATTGACGGCAACAGCGTGTTTCCCGAACAGGATTTGCAAGCGATAACGCATCCCTACCGGCAACGCGACGTTTCTATCGCCGAACTGGAAGAGCTGCGGCTAAAACTCACCCATTATTATATCGATCACGGCTACGTCAATTCCGGTGCCACCCTTGCCGCCGACGCTTTCAACAACGGCGAGCTTCATATCAAAATCGTCGAAGGCCGCCTCGATCAAGTGCGGGTAAAAGGATTGGATGGCTTACGCGAAGGCTACGTGACCCATCGTCTATCCGACGGGCCGGACGCGCCTTTTAATCTGCAAACATTGCAGGACAACTATCAATTGCTGCTGTCCGATCCGCTGATCAGCCGGATGAACGGCCGTATTCTGCCCGGAACAACACCGGGCCACAGCATTCTGGATGTCGATGTCACCCGCGCCCAGCCTTACCGGCTCAGCTTGTTCGGCAACAATCAGCGCCCGCCGTCAATCGGAGCGGAGGCTTTCGGCCTGAACGGGCTATTGCATAATCTGACCGGCTTGGGCGACACACTCGACTTCACTTATATTACCAGCGCCGGTTCCGACCGTTACGCGGGCGGCTTCACTGTGCCGGTCAGCGACTGGGGTACACAGGCGTTTTTTCATTTCGACGAAGGCGATGCGATGGTTCTGGAGCAACCGATCCGCCAACTCGACATCAAAAGCCAAGTGCATAGCCTTGAAGGCGGCATTAGTCATCTGTTCCTCAACACTTTACGCCAACGCCTGAATCTAGGAGTCATGCTGGCCCTGCGCGAAAACCAGACCACCCTGCTCGGCAGCCCTTTCTCGTTTGTGCCCGGCGAGCCGAGCGGGCGCAATCAAGCAACCGTATGGCGACTGTTCCAGGACTACACGCAACGTTGGGATAATCATGCGCTGGCGTTCCGCTCCACTTTCAGCGTCGGTATGAATGCGCTGGGTGCCACGCCGGAGCGTCCGGTGCCGAGCAACTTTCTCAGCCAGTATCGGCACTATCAGGACAGCGAGTTTTTCGCTTGGTTGGGACAAGCGCAATATGCCTGGCGAATGTTCGACAACGGCAGCCAATTTGTGCTGCGCGGCAACGCCCAATTTAGCGACGAAGCGTTATTGCCGCTGGAACGCATTGCCGTCGGCGGGTTGAATACAGTGCGCGGCTATCGGGAAAATCAGTTGGTGCGCGATCAAGGCTACAGCGTATCGACGGAATTCCATTTACCCCTGATCGGCGGCGCCGACCCTAAAGCCATACACCATTTGACGCTGATCCCGTTCATCGATTACGGCGAAGCCTGGAATCACGGCGAACAAGCCGTAGCGCTGTTTTCGGTCGGAGCCGGTTTCGAATGGCAACTCAAACCGGTGACGATCGAATTCTATTACGGTTATGCTTTAAACAAAGCCAAACCGCAACAAACAGGCGATTTACAAGATGACGGCCTGCATTTTAGAGCGCGCTGGGATGTGTTTTAAAAGGCAACTCGCAATGAATAAACGACACGATAAATGCTATCGCCAGACTTTGCTATCGTTCCCACGCTCCGGAGGCCGTGAAAGTATTCGTTTTAGAACAAAATCAAAAGCATTCACCACGAAGGCACGAAGGACACGAAGTTTTCAACGCATTGAGTTTAGTAGCTATTCAGTCCCCCTCTTTGAAAAAGAGGGGTTAGGGGAGATTTTTTAAATAAATCCCCCTCAATCCCCCTTTTTCAAAGGGGGAGGTGAATAATTACTGAGTTTAAAACAATTATTTTTCCTTCGTGATCTTCGTGCCTTCGTGGTGAATAGGTTTTTAAACCGATTTGGATAATACTGTCACAGCCTCTTCAACTTAAGAGTAAATAAAACATCAATGCGGTGCAGATAAAGCATGAAACTTTTCCATTACGACTTCAATGCGATGGGTACGCCCTGCGCTATCCAGCTGTTCGCCAAAACCGCGACGCGGGCAAAACACGTTGCAGACCTTGCGATTGCCGATGTCAGGCGGCTGGAAATGCGTTATTCCCGTTATCGCGGCGACAGTTTTTTATCCAAAATCAACCGAGTAGCCGCAACCGGAGGCAGCATTTGTGTCGATGCCGAAACCGCCGGCTTACTGAATTACGCCGTGGCTTGCTATCAGCAAAGCGACGGCTTGTTTGATATTACCTCGGGCATTTTGCGCCGGGCTTGGCGTTTCGATCTCAATGCCTTACCGGACGATGAACAAATCAACGCGTTGCTGGCTAAAGTCGGCTGGCATAAACTGCATTGGCAGGCGCCGCTGCTTGAATTTCCGCTTCCGGGCATGGAAATCGATTTCGGCGGCATCGTCAAGGAATACGCCGTCGACAGGGCGGCCGCATTATGCCGGTCGGCGGGCATCCAACACGGCATCGTCAATTTGGGCGGGGACATCAAAATTATCGGCCCGCGAGCGGACGGCGACCCTTGGCGCATCGGCATCCGTCACCCGCGCCGCAAAGAGGCTATCCTAGAAACGCTGTCATTGCATGAAGGCGCGCTGGCCAGCAGCGGCGATTATGAGCGCTGCATTATCGTCGACGGCCTGCGCTACGGTCATGTGCTTAATCCCCACACCGGCCGGCCGGTCAGGCATTTGGCGGCGGTCAGCGTAGTCGGCGAATTTTGCGTGGTGGCGGGCAGCGCCGCCACCATTGCGATGCTTAAGGAAGACAAGGGCGCAAGCTGGTTGAAAGACCTGGACTTAGCGCATTGCTGGGTGGATGTGCAAGGCAAAACAGGCGGTTCGCTAACGAGAGTCCGAAGCGAATAAAGCCTCAAGTATCTTGAAACTTGCAGATTTTACCCCTACCCTCATTTTGATGCCGACCCTAAACCTCAATGTTGTTGACTTAAGCGGCACAAAGCCTTCTCCCTCTGGAGAAGGATCATGCCCCTTAAATCAACAGTATTGACCCTAAACCTATGCCCCCCGAACCCAATAAAAATATTTTAATTTTTTTACTATCGTCCATCGGGCTGATTGTTTTTCCGCACCTTTACCATATTCCGCCCGTCTTATTCGGCTTTTTCTACCTGTTACTTGGCTGGCGTTTTATCGGTATCTGGAAGCCAAATTGGCTACCCGGCAGGCAGCTTGTTTTTTTGCTGCTCATCGGCGCAATGGCCCTGCTGTACAGCCAACATCAGGGCCTATTCGGGCGCGACGCCGGAACCAACTTATTTATCGTCGCGTTGGGACTCAAATTATTGGAGATCAAAAAAGAACGCGATCTTTACCTGATTAGCTATATGGCTTTCATCGTCGCGGCTTCCCAATTTTTATACCAGCAAAGCATACTGATGGCGGCCTACATCTTGCTAGTCTGTTGCCTGCTGCTGGCGACGCTGGTGTACATCAACAGCTATAAAGCGCAAACACTGGCGGCGCTTAAAACCGCCATGCTGATCATTGTCCAGGCCCTGCCGATTGCGCTGGCTTTATTTATTTTGTTTCCCCGCGTCGACGCGCCGAGATGGATGGTGTTTAACGAGCCGCGTCACGCCAAAACCGGATTAAGCGACAGTATGGAACCCGGATCGATCAGCGATCTGGGCCTATCCGAAGAACTGGTGTTCCGGGTGAAATTCAGCGGCGCTATTCCGCCGTCCCGGCAACGCTATTGGCGCGGCCCGGTGCTGTCTTATACCGACGGTAAACGCTGGACTCAGGCCGTATTCCACGAGCCCTTGACCGGCCCCACGGTTACCGGCGCAGCTTATCAGTATACAATCCTGATGGAAGCGCAAGACAAAAACTGGGTCTTTGCGCTGGATATGCCGCAAGCCTTTTCCTCACCTTTAACCATGAATGCCGGATACCAGCTGATTACCTTAGACAATCCCGATAAACGGACCGAATATAAAGTGACATCCTATCCCGACTACAACACCGGTCCGATCAACCGTAGCGAGTATAGAGCCGCAACCCAACTGCCCGGCGAAGCGTCGGCTAACATTAAGCAACTGGTCAGCCGATTGCACGGCTTTGACAGTGCGCCCGACAACTTTATAAAACAGCTGCTCACGCATTTTCGGGTAGAAGACTTTCATTACACCTTAACCCCGCCGGTCCTCGGTGAACATCCGATTGAAGATTTCTTGTTTAAAACCCGTTACGGATTTTGCAGCCATTACGCGTCCGCCTTTGTTTATTTAATGCGCGTCGCTCATATTCCGGCTCGGGTCGTGACCGGCTATCAGGGCGGCGAACTGAACAAAGTCGGCGGCTTTCTGGAAATCAGACAAGCCGACGCTCATGCTTGGGCTGAAGTCTGGTTGGAAAACCGGGGCTGGGTTCGGGTCGATCCCACCGCCGCCATCGCCCCGGACAGAATCGAGCGGGAAATCACCCTGGACCGGCAAATGGCCTACGGTATTTCGGCGGCTAACAATTACACACCCGCTTACACTTGGCTGAAACAGGCGCGTCAGTTGTGGGGCAGCGTGGATTATAAATGGCAACACTGGGTTATCAATTACGACAACAAGAACCAGTCCCGCTTCTTGTCGTCGTTCGGCATCAACGATCTCAAAACCACGGTTTACTGGATGATCGGCATTATCGGCGCGATAAGCGCCGTGCTGTGCGGGTTTCTGCTGTATCAAAAGCCGAAAAACACCGATCACGTTTTGCTGAGCTATAACCGGTTTTGTAAAAAGCTGGCCAAGCACGGCTTGTTCAGGGGAGCCGGGGAAGGCGTTAAGGATTTTGCCGAAAGAGTGAAAATTAAACTGCCCGAGCAGGCGGAGAGCATAGACCGCATCACCGCCGTGTTTATCAAGCTGCGTTACGGGCAAGCGGCAACCCAGGAGGATTTGCAGCGACTCAAGACGCTGGTGGCTTTGTTTAGAGTTTGAATCGTTGCTTTATTCGCCACGAAGACACGAGCGACCGCATGGGCAGATATTTTGCTGCATGAAAGATCGGCCTTACCTACAGGGTGTAGGTAAGGAGCATGAGCTTTCGCCACATTGCTGTGGCTTACGCAGGAGGTAGAGCAACGCAGGAGCAGTTGCCGAGAGGGTTGGGGCGAGGAGAATAAAATCAACTGCTTACACTTTACTTATCTCAACCTTTTTTCTCAAAGGAGAAGGCGCCGGGACTTGTGTAGATACTTATGCCCTGAGGAATGTCACTCTATTAGCTGCGGACTCTATAAGTTGTCCTTGTGGTCGCACGAGAGCAGGCTTCGCCCGCGCTGGCAAGCAAAGCTTGCACTCCCGCCGCGCCATAGTTTTGTTATTTTCAGTCATTAAGTGAATTTGAAAACGTTGTTCCACCTTAATTTTAGTTAAATTGATTATTCGCAAATACTTATGGTAGACTTTTTATGTAGCCTTCAATTCATGATACGCGGCGCCAGACCGACCTCATGCGCTTTAATGACTCAACAAAGAGCGTTTTATTATGCAGCCGCTTACCGCGCTAAGCCATTAAACCGGCCGCCCGTCGGCGGATACCGGGATATATAGTTGTAGCTCAATTCATTCAATCGACTGTGCCGTCCACCGACCTGATTAGCCGCTTAACCCCATGCAAACCTTCTCTCCGGACAAGATTATTTCCCAATTTTTTATTTCCTTCCTAAATGGGAAAAACGACGCCACATGAAAACTTTATGTCCCTGGTTAATTCGTTATAGCGGTAACGACGCCTCAGCACTACGTTTATTCTGCGTGCATTTTGCCGGAGGCAGCGCCTTGGCGTTTAAAAGCTGGGCGGAATACTTGCCGGACACTGTCGAACTCATCGCGATTCAGCTCCCGGCCCGTGACGGCCGCTACACTGAACCGGCACTGACCGATATGACGCAAGTTATTGCAGGCTTGATTCCGGCAATAAGGCCCTATCTGGATAAGCCTTACATCATATACGGCCACAGTTTAGGGGCGTTAATCGGTTATGAATTGATTCGAACCATTAACGACCTGAGATTAGCATCGCCAAAGCTGTTCATTGCTTCCGCGCACCGGGCGCCACACTTTCTCGCCAGGGCGAAACCTATCTATACCCTCTCCGATAAGGAGTTTATTGCAAAGATCGGGCGCTTTGATGGAACCTCAAAAACAGTTCTGGAAAACGAAGAACTGATGTCAGCGTTTCTGCCAAGGATTCGTTCTGATTTTCAGATTTTGGAAACTTACCATTATCAACCTCATGCCGCCCTTGATACGCCCATTCTCGCGCTAATGGGTAAAGACGATACTCACGTTAATGAAGCCGAGTTGCTCGGCTGGGCGCAACATACGCAACACAGCTTTAGATGCCACTTTTTCGAAGGCGGTCATTTCTTTATTAAAATGGCCGAAAAAGAACTTCTAAATGTCATCAATCATGAGTGCGATGCACTCGCCGACTATTTATTAACGTGAGGATATCACTTTGCTTACTTATCTTTTTCCCGGTCAAGGATCGCAACATACAGGCATGGGCGGCGCACTGTTTGATGAATTCCCTCAACTTACCCGTCAAGCCGACACTATCTTGGGTTACTCCGTGCAAGCGCTGTGTATGGAAGATCAAGACAACAAGCTAAGTCAAACACAATATACCCAACCCGCGCTTTACGTGGTCAATGCCTTGTCCTATCAAGCTAAAATAAGGGATACCGGCGAGTTGCCCGACTACTGTATGGGTCACAGTCTCGGCGAATACAGCGCTTTGTATGCAGCAAACGCCTTAAGCTTTACCGATGGCTTAAAACTGGTAAAAAAAAGAGGCGAGCTTATGAGCCGGGCCAAACAAGGCGCAATGGCTGCAATAGTGAATATTGAAGAAAACGCTCTGAAACAATGCTTGATCGATAACCGTCTCGAAAACATAGATATTGCTAATTACAACTCAGCTTCGCAGCTGGTAATTTCCGGTTCCCAGGAAGATATTTACCGATCGAAAACGCCTATCGAAGCGTTAGGCGCCCTTTTTTATCTGCTTAATACCAGCGGCGCATTTCATTCGCACTACATGGAAGAAGCAAAGCACGAGTTTTATCGATACATAATGCCTTTCAGCTTTTCCGGGTTTCGCTGCCCTGTCGTAGCGAATGTCCATGCCCAGCCTTACCGGCAGAGCAATATTGCAGAAACCTTAAGCCAACAGATTACCGGCTCGGTGCGCTGGAAAAAGAGTATAGAATACCTGTTACAGCAAGGCGTTAACCGCTTTGAAGAAATCGGCCCCGGAAACGTATTGACCAAACTCGTCAGCCAGATACGCAAAGATTTCCCGGTCGCAAAAGCCAACAAAGACATCACCTTTGAGAATATTCAGCAACGCATCGACAACTGGAACAACACCTTCCCGATAAATACAAAAGTCCGGGTAAAAGGCTATGAACAGCTGTTGGAAACCCAAACCCAAGCCGTCATATTATTCGGTCATCGTGCGGCTATTTACATGAAAAATTACAACGGCTATTTCGATTTGGACGACATTACGCCGATAGCCGGAACTTAACAACAGTGCTGCCCGTCATTAAACCCAAGCATCCCAATAACCCGATTAATCCCAGGAAAAAACATGCTGTGTACATTTAGTCAATTTTCCGAGCAAGACCATGCCGGGCAAGCCGGTGGTAAAGGCAGCATGTTAGCGAAGCTGTATCAGTTCGGTTATCCTGTCCCGGACGGTTTTATCATCCTGTCGACGGCTTTCGATGAGCGTGGCTTAATCGATAGCGCACGCGAACAAATACATGCCTGCTACCGTCAACTGATCGACTCAAGTCCAACCGGCAAAGTAGCGGTACGCTCTTCGGCACTGGCGGAAGACTCGGCCCGTGCGTCTTACGCGGGCGAATTCGAGACGGTACTTAATGTCGCATCTAAAGAAGCGCTTTACACCGCCGTTCAGACTGTATTTGAATCCGGCAATAGCGAAAGAGTAAAAATTTATGCCGCCGCCAAAGATCAAACCGGCAATCAAGCCGTAGCCGTGGTGGTTCAACATATGCTGGCCCCTGCTTATGCCGGGGTGTTATTTACTTCCGATCCTATTTCCGGGGCGGCGAACATCATGCACGGCAACTTAACCGAGGGGCTGGGAGACAAACTGGTTTCAGGCGAAGTGACCGGCGACGCTTTCAGCTTTCATGCAGGCACCGGTGCTTATCAGGGGCCGGACTATTTCAAACCCTATCAGCAAGCGCTGTTTTCGATGGCCTCCCGATTGGCGGCTGAACTCCAAGCTCCCCAGGATATCGAATGGGCCGTTCTCCAAGACCGACTTTTTCTGCTGCAAAGCCGTCCCATTACCGGCCTGCAAACCACGCCGGAGGTGTGGAACGATTCGCTACAAGACAATTACCTCTGGAGTAATACCAATCTGGGTGAACTGTTCGGCAATGTGATTACCCCCTTCACCTGGTCAATTTTTCATGAAGTGGTTGAGCGTAATGTGGGACCGGTAGGACGCCATTTTATGATTGGCCTGATTGCAGGCCGAAGCTATTTCAATATCAGCCTCGTTTACTCCATTCTCAGCAAACTCGGCAAGAAACACGCGGATATTTTAAGCAGCTTTGATTTATTCCTAGGCATGATCCCGGATCATATAAAAATTCCGCAGCTCAAACTGTCGTGGCCGGAAGCCATCGGATTCGTATTAAAGCAAACAAGCTATTCAGTGAAATCCGCCTTGGCGCTCAAAAAATTCCTGCTGTGGGCAAATCAGCAAGGCCCTGCTTGGTGCGAAGCACAATTTTCGGCAATCGAACACTGTAAAGATAACACCGACTTGCTCAGGGTTTATGCCGACATCGAGCCAACCTTGTTTAAAACCTTCACCATGGTTGCGTTTATCGGCAATCAATTCGTGCAGCAACAATACCGACTAAAAGCCGCACTGTCCGGCGTGCTGGCGGCGGAAGAGCTGGAAGTCATTTTGTCGGGCCTGGATGGCGACGGCCAGTTACCCAGCATGGCTCCGCTAATGGGTATTGCGGCAATGACCAAAGGAGAAATTACTCGCGACGAGTTTGTCCGACGCTACGGGCACAGAGGCCCTGACGAAGCCGAGTTCGCCGCCCCGAGAACAGCCGAAGACCCGGACTGGATCGATAAATTGCTGGCTCAGCAGCAAGATGCCGATCCCGCCGCCCTGCTTCTTAAGCAGAAACAAAACCGGGACAGAATTTGGCAAACGCTGGCGCAACAGCAACCGAAGCAGGCCGAGCAATTACGCAAACTGTGCGCAACCGCAACCACGCTCGCCTACAACCGCGAGCTGGCCAAATCGGAAAATTTCCGTCAAGCCTGGGTCGTGCGGAAATTCGTACAAAAAGCGGCGCACATCAATCATCAAGCGGAAGACGCTCTGTTCTACCTGAGCAAAAATGAATTAATCGCGTTGTTGCAGGGCAATAACCAAGTTCTGGAGCATATCGCCCCAAGACGGGAAACTTATGCGGCTTACAGCGCCCTGCCTCCGCTACCCAACCTGATATCGGGGCCGATCGATCCGTTCCAGTGGTCGAAACTGCCGGACCGGCGTACCGATTATTTTGACGCAAACCAAACCCAGCCTCAGGTCGAAGACGAGAAACTGCTCAAAGGCTTTCCCGGATCGGCCGGCGTGGTGGAAGGAACGGTTCGAGTGCTGTCTTCCCACGACTGCATGCATGAGTTTGTCAGTGGCGAGATTTTAGTGACCTCCTTCACCAATGTCGGTTGGACGCCGTTATTTCCCCGCGCCGCCGCTATCGTCACCGATATCGGCGCGCCGCTTTCGCATGCTGCCATCGTCGCCCGCGAGTTGGGTGTTCCTGCCGTGGTCGGTACCGGGTGTGCGACGATGCGCCTGAAAACCGGAGATAAGGTTAGAGTCAACGGCAGCCAAGGCATTGTTGAATTGCTCTAGTTCGAACCGGGTTGCTGTCTGAGCTTTTGGATGGTTTTCAGCAAATTGACTCTCGCCGGCGTGGCTTTAAGCTTCGCCAGCTGAGCCTCCGCTTCATCGAGAAACGCTGCCGCCTCAGCCGGCTTTCCGGTATTCAACAGAAGTTCAGCCATCTCCGCCTTCCAGGCCGGACTGTCATTAAGCATTGTTTTCATGCTTTGCTGTCTTGCAATGGCCTGTTCGGGCCGATTTCTTTGCAATTCCAAGCGGACAGCGTAACTCTGCAATTGCGGATTCAGCCCGATTTGCTGCATGCCTTGGTCCAAAAGTGCAATGGCGGCATCAACGCCGCCTTCTTTTGCGGACGCATAAATTTTAGCCGCCGCAATAAAACTGCCCGGATTGGTTTGTTTTTGTAATCGAAAAAAGGTATTAAAATCGGCCATCGCCTGCTTAGCGTCTCCCAGCCGATACGCCGCTTTGGCGCGATACTCGTAGGCCGGTGCATAGTCGGGGAATTGATTTATATAGCGGTCAAAATACGCGCGGGACTTAGCGAATTCGGCGCTGCGATAAAACAGCAGCCCCAATTGGTAAGCGACCGCAACCGGTGATCCCAGCTCTTCGGCGCGCTGAAAATCTTTCAATGCCAACTCATACATACCGGCTTCGCTGGAATAAATCGCCCCCCGTTCGATATAGAGCGCCTGTTTATCGGGCGTTTTTTCAAGAGCTTCATTGATATGATCCAGATGCGCACCGGTACCTTCATGCGCCATAGCAACGTCAGCCTGAAATAAAAACAGGCCGAATAAAAAGAACAGAGTAGTGTTGTTCATAGAGTATTCCGGTTTAAACCGTCCTAATAAGGACTTATCCGATAAAAATTTGTTGTTAAAAACTTTTTGCCGAACTACTTACTCACCGTTCGTTCATTTTAACGGCCAGTTCACCCGATTGCACCTCAATGCCTTGATAAAGGGCGGGCGAAAATCCAAGCAATGCCAAGATGCGCATCTGAACGGCATTGAGCGGCGTCATAAAGCCGCTCTTTACGCCA
>JAPLRU010000082.1 GCA_026399025.1 Methylobacter sp.
CTTTAGCCTGTTTTACACCAGTTTGCTTGGTGACCATAGCGAACGTGAACCACCCGATCCCATCCCGAACTCGGAAGTGAAACCGTTTAGCGCCGATGATAGTGTGGCAGTTTGCCATGCGAAAGTAGGGAATTGCCAAGCGCCTAAACCAAAAACCCAAGCTCAACCAGCTTGGGTTTTTTTTTGACCCAAATTAGGCGATTATCGTGCCGGGCAAAAAGAACGGGTTATTCGCCGGCTCGGAACGCGCCGGACAACGGGCGGCGGTTATTCAGACCTTGCTTAGCACCGCTAAACTCAATGGCCTCGATCCCTCGGCCTGGCTAAAAGACACTCTGGCAAAACTCCCCACTTGGCCCAAGCCGCATCGACGAACTGTTGCCTTTTGCCCCAGCCGATTAAATCATAGCGGTGACGGCCTGACGATGTGGAACGGTTGAGCGCTTACACAGGATGCGCGTATCGCCGAAATCGAACATTTCAACGGCAAGGTTCGGCCTCCTAAAGACAGTCTACGCGGAGCCGGCAAAAAGTCGAACACCGCTTCCGCTTTTTGAAAAAAACTGTGGTTCATCTCATACCCTGTTTCTCAAGTCGCGAAAGCGCATTATGACGCGATGATCATGATTCGCTGTCTTTTGGTTTACGGTCCGTAGTCCTTAAACTTAACCTGATTACGTCCATGGGCTTTAGCATAATATAAAGCCTCATCGGCATATCTTATGAGATCGATACTGGATTCCGAGTGTGTTAATGAGGACACGCCGATTGAAACGGTAATCTTTAAGGTTTTGTCAGGTTCATATTCAATGTTTTTATCTTCTATGGACTGTCTGGCGCGCTCGGCAATTCGGAGTGCGTCATTAATGTCAGTATTAGGTAAAAGCATCGCTATCTCTTCACCGCCGTAGCGAACTACAGCATCTCCGGTTCTGGATAGGGTGTCTAAGGTGTTTGCCGTCAGCTGTAAAACAAAATCGCCTACCTGATGCCCATAGGTGTCGTTAATTTTTTTAAAATGATCAATATCGATCATAAAATAGCAAAAAGGCTGTCGGTCTTTTTTGCAACGATCTAATAGCGTTGTAAAGTTTTCGTTCAACCAAGCTCGGTTGTACAATTGGGTCAAATCATCAACAAGGGCTTTATGCTCAAATAACCGTTGTTTTTTTAATGAAGAAACAACTTGCGAATTTACGCCTCGAAAACGGCCGGCCATAAGACGAAGCAGATTGATGGCAAATAAATGACTTTGCTCGACAAGACTCCAAACTAACGGCTCGTTGATCATAATCACTTTGCACTCGACCAGAGAAATAGCTGAAGCAGTTGCCGATTGTTGATCTATTAGAGATATTTCACCGATAACATCTCCAGCCCAAATAATCCTTAAAGGTTTGTCTTCTTCTAAATAAATTTGAACTTCGCCTTCAAGAAGTAGATAAAGCGCCGAATTTTTAACATCCTTTTTTATTAAATGCTGTCCTGCGGGAATGGTATAAACAGAGCAGTTGGCTAGAACGCTGTTTATCAATTCCAGTGGCACGTTGTTAAATAATTCAAAAGACGTTAAGTCGGTGGCTTTCATGGATACCTTTTATAAGATGGATAAGTTTAATTCCGGCACACAGTTTAGCAGGAGATTATCTGGCCTCGCTGGGATAAGTCCACTCGGAAAAACCTGCGGCAATGGCTTGCTCCAAGTCGCCGGCGGCGATGACGTAAACGTTAAATATACCGGTATCCGCACCACACAAAGCAATCCTTGCCAGATCATCGTGTTCTTTGCTTGCCACATAAACCCTAATATCACCTAATTGCTGTTGCATATCGGCCAAGCTAATGCCATTGTTTTCGCATTGCTTGCTCTCATCCGACTTAGCAACGCGCACTGTGTCGGAGGCGGCTGGCAACGGTGGGCAAGTCAGCAAACGATTAACGCTGTAAAACGAGGTGCTGGGATCGGGCTTAATGCCGTTTAATTGTTTGACAAATTTTTCAAAGGCTTTGCTGGGTGGTTGAGCGCTGGGTCTGTCTTCGACACAGGCGGAAAAGCCGCCTTCGCGTCCATAGCCGTAAATTACAAACTTATCTATGACACTCGCGGCAACGGCATTGCCCAGCAGTTGGCGTAATTTTTTATAAGCAACGGGATCGACGCCGGGGCCGATCCCGCCAATCGATATTTCTATCGCATGCCGTGTTTCGACGATTGGCGCCGGCTTGGCGTAAAGCATCGAACTAGCAAGCAATCCGGTGATCCATAACAATAAAAAGGCTGGTTTTTTCATGGGGGTAACTCCAAAGTGAATGATGATCGGCTTTCATTATAGTAGGGGGAAGACTACTTACCTAGCAGCGCTTTGCCGCTAACCAAGCCTTTTTCCGGATAAAGTTCATCCAATTACGCTTCAGTTATTATTCCTTGCCGGGAATTAAGCGGAATAAATTTATTAATCGCTCATATAGGCGAATTCTATTGACGACTAAGTTGAGCGGTATAAAATCGCAGTGAACGCTGAGCGGCTTGTGCCGTAGGCTATCGATAATCCGACGTTCCACTGACTTCAAGAGGTTTTTATGAAAGGCGACAACACTATTTTGGACATTCTCAACGGCTTACTGGCCGGAGAGCTGAGCGCATCCGATCAGTATCTCATTCATGGCGAGATGTACGCCGATTTCGGTCTGAACCATCTCGCCGAAAAAAGCCTGCATGAGTCGGAGCATGAACGGCTTCATGCCCGAGCCTTAATTCAGCGTATTCTGTTTTTGGAAGGCACGCCTAATTTATCCAAACGTGAAGCGTTAACTATCGGTAGCGCGGTACCGGACATGCTAAAAGCCGATTTGGACGTTGAATATCATGTGGTGGGTGAATTAAAAAAAGCCATTGCCGCTTGTGAACAAGCTCAGGATTATGTGACACGCGATATGTTGACTGTACAACTGGAGGACACGGAAATGGACCATGCTTATTGGCTGGAACAGCAGTTGCGGCTGATTAATCTTGTAGGTTTGGAAAATTATCAGCAAAGTCAAATGAAACCGGGCATTTAAGCTAACAAGCGAGGGTAACGATATGAAAGGCGATAAAAAAATCACTGATGTGCTCAATAAGATACTCAAAAACGAACTAACCTCAATTAACCAGTATTTTCTGCATGCCCGAATGTTTCGCCATTGGGGGCTGGAAAAGCTCAACGACTACCAGTACAAGCAATCGATCCGCGTCATGAAAGAAGCCGATGAGCTTATTGAGCGCATTTTGTTTCTGGAAGGTCTACCGAACCTGCAAAATCTCGGAAAACTGTTGATTGGCGAAAATGTCGTTGAGTGCCTGAACGGTGATCTCGAATACGAAAAAAATGTTCAGCGGCCGATGTTGATAGAGGCCGTGGCTTTGTGCGAGGAAGTGCAAGACTACGTCAGCCGCGATCTGCTTGAAGAGTTGCTGGAACATTGTGAACAAGCCATTGATTGGTTAGAGACTCAGCAAAGCCTGATGGCGAACGTCAGCTTGCCTAATTATTTGCAATCGCATATATAGCAAGGCATTGATTCATACGGCCGAACAAACTATGTCGCATTTTTAGAGTTTAATGGGGCTTGACAGACACTTAAAACTAAATGAGAATGTTTCTTATTGATTGCGTACCAGTGCATTATAGAGGAGCTGTTTCATGTATGTATGTGTTTGTCAGGCAGTGACGGATCGCGAGATTCACCAAGCCGCCAGAAACGGAGCAAAAACACTTAGAGACTTACGCCGTGATTTACGTGTAGGTGTCGATTGCGGCCGTTGTGTAAGTTGTGCTCGCCAGTGCTTAAAATCAGTCAGTGAGGACTCCCAAGACAGTTTGGAATTACTCGTCCTCGCCTGATAATGGATAGAAAGGATTTCATTCAGAGAAACCGCTCTACTCGACCGCAAAATCCAACCGCTCTTTCATAAACACGGAGTGGTCCATGAGAATCTCCACATGATCTGCGTTCTATTTATGCCGAATTTGCGCAGCACTTTCTTGATTTCGAATTGCCTTACTGACCGATCAAGTTATGAACTTTATCGGCCAGCGCTTTAACCCCTCGTTGCGTTACTTTTTCATGATTGCCCTTAAGTTCAATATCGTATCTGGCCGTCTGTGTTTGATTTTTTATATTAATCACATGCGCGATCAGATAAGAAAATAAAAAGCTGGGTTTGCTGTGTTGGCTGACGATAATCCAATCCGCACCAAATTGTTTGCCCAGTTTGGCGGCAAGATCGTTAAAGCGGAATAAATAACCGAAACTCGAATTGGCGGCAGCTTGAGCGGCGGCATCGATATGAATGACTTCGTAGTCGCCGGTCCGGTTTATCGCCTGTTCCAACAAGGGGCGAATGGACGCGGTGCGCCGTTGTTCTTCGGGGGTGTTGGGCAGGGACGTTATATCGTTCAGTTCAAAATCCAACACGGCTATGCGTTGCGCGGCGTCGGCATTGGTTAACAGCAGCGACCCGATAGCCAGTGCTGTTAGCGTTGATTTCACTCGGTTCATGGTCTGTCTCCTCATTCGTTAACTATCAAGCTGCGGCTGCATGTCCCGCTCCAGGCCCAGAATGCCTCCCGTCAGCGCATCGCGCAATAATTCAACCAAGGCGTCGCGCTGATCTTCCTGCACATCGATTTCCAGCGTCCATGATAATTCGGTATCGGCCTCGTTTATCCGGCGGATTTCTACCGTGCCGACATAGCTTTGTACCGGAAACGGCGATTCGGTTCGGGTGTAGCGTAAACACTGGCGTTGATCGTCGATAAGGTCTATGCGATCTTTGATTTTAGCGCCATCGGTTAAAGTCATAACGCGCGTTGCGCCTTCTCCTGCGCCGAAGACTGTGCAGTCGTCGATTATCGGAAACCAGCGCTCCAGTCCGCCAATGCCCCTAATCGCGGCCCAAGCCCGGTCGGCATTGACAGCAATGATCTTGGTTACGTTTAATTGTTCAATCATAAGAGCTACTCCTTAAGTGGTGTCGTGGGTGGCGGTAGTTTATTAAACCGAGCGGATAGCGGTAAGCCGATTTTTGCCCGCCCAGTACGGGCAATTTGCCCGAGCTTAAGCGAGCGGCTGTTCCGGGTAGTTGACGGCTCTTATAATACAAGCCTTGCAGCATTACTCGATCCGGAAGGTTTAGCATGAATTTACAGTTGCATTTACTGTCCCGCATCACGGTGGTCGCGTTGATGTGTCTGTTTACAACCGCCGCTTATGTGCTTTATCACAGCGACAGGCAAGCCGGACAGGTTACGCAGGCCACCGCCGAGTCGCTGGGCAAGCAGCTGGAGTTTCAGCTGTTAAGCATCAATGCCGGATTCGGTCGGGCCCATCAATTTCCGGATTTTGAATTATGGAAGCAAACCGCCAATATGCCGGGCATTTGTATCAGTTTTGTCTCGACAGACAACGCCGCTCAGCACAGTCTTTGCAATGGTGCGAAACAAACGAGCCTGATCCCGCCGGAAATTTTCGTAACTATTTACCGCCGGTTTTTAAATCCCGGTTTTGAGATCACGCGGCCGATTGCATTCAACGGCCGGGTGTACGGTTCGCTGACGGTGACACCTAATGCCGAGATGGAAATAGCCCAAGCTTGGGACAATATCCGCAGTTTGCTGAGTTTGTCAGCCATCACCGTGTCGGCGGTGTGTTTGCTGGTTTATCTGAGCATTAGCCGGGCTTTGCGCCCGGCCCGGATAATCGTCGCCGGACTGGAGACTATGGAAAAAGGCGATTTGGCTTGCCGCTTGCCGACGTTCGAACTGATCGAATGGCAACGCACCGCGACGGCAATCAATCGACTGGCGGCAACGCAGCAACACTTGCTGGCCGAACGCCAAAAGCTAACTATGAAGCTGATGAATGTTCAGGAAGAAGAACGCCGCTATTTGGCCCGGGAGCTGCACGACGAGTTCGGCCAATGTCTGGCCGCGATCAATGCCGTTGCCGCATCCATGGCGCAAACGGCGGAACAACAGTGTCCGGCGTTGGTTAATGACGCCGTCCATATCAGCCGGATTAGCCAACATATGATGGTGAATGTACGCGATTTGTTGAGGCGTTTGCGGCCTGCGGAGCTTGATGAACTGGGGCTCGCCGCCAGCCTGAACAGCTTGGTATCGGGCTGGAATGCGGGCGGCAAAATTCGTTATCAACTCAGCATTGTCGGCGATTGCGCCTTGCTGCCGGAGCCGCTGGGCGTCTCGCTATTTCGCATTACCCAGGAATGCCTGACCAATATTGCCAAGCATTCGGCGGCGACGAACGCGAAAGTGACGTTGGTTATTGCTAACAATGCGCTTACTTTAACGGTCGAAGATAACGGCTTGACGACAGCATTGCCCTTTGCCGACGGTCCCGGTATTGGCCTGCTCGGCATCCGCGAGCGTGTCACGGCGCTGAATGGGCAACTGGTATTGGCCATTGCCGAGCCGCACGGCTTGATTGTTGAAGCACGGCTACCGATACGGAGCGACAACCATGATTAAAATTTTACTGGTCGACGATCACGCTATCGTCCGCGAAGGTTATCTTTCGCTGTTGGCAAAGCAGCCGGGTTTGTTGGTGGTCGCTGAAGCGGCGGACGCTGCCCAGGCTTATCAACGGTTTAAGGAATTCAGCCCCGGCGTGGTGGTTACCGATATTTCTTTGCCCGGAAGCAGCGGTCTGGAACTTATTGCCCGCATCAAACAACGCGATGCGGAAGCGAAGATTCTGGTGTTCAGTATGCATCAAAATCCCGGTTTTGCCGTGCAGGCAAGCCGTGCCGGGGCTTTGGGCTATGTGACCAAAAGCAGTTCGCCGGAAGTGTTGCTGCGCGCGATCTATGAGGTTTATGCCGGTCGTCATTTTTTAAGCGCAGACATTGCGCAAGCGTTGGCCCTGGAAAAATTGGGCGGTGAACGCATGGCCTTGGAAACCTTGACTGTGCGGGAATTCGAAATTTTGCGCCTGTTGGTCGAAGCACGGAGCACGGAGGATATTGCGCAAACGTTGAACATCAGCGCAAAGACCGTATGCAATTGCCATTACTTGATCAAGCGCAAACTCGGCGTTGCCGGAGATATAGCACTGACTCGATTGGCAATCAGGCTAAAGGTGATTAACCTTTTGGATCTATCGGTTCCGGACATTATCTGAGGCGAAGATGAGTGGCCGGATCTTTAGGCTTTCTCGCTGATACGTTCTGCGTGCATTACATCATGCCGACTCATTTGATGTCTTTTGTGTTTTTCGTGGATACATCGTTTTTAACTTAGGAACGCGCATGAAATAAAGTGAGCAACTGTGCGCGGCAGGAGTGCAAGCTTTGCTTGCGTATGCAGGCGGAGCCTGCACTCCGACTATTGGCAACTTGCCTAAGTTATTTCATGCTCATTCCTTAATCGCATCAATCGAACCTTTTTCTCTCCATACGTTTAGTCCTCAATTCCCAAAGACCGCTCGAATTCCGCCGGCGGCATTGCCGGACCGATCAGGTTGCCTTGATAACTTACACAACCGTTAAACTCCAGAAAGGCGAGTTGCTGTTCCGTTTCCACGCCCGCGGCAATGATGTCGATGCCCAGATTGCGCGCCATGCCGATGATGGCGCGCACGACTGCGGTATCGTCGGACTTGATGCCGATGTTGCGCACGAAAGACTGATCTATTTTCAATTGGTCGAACGGTAACAGCTTTAAGTAGACCAGCGATGAATAACCGGTGCCGAAATTATCCATGGAAAAACTCACACCGATGCTTTTGAGTTTCTGCATTTTGGACAAGGTGTCGTTGATGTCTTCGAATACCAGGCTTTCGGTGAGTTCGAGTTTGAGCCGCCCCGGTTTAATGTCGAACCTTTTCAGCAGCACAGCTACTTGCTCAACGAAGTCGGGTTGATGAAGTTGACGTGCGCTGATATTGACCGCAAGCTGCAAATGCCGAGTCTGTGTGGAGCTTTCCCATAACTTAAGTTGGGCGAAGGCCGCTTCCAGTACCCATAGTCCTATGGGGGTTATCAGTCCGACTTCTTCAGCCAACGGAATGAATTCAAGCGGCGAGACAAAACCGCGCTTAGGGTGCTTCCAGCGTAGCAGCGCTTCGGCGCCGATGGCTTGACCATCCGTATGCGCTTGTCGTTGAAAATAGAGCTGAAATTGATGTTTCGTCAGCGCAAAGCGCAAGTCCGCTTCCAGCGCGGTGCGCTCGGTAACAACCTCCTGCATATCTTGGTCGAAAAAGCGCAAAGTGTTGCGGCCTGCGGCCTTGGCGCTATACATTGCAAGATCGGCCCGTTTCAGCAGAGCATTGACACCGGTCTTATGATCGATAAACAGGGTAATGCCGATGCTCGGCGTATTCTGGTATTCGTGTTTGTTCAGTTGGTAAGTTTGATTGAGTGAAGCAAGAATTTTTTCGCCGATGCTTTTAGCTTTGGCCGCGGCTTCTTCGGCATTCTTGCTCAGCTCTTCCAGCATCACGACAAACTCGTCGCCGCCTTGACGAGACACGGTGTCGCCTTCCCTTACGCATTCTATAAGGCGGTGCGCGACTTGTTGCAACAAGATGTCGCCCATATCATGGCCTAGATTGTCATTTAGCGATTTAAAGTTATCCAGGTCAATGAACAGTAGCGCACCGTGTTTTCTGCTGCGCGCACTGGACGCCAGCGCTTGTTGCAACCTATCCAACAGCAGTCTCCGGTTCGGCAATGCGGTCAGCGGATCGTAATAAGCCAGTTGTTTGATTTCCTCTTCCGAGGCTTTGCGTATGGATATATCGGTATGCAAACCGACATAGTGAGTGACGACGCCATGGCTGTCTTTCACGGCGTTGATGGTCAGCCATTTGGGAAAGATTTCGCCGTTTTTACGCTGATCCCAGATTTCGCCCTGCCAGGAGCCGGTGCGATAAATGCATTCCCACATGTCCGCGTAAAAAGCTTCGTTGTGGCGCCCCGATTTGAACATATGCGGCGTCCGGCCCACGAGTTCCTCGGCGCTGTAGCCGGTGATGTCGGTAAAGGCCCGGTTGACCCGTAAAATCACTTTATCGGCATTGGTGATCATGATGCCTTCCTGAGCGTCAAAGGCGACCGCGGCGATGCGCAATGCTTCTTCGGCTTGCTTACTTGCGGTGATATCGGTCAGGGTAATATGCAGTATCTGAGTTTGATCGTCGAGCGGAACCGGCAAGCAATCCAGCCGGGCGTAAAAGTCGCTGTTTTTGCGTTTGAGCTTTAATTCCAGGTTTTTTTGTTCTACTTCTTTATGTTGCAGCGCATTTTTGACCAAAAGATACCAGCGGTCGCTGTCTTCGGGCGTAATCCAAGCGTGGAAACGGCAATTCAGCAAAGCGTTGCGCTCTGTTCCCAGCAAGTCGGCGGCGGTCAGGTTGGCCTCGATAATTTCACTTTCGGCGTTGAGGGTAAGATAACCCACCGGCGCG
This sequence comes from Methylobacter sp., assembly GCA_026399025.1. Taxonomy (GTDB): domain Bacteria; phylum Pseudomonadota; class Gammaproteobacteria; order Methylococcales; family Methylomonadaceae; genus Methylobacter_A. The sequence continues at coordinate 9,472 of JAPLRU010000082.1, forward strand.
AAATCATAAAGATTGAGGTAGCGCTGGTGAGACGCTTCCAGCGCGGCGCGAGCGCGTTGCAATTCCTCGTTTTGCAGCTCCAGTTCGAGCTGGTGTACCCGGAGTTCGTGCAGCAGTTCTTCAACGGAGCCGGACGGCGGTTCTTGTAAGGCGCGGAGGCGCCGGTCCATAACGCCGGGACGCGGCTTTGCCCGCCGATCCACAGCTCCGCTACGCGGCCTTAGTTGATGATTCAATTGGGTGGGGTTGCTGTTCATGTACACTCTTTATCGACATTCCGATCGTTCTCAAGCGCCGGCTTCACTGCTTTTAAGTTAAGCGGAATACACGGTAGGAGCGGCTACGCCCGCGATATGCATCAAACGAAAGCTTTAGCCTCTTTTTCGCGGGCATGGCCCGTTCCTACAACGCTTAACTTAAGGTCGGCGAAATGCCGGTGCCGTCTCGCGACGCTGGAGCTTCGGCCGCTGCATTGCCAAACTGGAGCCGGAGAATGCGCGGCTCTTTTGGGTGATGTTCTTATCTTCGTGGCGAACAAATTTTTATGTTGTTAAAAGAGTTTTTGCTTAGGAATGAGCATGGAATAACTTAGGCACGTTGCCAATAGTCGGAGTGCAGGCTTCGCCTGCATGGGCAAGCAAAGCTTGCACTCCTGCCGCGCACAGTTGTCCACTTTATTTCATGCTCGTTCCTTAGCTATTTCGCTTAGACGGAGTGCTTTTTTTACAAAGCCCCCTAAGAAATCGGTTGGCGTCGCATTATATTAAGTATGAATAGGGTAAGGAGTTCAACTTCTTCGATCAATAAGTGCGGCTACCTACCTAGCGCTCCGACCACGACTTGTAGTGAAGTTTGGCGATGTTGGCTGATTCCGTTCAGAGGCTGCCATTTAAAGCGGCGCGGTTTTATAACGAGGCTGTATTTCGTCGTCGAATTTCTGTACTGTAGAGCGCTTGCTTTTGCTCGAAAATGACGCATACGCCGGATTGAAATAGATAAGGGCGGCGCGAAATAAAATACCACAAACGGCATCACTCCAAACCACCGATTCAACATCAACTCAGAGGATGTAACCTCATGAACCAAACCTGCTCTGTCATCGATGGCGATAATCGCTTTGTCATTGATCAATACAACGATCTTGCCCCGTTCGCCGGTTTTTTGCCCGGCATCGCCGGTACCTTAGGGCGTCCGGCCTGGGTTTTTTATGTCAATCGGGGGCAGGGCATCGCCGGCTTTGGCGTGCGCAACAAAGACGGCGCTTTTTTGGAGTTTTTCCCGGCCGACAAGGCTTATCAATTGACGCCGTCACGGGGCTTCCGCACTTTCTTAAAAATCACCGAGGGCGATCACACTTTAACCCACGAACCTTTCCAGCGCGGGGCCGGAGCGGAAGTCAAACAACGTCTTTACGTTTCGCCCCATGAGTTCGGCGTGGAAGAGATCAATCCGCAGTTAGGATTTTGCATTCGAGCTGATATGTTTACCTTGCCCGAAGCGTCGGTGGCCGGTTTATTGCGGCGGGTCGAGATCGTCAATACTTCCGGAACAGCCAAAAAGATAGAGATCGTCGACGGTTTGCCGCAGGTGCTGCCTTTTGGCATGAACCAATGGATTCTCAAATTCATGAGTCGAACCTCCGAAGCTTTCATGCGCGTCGAAGGCGTGGCCGAAAATCTGCCGTTTTACCGGCTGAAAGTATGGCCTACCGACAATCCGCAAGTGGAGCCGGTGATCGCCTGCAATTTTTTCGCCGGTTTTTTGAACGGCGGACGCACCCGCGTAATCGTAGACGCCGAGAGGATTTTCGGCTTGGCCGGGGATTTTTCCAGGCCGGAACGGTTTTACGCCGATGCGGGATTGGATCTTGATAATCAGGTAGCGGCGAATCAAACGCCTTCGGCTTTCCAAACCTTGACGGTCGAACTCCAGCCCGGACAAAGCCAAGTCTTTTACGGATTTTACGGCCATGCCGAATCGCAGTCGGTGCTTGAGCGATTTATCGTCGAGGCGGATCAAAAAGACTACTTCGAGACCAAGCGAGAGATAAACCGCTGCTTGATCGAAGGCATCACCCAACGGATTTTCACCGCGACAGCCAAACCGCTGTTCGATGCCCATGCCCGGCAATGTTATCTGGACAACGGTTTACGCGGCGGTTTCCCGACCCAAGTGCCGGGCGGGGCGCGCTTGTATTTGTTCGGCCGCAAGCACGGCGATCTGGAACGGGATTACAACGACTTCCTGTTGCAGGATACGCCGTTTTCCGAAGGCAACGGCGATTTCCGCGATGTGCTGCAAAACCGCCGGATGGATTTGTTTTTCGATCCGGCCTTGGATGCCAAAAACATCCGCTATTTCTTTAACCTGATTCAGGCGGACGGCTACAATCCTTGCTCGTTGCGGAACTCGCGTTTTGTCGTCGACGCGGTCCAAACCTTAGCGCATTATTTCGCGCAGTTTAGAGGTCTCGAACAACTGCTGTCCCGCGAGTTTAAATACGCGGAACTCTGGCAGACGCTTCAAGGCACGGAAAACCCGGAGCCGATCATCAAGGAAATTCTGGCGCAAGCGCAGGAAGTCGAGGATGCCGAATTCGACCGCGGTTATTGGTCGGACCATTGGACTTATTTAGTGGATTTGCTGATTAGCTACGCGGCGATTTTTCCGGATCGGCTGTCCGGCTTGTTCCTGGAAAAGACTTACAGTTTTTTTGATTCCACTCATTTTGTCGTTCCGCGTAGCCAAAAATACCTGCTAACGTCTAACGGCGTTCGCCAATTCGGCGCAGTGCAGGGTAGTCCCGAGAAAGAATCCTTGATTAATTCCCGTAGCCGACGCCGCCATCAAGCCCGTGCGCAAGGCGGTCACGGCGACATCGTTTACACCACGCTGCTCGGAAAAATCCTGACCCTGGTCGCCAACAAGCTGGCCACGCTGGACCCGTTCGGCGTCGGCATAGAAATGGAAGCGGACCGCCCCGGCTGGTGCGATGCGTTGAACGGCTTGCCCGGCATTTTCGGCTCTTCGGTCAATGAAACCATTGAACTTAAGCGTCTGCTGGACTTTACCTTAAAAGCCCTGGTCGATGTCGATGGCGCATGTTCCTTACCGGCGGAGTTGGCGGATTTTATAGCCGGATTGGAAGCGCTGTTAAATCGCTCCGACTTGAGCCCCGGATTATTCTGGCTGGAAAGCGGAGCCCACAAGGAAGCCTATCGGAATAAAGTGTTCATGGGTTTTGACGGTGCCGAACGCGTTCTGTCTGTTGCAGCGGTGCAAAACTTCCTAACGACGGCTTCGAGCTATCTGGATGCGGCAATCGACAAAGCCCGGACGCCGAAAGGCATCGTCACTTATTTTTCTTACGAAGCCGAGCAGTATCGGGACATCGGCGAGGGCAGGGCGGTTGTGACCCGCTTTAAGCAAAAACCGTTGCCGCTGTTTTTGGAGGGTTTCGTCCATGCCCTGCGCATCGCCGAACCGGAGGAAGTACGGCGGCTTTACGATGCCGCGCGTAACTCTGAACTGTTCGACTGTAAATTGGGCATGTACCGCGTCAATGAACCGCTCGGAGAAAATGCGCTGGACTTGGGACGGATCGGGGTTTTTAACTACGGCTGGCTGGAGAACGGCTCGATCTTCCTGCACATGCATTACAAGTTTGTTTTAGAAATGGTTAGGGCCGGGTTAATCGAAGAGTTTTACGGACAAATCGAGCGGCTGCTGGTGGCTTTTCGTGACCCAATGGAATACGGACGCAATCCGGTCGAAAACTCCAGCTTCCTGGTCAGCAGCGGTTTTGTCATCGATCCACGCCAACACGGACGAGGTTGCGTAGCTCGTCTTTCCGGTTCCACGGTGGAATTTTTACATCTTTGGACGCATCTTTTGTTGGGGGCTACTCCGTTTGTCTTTGAGGACGAGACCTTGCTGTTCAGGCCCGCGCCGGTTTTGTCGAAAACATTTTTCTCGACGAGCGAGCACTGCGTTAATCCGTTCGGTTTTGAAGAAATAGTGCCGGTGGATAGTGTGGCCTGCGCTTTATTGGGGGCAACCTTGCTGGTCTATATCAACCCTTCGCGTCAAGATACTTTTGGCGATGCGGGGGTAAAGCCCTGCCGCTATCGGTTACATGGGCGGGACGGTGTTATGCAGACTGTGGATGGATTATATTTGGAGGGGCATGTCGTCAAAGCGCTACGCTTAGGCCAATTTAGGCGGGTGGATGTGCTGCTTGCGTGATCTAGCTTTATAAGTTAGCCTTTTCCGATGGGAAAATACGATAAATTAATCGATAAAATTCTTCGCGGGAGTTCGGATGCGAACATTCCATTCGATGATCTTCGCGGCTTATTGATTCGTTTAGGCTTTGATGAGCGAATACGTGGAAGCCATCATGTTTATCGTAAAGAAGGCATCGAAGAGAAACTAAATCTTCAGCAGGATGATAGTAAAGCGAAACCCTATCAGGTTCGGCAAGTCCGATTCATAATCATCAAATACCATTTAGCGGATGAAATATGACATACAAATATGAAACCATCTTATATTGGAGCAAGGAAGACAGCGCTTTTATCGCCGAAATACCGGAACTTCCCGGTTGCATGGCGCATGGCAACTCCCAAGAAGAAGCGCTGGCGAATGCAAATGAGGCTATTGGGCTTTGGCTGGATACTGCAAAAGAGTTCGGCGACCCGATTCCTGAACCAAAAGGCCGTCGCCTTATGTATGCTTAGAATAATTGGGGGCACAGCTTAAATGTTGGGCAACGAAAGCTGGGGACGCATCGCGCCCCTTTTCGATGTCTAATGACGTTTATAAAATGGGCGCGATGCGCCCTACATGGCTTAGCGGAAATCGGGGTTAAGAATGTCAAACGTAAGGCCTGACCCTGAGGTGCGCTGAGGTGCGATACAAGACCGGCCCTAAATCTTTGTAGGAGATATGACGATGTTGAAAAGTTATGAGGCGATTTACGACCATGGACGCATTAAATGGTTGGGTGAAGCGCCCAAACTTAAACGTATGCGGGTAGTATTGGTGGCTGATGACGCCAATGAGTTGGATGAGTCTCTTGTTGCGGAAAAACCTAATGGTGCGCAGTTAGTCAGTATTATTCGTGCAACGCCGCCGGAATTACTGGAAAGCATTGCCGAGAAATTTGGCGATCCGGTCGAATGGCAACGGGAGCAACGCAAAGACCGAATATTGCCGGGACGAGAGAATGATTTATGATTCTTGACAGTAATATCGTGATTTACGCATTTGAGCCAAAATACCGAGAATCAAGTGTGGAGGATTTTTTATTGCAAGGCGAGTTTTCGGTGTCGAACGTAACCCGTTTGGAAGCTGGGCAGATAGCGTATCACGCGCATTTTCGATACTGATTTAATGGCGTTTATAAAATGGTGCACGATGCGTCCCATACATGACTTCTCCCACCGGGAGAAGGTTAGAATATTATTGTGGATAGGAATTAATTTAACAGGATAACGTCATGAGAATTGAAGATGCAATTAAACATGCAATTGATGGAAATGCTTTATTATTTCTTGGTTCGGGATTTTCAGTAGAAGCTACACCAATAAAAGGGGATAAATTTTTAACTGGGAGAAAATTGGCTGTACATTTGTATAAAGAGTGCGGAATTGATCCGCCACCAAATGAAGAATTGAATTACGCTGCTCAGATATATGAAAAAAGGATGGGGGCAGAGAAATTAGTAGAGGAATTACAAAATCTTTTTACTGCTTCTGAGGTTTATCCACATCATGAGCGTTTTGCAGAGATTAATTGGCAAGCTATTTACACTACAAATTATGATGATGTAATTGAAAAATCTTTTTCTAAAAGAAAGAAAAAAATTAATCCAATAACCCCAGATAAAGATACACCAGAGTACACGTCGAAAAAGAATGTTTGTATTCATATAAACGGGTATATAGATACATTAACTACTGAGACGCTTAATCAAAGTTTTAAACTAACAAATACCAGTTATCTTACAGAATCATTTTCAAAATCAAACTGGTCGTTTATGTTTCGCCGATTTCTTGAATCATGTCAAACGATAATATTTATTGGATATTCTCTCTATGATATTGATATACAAAGAATTATTTATTCTGACGGTTCATTGAAAGAAAAAATTATTTTTATTGAATCTGCTGATAAAAAACTAGAAGATTTTGAATATAGCGTTCAAGAAGAATTTGGAAAAATTGAGCCAATTGGCATTGACGGTTTTTGGAAAAAATATGACGAAATTTTTAATAATTATAAACCACAAAAAATAGACAACTTGCTTTATACATTTGATGAAATTAAAGCTCCAAAGTCTATAACTGATTTTAGGTATGATGATGTTTTCGATCTTTTATTTAAAGGGGAATATAAACTAGAACATATTTGGAATTGTGTTCATAACAGCACAAGTAATAGCTATTTTATTATACGAGATAAGCATGAGGTTATTTTAAATAAAATTAATACAGGTTTAAGAAATGTTTTTATACATTCAGATATAGCCAACGGTAAAACATTGTTTTTACTTGGATTGTCTTGCAAATTAATATCAAATGGTTATCGTGTTTTTTGGCTCAAAGATGATGTAGAGGGGTCATATAATGAAATTAATTACATAGCCAGCTTGGATGCAAAAATAGCTATAATTGTTGAAAACTTTCCAAGACGAACTGAAGAAATAAAGTATATAAATTTGAAGCGCTCAAATAATCTTGTTCTTTTAATAAGCGCAAAAACGTCTTTATATGAGTTTTCTCAAGAAAGGTTATCAGATTTAGTCGAGCCAAAGTCAGTAGTTGATATAAATTTAAATAAACTTTGTAACCGTGAGGTAAGTTTATTAAATGGTATTTTAAGAAAATATAAATTTTGGGGAGAGCGTGATGATTGGCCCGAAAGTCAACAAGAAATTTTTATCAAAACAAATTGTTCTTCTGAGTTCAGTTCTGTTCTTCTTGAAATAATAAAATCTCCTTATATTAAAGAGAAGTTTTCTTCACTCTTTAACGCATTCCATTCTGATAATGCCTTAACTGATGTTGTTACCGCATCAGTTTTGAAGCTGTTAGAGTTTAACAACCCATCTGAAAATATGATTTCAGAATTGATAGATAGTCATTATCTGAGAACATTGGAATTCAAAAGAAACCCAGTTGTTAAAGAACTATTGACATTATCAAATGATAGAATAGTGCCTCGTTCTTCTGTTATTGCAATGTATGGTTTGACAAGTTTCTCAGATAATAGAAAATTGGTTGAACGCTTAGTAAAAATTACAAAGAACGCCCATCATCGTGGCTCAATTGATAAAATTTATTTTGGTATTTATGTGCAGATGGTTAATTATGGCGTTCTTCAAGCTATGTTGCCTAAAAAAGGAATAAGAGATGCTGTAATACGATTTTATGAAGGAATACAAAACCTTAGTTCCGCTCAAAATCACCCACATTTTTTGCTTCAATATGCAATTGCTCGTTTAAGTTATGATGAACCAGATGATTTGGCGGTAGCAAAACAGTTTCTTGATAGTGCTTATGCACAGGCTAAAAAACGTCCTAGCTACCATACTCGGCATATGGATAATGTAAAAGCTAGATATTTAATTAAACATAGCATTACTCTGAGTGATTTAAACGATGCAATAAAAGAACTTGTGGAAGCGCACGAAATTCTAATTAAGCAAATGCGAACAGAGAAATCCGATGCGCCTTACAAAGTAGCCCAACAATATCTAAAGTTTTATAACGATAAAAAACGTCAGCTTGACCCTGAAAAAAAGAAAAAATTAATGAATATGTGTGAAGATATACTTGAATATGTTTCTAATCTTGATGAAACTATGAAAAAAGAAAAAGCTATTGGGATATGTAAAAGTAATCTGGATTCTTTAGTAAAAGATATAGCAAGTAGCCTAGATGAAGCGTAGCCTGTAGACTTACCGCACGCTACGCCTTTTCCTTTTTTTGTCAGCCTTAAGGTACGCCGCGCGTACCTTAAGGCTGACCGCATCCACGATTCCGAAAATCCGCTTTACCGTGCTAATATCCATCTTGTTCACTCTGCGGTACGCGCAGCCCGTAGAAGACGCGATACGTGTGCATCCTATGGTGCGGCTCGCTGGACTCACCGCCCTCTTGACATAACGTACGTTAAATCGTACTTTTATCTCCTATTTCAGAGGAAACAGTCATGCAAACACTTAACGCGAGCGAAGCCCGGGCAAATCTCTATCGGCTTATCGATGAAGCGGCGGAATCTCATGAACCTATTTTCATTTCGGGCAAGCGCAGTAGCGCTGTTCTGATCTCCTCGGAAGATTGGAGCGCCATTCAAGAAACGCTTTATCTGCTATCCGTGCCGGGTATGCGGGAGTCCATTAAAGAGGGTATGGCTGAACCGCTAGCTGAAAGTACTAAGGAACTTGATTGGTGAGCTGGGTGGTTGTTTATGCCAAGCAAGCATTAAAAGATGCGCAGAAACTGGCGGCAAGCGGATTAAAGCAGAAGGCTCAAGCGATACTGGCAATTCTTGCCAATGATCCTTTCCAAAATGCGCCGCCGTATGAAAAGCCGGTCGGAGATCTTACCGGTACCTATTCACGACGAATTAATATTCAACACCGTCTCGTCTATGAACTACACCCCAAGGAAAAAGTCGTCCGTGTGCTACGGATGTGGACGCATTATGAATGAACTGCCGGGGCCGGAATAAGCCGGTTCGAGCGGCAGCAAGAATTGACGTTTCCGGCAAGCATCACCCAAATCCGCCATTTATCACCACGCGCTAACTCCCTCTATATCACAAGAACATTCATAAATTTACTGGTGAAAAGTCTCAACAATGGCTGGTTACATTCAAAAGATAAAAACGAAGTGTCACTCAGATACTTGTGTATAAAGACGAGCGCCGGAGCGTAGGAACGATGTCGCTTTATTCCCTTCTGACGCTATAACCATTAGCCGGCAACTGCTACTTTGCGAGTCAGGCATGAAGTTCAGAAAAATGATCAATTCACAAATTATTACTGCGTAATTGCGCCATCAGCTCTTCAGCTAAACCTTTTACTCCACCCAAGGTAATAATAACCAGTCGTCCAATGCCGTCATCGGACGTTCTTACCGGCAGCCGCGTTGCCGGATAAAGCCTTCCGGCGACGCCTTGCACCAGTAAGGGTTGATTTTGCTCAGGCGTATAAACCATGCCTTTTACGCGCACCAGCTGTTTAGGGTAATGGGCAATCAGATATTCCAATGTTTTTTGCAGCCGCTCCCACGGTAGCGGATGCTCAAGCTGCAAGGTGATGCTGCTGAAACCGTGATCGGGTAAATCGGGCCGTTCGGTATCACGCAGCCGCCTGAATTTGTTCGGCAAATTGAGCAGCGCATTGTGATCAAGCTCGCCTTGCACCGCAGTCAGCCGGGTTGCGGCGGGAGCCAAGACCGACAAGCGTGCATCCAGTTTGGCAATCGCTTCCGCTGTCGCCAAGTCGGTTTGCGTCATAACTACCGTATCTGCCCAGGCGATTTGGGCTTGGGCTTCGGGAAAATAGTCGAAATGATCGGTATCCATACTCGCCGAAACAGTGGCGATAACGCCTTGCAAGCTGTATCGCGCAGTCAGCCAACGTTCCCTTAACAAAATATCCAGCACCGGTTCAGGATTGGCGACGCCGCTGGTTTCGATGATCACTCGGTCGAAAGGTTTATTCTTGGAATCCCAAGCCATGCGCAGGTTTTTAAGCAAGGGCGTTAACGAACCTATCACCTGGCAGCACAAGCAGCCGCCGACCAAGGTTGATAACGGCACTTTGTGCTCCCGCAGCAATTGTTGGTCGATCGGGGTGGCGCCGAATTCATTGATAATCACGGCGGATTTGGGCGCATGGCTCAATAAACGGTTCAGTAAGGTGGTTTTCCCGCTGCCGAGAAAACCGCTGATAATGAATACGGGGATGCGTTCAATGACCTTGGATGACCGGGCTGGACTGTTTAAACGCGTCAACATATTAAATAATCCTGCAACTGTCCAGCGCTTCGTGAATGTCTTGTTTGGGCAGGTTACGCCCGATAAAAACCATCACCGACCGGCGGATTTCGCCACTGGCCCAAGGCGCTCCGAGATCTTCGGTCAGCAGCATGTGTACGCCCTGGTAGATCAGCTTCTGCTCGCAACCCGAGATATGTAAAATCCCCTTGTAGCGCAATAAATCGTTGCCGTAATCCCGGATCATGACATCCATAAAAGCCATAAATCTTGCCGCGTCAAATGCATGGTCGGTGCTGTAGACGCAAGATGAAATACCGGCATCGTGCTCATGGCTGAGATCTTCCAGAAAATCGGGTTCAATTTCCAGAATCGCGTTGAGATTGAAACCGCGTATGTCGAGAATTTCGCCGATGTCGGTTTCGCCAAAATGAGCATGAGCGATAGGTGCGCGGGCGTTGATTGCACGTAATCGCGCTTCCAATGCGGCCAGTTGTTCCGGCGTTATCAAGTCGGTTTTGGATAACAACAAGCGGTCCGCAAAGCCGACCTGTTCTTCCGCTTCATGGCATTCAGCAAGTTGTTTGAGTGCGTGTTTGGCATCAACGACGGTAATAATCGCATCGAGCAGATAATATTCGCCAATATCCTGTTCGACAAAAAACGTTTGCGCGACAGGCGCGGGGTCCGCCAACCCGGTGGTTTCGATGATGACCCGCTCAAAGTGCAGCAAGCCGTTTTCCCGTTTTTCGGCCAACTCGCCCAAAATCCGCACCAAATCGCCGCGCACGGTGCAGCAAATACAGCCGTTGTTCATTTCAACGATCTGCTCGTCACCTTGAATCAGCAGGTCGTTATCGATACCTTCTTCGCCGAATTCATTCTCGATGACCGCAATGCGCCGGCCATGTTGCTCGGACAGGATACGATTTAACAGCGTCGTTTTTCCCGCGCCTAAAAAACCGGTCAAAATGGTGACCGGAACAGGTGTGGAGCGGTTGGAATCAGGCATGGCTTATCCTCTCGGTTATGAAAAAATGTAACTATTTAGCGGATTAATGGAACTCGGCAATTGCTCCGCGGTAATTGCTCCTGCATTACCCTACTACAGGCCATCCATGGCCTTATGCATTGCTCTACCTCCTGCATAAACCACAGGGATGTGGTGAATGCAGATATTGCAGGAGCAAATATCTGTCCATGCAGTCGACAGATGACGCGGATAAGACTGATTTACAATGATTTTTTTAAAATATTCTGTGCTTTTAATCAGTGCTTATCCGTTTAATCCGTGTTCCATTTCTTGTTTCGCCGAATAGTTACGAAAACATAAAGTTTGCGTAATAAACTCAGCCAAAATCCAGCGTCAATAACAAGCGCCGGGGTGAATTAGGCGTCAACGTTGGCGAACGGTGTATCGCGCCATGCTGTTCATTGCCTTCCCAAAGACGGCCTTTCAGCAAACCGATAGCATAAGGCGGCATCTTGTGGATCGCGTTATTGTCCAAAATCAGGCCCGAGAGTTCATCGCTCAAGCCGCCTGAACCGCTGCCTAATTTACGCCGGTCGGCATAAGCGTCTTCCAGCCATTCGGTGCCGACACCGCCGTAAGTGCATACCAAACGACAAGTTACCGAATCGACATGAAATTTGGGACACATGGCATGATCCAAGGTATTCAAACGCAAACCGACACGCTTCAACTCGAATAAATCGCAATAAAGCGCGGTTAAAGCGGCCACATCTTTGCAAAATTCCCGGTAGCCCGGTAAATGTCCTGTCTGAGGCAACAAGCGAAAGAAATCGAATGACGCAAAATCGATACTTTCAACAAAACCGATTGAATTGGAGTGTCTTAACACATGCTCGACAAAGCCGTTCAGCTCGTTATCGACTTGACGTTCTATCAGGCAAAGATTGATGCCGGGTTGATAGATTTGGGCCAAATCGGCCACGTCATCGGACAGGTAAGCTTGAGCATAAAGCGGCGTGATTAAGTGGTGTGCGCCGGCAACCATGTTTGTCCTCATTAATTGAATAAAAAATGTTCCAGAATAATAATCGACTGCATGAAGCCGATACCGAATGCGAAAATCGCGGTTTGCCCAAACAGATGGGGTAATGTTGAATGTTCGTGCAAAGCGGGAATCATGTCGGTGGCGGCAATATAAATAAATCCGCCTGCCGCAATCGGCAGTAAAAACACCAACGAAGATTCCGCCACTTGACTGAACAACAAGGTAAATACCGCGCCGACGACAACCGTCAGCGAACAATAAAAGTTATAAAGAACCGCTTTGGCCGGCGGGTATCCGCCATAAACCAGTGCGCCGACATCGCCGATTTCTTGGGGAATTTCATGGGCAATAATCGCCAGGGTCGTGGTAAAGCCTAATACCGGATCCACTAAAAAACTGCCCGCAATCAAAATGCCATCGACAAAGTTATGGATCGCGTCGCCCATTAAGTTCATCTTTGCGATGGGTTTGATGTACGCGGATTGTTCCGATATATCAATGTGATGGTCATGCCGCCAGCGCACCACTTTTTCCAGTATAAAAAAGATAAACACGCCGGCGAGGGTTAACAAACAAACCGTCGAGACCGAGCCTTGCCGGTTTACCGCATCGGGAATCAAATGAATAAAGGCGTCGCCCAATAACACGCCGACCGCCAGGGCGACCAGATAAGGAATAGTCCGTTTTAATTGTTCCGCCTCGATCCATAAAGCGAACATGCCGCTCATTGAGGTCAGGCTGACCAGAAAACTTGCGCCGATAGCGCTCGCAACTATTTCAAATGAAAGCATTTTTCAGTCATAGATATCGTGTTCACGTTGTTGGTTGGCTTTTCTTGAGCAGAGCTAAATAGTTAGCCCGCGTTATTAATAGTGATACCGTATAAGGTGCGGCCCAAGTGTTCTTTTTGTGTCCAGGGATTACGCTGGATTGATGGATTTTTGACACGCTCATCAGTAACTCACCCTGAAACCTATTTCCGCGCCACGACCCGGTTCCGGCGCAAAGTTACGCAGGTACGAGGTGGAATTTCGGATATTTTCATTCAGCAAGTTATTGCCCTTGGCAAACACCATCACATCGGTATCGTGCAGATCCATGATTTGGTATTGAGTACTGAGATTAAGCTGCACATAACCGTCCGTAGCCGTATCGTTGTCACCCGCATGAGTCTGGGATTCGCCGCGCGTCAGGCGCAGATTGGTATTCCAATTACCTTTGGTGTGGTCAAGCTGGAAGCCGAAACGTAACGGCGGCATGCGCGGCACATCGCCGCCGTTTACGAACTGAGCACGGGTAAAATCGCTGAACAGCGTTAAATCAACCGCTCCGAGGCGGTTTTGCAGCAACGGGAAGATCAGCTTGCTTTCGTAACCCATGAACGTGGCATCGGCCTGACGGGCTTCGACGACGGGCGCGCCGTCGATAAACTCGCCGTTGCGTTGCTGGTAGATATAATCGCCCGCCCAGTTGTGGAACAGGTCCAATTGGGCTTTGACCCAGTCCGATTTGAATTTATAACCTAAATCCAGGTTATAGGAAGTTTCTTCGCGCAAATTCAGGTTGCCGACTTCAAAGCTGCGGGTGGCGTCATGAAAACCGTTAGCCAATAACTCCTGTACTTGCGGCGCACGTTGCGAGCGGGTTATTGCAAGATTGAGGCTGTTGCTGTCATTGATTTTAAACAAGCTGGAAGCGGAAGCGCTGACCGGCACATAATTAAGACTGGAAAGCCCTTGCGGGTCCAGTGTCGTGTCTTCAACCCGGACGCCGAGCTGGTTGGCAAATGCCCCGATATTGAATGACTCCACGGCAAAGACGCCGTAACTGTTGCTTAGCGTTTGCGGCACAATCACTTCGTTGGTGGCTTTATCAATCGCCGCAAAGTCGCCGGCAATGGCTTGAAAACCCACCATGCCGCGAAATATCCCGATAGGGTTGTGAGTCAGTTCCAGACGACTCTCATAGGTTTTATTGGTAAAAAAAGCGGCTGCCTCGCCGTCAGGAATTTCCGTGTGTTGATAATCGGTATAACCCAGTTTCATGCGTAGGGATTCCGCGAAGCGAAAGGGATTATTCAACTCGCTTTTAAAATCGTATTTGCTTTGTTTGAGATCGATGCGCACTAACTCGCCGCCGCTGCCGTCAGGCGCAATGCCGTAATTATTTTCCAAACGGTTAATGGAGATGCCGGCAAACCCCGGATCGCCGACCAGAGAAACGCCCGCTGAACCACTGATCGCGTGGGCGGAGGTATTGTCGACGATGCCTTTGGGGTTTTGGATAACGTCCAATGCCGGATCGGTCGCTTGGGCCGCGTTGACATCGATAGCGGAGCCGCCGATGTCGAGATTATTGCGGTCGCGATAAAAACCGTCCAGGTGGTAAGCCAGATTGCTTTTACCGCCTTCTATTTTCATTGTGGTCGAAGACTCGTCGGAAACCGAGTCGAAACGCTGCTCAAGCGCGCCGCCGAGCAATTTATCCGGGAGCTTGCCCGGAATCCGGTTGTCGATCACATTGACCACGCCGCCGATCGCTCCGCTGCCGTAGAGCAAAGTAGCAGGGCCGCGTAATACTTCGATGCGTTCCGCCAGCAGCGGCTCGACGCTGGTGGCATGGTCGGGGCTGATTGCCGAAGCGTCATTGCTGCCGATGCCGTTATTCAGCACTCTTACACGCGGCCCGCTTTGACCGCGAATGACCGGCGTGCCGATGCCGGGGCCGAAGGACTGGCTGGTAATGCCCAGTTCGTTTTTAAGCGTTTCGCCGATGCTGTGGCCGACTTTCAGGCGCAGTTCCTCATCGCTCAACACAGTGACCGGGACGGCGGATTCCGAGACCTTGTCTTGCAACGGCGCTGTGACAACAACATCTTCCAGTTGCTGTACCTCCTCTTCCAGTGCATAGACGGCGGTCGGTGTTAGCACAGCCGCAGATAGAAAGAAACAAGCAGCGGATTTTTTGTTCATAAAATGCCCAAGATATTAAATTGAAAATTTAAGGTCGCCAGTCCAATAAACTCATTAATAAAGCCTGATCTGAGTGAAGTTGAAATGGCATTTTGCATAAAAAGATATGTTATAACATAACACATTGCAACCGTTATTTTGTTTTTAACGAAATCTTCAAGCTAAACATGGCGCAAATAATGACTGCCAAGCTGCCCCAAGACAGCGTGTGGATAGGCTATGACATGCGGAGTGCAATGCTTGCGGAACTCTTGTTTTGCCGCGCGCTTGGCGGGCAGCTTCAACGAATTAGTCTTGCTCGTTGCAAAGCGCCACACATTTAATACAGATGCCGTGAATTTCTATAGCTTTGCTGTGCACGATGAAGCCGGCTTGATCGAGTTCTTGCGACAAGGCTTGCATAACTTCAGTAGCGGGACGCTCCTCGACTTCATTGCAGTGCTTACAGATTAACAGCAATTGTTCGTGCTGATGGCCGGAGCTACTGCAACCGACAAAAGCATTGAGGCTTTCCACACGGTGGATCAGGCCTTGCTCAATCAGAAAATCCAATGCGCGGTAAATTGTCGCGGGTTTTGCGGCAGATTGCAGAGGCTTAAGGCGGTCCAGCAACTCATAGGCCTTAACGGCTTTGTGGCTTTCCCAGATCAACTCCAGCACTTGGTGACGAATAGGCGTTAATTGCACACCGCGCACCACGCACAAATGCTCGGCGGTGCCTATGGCCTCGCTAACGCATTTTTGGTGATCGTGTTCTGAACGGGGGGGAGGGGGGGGGCTGGTTTCGATGGGTGTGTTCATGGCTTAAGCTGTTATCTGAAATCGGATGTTATATTATAACTCCCGTTAAGCTTTGGCAATTTGCTTGGCTGAGGTATATGGCGAACTTAGATGACTTGCTCCCGTACATTTTCAATATGCCTATTAAATTAGGCAAGCTCTTGGTAAGGCTTGTCTGTTGCAAACCGATATAAGGTTTTAGGTTCTATATCGACCTTGCCGTCATTAAATTCCAGGCATCCCCATTCAGGGTCTATATGTGCAGTATTTAAAGCATCCACCGGGACATAATGACCAATCAAATCGATTAAATCCGCCTCTTTGACTTCGCCGTTTTCGAAGGTCAGCAAAAAGCAATAACCCTCGTAATGTTCAAAATGTTTTAGCTTCATTTTCTTTACTCCAAAGGGGAAACAGTATGGAATTCTTGACTGTCCCACATTTTGATTAATTCGTCCTGATGCAGTTCCGCCCACTCCCTGACTAATTGACGACACTTCTTGGGAAGACTTCCGTCAATAATATTTAGATTTATCAATTCCATCACCGCTTCATGTTCACCGTATTTAATATAGAGTCCGGAGTGAATAAAGCGACATCGTTCCCACGCTCCGGAGACTGTGAAAATATTCGTTTTAGAACAAAATCAAAAGCATTCACCACGAAGGCACGAAGATCACGAAGGAAAAATAATTATTTAAACTCAATGCATTGAAAACTTCGTGTCCTTCGTGTCTTCGTGGTGAATAGGTTTTTAAACTCATTTTGATAATATTTTCACAGGGAACGATAGCAGATCCTCTCCAGACTTTGTGTCGCTCTATTAATTCCGGGCTCTATATGAATATGACGCGGAGGATGTTCGCGGTCAATCAAAAACATCCTGATAATGATTCCGTAAAATCGGCAGATCTCCGGCATTTTCTTCTCCTAATAAATACTGTTTCAAATAGCTTGTTTATGAATTGCCACTTCAATCAGGACGCATCTACGAACGATGAGTTTCCTTCGTCTGCTTTCTTCACAACACGCGTCAGTATAAGCTACTGAAAATAATAAATAATCATATTTTAAGGTTAAATTATCAGAGATCGGCTAACAAAGCATTCGTGGCATTTCGATAAATCTACTCAACATCAACCAACTTTTGACCGAGGTCGGGCGGAGCAACAAAAATAAACGAACTGCCATACTTACGTTTACTGAGAATCCTGAATTGGTCGGACAACTTTAACAAATCCGTCCGGGCCGTTTGATAAGTGATTTTATGCGCCGCCTGATGTTCTTTTATATTGTAAATAGCATTCGGATGATCCAGCGTATGGCGCAGGATAGCCAACTGACGATGATTTAACTGCCCTTGCAACACAGAGCCGTCCAGTTTCTTTTCGACATCATGTAATTCCAGCGCTTTTCTTTCAAGATGTTCGTGCAGCGCGTTGATCGCTTTTTTGATTACTTCCAGCTGATGAATAATGAAATAGGTCAGGTCGTTATCATCGGTTTCGGTATACAGATAAGCTCTGCCGTATTGTGCGGGAGCTTGTTTGATGATTCGGGAAATGGAAATAAACTCCATCAGCCAGTATTCCTGATTCGCCATCGACCAATAAAACAGCGCCCGTGCCGTCCGGCCGTTACCGTCTACAAACGGATGGTCGTAACCGATCATAAAGTGCAGGATAATGGACCTGATTACCGGATGGATAAAGTCTTTACCGTCCAAGTCATTAGCAAACTGGCATAGATGTTCGACTCTTTCCGGCAGTTCCGATGCTTCCGGCGGCGTATGCAACGAAACTGATCCAGAGGCAGCGACTACGTGAATATCGTCGTCCGCATCGCGGTATTGCCCGGCTTTGTCTGCATCGTCCAGCGTTGCTTCTGTGAGAATACGGTGCAGGTGCAAAATCATCGCCGGCGTCAATTTTTCCTCTTTATACTCCCGAATGAATTGCATGGCCTGATAGTTATTAAAGATCATCTGTTCGCTGTGATCTTTAGGCTTTCTACCTTGCCTGAGCATTTCTTTCGCTACATTTCGGGTTGTTGACGCACCTTCCAATTGGCTGGAATTGATGGCTTCTTCAATTAATGAACCGACCAGATAGGTGTCACGGGTATGCGGATTGGTAACCGGCTTGTCCATGCCGATACGACCGGCGGCATTTTGATCAAGCCAGTGTAAATCTCTGTGGATGCTATCTATCATGCAAAACTGGAATTGCGTCCCGGATTTGCTGGTGAAAGGCAATTTTTTATAAAGATTTCTTCGGGCGAATTTTAATGCCAGCCAATAGTATTCCGAGGTCCAGCCTTCGGGTGATTTTAAATGCCGTAATTTGTCCCAGTGCAAATAGCGCCCTTCCACATCAGTCGGCCCTAAACTTGAGTTAAAAAAACCGAAGAATTTATCATCGCAGGCTTGTTCAAGAAGTGTTTCGAAACCAGGCGGGGAAAGCGGCAATTTCATAACAGATGCCTTAATTACTAATTAATGAAAAATTAGTATAACACCGCTTCTGCATCTTATTGATAAACGTCTTTACGATGACCTATCTTAATAACCTGAATAATCAGGCACTGGTCGATTATTGAATACACTACACGGTAATCGTTTATTCGAATTCGGTATGAATATGTCGATCCGCTCAGCTTTTTACATCCATCCGGTCTTGGGTTGTCGGCTAGCGCCTTAATGCGTTCTGCCACTTTCTCGGCTATCGGTCGCGGCAGTTGCGCCAACTCTTTTTTGGCGCTCTGTTTAAACTCGATAGAGTAACGCGTCATAGATTAAGTTCTTTTAAAACGTCTTCAAGCTGGATAGAGCCTTCATCTTTACGCTCTGCAATGGTTGCAAGGTCTTCAAGGTCTTCCAACAACTCCAGATAATCTGCCATCGGCAAAATCACCGACAACTTTTGTCCGTTTGCATCGGTTATGTATTGTGGTTGTGCGCTCATAGTCTTGGCTCCTGTTTTTGTTAACCCGGATTATACCGTTTTGGGCAAGGCGTTAAATCGTAAGGCTGCATTCAGTTACCGCGTGTCTTCCTGATGAGTTTCCTCAAAAATCTGCTGCACGGACTTATTGACAACTAATCCTTGCTCTGCCGCATCGACACGCGGCTTCAGAAACGCTTCCAACTGGCGCAATGCCTCTTCCTCATTGGAAGTATTTATTTCCGGCAACGGCTGGAAAACGCGTTCCAGAACATAATCTTTGATGCTTTGACCCCGCAAAGCCGATACCGCTTTGAGCCGTTGATGTTGTTCTTGAGTTACTTCAATAGATAGGCGCATAAATTTCCCCTTCCGGACTTCATGTAAGCTTAAACAGCATAACATCGAAAACAACCAAGCCACAAATGTACATTTACACAACGCAATGCTTACTTCGCTCCACCCATATTTGTAATACCCCGTTCTCTTTGTAAGCTTTCCTACAAACTTACGTCAAATAAACCCTAATATTTTCAACGTCATACAAAATGGCACAACGCTTGCTTTAGCTTAATCAAACAAAGCTATGTGGGTTAAGCTGATGAAAACAACTAAAGACATTGCCGCGCTGTTGGACGAACCGGCCTGCGAACACAACAAAAAGGAAAAGTCCGGTTGCGCCAAGCCCAAACCCGGCGCTTCGGCGGGCGGTTGCGCTTTCGACGGGGCGCAGATTGCGTTGCTGCCGATTGCCGATGTCGCGCATATCGTTCACGGCCCTATCGCTTGTGCGGGCAGCTCCTGGGATAACCGGGGTACGCGCTCTTCCGGAGCGGATTTATACCGCATCGGCATGACCACCGATTTGACCGAGCAAGACATTGTGATGGGCCGCTCGGAAAAACGCTTATTCCATGCGATTAAACAAGCAATCGACACCTATCATCCCCCCGCCGTGTTTATTTATAACACCTGCGTTCCGGCCTTGGTCGGCGATGACATTAACGCTATCTGTAAGTCCGCTCAAGAACGCTGGGGCGTTCCGGTCGTGCCTATCGACAGCGCCGGATTTTACGGCACCAAGAATTTGGGCAATCGCATTGCCGGTGACGCGATGGTCAATCATGTGATCGGCACCCGCGATCCCGATCCTTTGCCTTTAGCGGTTCAGCGCACAGATATAACAATCCATGACGTTAACTTAATCGGCGAATACAACATTGCCGGTGAATTCTGGCATGTGCTGCCGTTGTTCGATGAACTGGGTTTGCGCATATTGTGCACCTTGTCCGGCGATGCGCGCTTCCGCGAAGTGCAAACCATGCACAAAGCCGAAGTCAATATGATGGTGTGCTCCAAAGCAATGGTCAATGTCGCCCGCAAGTTACAACAACAATACGGCACGCCGTGGTTTGAAGGCAGTTATTACGGCATTACCGACACCAGCCAATCGTTACGGGATTTCGCCAAAGTACTTAAAGATCCCGATTTAACCGAACGCACCGAAGCGCTGATTCTGCGCGAAGAAACCCGGATTAGGAAAGAGCTGGAACCTTGGAAAGAACGCCTGAAAGGTAAACGGGTGTTGCTGTTTACCGGCGGTGTAAAAAGCTGGTCGGTGATTTCAGCGTTGCAGGATTTGGGCATGGTGGTGGTTGCGACCGGCACCAAAAAATCCACTGAAGAAGACAAAGCCAGAATCCGCGAACTGATGGGTGAGGATACGGTCATGATCGATGACGGCAGCCCTAGAGAGCTACTCAGAATTGTTCATGATTACAAAGCCGATATTTTGATTGCAGGCGGCCGTAACATGTACACCGCATTAAAAGCCAAAGTTCCGTTTTTAGATATTAATCAAGAACGCGAATTCGGTTACGAAGGTTATCAAGGCATGCTGGAACCCGCCAGATGGCGTTAACGATTGAAAGACCGGTCTGGGAAGCGGTTAGGGCGCCTGCACCTTGGAAAAATCCCCCCCGGCCCCCCTTTGCCAAAGGGGGGGATACGATTGGAGAGGTGAGCAATGGCTGACATCCTGAAAAGAAACAAAGCGCTATCGGTTAATCCGCTAAAAGCCAGTCAGCCGATAGGCGGTTCGTTGGCGACCTTGGGCTTTAACCGCGCGATGCCGATGCTGCACGGTTCGCAAGGCTGCACCGCATTCGCCAAAGTGTTTTTCGTGCGTCACTTCCGGGAACCGATTCCGTTGCAAAGCACGGCGATGGATCAAGGCAGCTCGGTGATGGGCGCGGACGAAAATGTGGTTGAAGGCATAAAAACTATTGCAAGCAAATCCCGCCCCGCGCTGATTACGATTTTGACCACCGGCCTTGCGGAAACTCAAGGTGCCGATGTACACAGAAACGTCAGGGAGTTCAGGGAAGCCAATCCGGAATTTGCCGATGTCGCGGTGGTTGCGGTCAATACGCCTGATTTTACCGGCAGCGTTGAGACCGGTTTTGCTGCGACGCTGACCGAAATTATTCGCGCTTTAGTACCGGATGCCAAAGAAGCCGGAACTTATCCCGGCAAACGCACGACTGCATGGATGCAGGAGGTAGAGCAACGCAGGGAGCAGTTGCCGGAGCGCCAAGTTAATGTCTTGATTAATTACATGCTGACGCCCGGCGACATCGAAGCGCTACGGGATATTTTCGAACAATTCCAGCTCAGGCCGGTTTTCGTGCCCGATATTTCCGATTCGCTGGACGGCTGTTTGACCGATGACGATTTCAGCCCGGTCACTATCGGCGGCACTTTAGTCTCTGAAATGGCGACGCTGGGCGATGCGCTGGCAACGGTGGTGATCGGTCCGTCGCTAAACAAAGCGGCGGAACTGTTGGAACAAAAAACCGGCGTACCGACTTATGCGCTGGATCATCTTTACGGCTTGAAAGCCAACGATGCATTGATAAGCGCATTAGCCGAAATCAGCGGCAACGATGTTCCCGAACGCATCGAACGGCAACGCTCGCAGTTGCAGGACGCGATGCTGGACACGCATTTTATGCTCGGTCAATTGCGCATTGCGATTGCCGCCGATGCGGATTTATTGAATGCGTTTGTCGATCAGGTTCAGGAAATGGGCGCGGAAGTGGTTGCCGCTGTTACTTCCTGCAATGTGCCGCTGTTGGCGCGAATTCCTGTCGCCACCGTCAAAATCGGCGATCTTGAAGATATGGAACTGATCGGCAAGGCTAACAAAGTGCAACTGGTGATCGGCAATTCCCATGCGGTCGATACCGCCGAACGTTTGGGTACGCCTATTTTAAGAGCCGGTTTTCCGTTGTACGACATCATCGGCGGTTATCAAAAAACCTGGATCGGCTATCGCGGTTCACGGCAAACGCTGTTTGATCTGGCCAATCTGGTCATTAATTATTCGCATGAAGAAATTCCGGTTTACCGCTCGATTTATGGGCAAAAACCGGCTAGTGAAATCACCGACTACCCACTGTCATGTCATTAACAAGACGCATGCACATCGTGCAAAGCACTGACGAGAGAACGTTTATGGAAACCGCATTAAAAATAGCGTTTGCCACGACCGATATGGAAACGGTAAATCAACATTTCGGCTCGGCCAAGTCCTTCGCGATTTACGCGGTGAACATGGACGATGCGCAATTGCTGGAAGCCGCCCAGTTCGGCGAACTCAGCCAGGACGGTAATGAAGATAAACTATCGGTCAAGCTTGATTTACTGAGCGGTTGCGCGGCGGTGTATTGCCAAGCCGTCGGCGGCTCGGCCATTAACCAACTGATTGCTAAAGGCATACAGCCGGTCAAGGTGCATGAAGGCGGCAAGATTAAAGACTTGATCGTCGATCTGCAAAACGAGATGAAAGCCGGGCCGTCCAGTTGGTTGGCAAAAGCGATTAATCAACATAAGAGCCCCGATCCCGGACGCTTTAATCAAATGGAAGATGAGGGGTGGGATGAATGATGATTTCCGCTCGCTTGGGCTTGACACATTTCGCTCGGTTCCAAGCCAGAGCATCAAACCAGAACTATCAAAATTACCACTTAACGGAGAGTAAAACATGGCCACCGCTGCATTAGTCGTACAAGAAGACGACGCCAATTTGGATTCGGATATTGTTAAAGACATGATCAAGCAATTGCGCGCAATTGACACTTACGACACCTACGAAGGTTGGTCCGAAGCAAAAATTATCGACCCTATCGTGTTAACCAAAGAACGCAAAAAGAACATTCCGGTGATCGGCGATCCCGATGAAATCACTATTGCCCGCTTAAAAGCTTATTACAACTCACTGGCCACGCTGATTGAGAAAAAATCCGGGTTGATGGCCGCGCCGATGGTCCATCTCAGCCATGAAGGCTTCGGCCGCGCCTTAATCATGGTCGGCAAACTGATTGTGGTCGACAAAATCTTGCGCGACACCCATCGTTTCGGCTTTGCAAGCCTGGAAGAATTGCGCGAAAAAAGCGACCAAACCATCGAAAAAGCCTTGGGCTTAATCGAAAAATACAACGCGGCGGCAACCGACTAAGGAGCTACGCATGTCTGAAGAATTGAAAACACTGGAAAAAGAAGTCAAAAAGACCAAGCGCTTGGCCAATGAGCAGGCGATGGTCCTGCATGACCTCATTGAAGACAGCTTACCGGAAGGCTACGGCGAATTGTTAGGTATCGCGCAAGCGACTTACGATGCTTGCAAAGCCTGGGATGAAGCTAATCAAAAACTGATTGCCGCTCAAAGCGACGCGGCCTGAGCGGGAGAACGACATGTCTGAATTTGTAACCGGCGTTACCTTTGGCGGCAGCACATGGACGCCTGCTTATGTTACCGACATTAATCAAAAAACTTGCATCGGCTGCGGACGCTGCTTTAAAGTCTGCCCGCGCGATGTGTTCGATTTGGTTGAAAAAGCCGAGGCGCTCGATCCGGATGATTTTGACGACGATTACGGCGATTTTGAGGATGACGATGACAACAGCATGGTCATGAGCTTAAAAAACAGCCTGGATTGTATCGGCTGCGAAGCTTGCTCTAAAGTTTGCCCGAAAAATTGCTTTACTCACGAGCATAAACAAGCGGCTTAAATTTTAAAAAATGGAACACGGATTCATAGTTCCCACGCTCCGGCGTGGGAATTCAGTCTGCAACGCTCCAGCGTTGCGGGACGCTGG
>JAPLRU010000034.1 GCA_026399025.1 Methylobacter sp.
AACGACTGCATGGACGCAGGAGGTAGAGCAACGCAGGAGCAGTTGCCGAGGCACGAAGGACACGAAGTTTTCAATACATTGAGTTTAAAGAATTATTTTTCCTTCGTGATCTTCGTGCCTTCGTGGTGAAGAGATTTTTTATAGTTCCCACGCTCCGGCGTGGGAATTCAGTCTGCAACGCTCCAGCGTTGCGGGACGCTGGAGCGTCTACCACTGCATTCCCACGCCGGAGCGTGGGAACGATGCAAACAATGAATTCGTTCCTGCAGATGCTTAAGTTACTTTATGCCGGTTCCTTAATAAACGCCTCGTTAGCTGCAAGTGTTAGCGTCGGAATCGTCAGCGAAGGATTCAGGCTATCGATCATCGAACTGGGAATCAGAATCGTGGCTCCCCGTTCCTTGGTGGTCTCATAAATAATGTTCATCGCTCTGAGTTGCAGCGCTATCGGATGCCCGGCATAGATTTCGGCGGCTTCGACAAATTTTCCCGCGATTGCGGCTTCGGCCGATCCCAGAATAACTCGCGCTTGTTTTTCGCGCTCAGCTTGGGCCTGACGCGACATCGAATCCTGTAGCGCTTCGGGAATGGCGACATCGCGAATTTCCACCGAGCTGACCGATATCCCCCAAGGCGCGGTTTTTTCGCCGATTTCAAGCCTTAGCTGCTCATCCGCATCCTTACGATCGGATAACAGCGCGGTTAGCATCGAAGAGCCGATCATCTCGCGCAACGAGGTTTGGGCAACCCGGTCGATAGCTTCCCGGTAATCGGTAATGGCTAATGCGGCTTTTTCGGCGTCATGCACATGCCAGAAAATAATCGCATCGACGTTAACCGGAACCGTGTCCTTCGTCAGCGCCTGCTCGGCATTAAAAGCCGTGGTCTGGATACGCTCATCAATAACGGCAACCACACTGTCAACTATCGGAATAATGGCAAACAGGCCCGGCCCTTTGACGCTTTGCAGTTTGCCCATTCTCAGAATGACGAATTTCTGCCACGCGTTAGCCATCTTCAATGACAGCCCGATAATCACGGCAAGGCCAAAAAAGATCGGCGACAGCGTGGGATTTACCCAGTTACCGACGGCTAAACCCGCGAGGGTGCAGAGGGAAACTAAAAAGAAGGTAATTGGATTCATGGTGGATAGTCCTTAGTGAGGTTTAATTGCGGCGCTCAAAATTTAACAGTGCTGATGGCTTACTTCTGTGCGCCGGCGCACCAACATCGGTAGAGCGGCCGGCGCAGGATCGCAGCCCGAACAGCCAAGTCATAGCGGCTTATATTTAAGCCCTTTGAGGCGCGATACGCGCTATGGACTCTAAGCGCTTGAGGAATTTTGTTATGACTTCGGCAATTTCGGACTGTTCGCCAGCACACTGAGCGTGTTTAATTTTGCGCGTATTGTTTCTATCCAGTGAAGATGGAAAAGGTTTTGCCGTTTCGGCGGAATAGTTGCCATCCGACTTAAACGGCTTTTAAAGCTGGACTTTTCACGGGATAACAACATGACGCAAATTCAAGCTTGGGCGGCATCGGGCCCTACACAAAAACTCGAACTTATTGCCGTGGATAGCGGCGAATTAGGCGCGGAAGAGGTTGAAATCATTGTCGAGTATTGCGGAATTTGCCATTCCGATTTATCGATGCTTAACAACGAGTGGGGCTTGTCAAGCTATCCCCTGGTCGCAGGCCACGAAGCGGTTGGGCATATCGGCGCAATCGGTTCGGCGGTCAAAGGTTTACACATCGGACAGCGGGTAGGCGTGGGTTGGCATTCCGCCAGCTGTATGCATTGTCAGCCTTGTATTAGCGGACAACATAATCTGTGCAGTCAAGTGTTGCCGACTATTGCCGGAGGACATCACGGCGGTTTTGCCGAAAAGATGCGGGCGCATTGGCTGTGGGTTATTCCACTGCCGGAACAACTCGATATAAGTTCGGCCGGGCCGTTGCTGTGCGCCGGTGTTACGGTATTTACGCCGTTGCTGAACCTCAATATTAAACCGACGGATCATGTTGGCGTTGTCGGTATTGGCGGTTTAGGCCATTTAGCCTTGAAATTCGCTCATGCTTGGGGCTGCGAAGTGACCGCATTCACGACGTCGGCCTCGAAAATCGAGGAAGCGCAAGGCTTTGGCGCCCATCATGTCATTTCCGGTTATGACAGTGCGTCGGTTATGCAAGCCGCAAATGCGTTGGACTTATTGCTGATTACCGTCAATAGGCCGCTCGATTGGGCGCTATTGCTGAAAACCTTAAAAGCTAACGGACGTATGCATGTTGTCGGCGTAGTTCCCGAGCCTATGCCTATTCCCGCCATTGAGTTGATTTTCGGACAAAAAAGCGTTTCCGGTTCGCCAACAGGTTCGCCGTCGGCGCTGGCGACGATGCTGGAATTTGCCGCCCGGCACCGTATCGCGCCGCAAGTCGAACATTTTCCGATGCATCGGGTGAACGAGGCGCTGGCGTATTTGGCGGCGGGGAAGGCGCGCTACCGGATTGTGCTGGATGCCGATTTTTAAGTTTCCGTTGTTTTTTACCGCCACATAGTTATTTTTCCATCAATCCACCGGAAACAGCCAATGACCTCCCTTGAAGACTTGAACGAAACCATCGCCCGCGTCAAAGCGGCGCAACGGCTGTTTGCAACTTTTTCGCAAGAAAAAGTCGATGCTATTTTTAAACATGCCGCCCTGACTGCCGGCACTCATCGAATTTCATTAGCGAAACAGGCGATT
Source organism: Methylobacter sp. (assembly GCA_026399025.1). GTDB lineage: Bacteria > Pseudomonadota > Gammaproteobacteria > Methylococcales > Methylomonadaceae > Methylobacter_A. The sequence continues at coordinate 2,745 of JAPLRU010000034.1, forward strand.
GCGGAAACAGGCATGGGATTATTGGAAGATAAGGTGATTAAAAACCACTTTGCCTCCGAAGAGGTCTATCACAAGTACGCAGCCCTTAAAACCTGCGGCATTATCGAGCAGGACGACACCTTCGGCTTTCGTCGCGTCGCCAAGCCGGTCGGTTTGCTGGCGGGCATTGTTCCGGTGACCAATCCAACCTCTACCGCTATTTTTAAGGCTTTGATCGCCTTGAAAACACGAAACGGCATTATTTTCTCGCCCCATCCCAATGCAAAACTATGCACGATTGCGGCGGCCAAAGTGGTGTTGCTGGCGGCTGTGGAGGCCGGTGCGCCGGAAGGCATTATCGGTTGGATTGAAGAACCCACTCTGGAACTCTCGCAAGCCTTAATGCAACATCCTGATGTAAACCTGATTTTAGCGACCGGCGGACCGGCTATGGTGCATGCCGCCTGTTCGTCGGGAAATCCGTCGTTGGGCGTAGGTTCGGGCAATACCCCGGCCTTGATCGACGCCAGTGCCGATGTTGAAATGGCGGTTTCGTCGATTTTAGTCAGCAAGACCTTTGACAACGGCATGATTTGCGCTTCCGAGCAGTCGGTTGTGGTGGTCGACACCTTGTACGACGCGGTCAAAGCGGAATTCGCCAAACGCGGCGCCTATTTTTTGTCCGCTGAAGAAAAGCAAAAAATGTCGGCCATGATGCTGATCGACGGCCGTCTTAATGCTGGAATTGTCGGGCAATCCGTTAGCCGTCTGGCTGAATTGGCCGGTATTTCGGTAGCGCAAGGGACGCGCGTTCTAATCGCTGAAGTGGAACAAATTGGTGTCGGCGAGCCCTTTTCTTATGAAAAGCTGTCGCTGATCCTGGCCATGTATCGCGCCGCCGATTTTAACGACGGTTTAGACAAGGCCAAGGCTTTGATAGAGTTCGCAGGACTCGGCCATACCGCGGTGATTTATGCGGATGCGCTGGCGACCGATCACATCATGGCGTTTAGGGAAGCGTTGAAGGTCTGCCGCATTCTGATTAATACGCCCTCCTCCCAAGGCGCAATCGGCGATCTTTATAATTTCCGCTTAGACCCTTCGCTGACTTTAGGCTGCGGCACTTGGGGCGGCGGCGTGGTCAGCGGCAATGTGGGACCGATGAACCTGGTGAATATCCAGGTCATCGCCGAGCGTCGCGACAACATGCTTTGGTATCGCATTCCGTCGAGAATCTATTTTAAACCGGGCTGCTTGCCCATAGCGTTACAAGACATTAAAGGACTGCATAAAGCCTTTATTGTTACCGAAAAGTCGATTTTCGATTCGGGCAGGGTTCAGGAAATCCGGGAAGTGCTGGAGCAACTGGCGATTACCTTCAAAATATTCTACGACGTTGAAGCCGAGCCGACCTTATCGACGGTGCAGCGCGGTTTGGAACAAATCCACAGCTTTCAGCCCGATGTCATTATCGCTTTTGGCGGCGGTTCATCGATAGATGCCGCAAAAGTCATGTGGCTGCTGTACGAAAATCCCGACATTGAATTGGCCGGCATGGCGACGCGCTTTATGGATATTCGCCAGCGCGTCTATGAGCTGCCTACCTTGAACAATAAATCGATACTGGTGGCGATACCGACCACATCGGGCAGCGGCTCTGAAGTTACGCCGTTTGCGTGCATTACCGACGACAACACCGGCAGCAAATATGCACTGGCGGATTACGCGCTAACGCCCAGTATTGCGATTATTGACGCCCAGCTGGTGATGCGCTTGCCTAAGGATGTCACTGCCGATGGCGGTATCGACGCGTTGACTCACGCGTTGGAATCTTTGGTCTCGTCTTTTGCCTCCAGCTTTACTAAGCCAAACGCTCTGGAAGCGATACGCCTGCTGTTTAAATACTTGCCGGCGGCGTACCGCCAAGGCGAAACCAATCCGAAAGCCAGGGAACGCGTCCATTATGCGGCAACGCTTGCGGGAAGCGCTTACGCCAATGCCTTTTTAGGCATTGGCCATGCCTTAGCCCATCAGCTGGGATCGACCTTTCAGCTGACCGACGGTTTGGCCAATGCAGTGATGATCAGCCATGTGATTCGCTACAACGCCACGGATCGGCCTTTTCGGCAGGCTTCTTTTGCGCAATACCATTATCCCACTGCGAAAGAGCGCTATATCGGCGCGGTCAATTACTTACAGTTAAGCGCGGGGAGTCTCGACGAGGACAAAGTTGAAATACTGATCAAGGCCGTGGAAGACTTAAAGCAAGAACTGGCTATGCCTCAAACGCTTAAACAGGCATTGCCCCATGTCAGTGAAAAAGCGTTTCTGGCGCAGGTTAGCCGCATGGCGGAACAAGCGTTTGACGATCAATGCACCGGGACAAATCCGCGCGCACCGTTGATTGACGATTTGAAACGGCTGTATCTGGCGGCGTATTACGGCAGCCATGAAGCTTTTTAAACTCACCGTTGCGAGCTTTCAAGCCCCCAGAGACTGTGAACGTATTCGTTTTACCACAAAAACAAAAGCATTCACCACGAAGACACGAAGGACACGAAGTTTTCAATACATTGAGTTTAAACAATTATTTTTCTTTCGTGATGAATAGGTTTTTATCGCGTCCGAAGTGAATAAAGCGGCATCGTTCCCGCGCTCCGGCGCTCATTGTTATATACATCTCAATGTAGACCGGAATGTAATTATTCACCTCCCCCTTTGAAAAAGGGGGATTGAGGGGGATTTATTTAAAAAATCTCCCCTAACCCCTCTTTTTCAAAGAGGGGGACTGAGTAGCGACGCCGGAAACATCCACCCTGGCTATCGCCGGGCGGGCTTACTTGTGCCCTGTGGGTATTCCGGCCTACATCAGGTCTTGAACAGACTTGTGTATAACGATGAGCGCCGGAGAGACTGTGAAAGTATTATCAAAATCGGTTTAAAAAACTCTTCACCACGAAGGCACGAAGATCACGAAGGAAAAATAATTCTTTAAACTCAATGTATTGAAAACTTCGTGTCCTTCGTGCCTTCGTGGTGAATGCTTTTGCTGCTTTTGCTTTTGTTCTAAAACGAATACTTTCACAGTCTCCGGAGCGTGGGAACGATAGCAACTCACCTTTACGGGTCCTACGAAGACACCAACACCAACACGGAGACGGATGAATTCCCTATGAAAACTACTTATAAAATTGCTGTTTCGCTGGCTGGAGCGGTCTTGCTGGTTGCGCTAGGCGTAGCGCTGTCGTTTCGGACTTTCAACCAGCTCGAGGCAACCGCCGAAGCGCGAAAGCAAACCCATCTGGTATTGAACAGCGCGGACGATTTGCTGTCCGCATTGAAAGATGCGGAAACCGGCCAGCGCGGCTATTTGCTGACCGACGACGAAACCTTTCTGGAACCGTATTTGGCGGTGCGCGATAGCATCAAAGATCATCTGGGAAAACTACGCCAACTGACCATAACCGGTATCGCCCATAAACACCTGGACGCAGTAGCGCCCTTGATCGATGCAAAACTGGCGGGAATGGCGCATGTTATTGAGTTGCACCGCAACCATAACGCAACGGCTGCACTGGCCATTGTACGCAACGGTCAGGGCAAGCAGTTGATGGATTCGATTCGCGCCGAGATGAACAGCTTCATCCGGATAGAAGAAAACACGCGCACCCAACGCGAAACCGAGTTTCAATCCAGGCTGCGCCTTTTATTTACCATTATCGTTAACGCCAGTGGGTTTGCGCTGTTGCTTGCGCTCGCGTTCGTCTATCTGATCTATCGGGAATCGCAACAACGGCTCAAAAATCGGGTTCTTGTTGAAACACAACATTTACTTGAGCTGCAAAAGAAGACCAATCAACAACTGCACGACGCCAACACCACGTTGCAGGTCAGCGAAGAAAAACTGAGCGTAACCCTTAACTCCATCGGCGACGCGGTGATAGCCACCGATGCCGAAGGACGAGTGACGCTGCTCAATCCTCTTGCCGAACAGCTGACCGGTTGGACCCAGGCGGAAGCTTACGGTCGCCCGGTGGACGAGGTTTTTCATATCATCAACCAGGAAACCCGTCAGCTTGCCACGATTCCGGTCAAGGACACCTTGGCGCTAGGTACCGTACAGGGCCTAGCCAACCATACCGTGCTGATTTCCCGCCAAGGCGGCGAATGCGATATCGCCGACAGCTGCGCACCGATTCGCGACCGCGATGCTCAGGTGATCGGCGCCGTGTTAGTGTTCCGCGATGTCACCGAGGAATATGCCACGCAACGGGATTTACGCGACCAGCAGCTGTACACGCGCTCGCTGATCGAATCCAGCATTGACGCGCTGATGGCGACCGACCCGTTTGGGATCATTACCGACGTCAACAATCAGATGGAGGCGCTGACCGGTTGTACCCGCGACGAACTGATCGGGGCTCCGTTCAAAAACTACTTCACCGATCCGGAGCGCGCCGAGGCGGGCATCAAACTGGTACTGAGCGTAAAAAAAGTCTCCGAATACGAACTCACCGTGCGCGCCAGGGACGCTAAGGAAACCGTGGTTTCCTACAATGCCGCCACTTTCTATGACCGGGACCGGCGATTGCAGGGCGTGTTCGCCGCCGCGCGCGACATTACCGAGCGTAAGCGCCTCGATCAAGTGCTGCTGGACAACAACATCGAACTGGAAAACGCCCGGTCCATGGCCGAACAGGCCAGTCACGCCAAATCGGATTTTCTGTCCAACATGAGCCACGAGATCCGCACCCCGATGAACGCCATCATAGGTATGTCCTATTTGGCGATGAAAACCGAGCTGACCCCGCGCCAGCGCGATTACATCAATAAGATCAGAGGATCGGCCCGGCATCTGCTGGGCATCATCAACGATATTCTTGACCTTTCCAAAATCGAAGCGGGCAAGCTGACCGTAGAACACACCGAATTCGAACTGGAAAAAGTGCTCGGCAATGTCGCCAACCTGATCGCCGAAAAGATCTCCGCCAAGGGGCTGGAGCTGATTTTCGACGTAGACAAGCATTTACCGGCCAACCTGATTGGCGACCCGCTACGTCTGGGCCAGATTTTTATCAACTACAGCAACAATGCGGTCAAATTCACTGAGCAGGGCGAGATCGACATTATCATCCGCCTGAAAGAAGAGACCGATAAGGATGTGCTGATTTATTGCGCGGTGCGCGATACCGGCATCGGCCTGACTGAGGAGCAAATGGGCCGCCTGTTCCAGAGTTTTTCACAGGCCGACGCTTCGACTACACGTAAATTCGGCGGCACCGGTTTGGGGCTGGTCATTTCCAAGAAACTGGCCGAACTGATGGGCGGCGAAGTGGGCGTAAGCAGCGAACTCGGCAAAGGCAGCACCTTTTGGTTCACCGCGCGGCTCGGTAAAGGCCTCGGCCCTCAGCGCACCTTAGCGCTGGCCAACGATCTACAGGGCAAACGCGTGCTGGTGGTGGACGACAATGAAAACGCCCGCCTGGTACTCGGCGACCTGCTCAGCAATATGAATCTTAAGGTCGACCAAGCCGAATCGGGTTCGGCCGCTATCGGCGCGGTGGATCGGGCCGAGGCGCAGGGTTCGCCCTACGATATTGTCTTTCTCGACTGGCAAATGCCGGGCATGGATGGGATAGAAACGGCCAAACAGCTCAGGGAGTTGCCTCTCGGCCGTCCCCCGCATTTGATGATGGTAACCGCCTACGGGCGCGAGGAGGTTATTAAAGGCGCGGAGGAAACCGGCTTCGAAGATGTGCTGATTAAGCCGGTCAGCGCCTCGGTACTGTTCGACGGCGTGGTGCGCATTCTGGGCGGCGTCGTCGATGGCGAGCGCGTATCCGGAGACATACCGACCGATACCTTCGAGCAACTCGCCTGCATTAAAGGCGCGCGTATCCTGTTGGTGGAGGACAACGAACTGAATCAGGAAGTGGCAACCGAACTGTTGCGCGATGCCGGTTTCGTCGTCGATTTGGCCGAGAACGGTCAAATCGCGCTGAATAAAATCAGGGTTATCGATTACGACATCGTATTGATGGATATGCAGATGCCGGTGATGGATGGCGTGACCGCGACGGTGGAAATACGCAAAGAGTTACGTTTCCAGCATCTTCCGGTGGTGGCGATGACCGCCAACGCGATGCAGGGCGACCGCGACCGTTGCATGGCGGCGGGCATGAACGATCATGTCGCCAAACCGATAGAACCGGAAGATCTCTGGGTGGCGCTGCTGAAATGGATCAAACCGCAACACCTTATATCCGTAACAACAGAGCCGAAAGCGCAGGCAATACAGGATGCCTTATTGCCGTCCGGCATCGACGGGCTGGATATGGCTAACGGCCTGCGCCGCGTGCTCGGCAAGAAACCGCTCTATCTGTCGATGTTGCGTAAATTCATCTCCGGACAAAAAAACGCCACGGCAAAAATTATTGAAGCGCTTGACGGCAACGACTGGAGTAGCGCAGAGCGCTTCGCCCACACCCTAAAAGGCGTTTCCGGCAACATCGGCGCAACCGAACTGCAACAGTTGGCGGAAAAACTTGAGTCCTCAATTAAGGAGAATTCTTCGCGCGAAAAACTTGACGCCCTGCTTGAACAAGTGAAAAAACCGCTGGACGAGCTCATCCGGCAACTGGAACAGACGCTGCCGGAAGAGCGAAGCAATACCCCGGTCAGCATCGACCCGGAACAGCTTAAGGCGGTCTGTGACAAGCTTGAAACCCTGCTGGCCGATGATGATGCGGAGGCGGCCGATGTCCTGGCTGCGAATGCCGATTTACTTAACTCGGCCTTCCCCAAGCATTTTCGGCAGATTGACGAGGGTATTCGAGCGTTTGATTTCGAGGCGGCGTTGGTAGCGTTAAGGGCTTGCTTGCATTCCGGATGACATAGCGGTGGGCCCTTAATAGAGGCCGGAATAAGCCCGCCCGGCGATAGCCAGGGTGGGCGTTTCCGGCTCTCCCAAGCCTCGAAATGCCGGAAACGAGATGTGTATAACCATGAGCGCTTCGGCATCGGCATTCCCACGTCGGAGAGACTGTGAAAGTATTCGTTTTAGAACAAAAGCAAAAGCCTTCACCACGAAGACACGAACGACTTGTACTGATGCAGGAGCAGTTGCCGAGGACACGAAGTTTTTAAGTTGAGTTTAATCAATTATTTTTTCTTCATGCTCTTCGTGTCTTCGTGGTGAATAGGTTTTTAAACTGATTTTGATAATACTTTCACAGTCTCCGGAGCGTGGGAACGATGCAAACATCCGCTAAATCTGTCACGTATCGATCAATCTTTGGCAAAGCTTGCAATGCAATCGCTTGCCCGCTTTTTTTCAATAATCGAGTGGCTAAGCCGCGTAATTCAGCTTGCCAAGCGACGAAATAGATAATTCAAGCAGCGCTTAATCTCTGTTCGCTAACGCACCGTTTGTGTTTGTGTTTACGCGTATTGTTTTAGCTAAGCGTTGGCGAACAGCCGCCCTCATCATGGCAAGACTCCGATTTATCGATATATTCAAAATTAAACGCTTTGAAGACCAAGTTTAAAAGGTTATCCGATTTAGTGTAATCGGTCGTGCAAGCGCGTTGGATTCGCTCAAAAAGAAATTTACAAAACAGTTAGCAACTTAAAACACGACAGCGATTGCTGCCAAATAATACTCAAATAGGACACACCGATGACCATTAAAGCAGCAAAGCAACCCGACAACGCATATGCCGTTACCAATCCGGCAATAACTACCGCTGACGCCACTGCGCCGACTTTTGCCAACGCAACAGTCAATGGCAATCAATTAATAATGACTTATTCCGAAGCGCTGGATGCGGCTCACCAAGCAACTGCCAATGCTTTTACGGTCAAGGTAGGCGGTGTCGCCAATACCGTTACCGCCGTGGCCGTCGATGCCGCAGCCAAAACGCTGACGCTGACCCTGAGCACGGCGGTGCAGTCTAATAATAAAGTTACAGTGGCTTACACCGACCGGTCCGGTAACAACATCAACACCGTTCAGGATGCGAGCGGTAACGATGCGCGAAGCTTCTTTGCCCATGCCGTTATTAATAATACGCCCGATACAAGAGCTCCGGTTTTTGCTCATGCCACCGTTAACGGCAGCACTTTAGTGATGACCTACAGCGAAGCGCTGGATGCGAGCCATGCACCCGCCGCCGGTAAATTTGCCGTTGCGGTCGGCGGCGTCGCCAATGTCGTCAAGGCTGTGGTGGTAAATGCCGTCGCCAAAACGGTGACCCTGACCTTGGCTACTGCGGTCAGTCATGACGCTGCGGTCACGGTGAAATACACCGACCCGAACGGCAACGACAATATCAACGCCATTCAGGATAAGGCGGGCAATGATGCGCTTACACTGAGCGCTCACGTCACCAACACTACGCCTGATACGACAGCGCCGGTTTTTGCTCATGCCACCGTTAACGGCAGTACTTTAGTAATGACCTACGGCGAAACGCTGGATGCAAGACATGCTCCATCCGCCGGTAAATT
>JAPLRU010000131.1 GCA_026399025.1 Methylobacter sp.
GGCTATCGCCGGGCGGGCTTATTCCGGCCTACGTCCCGTCTTGAACAGACTTGTGTATAAAGACGAGTGCGTTACCTCGGAACAAAGCCCATGATGCTCATGCCCGGTTCAAAAAACCGGTAATTATTACGACCGTCTTCCTTGGCGTGATACATCGCGGTGTCTGCATTTTTGATCAAGATCTCCGCATCGGCCCCGTCATCGGGATAGATGCTGATGCCGATGCTGACCGAAATATGAAGCTCATGCTGATTGATACGATGGGGAACAGTTAGCGTCGCGAGTATTTTTTGCGCACTGATAGCGGCATCTTTGGCGTGCTCGATATCGGCCAGCAGGATGACGAATTCGTCGCCACCCTGACGGCAGACAGTGTCCGAACTGCGCACCTCCGCCACTAAGCGCTTCGCGACCGATTGCAGTAATTGGTCGCCGACCGCATGGCCCAGCGAGTCGTTAATATCCTTAAAGCGGTCCAGATCCAGAAACATCACCGCAAATTGTTTGCTTTGGCGGCGCGCCAAGGCAATCGCCTGGGCCAGCCTATCGTTCAGCAAAATGCGATTAGGCAAACCGGTAAGCGCGTCGTGCTGGGCCAAATGAGTCATCTCCAGTTTAGCCTTTTCATTTTCTTCGGCCAAAGTCTGTGCTTCGATAGTGTCGATGATTAGGTCGGCATTGGTCTGCTGTAATTGCAATACATGGTCGTCAAGCTCTGCATTTTGTTTAAACAAGGCCACTTCCGTCGTGCGTAAGCCGGACTCTGTTTTACGCAAGGCTTGCACCGTTTGTTCCAGTATCAGATTGTGGCTTTTCGATTCCTTATGCAACAGGCGTACTTCCAGCATATTGCGGATACGCGCGAGTAATTCGGCCAGGTCCAGCGGCTTGCTGATAAAGTCTTTTGCCCCGACTTGCAGTGCATGTAGCTTGTGCGCAGGTTGGGCGGTGATCACTAAGACCGGAAGATAACCGTCCCGCTCGATTTTCTTCAAGCCTTCCATGACCTTGAAGCCATCCATGCCGGGCATCTGTAGATCAAGCAGGATCAAATCGTAACGGTTTTTACGATGCAGCGAGTAGACCATATGCGGATCTTGGGTCGAGGTAATGGAGCTATAACCGGCTTGATACAGCAATTGCTCCAGCAAAAAGATATTGGCTTCCTGATCGTCCACGATCAGAATGCCGGCGTTAAGAATATCGGCGGCGCTAATCATCCGATCTACCCTTCATTAATGGCGCGGTCTAATCCCGTTTCCGCAAATTTCAGCGCCGTATCCAGCGCATCCATGAACGCGTTGACTTTGATCGGCTTGGTAAGATAGCCGAAAAAACCCGCCTTCATACCGCGTTCGATGTCCAGCGGCATCGCGTTAGCGCTGATTGCAAGCACCGGGATATGCGCCGTTGCCGGATCTTCGCGCAGGATTTTCAGCGCCTGGATACCGCTGATGCCGGGCAGGTTGATGTCCATCAGGATCACCTCCGGCTGATGGATGCGCGCCAGCGCGATGCCGCGGGTACCGTCACCGGCGCATAACAAACGCATATCGGGACGGTGCGCGATCAGTTGCTCGACCAACTGCATGTTGGCCCGGTTGTCTTCTACATACAGCAGAGTGCGCAGCGCCGTGTCATGCTGAACGGGCAGCTGAATCGCCGTAACCGGTTCGATGCTGTCAAGCACCTGCTGCGGCGCGGTCGCCGAACTTAACTCAACTCTAAACACACTGCCCACCCCGACGATGCTTTCCACGCCGATAGTGCCGCCCATCAGTTCAACCAAGCGCTTGGCCACGACCAAGCCTATGCCTGTACCTTCTTCGCAACCGGCTTCCTGACCCAGACGGTTGAACGGTTGAAACAGTTGCCCCAGTTTTTCCGGGGACAAGCCTTCGCCGGTATCCTGTACGCTAATACAGATGCGTTCTTCTGTATCCGCGCGGCAGGTCACTTCGACCATGCCGCCTATACGGTTATATTTGATCGCATTGGAAAGCAAATTGACCAGCACCTGCTTCACTCGGGTTCGGTCGGCATTGGCAATGTAAGGGCTGTCGAACTGAGGAAAACTCATGCGGATACCGCTTTTTTGCGCTTGCGGTTCGATCATGGCTTGGCAATCGAGCAGCACTTCGTACAGCGGCACAGGTTCCAGCAACAGCGACAGCTTGCCGGACTCGATTAAGGCGAGATCGAGAATTTCGTTAATCAACTCCAACAGATACCAGCCCGCCTGGAGAATCTGATCGATGCTGGATTTTTGACCGGGCGTCGGCAGCGGCGAACCCAATTCCATTAATTGAGCAAAACCGAGAATCGCATTGAGCGGCGAGCGCAGCTCGTGGCTCATGCTGGAAAGGAAATCCGATTTGGCGAGATTGGCTTTTTCGGCCACGGACTTGGCATTTTCCAGTTCGGCATTCTTGTCCTGTAGCGCCTGATCCAGGCGGTTGCGCTCGGTCACGTCGCGCGCCGAGGCGAATACGCCTTGCAGCGTCCTGTCTCGGTCGTAGAAGGTGGTGGCGTTGTAGGACACCACCGTTTGCTTACCGTCTCTGGCGCGTGCGGTCAGCTCGTAATCGGATACTTTCTTTTCGCTCAGCACCAGTTTGATGCTGGCTTCGGCGCGCACCGGGTCGGTGAAGTAATTCTTGAACGGCGCGCCGATCAGCTCGTCGCGCGTACATCCGGTCAGCGCCTCCATCTGCTTGTTGACATCGGTAATGATGCCGGACGGATCGGTCGTCATGATCGCGTCGATGTTCGATTCGATCAAAGAGCGCGTGTAAAACTGCTGGTCGCGCAGACGCTGATCGAGCAGCTTCTGCTCCGCTTCGACCTGTTTGCGCGCGGTATTGTCGGTGCCGATCAATAGGTAACCGATGATCGCGTCTTGCGCATCGCGCAACGCCGTGACCGATACGATGGCCGGAAAGCGGCTGCCGTCCTTGCGGATGTAAGTCAGTTCGTAAATATCTTCGATACCGCGCGAGGCTTTGAACACCAAAGCCTCGAAACCCGGCGTAATCGAGGTGCCAAGCTCGTCGCTCAAAGCCTTGGCGCGCACGATCAGTTCCTGAGGATCGGAAATATCGGCCGGGGTGATTTTGTTCATCACGTCGGCGGCGGCATAGCCCAGCATGCGTTCGGCGCCGACGTTGAAAATCTGAATGACGCCTTTCGCATCGGTGGCGATACTGGAGAAATTGGCGCTGTTAAAAATCGCGTTCTGCAAAGCCCCGGCCTTGAGCAGCGCCTCTTCCGCCTGCTTGCGCGCGGTGTTATCGGTGCCGATTAACAGATAGCCGATAATAGCGTCCTCCGCATCGCGCAATGCCGTGACCGATACCACCGCCGGAAAGCGGCTGCCGTCTTTACGAAAATAAGTCAATTCGTAGATGTCCTCGATTCCGCGCGAGGCCTTGAACACCAGGGCCTCGAAGCCCGGCGTAATCGGCGTTCCGAGTTCGAGGCTCAAGGCTTCGGCGCGGGCGATGACTTCTTGCGGATCGGAAATGTCGGCCGGAGTAATCTTGTTCACCACTTCGGCGGCCAGATAGCCCAGCATACGCTCGGCGCCGACGTTGAAAATCTGAATAACGCCTTTCGCGTCGGTGGCGATACTGGAGAAATTGGCGCTGTTAAAAATCGCGCTCTGCAAGGCCCCGGCTTTAAGCAGCGCCTCTTGGCGACGGAGTTCGACGCCATCCGCCGCGGCAAGATTGAGAATAACGGGGTCGCAAATTTTTTTGAACATGGCTTACCTTCGTGCAATTCGTGGAATGGGGCGGTAAAAGGATCACGCGGCAGAAAGTGCAGGCCTGCTTAGACATTTCTTCTGCAAAAAACACATGCATTTTTTGCAGGGCATCGGGGGATAGTGAGTCTACGGGACAATGGTGAACCGCCGTATTGCATCATGACGATTAAACCGGCGGCTCTCTGTGCGTTATCCCACATAAGTTGGCGATTTTTAAGCGGGTGGCCGAAGTTCGGAGCTGCACGATTTAGAGTCGCTCGGTCACAAAAACAGGTTTACATCCGCATTGTCGACGGATGTGATTAACTTAGGCAACTCGCAATAAATATAAATGCCCTCGTTAATCAAGCGATATTAATTCAGGCATCTGGAGTGCAGGCGAAGCCTGCACTCCAACGCGTCTCGGATTGAATTTGTAGTTGTCATGTTGCTCAATCAATTCAGTGCTCTATAGCCCACAGACTCGAATAGTTCCCACGCTCCGGAGCACTGCCATTAAGTTAAGAAAAAAGCTCCCTCTCGGCAATTGCTCCTGCATTGCTCTACTTACCTACATCCATGTAGGCATCCTGCTGGAGAGGGTTGGGGTGAGGAGAATAAAAATA
>JAPLRU010000128.1 GCA_026399025.1 Methylobacter sp.
GCCGGAGCGTGGGAACGATGTCGCTTTATTCACTTCGGCCTCTATACCGTAAAAATTTATGCTGTCCGAGGGGGCCACGCTCATCGTTACAGCCAAGCGTCTGCGCTGTTTCATACCAGTCCGGAACCTACTTGCAACTCGGAAAACCAATTGATGAAACGCTCTACATCCTTACCCTGATAAATTGCGCCATGCTGCGGACAGAGCATATCGATGTCCATCGCCGCCACGCGCTCGCACCATAGGCGCTTGGCTTCCGGCGACCCCATCCAGCGGCGGTGAAAACCCTCGGCATAGCGAATGTGCCGATCGAAATCCTTGACGAATAAAGCGTTCATGTCTTCCGGCAGCATCGCCGCGCCGATGTCGCCCGAAAAAAACAGCTTCGCGGCCTCGTCATACAAATGAAAATTGCCGGAGGAATGCAGGTAATGCGCCGGTACGCTGCGCAGCTTCAACTTGCCGACGGCAATCACCGAGCCTTGATCGGGAATCGTGATGAAGGTTTCGTCGGTGCCGCCAAAATGCGGGACAAAGGTTGTCCACAATCGGCTGAGATGACATTTGAGTTCGGGATTAAAATCCAGCCACAAGGACAACGATGAAATAATATCCGGGTCCTGATGCGACGCAAACAGCACGCCGATGTTCGCCGGGTCGAACGCTTCACAAATAGCGGCGAATACCATTGAAAAAATCTCCGAACCGCCCGGATCGGTCAACAACGCGGTAGTACCGTCAGTAATCAAATATTCGTTGGTATCGATCAAATAATTAGGCCGCTCCGGGTCGCGCGCTACGGCAATCCATTGGTGCTGACCGGATTGATAAATAATTGTTGCTTTTTTCATATCCCTGCCTCTTTAAGTCGTACTTCAAGTTTCCCGACGCGCTCGGCAATAGTATCGACAACGCCCTCCACGCCTTGTGCAATCTGGCGCAATACCGCAGCCATGGCGCCGCCATGAGCCGCCTCAATGGCGGCCGAACGCGCAATCACTATGCCGGTAGCGCATTGCTTTGCGGTGCGTTTCATCTCAACCTGCAATTCGCGCAGCGTACTCGCAATCAGCCGCTCCATTTCATCGACATCGACTTGGCTGCGCGCACAGGCCGAAGCGATTCGGAACTGCGCCAAGTCGCCATAAGATGCGGTTCGGCTAAGCGCCGTCACACTGCGCAATCGATTGCGCTTATTAGCGGTCACCAATACCTGCCGGTAAATCAACTTAGATAGCTCTTGCATCGCCATCGTCATCTTCTCGCTAAACATCCGCAATTCCCGTGCAACCACACTGAAGCCCACTGCATTAACGCCCGCTTGCCTCGCGACCAACATCGCATTGGTCGCGGTCAGGCTGATGTTTTCCGCCGCGTAAACAATGCTCTTGATGTCCTCATTGATTTCCGCGATAGCTTTTAATTCGTTCATAAACTATTTAATCCTACTCCCGGCACGCTTTGACAACGTACAACTTTGAAATAACAAAATGCCTTGTGTGAATCAAAGCCAAATGCTTGATAAGCGCTTACGTTTTTTCACGCGTATCGGAGTAAAAACGGCAATGGGTCTACGAAATTATTGTATTGCTCCGCCATTCGGCTTTCGGGCAACAATCTACAGGCATTCACCGGTACGCATAGCATACCGCAGCATTCTCACGCAGCAGAGGCTGTGAAAGTATTATCAAAATGTAGTTTAAAAACCTATTCACCATGAAGGCATGAAGATCACGAAGGAAAAATAATTATTTAAACTCAATGTATTGAAAACTTCGTGTCCTTCGTGCCTTCGTGGTGAATGCTTTTGTTCTAAAACGAATACTTTCACAGTCTCAGCAGCGCGGCAATCCACAACATGCCGACCGGAATCACCCGGCCTGCATCGTCTCGACAGCCGAAGCGGAACCCATAGTAGCCAATGTAGCCATGTCATCCATCGACAGCACATGCTGAATATTCAGAATGATAACAAACTTGCCGTTGATCTTGCCCATACCGGCAATAAAGTCTGCGCGAATATGGGTGCCGAATGTCGGCGTCGGTTCGATTTCATTGGCGGGAATCTCCAACACGGCGTTCACCGCATCGACCATCACGCCGACATGCTGGGTTTCCTCTCCCAGCGCCACTTCGATAATAATGATGCAGTTGCGCCGTCCTATCGAAGTGGGCGGCTTGCCGAAGCGTGCGCTCAAGTCAATCACCGGCACCACCGCTCCCCTCAGGTTGATAACGCCGCGGATAAAATCCGGCATCCTCGGCACTTCGGTCAGCTGGCCGTATTGAATGATTTCCTTGATGCGAAGTATGCCTACGGCATAGGTTTCACCGCTCAACATAAAAGTAAGATATTGCTGAGCTTCTTCCGACGCCTGGATGCCGGTTGCGGCCGGCGGCATCGCTACCGTTTGACTGATTGCATTCATCTTAGCCTCCTAAAATCTTACGAATTCGGCTTCGCTAGGCGCCTGTTTTACCGTCCCTGTTTTTCTAAGCGCCGGCTTAAAAGACTGAACTTTGGCCGCCACCGATACCGTAGCAGCGTTAGTCGCCACGGTAAAAAACGCCATCAGTTCCTGTAGTTGCGCCGCCTGCCCGCTCATCTCTTCCGAAGTCGCGGCCAACTCTTCCGATGAACTGGCATTTTGCTGGGTAATCTGGTTCAGCTGATCCATCGCCGTATTGATTTGTCCCGCACCGGACGATTGTTCTTCGGAGGCCGCCGCTATTTCCTGTACCAGATCCGAAGTTTTCTTGATCGAAGGCACGATAGTATCCAATAACTTACCGGCGCTTTCAGCCATTTCCACACTGCTTTCGGCGAGTTCGCCGATTTCCTGGGCGGCAATTTGGCTGCGCTCGGCCAGCTTACGCACCTCGGCGGCAACCACCGCGAAGCCTTTGCCGTGCTCACCGGCCCGAGCCGCTTCAATCGCCGCGTTCAAAGCCAGTAAATTGGTTTGGTAGGCAATATCGTCGATGATGCCGATTTTACCGGCGATAGTCTTCATCGCGCTCACCGTCTCTTTTACCGCGGCCCCGCCTTGCACCGCTTCGCTACTGGCCTGGGTAGCCATGCCGTCGGTGACTTTGGCGTTTTCGGTGTTTTGGTTGATCGATGCCGACATCTGCTCCACTGAAGCACTGGTTTCCTCGACGCTGGCCGCCTGCTCGCTGGTTGCCTGACTCATGTTTTGAGCGGTGGAAGAAACCTCCTCACTGGCCGAGGCGATATTGGCGGCGGCGCCGTAAACTTCGCTAATGACTTGCGAAAGTTTGTCGATGGTGTTGTTAATGGTGTCCTTAAAGTCCTTGAGCTGGCCCTTATAATCACCGTCAACGGTTTTGGTCAGGTCGCCTTGTTCCATGTCCTTCAGCACGCCGACCGCTTCGTTCAAAGGATCGATCACGGCATCCAGCGTCCGGTTGATGCCGACCACCAGTTTACGAAAATCGCCTTGGTATTTGCTTGCATCGGCCCGTGTATCGAGTTCTCCGTCCGTTGCCGCCTTGACCAGGACATCGATGTCGGCCAGCATACTCTTCAGGGTATCGGCCATATTCTTGATCGCCACCAGCAAAAGCCCGGTTTCGTCCTTGCCGGTCACGACAATCGTGGCGGTCAGGTCGCCCTCGGCAATCTTTTGGGCGACATCCATAGCCATGCCGATAGGACGGGTAATGCCGCGGGTAATCCAGAAGGCGATGAGTGCTCCAAAAACCATGGCTGCGCTGCCCAAAATAAACGTCAAAAATCGTGCCTGGACGTAAGCTTTGGCTGCATCCTCAGCATCTTTCTTGCTGCTTTTGTCCTGGAAATCCTTCATTTCGTCCAAAGCATCCAGCCAAAGCTGTTGCTTGGGACGCACGTCTTTGAGCAACACGGCCACGGCTTCCTGATTCTTACCGACCAAAGCCAGTTCAGCCGCCTTTTTGATGAGTGGCGTGGTTTCGGCTTCGCTCTGCTTGATTTTGGTCAGGATAGCCATACCTTGCTCGCTCTTGACCATGTCGGTCAGTTTAGCTTCGAGCTCGTCGTATTTCTTATACTGAGTTTCAATCCGTTTGACTTCCTCCTGCATTCCGGACTGTTCGTTAATCAGCACCACGTTGCGCACTGCGATAGATACGTCGCGCACGGCTCCACGCAGGTCCACGCTCAGGGAAACTTTGACATTATTATCATTGACGATGCCTTCCAGCCGTCCATTGATATTCGCCATACTGTCGATACCGATAATGATCAGTATAGACATCAGTGCCAATACACAACCGAAGCCCAAACCCAGACGCAGGCCTATTTTCATATTCTTAAACATATTTACACCCCTACTTTCAAAATCAAAAAACTGCTTGCCCAAGATCAACCGAGTCGAACCCGTTACCCCAACACAGCGACTTCTCGACCGGCGACTTGCTGCATCAAGCCCAGCACATCGACAATCAACGCAACCTCCCCCGTACCTAAAATAGTAAAGCCGCCTATGCTTTTTTCGCCTTTGAACAGCTTGCATAAGGGTTTGATTACCGTCTGAAACTCGCCCATCAGCTTATCCACGACCAAGCCGGCCTTATGCTCGCCATAACGCACCACGACAACATTTTCGCGTTGCACCCTATCGCCTTCTATATCGAAGTGGTCGCGCAAGCGTTGATACGGCAGCACCTCGCCGCGCAGGTTCAGGTATTGCCCGTCCCCCTCATCGTCGGCCCAAGCTCTTAATTCGATACACTCAACCACCATGTCCAGCGGAATGACGAAGGTGGCGTTGCCGACCCCGACCATAAAACCATCGATAATAGCCAGGGTGAGCGGCAGGCGGATGCGGACGGTGCTGCCTTGGCCTTCTATACTGTCCAGATCGATAGTGCCGCGTAAGCCCTGAATGTTACGGCGCACCACGTCCATGCCGACGCCTCGGCCGGACAGGTTGCTGACGGTATCGGCGGTGGAAAATCCGGCTTCGAAAATAAGGCTGTAGATTTCTTTATCGCTTAGATTCGCCCCCTCGGACACCAGTCCGCGTTCGATGGCTTTGCTCAGAATTTTTTCTTTGTTCAAGCCGCCGCCGTCGTCGCTAACTTCGATGACAATACTGCCGGCGTCATGATAAGCGTTGAGTTTAAGCGTGCCTTTAGCAGGTTTACCTCTGGCGATACGCAGTTCGGCGGCTTCGATGCCGTGATCGATGGAGTTGCGCACCAGGTGGGTCAGCGGGTCGCCTATTTTTTCGACGACGGTTTTATCAAGTTCGGTATCCGCGCCGCTGATAACCAGGTCTATGTCTTTACCCAGTTCTTTGCTGACATTGCGCACCACGCGCTGGAACCGGCTGAACGTACCGCCGATAGGCACCATGCGCAGCGCCAACGCGGAGTCGCGGACTTCTTCGACCAGTCGCGACAAGGTGGCGGTGGATTCGATCAGGTCCGCCATTTTGGCGCGCCGGGCGATCAGGTTAGTGCCTGCGCCGGCGATAATGAGTTCGCCCACCAAAGTAATCAGTTCGTCGAGTTTATCCGCATCGACACGGATCAAATTGGCTTCGTTTTTTTTGTGGTCTTTAACCTGCTGTTGTTTTTCCAGCGCGGCTTCGACTACCGGAGGCCTGACCAGATGCTGTTCGACCAGGACTTCGCCGATGGGCCGTTGCGGATTATCGACGTGTTCTAATTGAAGGCGCAGCACGTGTTCCAATTCCTTCTGCGTTAAGGTGCCGCATTTGACCAGGATTTCGCCCAGCCGCATCTCTTCTTCCGGCAGTTCCTGTATCAAGTGTTGATAACCGCTGATTTTGCTGCGCGGCGGCAGGATACGGATCAGGCAGTCGCTACGGACAAAATTAAAAATGCTCTCAATGGCAAGCTTGTCGGCATCGCTGCTGAAACTGATTTCGAAACCCAAATAGCACGATTCAGGATCCATCCGGTCGGCGGCGGGAATGGCGTCGATGATAGTCACCAGATGCACGATATTGCCTAAGGAAGACAAACAGCGCACGAACGAAAACGGGTCCATGCCGTTCCTGAATACGTCCAGCCCAAAGCGCAAGGATATGTGCCAATGGTCGGTTCCGACCGCTTCGCTTTCTTCCCGCTCCAGTTTAGCCTGGTGAACTACCGGCATTTCCATCTGATTCGCCACGGCCGGATGCAAATAAGCTTCCAGCCGTTCGACTAAGCTTTTACCGTGAACATCGGTTTCGCCCGTCGGCTGCGTGCCTTCGGCAATATGATTAATCAATACGTTCAAATGATCGTGGACTTCAATAAATAAGGCCGCCAATACCGAACACATCGCTATATCACCGCTACGCACTTGGTCTAAAACGCTTTCCGCGGCATGGGTAAAGACCACGATAGGATCGATACCGAACATACCGGCCGAGCCTTTGATGGTATGCGCCGCCCGGAAAATGGCATTGATAATTTCAGCATCGTCCGCGGCCTGCTCCACGATCAACAGGGCTTCTTCCATTTGTTCGAGCAGTTCCCTGCATTCAACCACGAAGGTTTGTAAATATTCGTCTGGAATCATATCGATTTACCTTCATCTATAGGCTTGCGGACAATCAGCAACGGATCGCCGAAAAAACCGGCTAAACCGGATAAATCCAGAAGCTCCAACACCACCTGACTGTGACCGGTAAAGTGCAAATCCTTGCCTAAAGCCGCCGCCTCCCGTTTTATCATCACCAGCAGCTGCAAGCCGGCGGCGTCGATTTCGCCTACTTCGGATAGATCCAGCTCCAGTTCTTCAGCCGCGGATAGACCGGTCAGCAATTTATCTTTCAATTCCATAGCGGTATAAATAGTCAATTCACCGACTATGGCGATGCGGCCGCTAGGCTGATTTTTATTGTTCACATTCGCCATCGGATGCTCCTGTCGTTTGCGCCGAAAAAAATCGTAACTGCCCGGCAGTTAAAAACTATTTCCGACTGCGGGATTTTCGCCGTGCTTAGGTTTACGCCTGGATAAGCTGCGCAATCGCAGCCAGCAATTGCGCCGACTGAAAAGGCTTAACGATCCAGGCTTTAACGCCGGCGGCTTTACCTTCGTTCATTTTCGCTTCCTGGGTTTCGGTGGTCAGCATGATGATCGGCGTAAACCGGTAAGCCGGCAGTTTTTTCGCGGTCTTTACAAAAGTCAGGCCGTCCATATTGGGCATGTTCACGTCGCTGATAATCAGGTGTATTTTGCTGCCGTCCAGTTTGGTCAAGGCGTCCTGACCGTCGCAAGCGACAATCACGTCGTATCCTTCACGGGTCAGAGCGCTTTTCATCACCGTCCTGACAGAATTTGAATCTTCTACAAACAGTATTGTTTTGGTCATGGTCGTGTCCTCAAAAAAAGGTAATATTGGTTTGCCGGGTGTTGATCCCCGTGTTCGCACCTTCATGTGCGGCAAGCTGCTGCTCCATGGTGTAAGTCATGGCCAGTTCTTCCAGCCATTGCTCCGCATCCACCGAGCGGGATAATCCTTCGATGGCTTGTTCATTGTTAAGCTCGTTCAAATGCTGTTCCAGCTTATTCAAATCGTCGCTAACCAAGGTCAGAATCTGGTTCACCCGATCCTGAAACTGCAAAGCGACAAAAACATTGGCTATTTCATAGTTGATGGCTTTGTTTTCGCTGCGTAACAGTTCCTCGGAGCCTGATAATCCGGCCGCGGCATGGCTAAAGCGCGTTAATACCGAGGCAATAATCCGCTCCGCATTAGCCAAAGTTTGTTCATCTTGCCGGGCGAATTTACGGGAAATCGTTAAAGTATCGTCAATCGCCTCGTTGACGGACTTGATGGTCTCGGTAATGTTTCTGCCGACAGCGCCTGACGAATGCGACAGTTTCCTCACCTCGTCCGCGACTACCGAAAAGCCGCGCCCGGCTTCTCCGGCTCGCGCCGCCTGAACGGCGGCGTTCAGCGCCAGCAGATTAGTCTGGCCGGCAATAGTGCTGACTTCCCCGGCCATTTTGCTCAATTGCGCGGTAAAACCGGACAATTCTTCGATGGCTCGCAGCAGTTTCTCCTTGTCTTCCAGCGAAGCGCCCAGAGCATTGGTGATGCTGCCTAACTCCAACTGGCTGCCCTGCAACAAATCAACAATGCCGCCGGATGAATCCTTATCGCCTTCCACCGTATTTTGAGAAGCCATGACGGCTGCATCCAAACGTTTCGACAGGGCGTCGAAACGTTGCGCCAATTCAGCGATGGATTCTTCGGTATGCACTCTGGCCATCTCGACCTGACTCGACCAGATAGGCAATACTTTTTGACAAAGTGAATCCAGTCCGTCTATGCCCTGCTGTTGATTTTTTGCGCCCGCCGAATGCCGATCAAAGCGATTTATCAAAGCATCGAAGCCTTGTGCCAAATCGGCAATTTGGGTTTCGATAGAAACTTGCCCAGCCTGGGTTGGTTTTTCCTTATCCTGCTCGCCCCTATGGTGTGATAAAACCTCGAAGCGTTGCGCTAAATCGGCCAGTAATGTTGCGATCCGCGCCCTCTCCTGCTCAATACGATCGGCGCAGACCTGCACTACCGTTTCATTATGCATATCCTGCACTGCCTTGATTCTTTCATCGTTTTCCTGCTGCAAAGTTTCACGCAAACCTTGCTCGATCATTTTCAGCGACCTCCGGTACCGGGCACGGCTCCAGAAATATAAGCCGGCAACGATGACGATAAACCCAACGGCCATGATCCGGGCACTCATCGCAAAGCCGCCGGCTGCCGCGACGATTAGCAGCCCTAATATGCAACACGCCGATAACAGAAATCCCGGCCAGTCACCGTCTCGATAAAATTTGATCAATTCTTCCATAGTGCAATTTCCCCAGTGTTTCTTGATTAACACTATTCAGTAACGAGCCGTCGATACGACTACAGCCAATCGAAGACCTTGGAAAAAATTTTAGCGCCCATATCGATTTCAGTCAATCGATTTAATCGTTTCAATCGATTTAATCTTTTTAATCTATATAATCGAATGTGCCGCGTTTTTAAGTTCAGTTAATAACCCTAAGGTCGAGTAGACCGGCTCCTCTCAATGAAGTCATCTCTACCCCTCTGCTGATACTTTTTTTTTTCTCATGGTACGCCTTGCCGCACGCGGCTACTACGTGATCGCAGGTAGTTTGCTGTGCATCATCAATTGTCACCC
>JAPLRU010000079.1 GCA_026399025.1 Methylobacter sp.
AAAAGCAAAAGCCTTCACCACGAAGACACGAAGGACACGAAGTTTTTAATGCGTTGAGTTTAATCAATTATTTTTTCTTCGTGAACTTCGTGTCTTCGTGGTGAATAGGTTTTTAAACTGATTTTGATAATACTTTCACAATCTCTCCGGCGTGGGAACGATGGTATTTGTACTTTTGCATAACCGATTCATAACTGAGTGTTTTTAGCTCACCCGCTTTATAGGCTTGCCATCTTTTTTGTGCTTCTTCCCGCCAGATAGCATCAATTTCAGGATTAGGCATCTCCAAATCGGCAAGCAGTAATTCCGCCAAGCGTAATTTTTCTAATGAAGGTAATTGGCTAACTTGTTGGTAAAGCTCTTGGCTGTTAAGCATGGTTGTGTCTTTGAAAGTTGTTGGTAACGCCATGATGGAGCGTAGGAACGATGACGAGTGATTTTAAAGCAGCTAAACGATCCAAGGTAAAAAAAACGGGCGTTGATTCTTTAATGATCAACCCCAGCCTCGGCAAAGGTAGCCATCTCGTTCAAAAAACTGACTGCCGATTGCACCAGCGGATAGGCCAGCGCAATGCCGGAACCTTCACCCAAACGCAGTTCCAGGTTCAGCAAAGGTTTTACGTTGAATTGGCTTAACAAAGCCTGATGACCCTGTTCGCTGGAAACATGGCTGAATACGCAGTAATCCAGCACTTGCGGATGCAGCTTGTAAGCGACTAACAGCGCGCTGCCGGCAATAAAACCATCCACCAAAATAAGCATACCCAATTCGGCGGCTTTAAGATAAGCGCCGACCATCATCGCGATTTCAAAACCGCCGAAAGCGGCCAGCACGGATAATGGCTCGGTTGCTTCTTTATGTTTATTTAACGCCCGTTGCAATACGGTGACTTTATTTTGCAATTGCCGATCATTTAAACCGGTGCCGCGGCCTACGCAACGCACTAGCGACAGCCCGGTTAAACGATGCATCAGCAATGCGGCGGATGAGCTGTTGCCGATACCCATTTCGCCGAAGCCGATGCAGTTACAGCCGTTTTGCTGTTGCTGCAAAACCAGCTCGGCTCCCGCTTGAATGGCTTGGCTGCATTCTTCGGCAGTCATTGCAGGATGGGTTAAAAAGTTTCGGCTGCCTTTACCGATTTTTGCATTGATTAATTTCGGGTGACCGGCTAAATCGGCATTGACGCCCGCATCGACAATTAATAATTCGATGTCATGCTGCTTGGCAAACACACTGATGGCTGCGCCTCCGGCCAGAAAATTGGCGACCATTTGCGCGGTCACGGTTTGCGGATAAGCGCTGACTCCGGCTTCAACAATACCGTGGTCTCCGGCAAAAATAAGAATGCAGGGTTTATTTAAACGTGGCTTCAGGCTGTTTTGGCACAATCCGATCTGCAAGGCCAGCGCTTCCAATTGCCCGAGAGAGCCCAAGGGTTTGGTTTTCCAATCGATCTTGCTTTGTAAAGCATCGGTCAGCGCTGACGGGCGCGGGGGGATAACAAAGTTTAGCGGCACGGTGTATTCCAAACGTTTTCAAATAATAAATCTGTAAGATTTTTGCGTTCCGCCCATTGCGCCTGTTCGAGCATCGGTTTGTCGTAGAATTTATCGACATGCCCCAGGCATAAAATCGCCAACGGCTGACTGTCTTCGGGCATCTTTAATAAGGTTTTCAGGGCGTCCGGATCGAACATCGACACCCAGCCCAAGCCTATGCCCTCCGCGCGGGCCGCCAGCCACATGTTTTGTATCGCGCAGGCCAGCGAGGCCAAATCCATTTCCGGCAACGTGCGGCGGCCGAAGATGTAGTGTTCCCGCTGATCGCATAAAGCGGCAACCAGCACTTCCGGACATTCCAATATGGCTTCCACTTTTAACTTCATAAACTCGTCTTCGCGTTCGTTTAACGCTTTGGCGGTCAGTAGGCGTTCTTGCTCAACCAAGGCATGGATGGCTTTGCGTAGAGTAGGGCAACTAATGCGCATAAACCGCCACGGCTGCATAAAACCGACGCTGGGCGCATGATGCGCGGCATCGAGCAGGCGTAATAATAATTCGGGATCGATCGGGTTGGGCAAAAAATGGCGCATATCGCGGCGCTCATAAATGGCTCGATAGACGGCGGCACGTTCCGCGTCGGAATAACGGTTTGGGGTCATGCTAGAGATAAAAGGCGAAAGGCGAAGGGCAAAAAGCGTTTTTTTCGGTCTTTACCTTTCGCCTAGTTGTATCAGACATTATAAGGATGAGCCGCCTCAAAACCATGCACTTTGGCTTTGGTGGTGAAAACCGGCGGCGTCCAGTTGTCCTGCTTTTGTCCGGCGAGGAATTCCGCCAGCCATAAAGCCTGATTGCGGATCGGCAAAATGAAGGCGTAGAGCTTTCCGTTCGGCAACTCGGCTACATCGCCCAGCGCGTAAATAGACTCGTCGCTGGTTTGCATTCGCTGATTAACTTTGATGCCGCGGCCGACTTCCAGGCCTGCCAGTTCCGCCAATTCGGTGCGCGGTTTAAAGCCGCAGGCGACGATCAGGCCGTCAAACTCGGCCGTTACGTCGGTTCTTACGCACATCTTGTCTTCTTCTTTAATGAATTCCTTCACCGCTTGATTCAGTAATACCTTAACACCGGAACTTTGCAAGACATTGAGCAACAAGGCTGAATCCTCGGCCACCAATTGGCGCTCCATTAATCGATCCGGCGCATGAAACAAGGTAACGTTATCGCCCGTCGTCGCCAAATCGGACGCGACTTCGCAACCGATTAAACCGCCGCCGATAATTGCCCAATTAGGCTGCTGGCTTTGACTTAACAGCTCGCGGCGAAATTTACGCAACGCTTTCAAATCGACCAAGCTGTTCAAGCAAAAAAACAGATTTTCATAGGGTTTAAAGGGCGGAGGGATGAACGCGGAAGAGCCTTGCGCCAGTATCAGTTTGTCGTATTGCAGGGCTTTTTCCTGGCACGAACCACTAATGTCTATCGATTTATTAGCCCGATCAATGGCCGTGACTTCTACGCCGCAGAGCACATTGATGTCGTTTTCGCGCAGCCTGTCAAAGGGCTTTAAAATAATGGATTGCTCAATATCGGCTTTGGTAAAACCGCGGGACAGCAGGGGTCGGGAATAATAGCCGTCGTGCTCCCTAGTTACCAAGGTAATTTCGTCATCATCGGCTGATAACGCGCGGTACTTCTCGGCAAAGCTGACGCCGGCAACGCCTGAGCCAATTATAACAATCTGCATGGTTTTTCTCGGTTAAGCCATTAAATCATATTCGCTTTTTTCCACGCCGCATTCCGGGCAACGCCAATCGTCGGGAATGTTTTCCCATAAGGTGCCGGGGACAATACCGGTGTCCGGATCGCCTTCCGCTTCATCGTAAATATGGCCGCAAATGCTGCATTGGTATCTTTTGTAATCGGGCATAACTGTTCCTCAATTAATCTTAAAACACTGTTAAAGGACCTCAGACTTTAACAGGTCTGGTTTAATTTTCAATCCGAATCTACAGCTTTCAATCGATATAAAGCCGAAATATCTTCGTCGCCATAGCCTTTCGTCATCAATAGCCGATAATCGGCGAGGGTCATATCGATCAGCGTGGTCGATGCGCCGATTTGCTCGGCCATAGTCCGGCATATAAGCAGGTCTTTATGGTGCAGAGCCACTTTAAAGCCCGGCGCGAACACGCCTCGGGTCATCGTGGCGCCGCGATGTTGTAAAAACCAATTGCCGGATGCGCCGCCGGAAATGACTTCGATCACTTTTTCCATCGGCAAACCTTGAGCTTGCGCGAAGGCCAGCGCTTCAGTCACCGCCTGATTGATGCCCGCGCCCATGATTTGGTTGACCGCCTTAGTAGCTTGCCCCGAACCGGTTGGACCCATATGCATAATGCAGCGGGTCATGGTTTCCAAGACCGGGCGAGCTTGTGCTAATGCCGCCGGATCGCCGCCGACCATCATCGCCAAGGCGCCGTTTTTAGCGCCTTCGACGCCGCCGGATACCGGCGCGTCAAGAAAAGCGGCCTGTTTTTCGGCCAACATAGCGGCGGCTTGTTTGGCGGTATCGCTACTGACGGTCGACATATCGACGACGATAGTCCCCGGTCTGACGGTTGTTTTTATTTTTTCCACTACGGCCAACACATCGTGGTCGGCGGAGACGCACATCAGCACGATGTCGACATTGGCCGCGAGTTCTTCGGGCCGGTCGAAAGCGATGACATTCAGCTCATCGGCCAAATTTTGCGCCTTTACCGCGGTGCGGTTATAAACGCCGCTTAAATATCCGGCTGTTGCGATATTTTTAGCCATGCCGATGCCCATCGCACCTAGGCCGATCATGCCTGCTTTCATGTTAATTCCTCATTAATATTTAAGGTAGTCCGCAAAAAATAAACGCCATACAATGGATCGCAGATACTTATTGGAGCGTGTATTTTATGGAGTGCGACTTACCTAAATTTATAAAACCTGATAATTATTGACTTGCAGCCTGTTTCAACACTTCAACCCCCCATTGATTCAAACTTTTTCCTGATGTAATAGCCGCTCGGGTAACTGCGGCGTGATCTTCAGGCGGAATTCGCAAAACAAACTTTCCTGAACAGGCTGGGTTCAACGCCATCTTCAAAACAAGCATCCATAAATACTTTAAGCGAATAGCGCCCTCTCTTCTTAAATCCTCCGCATCGGCATAAGTATCTACACAATAGTCCAAAGACATTATAGAGTCCGCAGCTAATAGAGTGACATTTGCTCCTTCTCCCTCAGGGAGAAGGTTGGGATGAGGGGATATAAATAAGTATTTTTCCTTATTTTAAATCCCCCTCACCCAACCCTCTCCCGCTGGAGAGGGCTTTGCGTCACTTTATCAACTGAGGTATCTATATGTTACGACGGCTGTTATCTGTAGATTTCTCGAAGGGTACAAATACGCCGCTTTTATTGGCTTTGTCGTCTTTGGACGGATTGAAAAAGCCGGAAATTATGGCAGCCGGCCCTCTTCAAATCCGATAATTATTATGAGTTGAATGTAAGGTGAATTAAACCGCAGTTACTTCCAAATACTGACGATATTGGTAAAGTCATCGGTCCAAGGTTTCATATCGAAGTATAAGGGCATTTTCTGCCAGTTGCCGAGACGGCTTAGACGCAATGGCTCCAGTGTTTCGGCCTGTTTGGCCATGACGACCCAGTCGGTCGCAACCACCAGCGGGATGTCCTGCTGCGGTTTGAACTCCTGAATCAACGAAGCCAAGTGCAAAGCTTCGGCGTTAATCGACAACACTTTTTTCAGCGCTAAATGCCGGTTAGTCATATGAAAGGCCAATATGCCGCCGGGTTTAAGTTTTTTGAAATAAAGCGCCAACGCTTCCTTGGTTAACAGATGGGTCGGCACCGAATCGGAACTGAATGCATCCATGACTAATAAATCGAAATGCTGATCCGGCTCTTTTTCCAGCGATAAGCGCGCGTCGCCGACACGCATCACAGCATTACGGGCACATTGGCTCAGATAGCTGAAATAAACGGGATTGGCGGCGATGTTCACCACCAGCGGATCGATCTCATACAGCGTCCAGTTTTGCCGATCTTTGGCATAACAGGCCAAGGCGCCCGCGCCCAGGCCGACGACACCGATAGTCCAGGTTTGATCAACATTATCGTATTCCTTAAACAACTGTCCCATAGGTCCCGGACGGCTGTAATAGGTCAACGGTATTTGGCTTAAGTTTGCGGCCAAGCGCTGCGCACCGTGCTTGGTGGTGCCGTGAAAAAGTTCATGATAGCTTTCAGGCCGGCCTTGTTCGTCGGTTAACACGGCTTCACGCACGGCCAATACGCCAAAAAAAGTACGCTCTTGATACAGCGTGTGCGATGACAAACCATGAACCCCCAGAGCAAGAAAAATAATGGCGCCGGTCATGAGTGCGAAACCGACCGGACGCGCCCTGAGCAGATACGTCAACAAGGTTAAGCCGATCAGGCTGATGACGATGACATCGAAGTACTGAAGTAAATCGTCGACCGTTGCATGCACAATAATCCCGGCAATAACCAGCAGCACGGGGATTATGACTTGCAGCAACAAGCCGCTGTTCAATGACAGCTTCAAACCGGGACGCAGCAGCAAGGCCGCCACAATCATAATCGGGTATTCGTAAACCGCATTGAACACAAACGGCGCGACAAAAGTATTGAACATCCCCCCGAGCATCCCGGCAAACGACATAATCAGGTAGAAAGTCGTTAAATGCCGGGTATGCGGCCGTAATGCAGCCAGTTCGCCGTGGCACACCATCACCGCAAAGAAAAAAGCGATCAAGTGTAAAATCAGGTAAGCCCAATAAGGCAAATCCGCCGGATTAATGAACGCGTAAGCGATAAACGGTATCAGGAATATCGGTTGCAGTTTGACCATTAACGGATGAATCTTGTCGTTCCATTTGGAAAAAACGATCACAAAAGACAATAAATACAGCGTTAACGGAATAATCCACAGCAACGGCACCGAGGCTATATCGGTGCTGATAAAGTTGGTCAGGCCCAGCAACAGACTGGAGGGCACAAAGGCCAACGCCAACCAGTGCAGTTTAGTGACCGGACTGAGATTATTGTCATCGCTAACGGCATCCTGTTGCGGCTCGGCTGGTTGTCGGTTGTTCCAGAGCACAAAAGCGCAGCCCGCAATCAGTAAGCACAGCATCAAGTAACCGACGCCCCAATAACTTTTCTGGTTAGCCAGACCGATATTGGGTTCAAGCAGGAACGGATAACTCAACAACGCAATCAGGCTGCCGGTGTTGCTGGCCGCATACAGATAATAAGGATCATGACTGGTATGATGGCCGACGCCGGCGAACCATTTTTGAATCAGCGGCGCGGTTGTCGAAACCACGAAAAAAGGCAGGCCGATAGCCAGAAACAAGGTCCACAGCAGCCAAACGGTCGGATTGCTGTCCGTCGGCGGCACCGTGTTTTCAGGCAAAGCTAAAGGCAACGCCAAAAAGCTGATCAGTATCAGCGCCGTATGGATCTGGATTTGGCGATGCCGACTGTAGCGGGTAGAAAGATAGTGGGCGTAAAGATAGCCTAAAAACAGGATGCTCTGGTAGAACACCATGCAGGTATTCCAGACTGCCGGCGAACCGCCCAGCAAAGGTAATAAAATTTTCCCGAACAGCGGTTGCAGCACAAACATCAGCGATGCACTGGTAAACAAGGTCGCGGCAAATAAGAAGATTAAAGATAAACTGCGGTCGGAGGAGGATTCAGGATGGTGGCTCATTATTTTATAGGTAGCCCGGCGGCTTTAATTTTTAATGCGCTAATGATAAAGCATTTGTTGCTGTAGGGGGCAGTCGAAAATAAGGCGGGGTTAAAAATGTTGAACGGCGAAAAACCATTGCCCGATTTAACTGACTAATGTCACCCAGTCGGTTTGATTTTCAGTAATGACGCTCAATTCCAGCGGTCCAAGCGACGAAGTCATATTCAATTCCGATTCAACTTCATCCAAGCGCTCCAACTGCTCCAGCAACTCAAGTATATCGGTTTGATTAATGTTCTTGGTTTTTCTCATGGTCCATTGCCGTGTCGATGGGGATTCCGCTTAAGTCAAGCGGAATTGAATGGCTTGTTATTTTTTCAAGCTGAGAATTTTCGTGCAAGATCCCTTCATTCAAACCCTCTGACAGATATTCGAGGTGGTAGCGGCCATAATGCATATATTGCGATAAGTGGAGGTTGATGATTTGTTCGCCATGCCGATAGCGCGCGATAAGATGGTCGTCGCTGATAATCGGCGGCAACACATTACCTTTGGCATGTTTTAATAACGATTCAATCTGAACCGGCGGCAGTTCAACCACATTCGTTGCGGTTTCCAAAAATAATTTTTTCATTGTTCGGTCTCGGTAAATTTAAATTGAAACGGCTTATGAATTTATTGTGCTTTTTCTCCCGGCGTTATTACCGCCTTATCGCCGAGTTTATTCTGCAAGTCTGTAAACACTACACTGTCGTTTGCACAGTCTTCGGAGCCTTGGAACGACGTCGCTTTATTCACGTCGAACCCTTAAATGGGTGACTAACCGTTAACAGGCTATGTCATCCTTATTGCCTGAACTGCAAATACACCTAATTTGATTCATTAACTAAATTTGAATACGTTGTAATGACTAATTTATTTTTTTTCAATATTTAATTTTCGAGCTAAGCCCGATCGATTCGATGTCGCTGCCGAGCGGATCATCGAAAGTGCCTGCATTAAGCGCTAACATGTTATTTTGTCGACTATTAATAGCGCCATCTCAGCCAATCCGGCCGCCTTGATAGTCCGGTATCTGGTATTATAAGCGATTGAATGACGGCAGTTCGCTGTCGTTCGCTTAGTTTAAAGAGATCTTGTGAATATTGCCGATTTTTCCTCCCTGCCGTTAAAACCCGCCCTGCTTGAAAACATTGAATCCCTGGGATACACCAAGTTAACGCCCATCCAGGCGGAGAGTCTGCCGCATATTCTTGAGGGCAGGGATGTGATTGCGCAAGCTAAAACCGGTAGCGGCAAAACCGCCGCTTTCGGAATAGGCCTGCTATCCAAATTGGATCTGAACAGTTTTAGAGTTCAAGCGATGGTGGTGTGCCCCACCCGAGAACTGGCCGATCAGGTTTGTAAGGAAATTCGGCGCTTGGCGAGATTCACCCAAAATATTAAAGTGCTGACTTTGTGCGGCGGTGTGCCGTTCGGGCCGCAGTTGGGCTCGTTGGAACATGGCGTTCATGTGGTGGTCGGTACGCCGGGCCGGTTGCAGGAACATTTGCGCAAACGCAGCTTGCGCTTGAGTAACTTAAAGGTGCTGGTGCTGGATGAGGCTGACCGGATGCTGGATATGGGCTTTGAAGAAGCCATTTCCGATGTCATCTCATACGCCCCGACGCATCGGCAAACCTTGTTGTTTTCGGCAACTTATACCGACCCTATTCGGGAAATAAGTCAAAAATTCCAGTTTAAGCCGATTTCGGTCAGCATCGAAACCAGCCATCACGACAGCGATATTGAGCAGCTTTTTTATCAAGTCGAAAAATCAAAAAGAATCAACGCGCTGGCTTACCTTTTATCCTACTATCGGCCGGAATCGACCGTGGTGTTTTGCAACACCAAGCGGGATTGCCAAGATGTCGCCGCTTCACTGGAAAACAGCGGTTTTTCGGTACAGGCGCTGCATGGCGATTTGGAGCAAAAACACCGAGACCAAGTGCTGGTGCGTTTTGCCAACAAGAGTTGTTCGGTTCTGGTGGCGACCGATGTAGCCGCACGAGGCCTGGATATTAAAGACATGCAGGCGGTGATTAACTATGAATTGCCTTGGGATGCGGAAATTTACGTGCATCGAATCGGGCGCACCGGCCGCGCCGGTAACAAAGGTTTGTCGTTAAGCTTATGCACGGAACAGGAATTAAACCGGGTTAAAGCCATTGAAGACTATCAGTCTATTGCCGCCAAATGGGACGAAGTGGCGCCGTTTCAAATGAGCTTGGAGCAGCGCTTTGAACCGCCGATGGTGACTTTGTGGATAGACGGCGGGCGCAAAAATAAAGTGCGGCCCGGAGATATACTCGGCGCTTTAACCGGCGAGGCCGGGATTGCGGGTAGCGAAGTGGGCAAAATCGATATTTTTGATGCCCATGCTTATGTGGCGATCAAGCGCGGCAGTGTCGATAAGGCTTTGGCTTGTTTGAGAAACGGCAAGATTAAAGGTCGTAATTTTAATGTCCGTAAATCGCAGTGGGGATGAGGTGGAGGGCTTAGCCTATGCGTCGCTATATTAATCCTGGACGCTATAAGAAAAAATAAATGGACCGGACTCAACTGCTAACACAAACATTCGGGCCGCTAATCAGCGCCTATGGCTGGCTGATTCCGCTGTTTTTGCTGCTCTCGCTTCTAAAAACACGCGCCATCAAAGGCGTGTTCGGCGAGTTCAAAGTCAATTTAGCGGCAAGGCTGTTTCTGGATAAACGGACTTATACGCTGTTCAAGAACGTTACGCTGCCGACAACAGACGGCAGCACACAGATTGATCATATCGTCGTCTCGCGCTATGGCGTGTTCGTTATCGAAACCAAGAACATGAAAGGCTGGATATACGGCAGTCCGCAACAAAAAACCTGGACCCAAAAAATTCACCGGCATACGACTTCCTTTCAAAACCCACTGCATCAAAATTACAAACATACCCAAGCTTTGCAAGCGGCTTTAAACCTTGATTCCGGCAAAATCTTTTCAGTGGTTGTATTTGTCGGCGACAGCACCTTCAAAACGCCGATGCCGGATAAAGTTGTTCATACCCGAGGTTATATCCGCTACCTTAAAAACAAGGTGCGGCCTGTTTTAAGCGATAGCGATGTGGTGACGATTTGCGGGCAAATTCAATCCGGCCGATTGAAACCGTCGATCGGAACCCACCTGAATCATGTCAAACACGTCAAAGCCCTTGTCGAGGCAAAGCAAAGGCAACAGGGCAATTCATGCGCTCAATGCGGCAAACCGATGGTCTTGAGAACGGCACGAAAGGGCGATCATCAAGGCAAGCAATTTTGGGGATGTTCCGGTTATCCGAAGTGCAGGATGACTAAGCAGGTGGTATGAATAGCTGACTTCCGCAATAGGCGGTAGTCAGTCCAAAGCGCACTGTCATAAATACATCAAAAATGTGAAAGAATAAACGCCCGACCAAACAAAAATCCCACCGTTTCCGCGATGATCCAAGCCGCAACTGCTGGTAAGCCATGAGCGCTTATGAAATAATTTTCGCTTACAGTCAGTTAAATACCGCCTATGTTGTGGTTCTATTTACCGACAAGACTATGACGATCCTAAAATTTAATAGATAAATTATGGTAACTACTCGCCCCAATTGTTTTCATTACAAAATCAAAAAAAAGCTTGACAGTTTTTTCGCCTTTAAAAAATCATTTTCTTTGGGCAGCAAAAAACTCAGCAAATAAACCCGCTACGACAGTGTTGTTGACGATGAT
>JAPLRU010000051.1 GCA_026399025.1 Methylobacter sp.
TGCTATCGTTCCCACGCTCCGGAGACTGTGAAAGTATTCGTTTTAGAACAAAAGCAAAAGCATTCACCACGAAGGCACGAAGGACACGAAGTTTTCAATACATTGAGTTTAAACAATTATTTTTCCTTCGTGATCTTCGTGCCTTCGTGGTGAAGAGTTTTTTAAACCGATTTTGATAATACTTTCACAGTCTCCGGAGCGTGGGAACGATGTCGCTTTATTCACTTCGGACTCTATATTTGTTCTAAATCGAATGCTTTCACAGCCCTCTTTCGCTTGGGGGTTCTTTTTGTGTGTGCCCTGCCATGTGTTGCGAAGTAAAATGTTTTGTAGGTGATGATCAAGCTGTCAGGCTTTGGCATTGACCTAAAATATTTAATCTAAAGGTGTTCCACCGAGAGGACTTCAATGCCTGAGCAAATCGACTCCTACGCCCTCCTTCTTCCTGTTTCGAAAGATCCTTACTCTTTGGCGGTTTGGCTGACGACCGCCGACCAACGTTTTCTGTTTCAACGGCAGCCGGATAAGCTTCGTTTTACCGGCCACGACAATGATTTCCCGGCGATAACGGTGGATGCCGAGCGCAAATATCAGGTTATGGACGGATTCGGGTTTTCCTTGACCGGGGGTAGCGCTATGCTGATCGGCCGCCTGCCTGATGCTGACAGAAACGCATTGCTGCGAGAATTATTCTTGCCCGATGGCGACGGCATCGGCATTAGTTTTTTGCGCTTGAGCATCGGCGCGTCGGATTTGAGCGAGCGCTGCTTTTCCTATAACGACAGGCCGACCGGACAATCCGACTACGAACTTATCCATTTCGATATCGAGGCCGGCGATGCTGAAGTTATTCCGTTGTTACAGCAAATAGTGGCAATTAACCCCGAACTCAAAATCATCGCCACGGCTTGGTCCGCGCCGTCTTGGATGAAGACCAACCAAAACTCGGTGGGCGGTAAACTGAGACCCGATTGCTACGCTGTTTATGCGGATTACTTGGTCAAATACCTGAAAGCGATGCGGGAAAGAGGGCTTACCGTCCATGCCATCACGCCGCAAAACGAACCTTTAAATCACAAAAACCAACCCAGCATGGTCATGGAAGCGGACGAGCAAGCCGAGTTTATTAAAAATCACTTGGGACCGGCCTTACTGGAAGCCGGTCTAGTCGATGTGGAGCTGTTTTGTTGGGATCATAATTGCGATGTCAAAGAATACCCCTTGGCGGTTTTCGCCGATGCCGAAGCGCGCCGTTATCTCAGCGGATCGGCGTGGCATTTATACGGGGGCGACATTTCGGTTCTTTCCGAGGTTTATCAGGCCTATCCGGAAATGAAACTGTATTTTACCGAGCAGTGGGTGGGTTCGGACGGGCAGTTCGGGGGAGACTTAATGTGGCACATGAAACACGTCCTGATCGGCTCCATACGCAACTGGAGCCGGGCCGTGTTCGAATGGAACCTGGCCGCCGACCCGTTTTGCCGCCCTCATACTCCGGGCGGCGAAGCCCGTTGCGTCGGCGCGTTGACGATAGGCGAAAAGATTGCCCGCAACGTTGCTTATTATGTAATCGCCCATGCCGCGAAATTCGTGCGCCCCGGTTCGGTGAGGATTTATTCGGATCAGCACACCTTCCTGAGCAATGTGGCGTTTGTTACGCCCGCGGGCGACATCGTCCTGATTGCGCTCAATGAGGAAGCCGAATCCCGATCCTTTAGCATCCGCTTTCAAGGGCAAAGCGCGGTCGCTACCTTGCCTGCGAATGCGGCGGCCACTTATGTTTGGCAGGCGGGATAACAGGCTGAAAATTCCATTTATTCACGAGATGCATTTTGTATTTTTTTGTTACCTCCCTTAGCTCGGCGCAAACCCAGAGAACGGCTTAGACTGCCTGCAAAGCTTGACTTGAGCGGAATCCACTCGAATATCCGGTTTCGCTGCCGAAAAATAATCGCCCCGAGTTTTAAGATTTTAATAGTTTGTCCGTATTTTCATGGTGTTAACGATAATGTTAGCCCCGGCTGTTGAAATCAAAGGCTCAACTCCCCACTTAAGCCTATAAATTATAAAAATTTTCTCCCCGGTTTGAGGTTGTGCCTATGTGGAAAAAGTTTTACTCGACCCTGCTCATGCCCCGTCTTGACGATGAGGACACTAATGAACGCCTTGAAGCCATCAAATCCGCTCTGCCGACGCCGGTCTTTTGGCTGTTGGGCAAGACTCAATCGGGCAAAACCTCGATCATCAAAGCGCTGACCGGAGACAGCCGCGCCCAAATAGGCAACGGTATGCACGCCTGCACCCGAACCGCCTTGATGTATGATTTTCCCGATACCCAGGATTGCATCATGCGCTTTTTGGACACGCGCGGACTGGGCGAAGTGGATTATCGACCGGACGAGGATATCGAAGCGTTCCAGGAACAGGCTCATGTTTTGATTGTGGTCATGAAAGCCATGGACCATGCTCAACAAGCGGTGATGGCGGCGGTGCGCTCGATTCATAAAGCCAAACCCGGCTGGCCGATTATTGTGGCGCAAACGGCCTTGCACGAAGGCTATCCCGATCCGGCTTTCGAGCATTTAACGCCTTATCCGTTTGACGCCGAAGGCTGGACTGAGCTAATTCCTAAGGATCTGCGCCGGTCTTTACTTGAACAACGGACGTTGTTTAAAGGCATCCCGGTCCAATTTGTCGCGCTTGATTTTACGCTGCCGGAAGACGGCTACCAGCCGCTTAATTACGGTTTGGCGGCGCTTTGGCATAGTCTGGAAACGGCGTTGCCGCAGGGTATTTCAGTGGTGCTGCATAACATGAAGGCAATCCGCAAGGAACTGCACGATGTTTACAGCAAGGCGGCGCATCCGCATATTGTCGCCTACGCGCTGACTTCAGGCGCGGCCGGAGCCATTCCTATTCCATTCGTCGATATTCCTGTGGTGACGCTGATTCAAGGCAAAATGTTCCAGACTATCGCGTCGATTTATAACTATCCGCTGGACCGAAAAAACTGGGCTGAAATCACCAGTTCACTCGGCATTACGCTATTGGGCAATATCGGCCGCCGCGAATTAACCAAGCTGATTCCCGTCTATGGTTCGGCCGTATCATCGGTGTTAACCGCCGCGACAACTTATGCCTTAGGCAAAACACTGACGGTCTACCTCGAAAATTTACGTGACGGAAAAGTGTTATCCGACGAGTTATTCCGGGTTGTTTACAGTGAACAGTTTGAATTGGGCCGGTCGATGTTTAAAGATTATGTGCGGCAAATCCGGCGCAAGGTGTTGAAATGAATTTGAAAACCCGCTGGAAGATGCATTTTTTGGTGGTCATCTTCCCGTTCGGCATTCCTTTAGCATTGGGTTTTTACGGCTTATGGCAACAACACTTGCTGATTTTATGGCTGGCGGTTTCGGCCGTGTTAGGTCTGACGTGGTGGTTCGTCAATCGGCGCTTGAGCCGCCATTTGGAATTGCTCGATATTTCAGCTTCCGTCGACAAAACCGCTCAAAGCCAACAGGCTTATAAAGAAGTCGAGCGGATTTCCGCCTTGCACAGAAACGGCAATCCTGACCTGGCGTCGTCGGAGTTTTATCTGCAAACCCTGCTCGAAGTGATGCGGGCGGTTGCGGAGCAGTATTATCCGCGACGCAAAGACGCCCTGTTGGAAATTAAGCTGCCTTATTTGCTTAAAGTCATCGAAATGCTGGCGCAGGAACTACGCGTGAGTCTTTCGGAAAACGTGCCGGGCAGCCATATTTTTTCAGTGAACGATCTGCTGCGCAGCCAACGCTTAGCGCATCGCGGCGTTGAGCTTTATCGCCTGATTCGTATCGTATCGGCCGGGCTGGACCCGATCTCAGCGATGGTGCGCGAACTCAGAATATTGACCACCGATAGCCTGTTTTCCCATTCCACCGAAGACCTTAAACGCTGGCTTATCGATGCTTATATCAAGAAAATAGGCTATTACGCGATTGAGCTTTACAGCGGCAATTTGGTGCTGGATGAGCAATTGTTCGCCAATGCGACGCGCGCATCTCAACAAGAATTGGACGAAATCAAGCATCGGGAAGCGCTCGCGTCCGCGGAACCGTTCCGCATTTTGGTGCTGGGCCAGACTAATGCCGGTAAATCCAGCCTGATTAACGCGCTGTTCGGCGCGCAAAAAGCCGAAACCAATGCGATTCCGACGACGGAGGGCTTCACCGCTTATTTGCTGGAGCGACCGGGCTTGGAGTCCGCGATTATAGTGGACTGCGAAGGCTATGGCGGCGATGATTATCGGGGCACACTGTCTTTGGTAGCGGAAGAAATACTCCGTAGCGATATTATTTTGTTGGTGATTTCGGCAACCAATGTCGCCCGCGATCCCGATAAAAAAATGCTGCAAGCCATTCAGGAATGTTTTGAGCACAAAGACCAAAGCAGTTTACCGGCCATCGTGGCGGCGTTGACCCATATCGATCAACTGCGCCCGCTCAGGGAATGGAATCCGCCTTATGATGTGATCAAGCCCGATTCGCTAAAAGCTCAAACCATAAGGCTGATGATGGACGCGGTCACTACGGAGCTGGGCTTGACTATCGAACAAATTGCGCCGGTTAATTTAAAACCGGGCTTTGAATATAATGTTGAGGAAGGCTTGATTCCGGCCGTTTTTCAGCAATTGGACCAAGCCAAGCAAGTGCGTTATCTGCGTTGCCTGAAGGAATACCGTAAACAGGATTATTGGAGCAGGTTGTGGAAACAATCCAAGCAAGCCGGGCAATTTATCGCCAAAAAAGGTTTCAGCAGTTTGCTTAAAGTCTCTGTCGGCCGGTCCGAAGACACAAGGATGTAATTTATAAAACATTTCGTGTATGCTTTTTTGCCGGTTGATGCCGGCTAAGCGGAGTTTTACCGCTCATTAATAAGGAGAGGTGCCGGAAGTGTTTCGTTTATAGTTATCGGCTTATTTATCGGATAGCGGGCAATAAGGGATGTGCCAAGAAATAAAGTACCACAAACGGCATCATTCCCACGCTTCGGAGATTGTGAAAGTATTCGTTTTAGAACAAAAGCATTCACCACGAAGACACGAACGACTGCACGGATGCAGGAGGTAGAGCAACGCAGGAGCAGTTGCCGAGGACACGAAGTTTTCAATACATTGAGTTATTATTTTTCCTTCGTGCTCTTCGTGTCTTCGTGGTGAATAGGCTTTTAAATTGATTTGGATAATATTTTCACAGTCTCCGAAGCGTGGGAACGATAGCTGGGTACAGTATTTATTATCACTTCCCTAACATTGCCGCTGCCATTCACGGAAAGAGATGGATCGAAGCTATGTTCGATCCTTTAGAATCATAAAATCGCAAAACATCATGCAAAATCCCACAGCAAGCTATCTCGTCGGCATCGATCTCGGCACAACGCATACCGTTGTCGCTTACGCCCAAGCCGATAATACCCAACAGGACATTCAAATTTTTCAAATCGAGCAACTGGTCGCTCCCGGCCAAGTTGCGCCAAGGCCGTTGTTGCCGTCGGTGCGCTATCATCCGGCAAGCGGCGAATTGTCCGAAGCCGATCTGTCGTTTCCGAGCGGAACGCGGTCCGAAGGCGACACCGCCGTCATCGGCGAGGCCGCGCGTTTATTAGGCGCTAAAACCAAAGGGCGGTTTGTGACCAGCGCCAAAAGCTGGCTGTCGCACCCGTCGGTCGATCATAGCGCGGATATTTTGCCGTGGGGCAGCGGCGACGATATCGGCAAGGTTTCGCCGATTGCGGCCAGCGCCAGTTATTTAATGCATATTCGCACGGTTTGGGGCCATCGCTTTCCCGATGCGCCGTTGGAACAGCAGGATATTGTGATTACCGTTCCCGCCTCGTTCGACGAGGCGGCCCGGTCTTTGACTTTAGAAGCGGCGCGGCTGGCCGGATTATATAAAGTCCGGCTGCTGGAAGAACCTCAAGCGGTTTGCTACGACTGGTTAAGACGCCACACCGGTACGATTAAACAGGCCTTGGCGAATGTGCATTTATTGCTGGTTTGCGATGTCGGCGGCGGCACCACCGATTTAACCTTGATTAAAGTAGAGCAGGGCGAGCAGGAACCCAAATTAACCCGCATCGGCGTCGGCGATCATTTAATGTTGGGCGGCGATAATATCGACTTGGCCTTGGCCCATCTGGCCGAGAGCCGCTTGGGCAATGCTGAAAAACGCCTGTCGGCGGCGGATTTGTCGCAACTGATCGAACAATGCCGAATCGCTAAAGAACGCTTGCTGGCGGAAGATGCGCCGGAGCAAATCAACGTCACCTTGCTGGGCGGCGGCTCCAAGCTGATCGGCAGTTCCCGTTCGGTGGCGCTGACTAAGGATGAAGTCCGGACCATTGCGTTGGACGGCTTTTTTCCGTTATCGGGTTTGAAGGATTTACCCGACAGAAAACGCAGCGGCGTGGTCGAGTTCGGCTTGCCCTATGCCGCGGAACCCGCGGTCAGCAAGCATATCGCGGCGTTTTTAAAATTGCACAACGCAGCTTCCCGCGAAGCCTTAGGCGGAGAGAGCAGCGTTCCCGATGCGGTGTTGCTTAACGGCGGCGTATTTCGCAGCCAGCCGATCACCCAGCGTCTTGTCGATTTAATCCAATCATGGCGTTCCAGTCCGCCGGTCTTGCTGGAGAACAAACATCCCGAACTGTCCGTCGCGTTTGGGGCGGTCAGCTATGCGATTGCGCGGCGGGACAAAAAACTTAAGATCGGCGGCGGTTCGGCGCGCAGTTATTTTCTGCTGGTCGAGACCGACGATGCGACTAAACAGCAAGGCATCTGCATTTTGCCCAAAGGCAGCGAGGAAGGCGATGAAGTCATCTTGAAAGACCGGCGTTTTGCGTTGCGTTTAGGCGTACCGGTGCGTTTTCATTTGGTGTCGTTGTCCGGCGACGGCGACTTCAAACCGGGCGATGTGACCGAAATTACCGACTTGTTTCATTCCCTGCCGCCATTGGCGGTGGCGTTTGAAGGCGATACCGACAGTGCGAATGCCGAGGTTATCGTTGAATTGGCGGTGGCCCAAACCGAAGTCGGTACGCTTAAAATTCAATGCATTGCGGTTGAAGACAGCAGCCGGCGTTGGGATGTCGAGTTTCAAATCAGGAAAAAAGCGGCGCGCTTGCCGACGGATGCCGCCTTGCCCGCGAATTTCAACCGGATCGTCGAACAGATACAGACCATTTTCGGCGCTAAATCCAAGCAGGTCGATCCGAAAGCGGTCAAAAGCTTGCGCGCGGATTTGGAAAAACTCACGGGTAGCGCGCGTACCGAATGGACCACGCCATTATTAAGAGCCATGTTCGGCACCTTGTTGGACGGCGCGAAATACCAGCGCCGTTCCGAAAATCACGAACGGATTTGGCTGAGCCTGACCGGTTTTTGTTTACGTCCCGGCTTCGGCTATCCGCTGGATGATTGGCGGGTTGAACAATTATGGAAAAGTTACCCGCAAGGCATCCAGTTTGTGAATGAAACCCAAAACTGGACCGAATGGTGGACCTTATGGCGACGGATTGCCGGCGGCCTGGATGCGACGGCGCAGGAAAAGATTTTTGCCGATATTGCAAAGTATATAAACCCGGCGGCGGCCAGACAGCCCGGCGTTGCCAAACAAATCAAAACCCGCGGTTACGACGATATGGTGCGACTGGCCGCCGTATTGGAACGCCTGCCGGTCGCCAAGAAAATACAAGTGGGCGAGTGGTTGCTAAAGCGTCTGGAAAAAGCGTCCGAGCCCAGCCAAACCTGGTGGGCGGTGGGCCGTATCGGCGCCAGAATGCCGTTTCACGGCAGCAGCCATAACGTCATTCCCGCCGAAACCGTCAGTGTGTGGCTACAACAGATGTTGGCGCTGGACTGGAAAAAAGTCCCGCAAGCCGGTTTTGCCGCGACCTTGATTGCCCGGATGAGCGGCGATAGGGCGCGGGATATTGATGAGGCTATGCGCTTGCAAATCGTCGAGAAGCTGAAATTGACTAAAGCCCCGGCCTCCTGGATAGAGATCGTCGAGCAATTGAAAGAGCTGGATGAAAAAGAAGAAAAACAAATTTACGGCGAAGCCTTACCGCCGGGATTAAAGCTGATTAATGAAGCGTAGCGCTTAGAGGAAGATCATGAAATTGCTCAGTATCGTTATTATTGCAGGGATTATCCTGCTGTATTTTGTAGATTCGGCGTTTAAGCTGAATACCTTCGATCCGGAAATGTTAATTCACAGCGGCTTGAGGTTTTTTATCGGCTTTTTGATTTTAGGCATAGGCGTTTTTTATGCCCATAAAATCAGGCTTAAGTTTGCGGTTTGTCTGGTATTAGCGCTGGCTTTGGGCGATGACATTTGGGATTACACCCGCCATGTGAATAGTTTTAGCTTTGAAGTTATGTTGCATAGCATGTATATGATGGCGTGGGGTTCTTTGGCGGGTTATGTGTTGATGAGGCGGTGGTTGGATGGGCGTAGGGTCGAATAAGGGGCACATCTTTTTTTACTTACGCTTAAAAGGTTTTATTGTGTTGTATATACTGAATTTTAGTGTACTAACCGCAATTTATGAGAATTAGACAACTGTAAAATAATGGCTAGAAAAGACGATTTTTCAAGATCAGTTATTAGGAAGCTAAGAGAGCGGGTTAATCTTATTTGTTCAAATCCCGATCATCGAGTTTTTACATTTGGGCCTTCTAGCGAATCAAACGAGGCTATAAATAATATCGGTAAGGCTGCTCATATATGTGCAGCATCAAAAGGTGGGCCTCGTTATAAAGCTGAAATGACTTCTGAAGAGCGTAAATCTATTGATAATGCTATTTGGTTATGTGCAAGTTGTGCAGATAAGATTGATAAAGATGAACAAACTTATACTGAAGAGAAATTGAAGGAATGGAAATCTAAAGCCGAAGAAACAGCAAAGTCAGAGCAAGGTAATAAACTTCCAGGAAAAGAAGATGCAATTGATACTTTAGCTATGGCGCTAACTGGTTTTCCTAAGCGTATTATTGTTGATGCAATCCCAAATGTTCATCAAGCATCAGAAAAGGCATTAGAAAGACTTGATCCTAGATTTAAAGTTAAAATCGCGCATAGTGAAAATGGAACACATATTGGCGTTCGTGCAAAAGAGAATGTGCCATTTAAAATGAATGTAAAAAATAATTATGCTAAAGAGTTTTACTCTGGATTTAACGGCTTAATTAATCATGGTGAGGAGGTAAAAATAGAGGCTCGCGCAATTAGTTTTGAAAATTTACCTTTACATGAAGAGTTGTTATCTCAAATAACTGATGGGATACTGCATATTTCTCCCGATAAAAAAATACCGGCTATACAAAAATTATCGATTAGAGACATGGTTACTAATAGTGTAGAAATATTTGATGATATTATTGGAGAAATATATTGTGGATGCAAGTCTTTCACTTTTAAAGGAACTGCGTGTAATGGGTTGTTGAACCTAAAATTAAAAAAAACAATGGATGATTTAGATGATACTGTAAGTATAATATTGTCGGTATCAACTAAGAAATGGGATCAGCGAGATATTCGTTACCTGCCATATTTTGATAAAATTTTATCTTTAATATCAAGGCTTGCAAATGGTTGTGAGTTAACTACAGTCTTGGAAATTGAAGGACAACAAATGTTAACCGGTGTAGGTGTAATAAATGACGATTGTGATTATATAACATGGCTTTATGGTTTTTTAAAGTATGTTGAGCAATGTAAAATAGTATCTGAATTTACTAATGTAAAATTAGTATTTTCATCAGACGTCAGCTGTACAGCAGAGGAAAATAGAAATCTATATAATATTGTTGATCTTTTTAAAAGGACCCAAATTTATACAAAAGATGACCTTTTATCAAATCCTAAATGTGAGCTAATAGTAGATTCAGAAGCAAAAAATATTGAAATACTAAGCAGTACAAAAGAGCCGTCATTTATAGAAATAAGAGAGGTTAATAAAGAGCAAATTATTTTATTTAAAAAGAAAATAACACTTCCTCTTAAAATAATATCTATACGATCTGTTTTGCCAAAATTAATTGAAGATATAGCTGTATATGAAGAAGGCGATATAGCTATTATTGAATTGGTTCCGTGTGATGACTTTTCTTGCGAGATCTATTATGAGCAAAATAGATG
Organism: Methylobacter sp.; assembly: GCA_026399025.1. Taxonomy (GTDB): domain Bacteria; phylum Pseudomonadota; class Gammaproteobacteria; order Methylococcales; family Methylomonadaceae; genus Methylobacter_A. The sequence goes on from JAPLRU010000051.1 coordinate 10,182, forward strand.
AAAAAACCTTTATCATAATTCATGCTGAGAAATACGAGCGGCTTATGGAAAGATTAGATGATTATGAGTTAGGTGAAATAGTAAAAGAAAGGCAAGCTGAAAAAGCACAGGCTATTGAAGTCACGCTGGATGACTTATAAGGTAACTCGCAATAATAAATCCCCCTCAGCTATCGTTCCCACGCCGGAGTGCAGGCTTTGCCTGCCAAGCAAAGCTGCACTCCCGCTAAAAACTTACGGCGCGAGTTGTTCAAATTATTTCATACTCATTCCTTATTGGCGATAAAGTCACTTTTTAACTCTAGGAGTTATTCACTATGTTGCAAAGACTGTATGTTCACAATTTCCGGTGTCTTGAAAATTTTGAACTGAAAACCAAAGCGATGTCATCTTCTCTATTAATTGGCAAAAATGGTTCCGGTAAATCGACGCTGTCTTTTGCGCTGAAGATATTTCAGAACATCGGTCGCGGCATTAATCGTGTGGGCCAACTGGTTCAGTCTAAAGATTTTGCGCACGGTAAGTCGGATGTTCCTATGCGCTTTGAAATTGAAGTGTTGCTGGCTGGAAGTGCGTACCACTATGTCTTGGCTTTGGAACTGCCCGAAAACTTTAAAGAACTGCGTGTTTTGGAGGAGCAGCTTTTAGTTTCAGGGAAACCTGTTTTTTCCCGAAAAGGTGCTCAAGTGACGGTGCCTAGAAGTGCGCAAGATTGTGAAGCGCAGTTTTTCGTTGATTGGCATCTGGTTGCTTTGCCTGTCATACAGGAGCAATCTCAAACGGACCCTTTACATATTTTTAAGACTTGGCTTGCGCGGACTATCATTCTTGCGCCGATTCCCAAACTAATAACGGGCGATTCCAACGGCGAAGCATTGGAACCTCTAATGGATGGCTCGAATTTGGGGGATTGGTTATCCGGCTTACTGGGACGTTATCCGGCGGCATACACCACGATTGCTGAATATCTTCGCCAAGTGATGCCTGATATCGCCGAGTTCAGGAACGATCCAACCGGCAAAGATGCCAAAAGCATGAATGTGCATTTTGCGGCAAACGCCGCAAATTTCGCGGTAAATTTTGACGACTTGTCAGACGGTGAAAAATGCTTTTTCCTGTGCGCTGTAGTTTTGGCGGCCAATAAACATTACGGTCCGTTGTTTTGTTTTTGGGATGAGCCGGACAACTATCTGTCTTTATCGGAAGTCGGTCATTTTATCCAAGCGCTAAGACGTTCATTTCAAAATAGAGGCCAAATTATCGTGACTTCTCATAATGATGAAGCCATTAGTAAATTTGCCGATGAAAATACCTGGGTACTTGACCGGAAAAGCCATTTAGAACCTACGATAATTAAATTGCTTGAAGATATAGCGGTAAGCGGCGACCTGATTAATGCCTTAATCTGTGACGACATAAGGTTATGAGCATTAACGCTTACAAACCGCATCTTTTAGTGTTGCCTGAAGATGACGCCAATCGTCAAATAGCGGATGGCTTCGTGCTGGATTCGAATTGTAATTACCGTGCGATTCATGTGCTGCGGGTAGCTGGAGGGTGGTTAAAGGTGGTGGATGTATTTAAGAGCGATTATCTTCAGCCCATGCGACAATTTCCGGAAAGAAGAATTGTGTTACTGATGGACTTTGATGACAAACCGGAAGATCGCAAGAGCTTTGTCGAAAGGGAGATTCCGGAAGACCTAAAAAACAGGGTGTTTGTTCTCGGTGTACGCTCCGAACCGGAGAACCTCAAAAAAACTACCGATAAAAACTATGAGGCTATCGGTACCGCTCTTGCTAAAGATTGTGCTGAAAATAAGCAAGACTTTTGGATGCACGAACTTCTCAAACACAATGAACCGGAATTAAAACGTCTAATTGAAAATGTCAGGCCGTTTTTATTCAATTAGTTTATCGATTTCGAATAGTGCAATTCCTCATAACAATATTTTGATAAAAAACCATGACCGACACAGACGTCATCATTATCGGCGCAGGCGCATCGGGCCTGATGTGCGCCATCGAAGCCGGCAAGCGCGGCCGCCAAGTGCGGGTTCTGGATCATGCCAACAAGGCCGGGAAGAAAATCCTGATGTCTGGCGGCGGCCGTTGCAATTTCACCAATTATTCGATTGAGCCTAATAATTACATTTCCCATAATCCGCATTTTTGCAAGTCGGCGCTGAGCCGCTATAGCCAGTGGGATTTTCTGGCCTTAATCGGGCGCTACCGCATTCCTTTTCATGAACGGGAACACGGGCAGCTGTTTTGTAACGAAAGCGCCAAGGATATTCTGGATATGTTGCTGGCGGAATGCGCTAAGGCGGGTGTGATTGTGCAATTAAGCACAGGCATCGACGCCATTGAACGGCTAAATGACCGCTTCCTGGTTAAAACCTCTCACGGCAATTTTAGTTGCGAGTCGTTAGTCGTTGCTACCGGCGGTTTGTCGATACCTAAAATGGGGGCGACGCCTTTGGGTTATAAAATTGCCGAGCAATTCGGTCTTAAGGTATGGCCCACCCGCGCAGGCTTGGTGCCGTTTACCTTGCAGCCGGAAGATAAGGAAAAGTTTTCGGCCTTATCGGGCATTGCGCTGCCTTGCATCGTCAGCAATAGCAGGCAGAGCTTTAGCGAAAACGTATTGTTTACGCATCGAGGCTTAAGCGGTCCGGCGATTTTGCAAATTTCGTCTTACTGGAATGCCGGAGAGACGATTGCGATTAATTTGCTGCCGCAGCTTAATCTGGACATAGAGCTGAAATCAAAACGTCAGCAAAAGCTCAAAAACAAGTTAAAAACGATTCTGGAAGGCTATTTGCCGAAACGCTTGGTCAGCGTGTTTGTGCCTGAGCATGTGTTGGAAAGCTCGTTGCAGGAGCTGTCGGACAAACAGATTCAGCAAGTTGCGGAGCAGCTGCATAACTGGACCATTAAACCCAACGGCACTGAAGGTTACCGTACCGCCGAAGTGACGTCCGGCGGTGTTGACTGCGATGCGATTTCGTCCAAAACCATGGCCAGCAAACAGGTGCCGGGGCTTTATTTTATCGGCGAAGTGCTGGATGTGACCGGTTGGTTGGGCGGCTATAATTTTCAATGGGCCTGGTCTTCAGCCTGGTGTGCCGGGCAATATTGTTGATTTAAGGTAATATGCAAGGGTATAGAGAATCGGAGCTGCAAGTTATCTTTAAGCATCCGCCGGATAGTCACGTTTTAAAACCTGAAGGTATTTGTTATGAAAGTTGCGATCATCGGAACCGGCCGTGTCGGTTCCACTCTTGCTTATGCCCTTGTGTTAAAACAGGTTTGCGAGCACTTGGTCATTGCCGGCCGTACTTATGAAAATGCGCTGGGCGATGCGCTGGATTTGCAACATACGCTGGCTTTTTGCTCACGGCCCAAGCGCATAGAAGGTTGTACCAATGAGCAGGTAAAAGATGCGGACATTGTCGTTATCACGGCATCGGTTGCGCCTGACGGGCAGCTTATAACCTCCCGGCTGCAATTGGGCGAAAAAAATGTGCTGTTGTTCAGGGAGTTAATTCCGATGCTGGCCGCGAATAATCCTAATGCGATATTCGTTGTCGTGACCAATCCGGTCGATGTGATGACTTATGCGGCGTTTAAATTATCCGGTTTTACGGCTAATCGGGTAATGGGCGTTGGCACGTTGGTGGACTCGGCCCGTTTTCGTGCTTTGCTGTCGCAGGAAGAGCATATTCACCCCGACGACCTTCGCGCCTATATTCTGGGCGAACACGGCACCCATCAAATACCTATATTGAGTAGCGCCGAAGCGGGAGGCGAACCGCTCGGGGACACTCCGATTCATCGGCAGCTATTCGCCCAAGTCACCGAAGCCGGTTTTGAGGTTTACCGTCTTAAAGGGTACACCAATCATGCCATCGCCACCGCGACCTGCATGGTCATTGAAGCGTTGGTTTTCGATGAATACAAAACCATGCCTCTCGCCACGTGTTTCGACGAGTGGATGGGCATCCGCGATAACTGCTTTAGCATTCCGGTCGTGGTCGGACGTAGCGGCGTGATTCGCCATTTACATCCTCAGTTGAGCGCCGATGAACAACACGCTCTGCATGTCGCGGCGACCGCGATCAAAAGCGCGATTGTTTCATTGATACCCGATTTAGTGGATGGTTACTGTTCCGATTGATGCTGCAATCGTTATCGCCGGTTGAGCAAGGATTATGAAGTCTGTACAGACGCTAGCAAGGCTTTTATCCACATCGCTATGATCAACTTAATGCTGAACAGGCCGGCTCCGGCTTACGCTGAAAACTTTTGAGACACGCACTAACGAAACACAGATCGCGCGGATGCTTATGATCAATACGGATAAGTCATGAAAAATCTGCGTTAATCATAATCATCGCTGCCATCCGCATTCTATTTTTACTCGATTTAATGCCCAATCCTTAGCGATTTTGCCTCCCTATATTCCTCCTTTCGGGCAAATCAACACTATCCGAAGCCCGGTCTGTATGTGATAATAAACGGTTTATTTCAGCGATATTTTTTTCTAACCAACATAGCCGCAGGGCGGAAAGGGCAGTAATAATGGATGAGAACAAAAAGAAAGCGCTAGGCGCGGCGCTGATGCAGATAGAAAAGCAATTCGGCAAAGGCTCGGTGATGCGTATGGGCGATGTGGCGGCTTCGCGCGACATCGATGTAGTTTCTACCGGTTCTTTGGGCTTGGATATTGCGTTGGGTTGCGGCGGTTTGCCTCGCGGCCGGGTGGTTGAAATCTACGGCCCGGAATCGTCCGGTAAAACGACGTTGACGCTGCAAGTGATTGCCGAAATGCAAAAACTTGGCGGTACCGCCGCATTCGTCGATGCCGAGCATGCTTTGGATCCGAATTATGCCCAAAAAATCGGCGTGAATGTCGACGATTTATTGGTTTCTCAGCCGGATACCGGCGAGCAGGCGCTGGAAATTACCGATATGCTGGTGCGTTCCGGGGCGGTCGATGTAGTCGTGGTCGATTCGGTTGCGGCGTTAACGCCCAAAGCCGAGATTGAAGGCGATATGGGCGATTCCCATATGGGTTTGCAGGCGCGCTTGATGTCCCAAGCTTTACGGAAATTGACCGGCAATATTAAACGTTCCAATACGCTGGTTATTTTTATTAACCAGATTCGGATGAAAATCGGTGTTATGTTCGGTAGCCCCGAAACCACCACCGGCGGTAACGCGCTTAAGTTTTACGCTTCGGTGCGCTTGGATATTCGACGCATCGGTTCGATTAAAAAGGGCGAAGAAGTGATCGGCAATGAAACGCGGGTCAAAGTGGTCAAAAATAAAGTGGCGCCACCGTTTAAACAAGCCGAGTTCGAGATTTTGTACGGAGAAGGTATTTCCTTTCTGGGCGAACTGGTCGATCTGGGCGTAAGTTATGGCTTTATTCAGAAATCGGGTTCTTGGTACAGTTACGGCAGCGAAAAAATCGGCCAAGGCAAAGATAACGTTAAAACCTTCTTAAAAGAACATCCTGAAAAAGCTAAAGAAATTGAAGAAAAAATAAGAGCCGAGGCTTTTGCAAAAAATGCCGCGCCTCTTATTGATGTGCCTTCGATTGTTGAGGAAGAAGACGAGTAATGCGTTTTGCTTGAACAAGGTGACGACGAGGTTTGTCGCAGTGTCAGGGAAATCAAGGAGCTTTGTCTCGGTTTGTTGGCGCGAAGAGATCATAGCCAAAAAGAATTGCTGAATAAATTGGCTTTAAGAGGCTTCGGCAAGGACGAGGCAATGCCGGTTCTTGACGAACTGGCCGAGCAAGGTTGGCAAGACGATTCAAGATACGCTGAAAATTACGCCCGATTTCGTATTCAAAAAGGCTACGGACCTATTCGCGTAAGTCATGAACTCCGGCAAAACGGCATCGCCGGATTCGATCTTGACGGCATTGCGCAGCAAGAAGCCGGTGGCTGGATGGCGTTGCTGGAACGGGTTTACAGTAAAAAATACAGCGACGACACGGTGCCGGATCGCAATGAGTGGGCGAAACGCAGCCGTTTTTTACTGCATCGCGGCTTTTCCGGCGGCATGATCGGCGCATTGTTTGAGCGGTTGAATATCAATAAGGCGACCGGCAGGCAATAAGTTACACGATGAGTTTTATTGTATTTGTGGTTTATTTTTTGCCGGTTAGCTAGCCCTAAGTCAGCTGGGTTAGCGTAACCCGATTATTTTAAAAAGCATTTATTTATTATGAAAAATATGACTAGCGCCCAGCTGCGCACCGCCTTCCTGGAGTTTTTCCGCGACCGGGGGCATTCCGTACAGCCCTCAAGTTCTCTGGTTCCGGGCAATGACCCGACCTTATTGTTTACCAATGCCGGCATGGTGCAGTTTAAGGATGTGTTTTTAGGCCGGGATCAGCGCGACTATACCAAGGCGGCGACCAGTCAGCGTTGCGTTCGCGCGGGCGGCAAGCACAACGACCTGGAAAATGTCGGTTATACCGCAAGGCATCATACTTTTTTTGAAATGCTGGGTAACTTCAGTTTCGGCGATTATTTTAAAAAAGAAGCCATTCACTACGCTTGGGATTTTTTAACTCAGGAACTGGAAATTCCGGCGGAAAAATTATGGATTACCGTTTTCGATGAAGACTCGGAAGCGGAAAAAATCTGGTTGGACGATGTCGGTGTTTCTGCGGATCGATTTTCAAGAATCGGCGCGAAAGATAATTTCTGGTCGATGGGCGATGTCGGGCCGTGCGGGCCGTGCACCGAAATATTTTATGATCACGGTGCGGATATTGCCGGCGGGCCGCCGGGATCGCCGGATGAAGACGGCGACCGCTATATCGAAATCTGGAATCTGGTGTTTATGCAGTACGACCGCGCTGCTGACGGCTCGTTAACGCCGTTGCCGAAACCTTCGGTGGATACCGGCATGGGCCTGGAGCGTATCGCGGCGGTGTTGCAGGGTGTGCATAGCAATTACGAAATCGATTTATTCCAAAAGCTGTTGAAGGCTGCGGCCGAGCTTGCCGGTATCAACGATTTGACGCAAAGTTCGTTGCGGGTGATTGCCGATCATATCCGCTCCTGCGCTTTTTTGATTGCGGATGGCGTGATGCCGTCCAATGAAGGGCGCGGCTATGTGGTGCGCCGCATCATTCGCCGCGCCATTCGGCACGGCTATCGTTTGGGTATCCGCGACGTGTTCTTTTATAAGCTGGTCGCACCGCTGGCTGAGGAAATGGGCGAAGCTTTCTCCGAGCTTAAAGCCGCGCAAGCCCAAGTTGAACGGGTGCTGAAAAAAGAAGAAGAGCGGTTTGCCGAAACGCTGGAGCAGGGCATGAAGATTCTGGAAGCCTGCGTCGCCAAGATGGAGGGCACAGTCATTCCCGGCGACACCGTATTCCAACTTTATGATACCTATGGTTTTCCGGTTGACTTGACCGCTGATTTTGCCCGCGAAAATAACCTGACTGTCGATCATGCCGGATTTGAAACGGCAATGTCGGCTCAGCGCGACAGAGCGCGGTCCGCCAGCAGTTTTGGCGCGGATTACGATCAGGATATAAAGCTGGATGCGCAGACCGAATTTACCGGTTATGAGCAGCTTGACGACCAAGTGCATATTATCGGTCTTTATAAAAAAGGCTTGCCGGTAGACAGCTTGGAAGACGGCGATGAGGGCGTTGTGATTTTAGACAAAACGCCGTTCTATGCCGAGTCCGGCGGCCAGATCGGCGATTGCGGCAAAATCGAAGCCGATGGCGCGGTGTTTGAAGTCACCGACACCCAAAAACAGGGCGGAAACCTGTTTTTACATAAAGGTAAATTAATTACCGGAACCTTGGTTAACGGCCAGCTGTGCGATGCCCGAGTCAGCGCGGCAGAGAGAAAGGCGACCGAACTGAATCATTCGGCGACGCATTTGTTGCATGCCGCATTAAGGCAAGTTTTGGGCGATCATGTTGCGCAGAAAGGTTCGTTGGTTAATCCCGAACGCTTGCGTTTTGACTTTTCTCATTTTGAACCGGTGACGGTAGCTGAAATCGGGACTGTCGAACGCATCGTTAATGAGCAGATTCGAGCTAATAATCCTGTAAGTTCACAGATCATGGCAAAAGATGACGCGGTTAAGGCCGGGGCCATGGCTTTGTTCGGTGAAAAATATGGCGATGAAGTCAGGGTGTTAAAGATTGGCGCGTTTTCAACCGAGCTTTGCGGCGGTACCCATGTCGAGCGGGCAGGGGACATAGGCTGTTTTAAAATTATTAACGAAACCGGTGTCGCGGCGGGCGTTCGGCGCATTGAGGCGGTAACCGGCAGCGGTTGTTTCGATTTTATAGCCGGCCGCGACCAAGCACTTGCCACTATTGCCGGACTGGTCAAAAGCGCCCCGGAAAAAGCGCCGGAAAAAGTCGAACAGCTGATAGAAAAAAACCGCTTATTGGAAAAACAACTGGAACGCTTGAATGCGAAACTGGCCAGTTCCGCGGGTAACGAACTGGGCGCGCAGGCTGTCGATGTTGAGGGCATCAAAGTTTTGGCGGTCAAGTTGGACGGTGTCGATCCTAAATCCTTGAAAGACATGATCGACCAGTTGAAAAATAAACTAGGCAGCGCCGCGATTGTGTTGGCCGTTGTTGACGGCGATAAAGTCAGTCTGATTGCCGGGGTGACTAAAGACCAAATGGGGCGGATAAAAGCCGGAGATTTGGTCAATTTCGTCGCCACTCAAGTCGGCGGCAAAGGCGGCGGCAGGCCGGATATGGCTCAGGCCGGCGGTAATGATCCGGCCGGGTTGGCCGCTGCACTGGCGCAGGTTCCTGCTTGGGTGAAAGCGCAACTAGGCTAGGGCGATTTTAACAGTCATCATTTCATTAAATATTAACGCTGTTTTGGAGTCATTATGCAATGGCAAGACGTTTTGGCGGATAAATCCTTACGTGATTTGCCTTACAAAATAGAACTCAACCGGCACGGTCATATTGAAATGTCGCCCTCCTCCTTTATTCATAGTTTTTTACAAGGCGAACTGGCGACTTTACTAAAAAATCAATTAGGCGGGCGGATTTTTACTGAACTGGCTATTCAAACCCACAGTGGCGTCAAGGTTCCCGATGTTGCTTGGAGTTCGGATGATTATTTCCAGCAACATCGCCATGATATTTGCGCTAGCTCAGCTCCTGAGATTTGTATTGAAATTATTTCGCGATCAAATAGTGACAGAGAAATGCGTAAGAAAATTGCTCTTTATTTAAAATCCGGGGCTATTGAAGTGTGGTTGGTGGATGAACAAGGTACGGTTCGTTTTTTTAACGCCGATGGACAGCAACAGGAAAGTGGTTTTAAGGTAGAAGTTGGGCAATTGATTTGAAAGCGCATTTTTCATATTCGGTAAATGCTTGAAGACAAAGCTAAGTTAAGATGCGCTAAATAAAGTTAACCTACTTTGGTAAGTTAATGTTTTTAGTGGCGGGATGATAAAATTTTATATTTACAATAAACAAGGCTTTAATAAATGGCACTGTATGTTTATAAGTTTGGCGGCACTTCGGTAGGCTCGGTAGAGCGTATCAAGGCGGTGGCCGAAAAGGTTAAAAAAGCCCACGATCTGGGCGATCAAATCGTTGTCGTGGTTTCCGCGATGAGCGGTGAAACCAATCGTTTGGTTGCGCTGGCAAAAGACATGCAACAACACCCAAACGAGCGGGAAATGGATGTGTTGTTGTCAACCGGCGAGCAGGTCACCGTTTCTCTGTTGAGCATGGCTTTGCATGAGTTGGGTTGCGACGCTTGCTCTTATACCGGCAGTCAGGTGAAAATTCTGACTGACAGCAGTCATACCAAGGCACGGATACGCAAGATAGACGATGCCCGCATCCGAAACCATCTTAACGAAGGCAAGGTGGTAGTGGTGGCCGGTTTTCAAGGCGTGGATGAGAACGACAATATCACCACCTTGGGGCGCGGCGGCTCCGATACTACCGCAGTGGCGTTGGCGGCTGCGTTAAAAGCCGACGAATGCCATATCTATACCGATGTCGACGGCGTTTACACCACCGACCCCCGAGTAGAGCCGAAAGCCCGTAGACTTAATAAAATTACTTTTGAGGAAATGCTGGAAATGGCCAGCCTGGGCTCGAAAGTCTTGCAGATTAGATCGGTAGAGTTTGCCGGTAAATACAACGTTGCGTTACGCGTATTATCATCATTTAAAGAAGGTAAGGGCACGCTCATTACCTACGAGGAATCAGAAGTGGAAAGTGCTTTAATTTCAGGAATCGCTTTTAATCGGGATGAAGCTAAATTAACCATCACCGGTGTGCCTGATTTGCCGGGAGTTGCGTTTAAAATATTGGGGCCGATTGCCGATGCCAACATCGAAGTCGATATGATTATCCAGAATATCGCGGATGATGCGACCACTGATTTTACCTTTACGGTGCATCGCAATGATTACCAGCGGGCGAAAGCCTTGCTGGATAAAACGTGTGTTGAGCTGGGCGCAAGAAACGTTACCGGTGACGACAGCATCGTGAAAGTGTCGATTGTCGGAGTAGGCATGCGCTCTCACGCGGGTATTGCCAGTACTATGTTTGGAGCGTTGGCCGGTGAAGGCATTAATATCAGAATGATTTCAACCTCCGAGATTAAAATATCGGTCGTGGTCGATGAAAAATATCTGGAGCTTGCAGTCAGGACATTGCACGCCGCATTTAAATTGGATCAAGAAATCGAATCTTAGGCTTTATTTATCAGAAAAAGCTGCTATAATTGCGCATCTTGGTTGGATGCTGTTTAAGAACAGTTCGTTTTTAACATATATAGGGAGTAGCCATGCTTATCTTGACTCGTCGGGTAGGGGAAACTTTGATGATCGGTGATGAAGTAACAGTCACTGTTCTTGGAGTTAAAGGAAATCAGGTTCGTATTGGTGTTAACGCACCCAAAGAAGTTTCTGTACACAGGGAAGAAATTTACGAAAGGATAAAAAAAGAACAGAATAGCCCGGTTGGCTTGACTGGATCCGAAGATTAAAATCGTAGCGGAAATTTTAAGAAAATAAGCTTAGGGTAGGGTGTAAAGCATTTTGCGTATTTCGTGAAATAGTTTGACGACTGCGCCTTAACAACCCTTAAGTAAAAAGGATTTAAGTTTGCTTTTGAGAGGTTCCCTCTTAAAAATATCTCTGGGCACAAGGTAGTATAAAGAGATAAATCATTATTTGGAGAGTTGGCCGAGAGGCCGAAGGCGCTCCCCTGCTAAGGGAGTATGGGCTTTATCTCCCATCGAGGGTTCGAATCCCTCACTCTCCGCCATACACGCAAAAAAACCGATTGATTCTAAAGAACAATCGGTTTTTTTATGCCTTTTTGCCGCATTTTATGCGGCGGCTCACACCGAATCTCATTGAATAATTCACCGGCAACATCTGTCGATCAAGTTAATGGTGTTACGGAAAATGACAGTGCTGTCAACAACGCCGAGCTGTCTTTGCCATGTCCAAATTTTCTCAAATACGGGTTGGCTCTAAAACACGCACTTAGAAATGCCAAAACCCGGTTATTTAAACATATTCCAACGGCCAATCTATTTCGGCGCCTCAAGATTTTCAATCCTGAACATGGTTAGGTGAGCTTTATCTTCATATCGAGGCCGGGCAACGAAAAGCCCTTACCCAACCTCGTCCGTTTTGTTTTAGCGGCGGCAGCGAAGAGAGTGGCTGGGCAAAATCGGCCCGATCCTATGAGTCGATGCCGCTTAGCCAACCGAAATCAAGGCGTGGAAAAATCCTCGACGACTCCTGTATGAGTTGGGGAGTTACGCTTTGGCGCAACCGCATGAACACCGGCCCCGCGTTTAGCAAAAGCTTTCCAAAAAGCTTGATAATCTTCCGCATCACGAAGCTGCGCTACAGCAAGCAAAGCATCCCGCGCCTCTAAAAAAGTCGGTTTGGCCGGGGTCAATTTAAGTGATGCGACTAGATAATCCAACATGCGGTCACGCGCATCGCTAAACGTGTAGCGATTCGTGTCAGTAAGCAATTGGGCGTAGGCTTCCCACAACATAGAGGCCCATACTTCACCGCTGTTATGAACTTCCGAGTTATCCGCCCCGGTCAAATCAGCGGTAGCAGCAGCCGATACCCCTGTAGGCAATGCCACGCCATCACTAATATGTTTTAACGTTAGAGGGTTTTTATTCATATCAGTGGAATACGGATAGCGACGAATGCCAAAGGAGTTGGCGTCGGTAAAATTGGCGTTGGCATAGATGCCCACAGGATAACTGCCCTGGAAAGTTTCGTTGCCCGCCAATAAACGGTCTTGCTCTTTGACCATCGCTAAAAGGGATAAAAAGTCGCTCCAGCCCTCGCCTAAAGAGCGGCCTTGATGATTGCCCAGGCCCGCAATTAAACGCTCGCTTAAAAAATGTCCCCATTCATGAATCACGACCGAGTTATCCAGTGCTACGTTATAAGGCGGCAAAAGTTTTTTCTGCATTGTCGCTGAAACGGTAAATCCCGATTGGCCGGCTTGTTTAAGCGCGCGTTTTAAAGCTTTGCCGGCTTCTTGGCTAATACCCAGCGCGGGAATGCTAATCGTTGGGTCGGAGCCTCCCAGCGTTAAGAGCGCACCGCTGACATTATTGGCAATAATCACTCCGACAGCGCCGGCTTCTTGCGCATTTTTAACTTTTTCTACAAACAAACAACTGCCGCGGTCAATGAAAGCAATATTTCCCGCCAGCTCGCTCGCATTAGCAAGCGGCTTATCGCAAGCATCGCTTGTTACGCCGACATTGTCATTGGCCGCGACAACCGCTTTATTGCCCAAATTAAATATGCTGAGGCCGAATTCCGCTGCTATGGCGGCATAGCGTTTTGTCTGGTTATCCGCAAGTTTGATCGTAACGGATTTGCTGTCATGATCCCAAAGGTACAGTTGCATGACCGGCGACTCACCATCAGCCGGCGTCCACATATTGGCGTTATTAACGCCGCTGTAGTCATTGATTTCAATATTCATCCGGTCGACTTCTTCGCCGCCGCGGCCATAATTTTGCTCTTGACCGTTACCGGCTTTTTCATCAAAACCATGGTCATACAACCAATCGTGTACAAAGTTAGCGGTATAAAAGGCTTGCACAAGGGCGGCTTGTAACTGCTCCGGATTGTCTTTGCTATCAAACAGCGCAAAATCGTAACTATGATTAAACGCAAAAGGCGAGGTGGTTTTAGCGCGTAACTCGCCTTTATTAAAACCATCAGGCTTAAGCATATCGGTATAAGCGTTGATATTGTTGCCTACGGTTTGCGACGCAGTATTAGGCAGCCAGGGATCGCAGGTGCTAATCGGGCCGCAAGTCAACGTTACTAAACTAGGGCTAACAGGTTGAGGTTTAATGAAAGGCGTCGGGCTGGGCGTCAGCTCATTGCCATAAGGGCTGTCCAGCGGCATTTTTAAGTCGGTATCGTCCGCCCAAACGCTATAACTAAAAGGCGTCGCCGCATCGCTATCAATCATATTATTGCGGGACAACAAGGTTCCATCTACAGCCGAAATGACGTAAGAGTAAGCCGCCTTATCCTTTTCTTTCATATCGACCGTGTTGAGCTCCAAGTAATAGGCCGGCTCTAAATGGTCAGACAAAGTGTAAAACACTTTTTTAGCGCGAACCGGTTTCGCTAAGGTATGCGGGCTATTAATGGGCGAGGATTGCAAGCGGTACCATTGATAAACACCCCGTTGTTTATCCAATTTTAAGTGTTGAAAAGGTAAATCTTCACGATGAAGATCGGCAAAAGCGGCGGCAATGGCTTGGGGGATGCTTAATTTAAACGGAGTTTGCGCGGAAGAGAGCGTTCGCGCGGCTATTTCGACATCGGGCGACAGATAACCGGAAATCGCTTTTAATTCTAATGAGTCATCCAGTAATACATTAATGCGCCGTTCAAAAACCTCTATGCCGTTGACTTGCTGGCTGAATTTTACAATAACCCCGTTATCGGCAAGACGATGAATATGATGCAATTTCGCGCTGTTTTGCGCGGCGGCGTTTAAGCGATAAAGGACGGCGTAACGTTGTAAATGTTTACGCGCTGACTTTTCGATGTCGGCAGCGCTTATATTCGCCGTTTTGGTTTTGAAAGTGCTTGTGGCTTGCGGAGCCGCCCACAAGAAGCTCGGTACCGCTAACGTTTGTTCTAAATGCAAGGGATGAGTGCTATCGACCAATGAGGATGTTTGTGTTGACGGCGTTGCGTTGAGTACCGGTTTATCATTGGCAAATGCGCTATAGTCGGGCAATTGCGATTTCGCTAAAGGCGAGGTGGCGACAGTTAACAAACTTAAGCCGCTCAATAGTAACGGTAAAACGTTTTGATTTTTTTTGGGCATGGCAATTCCAATTATAAGACTGATTGGCTGATAAATAGCGCTTGCAGCCTTTTGTTTCGGCTGCTTTCAGCATTATAGCTTTTGTAAAAAAGAAAATTGAAATTACGGGGGGCAATCCTGAAGGAGGATTAATAAAATCGAGTAACCGCTTATTTTCAAAGCCGTACAATAGTATTTAAAGGTAATGATGCGTTTTACATTGGCAACCGGGTTTGAGGGAGGCAAACATACAGGTTTGCAATGGTTGCAGATTGATATGCAACGTCGTTGTGCATGGATAAATGCAGATCAAGCAAAGGGAAAAAAGGCGATTGCCGATAAAATTGTTGTTATTGCCATAAATTCAAAACCGTTAAGCCGGGATAATCAAAATCGCTGACATTACGAGTGACCAAACACAAATTGTGATGCAAAGCTGTCGCGGCCAATAAGCTATCAATAGCTGGCAACGGCCTGTTAATTTGGGCTTGTAGCTTCCCCCAGCAATCTGCCACCCCGGCATCAACTACCAACAATCTGGAATCAAACCATAAAGGAAGCTCTTTTTCTAACCAGCCCGACAAGGCTTGTTTCTTTTGCCCATCATCTAACTTGTCGATTCCTTTGCGAATCTCGCCCAATGTCAACACGCTTAGATAGAGCGATTCTTTGTCCGCCGTAGCGAACCAATCAACGATTTGCCCGTTAGGTTTAGGGCGTTTTAACTCGGAAATAACATTGGTATCCAATAAATAATTCACAGCTCTACATCCCTGCACAGAGACTTATCCCTGGTTAAATCTATGTCAACATCCATTAGTGGAGAACTTCTAATGAAATCGACAAAATTATTGGCTTGTTGCGGAATTTCAGTAGAGTTTGATTTTTTCATCAAAAAAGCCAATTTCAACATTGATTCCACTGCTTCAATAGGAAGATAATGAAGTTCATTGACTAACTGGGTTTCTAATTCGGCTCTATTTGGCATGGTTAGGCTCCTAAAATATATTCACTATATTGTCATGGTTATGTTCACTGGTTTGTTCGTGAATGCAAGCTATCACCATTGAAATGAATGCCAACTATATTGGCATTCATAAAGGTCCGCGATGCGCCCTACTTAACTATATCAGCGGTTTCTATCAAATATTTTCCCTGATAATATCCAGCATACTTTTGTTCTGAAGCTGCTTTTTAAAGCGCACCGTAATTTTATCGTTCATCCGATTAAAGAATGTCTCGGCATGTTTGATTCTTTGCCCTTCATCGCTACTCAAACTCAACTCGGTTTTATCTTTTGATTCCACCACTAAATTCAGCGTGTTTTTTCCATCTGCACTTTTAACCACATAAGCAAAATCGGGCGAATAAGTAAAACCGCCGACCAAGGGGATGCGTATCGAATTCTTGGGTATTTTGGAATAGACAATTACCTCTTGAATTGAGCTTTTGATATTGCTCAACTCCAAGTCTGAATCATAAAAAATCTCATTGAATAAATAGTTATCGGGCGGATTGTCAGTGCTGGCAAAAACACCCACATCCGCGCTATCGATACTCTCCAGCACTTGTCCGCTGGCCTGGGTCAATCTGGTTGGATGCACTGAGTTGCTGGTGTGGCGATAGCCCACAGTAAATTTTCCAAACACATGCGCCATCAGATACTCGTTAAAACCTTTTTTGATTTCACGAATCGTGACCAAACTCATATAGGGATTGATGTCCAATTGCTTGCCTTTCAGCAACTCGACAAATACTTCATGCAACATGACGATGCCTAGCGCAGTTTCTTTGGATAATGCGATGATAAATGCCTGATAGCCCATCATCTTAAAGGGCAGTATTTCTGTCTTCACACTATGCTCTACGCGATAACTCGCTTTGTTTTGCTCAACCACCAAGCGTTGCTGCTGGCTCATGCTGCCTGTCCTTACAAATTGGTCGCCATGCTCATACAGATAGTTTTTGAACAGCGCCTTGAAATCGTAATCTTTATCCAGCTTATATTCCAACACAACCTTTTGGTTGATTGCCTCCCACAAGGTTTTCAGCTCGTCGTATTTGCCTGATCGAATACTGACAGTATGTTTGGTTTTGCCCCCCATCTTGACCTTGCCATCCTTCAAGCCGGAGCCAAATGCTTTGGGATATGCTGCCTTGAGCTTGTCAAAACCGCCGTCTTTGAAATCGTTATTGCGCTTGATGATGCCTGCGTCGCCTAGCGTCTCCAGCAACTTTTCATCGTCGTTTTCAAATTCAGGATAGGCCTTCAACAGTGCTTTGGTTAAGGCATTATCCAATTTGATCAAATTGAATTTTGCCCCCGATTTATCGTTGATTTCCTGCGTGAGCTTGGCAATAAAATCCTTCTCAGTGAAGTCCACATAGTAATGCAAATCGTGCGACTTGCTCTTATCGCGGCTCATATATTCGTTCACCGGCAAGCGCAGCCCACGGCCCACTTCTTGCAGCTTGGAAGTCTCACTGCCACTGGAGCGCAGTTTGCATATTTGGAAAATATTGGGATTATCCCAGCCTTCGCGCAGCGTCCATTTGGAGAAAATAAATCGCCGTGGATTTGCCAAGCTTAACAAGGTTTCCTTGTCATGCAGAATCTCCACCATTTCCTGCTCAATGGCTTCGTCCTTATCGCTATTGTCCGCCGAAAAATATCCGCCATGTACCGCCGATATGTCTTTCAACGCATCCGCTAGATGTTGCTTGTAAAACGCATCCGTTTCAGTGGCAATCAAAGCGTCCAAATGAGCCTTGATCGACTGCTCAAAATATATCCGCATTGCGCCATCTTTGTCGCGATAGCTGGCAATGTTGTCAATAAAAAACAAGCTTAACGGCTTGATGCGTGGACTTTGCGTAAGTAACTCTTTTTCGATTTCAAAATGGCGCACGATGGCTTGCTGGATCATTTTGTTTTGCAAAGTCTCGGCATAAGAGAACGGGTTAATCACATCCCCTTTGCGCATCTCCAAGCCGTTGGATAGCACCAGTTTGCTTTTGTTGAACTCACTCACCTCCAAATCGCTCATCGCGGGATGCACACTCGCCAGACTGTCTTTTTTAGCGAGTTTGAAAGCTTTTCTCGCGCCGTTTTGGTTCAGTTCAAAACTGGCCTCATTATCCAAGCCCACCAGCTTGAGCGTGGTATTGTTGCCTTCGTCAAAAGTTTCAACGTGCGCCACAATGCCTTTCACCAAGTCTTGATTAAATGCATCCACGGCATTGAGTTGATACACCAAATTCTGAAAATTTCCATCAAAGGTTGCCCCGTAGCGCAAGGTAAATTGCGGTTTGAAGTTACGGATATTGGCAAATGTTTTGTTTTCAGTTTTGAATAAATGTGGCTCATCAATCACCAGCACAGGGCGGGTATGAGCGACAGCATCAAACGCCACGCTGAATTCGTCGAACAAAGACACATCGAATTTCTTTGCCAGGGTCGGCGAATTGATCATGCCGGAGTTAATCACCAGAACATGGATCGTATGGCTATTGGTGCGGCTATCGGCGCGGCAAAACTCCATGATCGACTGTGGCATCCATTCTTTTTTGCTTCTGGTTTTCTTTTGGCTTTGGACCTCATAGACCTTGATCTGTTTATCAAAATCCAGCTTGAAATGTTCACGCGCCGCATCCGAACTTAAAAAGCTCACCGTGCCTGCTTTGATGGCAACACGCGGCACGGCGATGATGAACTTGAACAGCCCGAAGCGTTTGTTCAGCTCAAAAATAGTTTTGGTGTAGGCGTAGGTTTTACCAGTGCCTGTTTCCATTGCCACATCAAAAATTAAATCTTGTGAGTTTTCGAGGTGTAGAGGTTCTTTCAGGTCGCCATCTTCTTGCAAGGTGTGCAGATTCTTCTTGAGTTGAGACACGCCAGCTGCCAACCCCATGACAGGGTTTTCAACGTGTGACGTGGGCGTGCTGTAGCCTATCGCATCAAAGACGCAGACCACCGCCTCTACGGCAGCGGTTTGATGCGGCAAATCCCGCTCAAATAAAAAGCCTGCCATCTCAGTTGTACCGAATATCGAGTGTCAACACGATACCTTTGCGGTTGTTGTAATGTTTCACCGCCTCGGTCATTTCGCGCTGGACTTTACTGTCCAGCAAATAACCCAGCACCACCAACCGGCTAGGTGAAAAATCAGGGTTATTGTCCAATTGCCCCAGCAACGCCACCACCGCATCCAACGAAATATCAGGTTCAACAAAATACAGCGTTTTGCCCGCCGCGTAGACAGTGTAATCGCCTAAGATAACAGGCGCGAACGGAGTACCGAGCTTGATACCGTCGCGTAATGTCCAAGTCAGCAACAAGTTGTGGCGGTCATCTTGGCTTAAGGTATCTATATCGAACAGATCCAGGTTTTCCGTCAGCTCATCAGGCGCGTCCAGATACTTGTCGAACATAGGGATGGTTTCAAACACCTTAAAACCTAAGTTACCTTGATAGTCTGGATGTTCGGCTTGGATTTTTGCAGCAACTTTACTGATGCGCGTTTGCGTAATGTCGAAAATGGTTTTGTAGCCTGCTTTATAGGCTTCGCTTTTCGGGGCGGTCGCTTCATCAATTTGTACGCAGATGAATTGGCGGTTGCCACCATCCTTGGCGTTAAGTTGCATCACGGCGTGGGCAGTTGTGCCGCTACCTGCGAAGAAGTCAAAAACAAAATCTGATTTTCCTGTAGCAAAAGATATTAATTTCTCCACCAAGTCTGTTGGCTTTGGATTGGTAAAAATTGTTTTAACTTCAGGAAACAATTTTCTTAACTCGTTGGCACCTAATCGCCCATCCAGTTCAATGATGCTTGAAAGCTTATCAGCATAGTCTTTTGCATAAAGCTTTAATTCAATTATTTTATTATGGTCTTCCCCGAAGAGTATTTTCTTCTCTCCCAGTAAATCATCCATTGTTGATTTCGGAAACCGATAACCCATAAGTGGCTCTTTACATGGTTTGTGTGTATCTGGATGAAAAACGTCATATCGATAACCTTCTTTGCCAGGGTTATGCACGCTTTGGCTTCCGGTATAAACACCTCCGAAGTCAATATATTTATAGCGATCAAGTACTCCTAACTGAAACTTGTTTACCCTAAACCATTTGGAGTATTCTTTTTGAAGGTCGCCTTGATTACTGTTCTTGCTTATAAATTTATTCCCAATATTTATAAGAAGGTCTTTGGTATCAGACAAGCTTGATTTCCAAACGCCTTCTAAGCTATTTTTTGACTTTGCATAAACAATAATTGACTCATGTTCAGTGGCAATATTAGAAGGGTTGTTGTCAGTAACATTTTTCCAAACAATCGAACCAACCGCATTTTCTTCCCCAAACACCTCATCGCATAACACTTTAAGCTGCGCCTGTTCGTTGTCGTCTATCGAGATAAAAATCACCCCATCGTCGCGAAGCAATTGCTTAGCCAGGTACAAACGAGGGTACATAAAGGTCAGCCATGCGCTGTGGCTGTTGGAGCTGCTGCTGGTGAATTCCAAAATGCGCTTGGCTTCATCTTCGTCTATGCCCGCCAAGCTGCTTAATTGTTCAACGGTGAATTTACGATCATCCTGGTACACAAAGCCGTCGCTGCCCGTGTTGTAAGGCGGGTCGATGTAAATCATTTTCACTTGTTCGCTATACGCGCCCATCAGGTGTTTGAGCACTTCAAGGTTGTCGCCTTTTATCAGCAAGTTCTGACTGGTGGCATGGGGGGCTTTAGCGTTGTGTACGGTGTCAGCTTTGAGTAAGGTGTGGATGTTCTCGTTTGCCAGCAATCTTGCATAAGATTTGCCCAGCCAGTTGAGGCTGTAGCTTTCTTTGGAGAGCGACAGGCCGCTGGTTTGAACAATCTCTTGCAGCTTATCGGGAATGAAGCTGCCATGCTTATCAAAACAATTCGCAAAGTGTTTTTTTAATAGCGCAATCTGTTGGCTATTAGTCGTTGGCTGTTGGTCCGCAGTTATCGATTTATTGGTCATTAGTCAAGGTTCATTTCATTGATAAAATTGTGATCTGGATGTCGTAGTGCATCTGCCGTATAAACTCCAAGCCCTCTTGATTACGATTCTCTGTTGCGCCGCCCGATTGTTCGATGACGCGCTGATGCAGCTTTAAAACCTATTCCAGCGATAATAATTGCATCAGGACAGCCGCTTGTACAGCTCTTGGATTTTATCCAGTCCGTAGTCCATAGCCTGCTCAAAATCGAGATTATTGCCGTTAGTGGTTTCCTGTATTTTGATTTTATGTTTAGGCAAATTTTCTAATATTTCCAATAACGCATCGTATAAGGACTCTTCAACTTGAATGGTTAATGTTTTCATGGCGACCTTATCATCCTATTATTTATTACGGGTCATCATACAACAAATATTCCTATAACTTCCGATAACATCCGGCTCAATAACTCTAGATTCTTTTCTATGGTTATTTTGGAGGTAGTGCTTGGCTGGTCAATATTCCCATAAACATTTTTTTAGGCAGGTTCACCATAGCCAATT
The DNA here is from genome assembly GCA_026399025.1 of Methylobacter sp. Classification (GTDB taxonomy): domain Bacteria; phylum Pseudomonadota; class Gammaproteobacteria; order Methylococcales; family Methylomonadaceae; genus Methylobacter_A. The sequence goes on from JAPLRU010000051.1 coordinate 31,082, forward strand.
AGCTAGCTATTTTAACGCTAAAAATATTGATTTAGGCGTTGATTTTAGTGCCTTAAACGAAAAGCAGGTAGATAGCCTGACGCTCTTGAAATTATTCGCGATCAGATAGGAAAGCGTCATGTCCGGGTATTCACCTACAAGGGAATGCCGGTAAACGATGCGAATGACAAAGCATGGCGTAAAGCGTTGATCAGGACGGGGATTGAAAATTTTCGATGGCATGACTTGCGGCATACCTGGGCATCATGGCATATCCAAAATGGTACACCATTGCATGTGCTTAGAGAGTTGGGTGGTTGGGCTGATTTATCGATGGTGTTGAGGTATGCGCATTTGTCGAGTTCTCACCTTGAGGAGTATGCGGAGAATTCTAATAATTGTGACAAATCTACTACACACGTGAAAAGAGCTTAGCTAAAAAACAACATAACTCTTTGATTCAATTGGTCGGGACGACAGGATTTGAACCTGCGACCCCTTGTCCCCCAGACAAGTGCGCTACCAAGCTGCGCTACGCCCCGACAGTATTGATAAAGAATTTAAAGCGGAAAGGATTGTGAACACAATCCCTAAATATTCAATGCCGCAAATTATACTCTATTCACAGCATCAAATGGAAAAATCTACTTGAGTAATTCCAGAATTTCTTCCAGTTCGCTAACCATTTGATGAATCAATTGCTTGGTGCGGGTTGAATCTTCTTTGGCGTCGTCGCTGCTCAAATGAGCTCTGGCGCCGCCAATGGTGTAGCCTTGTTCATACAGTAACGATCTTATTTGCCGAATCATCAGTACATCATGGCGCTGATAATAACGACGGTTGCCGCGTCTTTTTACCGGGCTAAGTTCTGAAAACTCTTGTTCCCAATAGCGGAGTACATGAGGCTTTACACCGCATAGGTCACTGACTTCGCCTATGGTGAAATAGCGTTTTGCCGGGATAACCGGCAATTCATTGTTATTACTCGGCTCCAGCATACGCTTCCACCCTGGCTTTTAGTTTTTGACCGGATCTGAATGTGACCACGCGACGGGCTGTGATGGGGATTTCTTCGCCGGTTTTTGGGTTTCTGCCGGGACGGCTGCTTTTGTCTCGTAATTCGAATTTACCAAAACCGGAAATTTTTACTTGCTCGCCGTGTTCCAGGGAGCCTTTGATTTCCTCAAAAAACATTTCAACCATATCTTTAGCTTCGCGCTTGTTTAAGCCAAGCTCGTCAAACAGCCTTTCGGCAAAATCGGCTTTAGTTAATGCCATTATTAATCCCTCAGCTTTGCACTTATTTTAGTGGTCAATGTTTCTAACAGTCGGCTAAATATAGCATCTATTTCGGGATCTGTTAGCGTTTGTGAAAAATCTTGTAATATTAAACTTAAAGCCACGCTTTTACTGCCTTCTTCCACGCCTTTGCCGCGATAGATATCAAACACCACTATGTCTTGTAAGGTGGCTTCGGCGCAATCTTTAATACAGTTTATTATTTCGCTGACGGCGACCTCTTCTTTAACAATCAAGGCTATGTCGCGGCGTACTGAGGGGTATTTCGACAGCGACTTAAATTTAGGAATTTGTTTGTTCAGTAATAACGCTTGATCCAATTCAAACAGGAAGATTTGAGTATCAAATCCTAAGCGTTTTTCCAGTGTTGGATGCAACATGCCCAGCCAGCCGATTTTTTCGCCTTGTTGAGATAAAATTTCAGCCGTTTGTCCGGGATGCAATGCAGGGTGTTTGGCCGCAACAAAGTGCACATCCGCGCCAGTCAAGGAAAATAGCGCTTGTACATCGGCTTTGACATCGAAAAAATCAACTTTACGAGTTGCGATGCCCCATTGCTCGGCATAGGCGCTACCTAAGGCCAGACCGGACAGCATTTTTTGCTGGTGGGTAGTGTTGTCTTTATTAATAAAGCGCAAACCGCTTTCAAAAAAACGGACTCTGTTTTGCTGGCGATGGGTGTTGTGCAGGGCGGCCTTTAGCAAACCGCACCAAAGGGTAGTGCGCATTACTGACAAGTCGGCGGAAATCGGGTTTTTTAAGCGGACAACGGCATCGTCAGGCGCGATTGCTTGTTGAATTTCTTCGTCGACAAAACTGTAGGTAATCGCTTCTTGATAGCCTCTGTCAACCAGTAAATCTTTGGCGCGGTCCAGGTCTAATAATGCCTCGGTGGCTTTGCCGAGTTCCGAGCGCATTAGCAGGCTGCTGTTCGGCAGGTTGTTATAACCGATAATACGCGCTATTTCTTCGATTAAATCGGCTTCGATAGCGATGTCGAAACGGCATCCCGGAGGCGTTACAGACCAGCTATCCGCTTGTGTTTGCACCGACATGCCCAGGCGTTGAAAAATATCAACGACTTGCTCGTCTGCTAAATTAATCCCCAGCGTTTTTTCTAAGCGCAGCTTTCTAAGTAATACAGCCGAGCGTTGCGGCAGCGTCGATGCTGTTGTTACTTCGGTAATTGCTCCGGCGCTACCGCCTGCAATCTCAATGATCAATTGGGTGGCGCGTTCGATCGCCCGTTCTTGCAAAGTCGGGTCAACGCCGCGTTCAAAGCGATGCGATGAGTCGGTGTGCAGGCCGTAGTTTCGCGCTTTTCCGGCGATGCTTTGTGGGCTGAAAAATGCGCATTCAAGAAACACATCCTGCGTGTCGTCGCTGACAGCAGATTCGCTACCGCCCATTACGCCGGCCAAGGCCAGTGCTTGTTTATCGTCGGCGATAACCAAAGTTTGATTATCCAGTTTAATGGTTTGGCCGTTTAACAGGGCAACGCTTTCGTCGGTATGGGCGTAACGTACATGAATGTTGCCGGTTAATTTGTCGGCATCGAAGGCATGTAGCGGCTGGCCCAATTCGATAAGCACGTAATTGGTAACGTCGACTACTGCGCTCAAGCTTCTTACTCCCGAGCGGCGCAGGCGTTCCTGCATCCATAAGGGGGTTTCGGCTTTAGGGTTTACATTTTTTATTAGGCGCCCTAAATAGCGCGGACAAGCGCCGGAAGCTTCAACGGACACAGTCAAGATGTCAGGATGATTGACTGCTTGTTTTTCAATCTGAGTAACGGACCAGTCCATTTTATTCAGTACCGCCACTTCGCGCGCGATGCCTTCAACACTGAGGCAATCGGCTCTGTTGGGGGTCAAGTCGACCTCAATGATATTGTCATTGAGCGACAGGTAGTCGCGTATATCAACGCCTACTGGAGCATTGGCAGCCAGTTCCATTAAGCCGTTGGCATCGGCGGCCAAGCCCAGCTCTTTTTCGGAACACAACATGCCGAAGGATTCTACGCCGCGGAGCTTTGATTTTTTGATTTTGAAATCGCCCGGCAATACCGCGCCGATCAATGCGGCTGGAATTCTCAAGCCGACCCGGACGTTACTGGCGCCGCAGACAATCTGTAAAGGTTCCGCCTCGCCTACTGCAACTTGGCAAACTCTTAAGCGGTCTGCATCGGGATGTTGTTCCATTGCGAGAACTTCGCCGACGACCACGCCGCTGAATACTGCCGCAGCAGGCGTTACAGAGTCGACCTCAAGGCCAGCCATGGTCAATTGCTCGACCAGCTGTTCTGTGCTTATTGCCGGATTGACGTATTCTCTTAACCAGGCTTCACTAATTTGCATAACTCAAACTTTATTTCCAGGGACGGTGTATATGCCGCAAGCCTGCTGAGAGCAAGCGCGGCGCCTGTTTAATTAAACTGTTCCAAAAACTTAAGATCGTTTTCGAAAAATAATCTTAAATCGTTAATGCCGTAGCGCAACATCGCGAGACGTTCCACGCCCATGCCAAATGCAAAGCCGCTGTAAGTTTCGCTGTCGATATTAACCGCTTTAAAAACTTCGGGATGGATCATGCCGCAGCCCATGACTTCAAGCCAGCCGGTATGGCTGCATACTCGGCAGCCTTCGCCGCCGCACATTACGCATTCGATATCGACTTCCGCCGATGGCTCGGTAAACGGAAAATAGGACGGCCTAAAGCGCACTTGGATGTCTTTTTCAAAGAAAGCGCGCAGAAATTCGTAAACTACGCCTTTTAGGTCGGCAAAGCTGACATCGGTGTCGACTAGAAAGCCTTCGACCTGATGGAACATCGGCGTGTGGGTAATGTCAGAGTCGCAACGATATACCCGGCCCGGCGCAATCACTTTCAGCGGCGGCTTTTCCGATTCCATAACCCGGATTTGTACCGGCGAGGTATGGGTTCTTAGTACGGTGTGAGCGTCGAAATAAAACGTATCATGCATCGCCCTGGCCGGGTGATGAGCCGGAATATTCAATGCTTCGAAATTATGGTAATCGTCTTCGATTTCAGGTCCTTCAACGACTTGAAAACCGACGCCGGCAAAAATCTTGGAGATGCGGCGCAATGTAGTTGTTACGGGGTGTAAACCGGCAACGGTTTGACCTCTTCCCGGTTGGGTGACGTCAATACTTTCGCTGGATAGTCTTTCTTCTAAGGCTGCATTTTGCAGCAGATCTTTTTTAGCTTCCAGTTGTTGTTGAAATTGATCTTTCGCTTGATTAATGACTTGCCCGGCAGTGCGTCTTTGTTCGGGGTCTAGCGCACCTAATTGTTTCATTTGCAGGGTAAATAAACCCTTCTTGCCGAGATACTGAACACGAACCAGATCGAGCTGGTTAAGGTCTGGTGCATCGCGAAGCTGTTGTAATGCCTGCGCGAGAATTCCTTCTAGGGTAGCGGACACGGTTTAGCTCGCTGTGTAGTTTTAGGGGGAGAGGTTTTTAAAGGGAAGGGCTTTAAAGCCCTAATTCCGCCCCTCCTTAGAAAGGGGAGGGGGAAATAGTCGGATTTCAGTTAACTACTAAAAATCCGGATTGATCCTTAAGGTTTGCTTTGATGTTCCTTGGCAATTTTCGCAATTTCCGCAAACGCGTTAATGTCACGAACTGCAATATCAGCCAAAACTTTACGGTCTATCTTAACATTGGCTTTAGTTAAGCCATTGATGAAGCGGCTGTATGACATTCCGCTTAAGCGGGCTGCCGCATTGATACGAACGATCCATAAAGCGCGGAACATACGTTTTTTCTGTTTACGGTCACGGTACGCATATTGACCTGCTTTGATGACCGCTTGCTTGGCAACGCGATAAACTCGGCTTCGTGCGCCGTAATAACCTTTCGCTTGCTTTAATACTTTTTTATGTCTTGCTCTGGCTGTTACGCCGCGTTTAACTCTAGGCATGATCTACTCCTTGATTAACTGTACGGCATCATGCGTGCAGCCATGCGCACGTCTGATGGATGAATAGTTGCCGGCGCGCGTAACTGTCTTTTTCTTTTAGTCGATTTTTTAGTCAAAATATGACGTTTGTGGGACTGGCCACATTTAAAACCGCCGTTGCCTGTGCGTCTGAAACGCTTGGCAGCTCCACGGTTAGTTTTGATCTTTGGCATTTGTTTGCTCCAATTTAATTAAAAAAATCCCTGAGTTGCAACCCAGCAAGGCAAAATGCATGGCCCTGAAGAATTACCGGCACCATTTGCATGGTACCTAGCAGCACATCCTGTGCCGCTGTGTAGACGGTTTCGGCGATTATTTATTATTTCTTCTTTTTCGGCGCCATCACCATAACCATCTGACGACCTTCCATTTTAGGAAATTGCTCGACGATGGCTATCTCTTCCAAATCTTTTTCTATTCGCTTCAGCAGGTCGACACCGATTTCCCGATGAGCCATTTCGCGTCCGCGGTAACGCAAGGTAATTTTGGTTTTATCACCGTCGTTAAGGAATTTGGTTAAACTTCGCAGTTTAACTTGATAATCCCCTTCGTCGGTTCCAGGTCTGAATTTAATTTCTTTGACCTGAACCTGTTTTTGTTTCTTTTTGGCGACTGCGAGTTTTTTGTTTAACTCAAACTGGTATTTGCCGTAATTCATCACCTTGCAAACCGGAGGGTCCGCGTTTGGCGATATTTCAACTAAATCCAAGTCTGCAGCATACGCAATCTGTTTGGCTTCATCTAACGAGATAATACCTAACGCCTCACCTTCCGGACCTGTTACCCTCACCCGTCTTGCGGTGATCGAGTCATTCAGGCGCGTTTCATCTTTTTTAGCAGCGATATTCTAATCCTCCAAAATCATTCATTTTCTGTCTGCGATCTCTTGTTTTAACCGTTCGATAAAATCACGGAAAGCCAGACTACCTAAGTCATCACCTTTTTGCGTGCGTACCGTAATGCTTTGTTGTTCTAATTCTTTGTCACCGATAATGACAAGATACGGTACGCGCTGCATAGAATGCTCGCGGATTTTAAACCCGATCTTCTCATTTCTCAAGTCAATTTTTACCCGGATGCCTTGTTTTTCAAGGTCTAGCATCATTTGCGAGGCATATTCCGCATGTCGGTCGGTAATATTAAGCACGACTACTTGCACTGGAGACAGCCACAGCGGGAAGGTTCCGGCATGTTGTTCAATCAAAATGCCGATAAAACGTTCCAGCGAGCCGAGTATCGCTCTGTGCAGCATAACCGGCACTTGCCTGGATCCGTCTTCGGCGATATAAGTCGCATCCAAACGGCCGGGCATCGAAAAATCCACCTGAATCGTGCCACATTGCCAGACTCGTCCGATACAGTCTTTTAATGAAAATTCAATTTTAGGTCCGTAAAAAGCACCTTCGCCCGGCTGCAAATCCCATTTCAAGCCTTTGGTATTCAGCGCCAGCTCAAGAGCGTTTTCCGCTTTATCCCAAACCGAGTCATCACCCACTCTGTTTGCAGGGCGGGTGGATAATTTAATGATAACTTCTTCAAAGCCGAAATCTTTGTAAACATCGAACAGCATATCGATAAAGGTCGACACTTCGTCCTGAATCTGGCCCTCGGTACAGAAGATATGCGCGTCGTCCTGAACAAAGTTCCTGACCCGCATCAAGCCATGCAAAGTGCCGGAAGGTTCATTGCGATGACAAGAGCCGAATTCCGCCAAACGAATCGGTAAATCACGGTAGCTTTTAAGGCCCTGATTATAAATCTGTACATGGCAAGGGCAGTTCATCGGTTTAATCGCGTAGTCGCGATTCTCGGAGTGCGTGGTGAAAATCATGTCACCGAATTTTTCCCAGTGGCCGGACCTTTCCCATAAAGAGCGATCCACGACCTGCGGCGTTCTAACTTCGCCGTAACCGTTTACCCGTAATTTTTCGCGGATATACTGCTCAACCTGTTGATAGATAACCCAGCCTTTTTCGTGCCAGAACACCATGCCGGGCGCTTCTTCCTGGGAATGAAACAAGTCCAGTGTTTTCGCCAGCTTACGGTGGTCGCGCTTTTCCGCTTCTTCCAAGCGATGCAGATAAGCCTGTAAATCTTTTTTATCGCCCCAGGCCGTGCCGTAAATGCGTTGCAGCATTTCATTGTCGGAATTGCCGCGCCAATAGGCTCCGGCAATCTTCATCAGCTTAAAGACTTTTAATTTGCCGGTGCTGGGTACATGAGGACCGCGGCACAGGTCGGTAAATCCGCCTTGCTCATATAAAGATAAATCTTCATTAGCGGGGATGGATTCGATGATCTCGGCTTTATAGGCTTCGCCCTGATTCTTAAAAAACGTGACCGCTTCATCTCGCGATAACACCGAGCGGTGGACCGGATAATCTTCAGCGGCCAACTGTTCCATCTTTTTTTCAATGGCGCTTAGATCGTCGGGCGTAAAAGGTCTTTCATAGGAAAAATCGTAAAAAAAGCCGTTTTCGATGACCGGTCCGATCGTGACTTGCGCGGAAGGAAATAATTGTTTGACGGCCTGGGCCAAGAGATGCGCAGTTGAATGGCGAATAACGCTGATGCCGTCTTCGTCCTTTGCGGTAATCAGTTGCAGCGTGGCATCCTGATCGATTAATGCACTGGCGTCGACCAGATTGCCGTTAACCTTGCCCGCCAACGTTGCCTTGGCTAATCCCGAACCGATAGACGACGCAACGTCCATTACTGTGACAGCGTGGTCGTATTCTCGCTTGGAGCCATCGGGAAGGGTGATTACCGGCATCGTTTACCTATGTTCAGTGTCTACAATAAAAAAAGCACTGCGGTGCAGTGCTTTAAATGTTTGGTAGGCACGAGTGGACTCGAACCACCGACCCCCACCATGTCAAGGTGGTGCTCTAACCAACTGAGCTACGCGCCTGAAGTTTATCTAACTTCGAGCCGGGCATTATACCCATATATTTTTGTTATGCAAGCCCTTGTGCTTTTTAATATTGCAGATGCGCAAAAAAACGGAACTCTCCAATCACTTATCAGCTCAATTCCGAGCAAGCCAGGCTGATTCTTTCCGGTATTGCTCCGAGCTTCAATGCGGATAAGTTCCCTTGCGCCGGTAAAGGATAAATGCCGGGGAAGATGTCGTCTTCAAAATTAGCGTCATCCGCAAAAATGATATTCAAATTGGTGGTAAGACGGTCGGGTAGTCGATACCAAGGCAGTAAACCTTCGGCTTGCGATGTTATTGCACCGCTGCTGTCGAAATCCAGTCTTCCCGGTTCTTTGTAATATTTCATCAAGGTAAAGGCATTCACGATAAAGCGCAACCGTCTCCAGCCCCTGAGTTTTGCACTCCAGCGCGATTGATCTCGCTGCCTGTTTTCGAGTAAAGCCGTGTAATTATTCATGGACAGCACGGACTCAACTTCATAGGAAAAGGTTAAGGCCTGACTAAAACTCCATTCAACAGGAATACCCGCATGGACCAGCGTGAAGTTAAGATTGGAATCATGGTGAATAAAGCTACGGCGACGCAACCATTTTAATAGTTCGTCCCGATCCGGGGCATTAAGAATATCATCCAGCGTATCGCCCGCTTCTGTTTGCTCAAAACCTTCCGCTATCGCTAATAAATACAATTCCTGATTGCCCAGCACGGTAACGGCTTTTTTGCCTAAATCCTTGACAAAGCGGAGTACAGCCAACGATTCCGGACCTTCATTGACTAAATTACCGGTAAACCATAAGCAGTCGTTTTCCGGATCGAACTGTATTTTTTCCAGCAATTTTAATAATAATTGATAATTGCCTTTTACATTACCGATGGCGTAAGTGGTCATAATTTTTAGTGTCCAAGTCAAGAGTGCTTATAAAGCATCAATTATGATGCCAGATACCCGGAGCATGGGGCGATAACAGACATATTAGTTATAAGCTATTGATAGATTTTAATTAATAAGAAGATAACGCGTTAAGGAATAATGCTTGAAAGTGCTCTCCTGAACCGGGCGTCATTGTCGCGCACTGTTGTTTTGTAACAAAACCATCCATGCTTCGGTCATATTGTTACTAAGATGACCGGAAAAGACCGCAGCTTATCCGATGAATCGCCAGCCTGTATTGCTGCTGAAGCGGGCTAACGACCGTTTTACCCGATAAAACCGGTGTTGGTTTAAATATTGCTGGGCATTAACCGGCAATTAACTTGGGGTTCATTATGAACAAGATCGGAATATTTTACGGTACTGAGACAGGCATGACGGAAGCGATGGCTCAGATCATGTATAGGGTTTTAGGCGATGACATTGCCAGTGAACCGGCTAATGTGAATCAGGCAAAAGTGTCGGAATTATTGCACTATAAAGCCCTGATTCTGGGAACACCCAGTTACGGGGTCGGAGAATTGCCGGGTAGAACGACAGGCAGTGAATACGGCAACTGGGAAGAATTTTTATTCCGGCTGGACGAATCCGACTTGTCCGGGAAACGGATAGCCCTGTTTGGTTTGGGTAATCAACAAAAATATTACGACCGCTTTGCCGGCTCCCTGATTCATTTGTACCGGCATTGCGTTGCTTACGGCGCCGAGGTTATAGGAGCCTGGAGTACCGAAGGCTATCATTTCACCCGCTCGCACTCGGTTATCGACGATAAATTTGTCGGCCTGGTGCTGGATCATCATAGTCAGCCGGAAATGACCACGGCCCGGATTATCGGCTGGCTGGAACAGATTAAGCCGGGCTTGCTGGAGAAATTGAATTAATGTTTTCGCCCTGCCAATTAAACCGGGATGAGTTGATTGATGCTGGGTACGAATTCATTCGTGCAGTGGCAAATTAAAAGCACGAATGAATTCACGCCCTCCCAATGTTAAATCGTTCACTTAAAGCAAAAACGGTCAGGGCGAATTATTAACCGAAGGATATTCATAATGACGAACGAACCGAACAACGCCGACAGTATCGCTCAATTCTGCCGCTATATCGCCGAACAAAAACCGCTGTTGAAAAAACACTACGAACAGTTACTCGCCCAAGATCTTTCGCGGCAACAATGGAACGGCTGCTTTCAACGCAATGTGCCGGCCGTTTTAGAACACACTTATAACGACGCGCTGGCTTTTATTCAAACACTGCCGTTCGATAGTACTTCGAGTCCGGTTAACAAAGGGTTATCGGATTTAACCAAGCAAGCGCTGAGCGCTTTCGACGGATTCATCGACGATTTTTTATTGTTTGTGGTCGATAAACACCGCACCTCCTGCGCACTATCCAATTTTCCCGACGAACATAAGCCGGACAAAGCTTACGTCAACGAAGTAAAGCGGGACATCGCCGGGCTTTGGCAACACTTTGCTGTAGCCGTTAACAGCCATTTTCTGGAATGCCGGTAGCGCAGTCCATTCAAAAATACACAGGAAAATCGAATGAAATTGTATTTAACGCCGGGTTCCTGCACGACCGGCATTCATATTTTAATGGAAGAACTGGACCTGGTTTTCGAAGCGCATTTGGTCAATCTAATGAACGGCGATCACAACACGCCGGAATATCTGGCGCTGAACCCGAAAGCCACGATCCCGACGCTGGTACGCAATGACGGCAGCGCATTGACCGAGTTTCAAGCAATCGCTTACTGGCTGGCGCGAAGCTATCCCAAAGCCAAACTGTTGCCCGGCGACCCGGACGGCGATGCTCGCGTGATTGAGTTGATGGATTACGCGGTCGGCACGATTCACGGCCAGGGCTTTGCCAGGATTTTCACCACCGACAAGTTCGCGCTGCGCGAAGCCGATTTTGAAGCGGTAAAAGCCCAGGGCATGGACATTGTTAAGCGTGCATTTGCGATTGTTAACGACAGTTTGTCGGCTCAAGGCTATGTCATCGACACGTTCAGCATTGCCGATGCGGCATTGTTTTATGTCGAGTTTTGGGCCGACAAAACCGGGATTACGCTGCCGGAAAACTGTTTAAAGCATTATCGCCTGATGCTTGAGCGTCCGGTGGTTAAGCGGGTCTTGATGGAAGAAGGTTACCGTTTGAATTAGCCGCTTCCGGGTTGCCGATCCGAAGATTGAGAACTGACGCAATCATAATAAATGAGGTAAATAAAAGATGGCATTGATTGAAAAAACCGATATACATATCGTCGGGCATGACCAAATCGACACCGATCATGATGAGTTCATCAGCTTACTAAACCGGCTGGACGCCGCCGATAACAAGGATTTCCCGGCCTTGTTCCAGCAATTATACGAACATACCGAACAGCATTTCGATCGGGAAAACCAGTTGATGCAACAGTTCTCTTATCCGGGAGAAACCGAGCATAAAGGCGAGCATCAACGCGTTCTCGGAGAGTTCAAGCAATTTAAATCGCGGGTTGATAAAGGTCTGATTGCTTTTGGCCACTTGTTTATCAAAGACCGTCTACCGCAATGGTTCGGTCTGCATGTAAGCACCATGGACAGCGCGCTGGCCGCGCATGTTAAAGCTCAATCTTAAATGACTCGACCGATGGCGAGTTGCCCGGAGCTGGAGATTATTGACGGTTTTTACGATGCCGCCGAATGCGAACGCATCTATCGGCATTTACGGCACCAACATCAGTGGCCCGATAATCGCTATACTGTCGCCGGACGGCAGTTCATTCTGCCCAGATTGCAAACTTGGCATGCCGATCCGGGAATTCGCTACAGCTACAGTAACAACCTGCTGCAAACCCGACCCTGGACGCCGGTGCTGTCCGATCTTAGAAGCCAAATCGAGACCTACCTGAATTTTTCCTTTAATTCGGTATTGGTTAATTTGTATCGAAACGGCAACGATTATGTCGGTTGGCATTCGGACAACGAAGCGGAACTGGGCGAGCAACCGTTTATCGCCTCAGTAACCTTCGGCGCGGAACGCCGATTTGAATTCCGGCATAAGAAATCTTCGGAAAATGGCCGGGTCTTGTTGCGTAGCGGCACTTTGTTAATTATGCAGCCGAACTTTCAACATCATTGGCTGCACAGTCTTCCTATCGATCAAAACGTCTCAGAAGGACGCATCAATTTAACTTTCCGCAAAGTCATTACCCCGGCCCTTAACGGTCTATCCCCTTAGGCTTGTCGGCGGAACAACTTAGGGATAATGCGTTTTTAAAAATACCATTATGATGTGCTTTGCTATCGTTCCCACGCTCCGGAGACTGTGAAAGTATTCGTTTTAGAACAAAAGCAAAAGCATTCACCACGAAGGCACGAACGACTGTATGGATGCAGGAGGTAGAGCAACGCAGGAGCAGTTGCCGAGGACACGAAGTTTTCAATACATTGAGTTTAAAGAATTATTTTTCCTTCGTGATCTTCGTGCCTTCGTGGTGAAGAGTTTTTTAAACCGATTTTGATAATACTTTCACAGTCTCTCCGGCGTGGGAACGCAGTGAGGGACGCTCCTGCGTCCCGTACCGCTAGAGCGGTACTTCGACATTCCCATGCCGGAGCGTGGGAACGATGTCGCTTTATTCACTTTAGACTCTATAACACGACAAGTCCGCATTGAACGACGATTTTCATGCTTTAGCTGACTGTTTTAATGCGTTTGCCCTGTCACCAGACCGTGTTTTTTAAAATACTCTCAGCCGTTATGTTGTAGAATCACCCACTTTTATCCCAGCTTTCAGATGACCATCAGGCTACCCCTACCGCGCATCGCATTAACTCCCGGAGAACCCGCGGGCATCGGCCCCGATCTTTGCCTTCAGCTTGCGCAACAGAATTTACCCTGTCAAATCATTGTCATAGCCGGTCCGAAATTATTAAAACAACGCGCTGAACAATTAGGCTTGTCAATTCAAATAAAAGAATTCGACAGTACTCTGCCGGCTAAAGCTCAAACTGCCGGATGCCTGACGATATTGCCGGTAGAACCGGCGGAACCGGTTCAATGCGGACAATTAAATCCGGGCAACAGCCGCGCTGTGTTAAAAGCCATCACCAAGGCGGCTAAAGGTTGCATGGACGGTACTTTTGACGCGATGGTCACAGGACCGGTGCATAAGGGCGTTATCAACGATGCGGGTTTGCCCTTTAGCGGTCATACCGAATTTATTGCAGGCATTACCGGCGGCTATCCGGTGATGATGCTGGCGACGCCGGGTTTGCGGGTCGCCTTGGTGACGACGCATTTGCCGCTGGCGGAAGTCAGTCAAGCCATTACTCATACCCGCTTGCGCACGGTGATTCGGATACTGAATCAAGAGCTGCGCTCGCGTTTCGGCATCGCTAAGCCGAAAATACTGGTGTGCGGACTGAATCCTCATGCCGGTGAAAACGGTCATTTGGGCCGGGAAGAAATCGACATTATCGAGCCGGTACTGGATGGTTTTCGCAAGCAGGGCCTGGATCTACAGGGACCGTTACCCGCGGATACGCTGTTCACCGCCAAATACCTGGACACGGCGGATGCGGTGTTGGCGATGTATCACGACCAAGGCTTGCCGGTACTTAAGCATATAGGCTTCGGGCAGGCTGTTAATATTACGCTGGGACTGCCGATTATCCGTACCTCGGTTGATCACGGCACCGCTTTGGATTTGGCCGGTACCGGCAAGGCCGATTTGGGCAGTCTACAGTTCGCATTGCAAACCGCATTAACCATGGTTACACACTAAAATGGCACATACTCCGCGCAAACGCTTCGGTCAGAATTTTCTTCATGATTACAGCATTATTTACTCTATCATCTCCAGCATTCAGGCCAAGCCGAATCAGCACTGGGTTGAGATCGGGCCGGGGCAGGGCGCATTGACCGAGCCTTTATTAAACCAAGGCCTGCGCTTGGACGTGGTCGAACTGGACCGCGATTTGGTGGTTTTGCTGAAGCAAAAATTCAAGCAATACGCTAACCTGCAAATTCACAGCGCCGATGCGTTAAGGTTCGATTTTTCGGCGCTGGCCGACGGGGACGAAAAACTGCGTATCATCGGCAATCTGCCCTATAACATTTCCACGCCGTTGATGTTCCATTTGCTCGATAACGCCTATTGCATTGAAGACATGCATTTCATGCTGCAAAAGGAAGTGGTTGACCGGATTTGCGCGGCTCCGGGCAGCAAAAAATACGGCAGATTGAGCGTGATGATGCAATATTATTGCGCCGCCGAATTGTTATTCGAAGTGCCGCCGGAAAGCTTCGATCCGGCCCCGCAAGTGATGTCGGCTATCGTCAGGCTGGTGCCGCACAGGCAGCCGCCGGTTGCGGTTAACGAGGTGAGTAAACTTAACCGGGTAGTCACTCAGGCGTTTTCGCAACGGCGCAAAACCTTGAGAAATTCGCTGAAAAAACTGATAGCGGAAGAAGATATTGTGGCCCTGAATATCGATCCGACGCTGAGGGCGGAAAATATATCGTTGGCTGAGTTTGCCAGTTTGAGCAATCTGTTGCAGGAGGAGACGGCGCTTTTGTTATGAGTTTTAATAAAGGGCTGGAGAGCCGGGTACACGGCCATAAGGGATGCCGCAAATCTAAAAATCACATCACTATTCAGCGAAAAAAGAAATGGAACACGGATGACACGGATTAAACGGATACTCACTGATTAAGAGCATGGATATAGTTTAAAAAATCCGTGTACATCTGTTCCATCCGCGTCATCCGTGTTCCATTATAGAGCCCGTAGTTAATATAGCGACATTTGCTCCTTCTCCCTCAGGGAGAAGGTTGGGATGAGGGGATATAAATAACTTTTTCCTTATTTTAGATCCCCCTCGGCAACTGCTCCCTGCGTTGCTCTACCTCCTGCATCCATGCAAGTCGTCACCCAACCCTCTCCCGCTGGAGAGGGCTTTACGTCGCTTTATCAACTAAGGTATCTATAATCATTTCCAGCATACAAAAATAACAGCTTCAGCAAAACGCTACCAGCCGCTTTCCCTGATCACTATCGCCACCGCCGAACGCATCACGCGCCCGGCCAGACTTTCCGGCGGCGTATTCAGCGCCAGTCTGCCGCGCACGGTAATGGGGAGCGTTGATGAAGCATTTTCGGTTTTCAGCAGCAAGCGGTAAACCCCTTGCTCGGGAATCAAGTGATGCTGCCCGTCTTCGCGTACCGCAATGGCTCCGCCGTAGCGTGAGGACAACTCCGCCAGCGCCAATTGACGGCTGCCGGTTCGGTCAATGCCGATGACCTGCACCGGAAATTCCGGAAAATCACCGCCATCCGGATAAAAACGGCCCTTTGCGCCCGGTTGTAAACGTTCCAGGTCGGCCTCTTCCGCATAAGCGATCACTTGCATAGCGGTACTGACCACAGTCCCCAATGCTTCGTCCTTGGCCAACCATTCGCCGGGCCTTAAGGTCTCTGCCAAATCCCGGACCCGGCCTTTGAAGGTGGCGCGTAAAGTAAGCCGTTCATGCGCGGCACGCAGGCCTTCCAGTTGCGCCAAGGTTGATTGCAACGCTTCCATATCCATCGGATTATGCCGTGCCAAAGCCAGTTCCAGACTTTGCGCTTCCAATTGTTGGCTGAGTTCGGCCCAATGCCGTTCGGCGGCGGCAATCCGAAAATCAAGGTCGGGCGACGTCAGTTCCGCCAGGATCTGACCGGCCTCGACGATATCGCCTTCCTGTATCAGCACCCGTTTAACCTGTGCCGGTTCGGTGCTGTACAAGGTGAACTCCGCTTCGGCACGCAGTAATCCGGGAATCAGCAAATGCGCCTGCCAAGGGATGAACAACACGGCCAAGGCGATAAGGGGCAGCAGCCAAGCGGGACAAGGACGCAAGGGTAATGAATAAGTGCTGAAGAGTTTTCGCCAAGCGATAATTTCTTTAATCATGGGCCGCAGTATAAACCAGATAATTTCAACGGCGAACAGCCCTAGACCTAAGGCCTTAAAGAAAAAATGGTAAACCGTCCAAGCGATGCCGGTAAACAGCAGTAAGCGATAAATCCAGGTCGCATAAGCATAAACGATCAGTAAACGGTGGCGATCTTTCGGCCAAACCTCAGGCGGCGATAAATTGAAGCGAAACAGGCTTTCCCGCAGATGCCAGCGCGCTAAAGCGAACGAGCGGTCTTGCAGGTTGGCAATATCGAGAGCGTCGGCAA
Source organism: Methylobacter sp. (assembly GCA_026399025.1). Taxonomy (GTDB): domain Bacteria; phylum Pseudomonadota; class Gammaproteobacteria; order Methylococcales; family Methylomonadaceae; genus Methylobacter_A. The sequence continues at coordinate 47,429 of JAPLRU010000051.1, forward strand.
ATAAATAATAGCCGTCAAAGCGCATGAACGGGTTGAGATTAATCGCCAGCGTAATCAGCCAAGTCGCGCTGGACAATACATAAACGCCGCTACGCAACGCTCCGTCCGGCAGCACCGCCCATAACAAGGTCGCAACAGCGGCCAGCGCCAATTCGGCAAGCATCCCGGCGCCATCGATAAGCAAGCGCTGCCGACGATTCGGCAGACGCCAGGCATCGGTTACGTCGGTCCACAACACCGGAAAACCCAACATCAACGCAAAACCCATGGTCGGCACCCGGCAGCCGAAATGGCTGGCCGCGAAAGCGTGTCCCAACTCATGAACCACTTTGGATAAAGACAGCATGACAGCCGTGGTCAGCATGCCTTCCGGCGTCACTACATATAAAAAACTGTGGCTGAATGTGCTCCACTGCTGGGCCACTAAATAGCCCGCCAAGATGACAATGACCAGCAAAAACACCGCAAAGCGGCGCTGGAACATCCAATTGATTGAAGGTAAGGTCCGCTTTAAAAAAGCATCCGGGCGCAACAGCGGAATGCGCATAAACAGGTAGTTATGTAACAACCAGAGCCAAAAACCGGTCTCTGACGCTTTTTTCAGCTGGGCCAAACGCTTGCCGGCTTCCGCACCGCGCGGCTTGGCTAACTGGTGGGTATCAAGAAAATCGGCGAACGCCTCGATTTCAGGCGCTTGCACATGCACAGGCGTAGTCTGCTCAATCGCCTCCGCGATGCGTTCCGGATCGGCCAACGACCAATGCTGTAAACATTCGAATTCCAGCCGGCCCAGCCGGTAATACTTATGTGCGGCCGGATCGTGCAAAGTCCAGGTCGGTGCGCCGTCTTGCGCTCTAGGCCCCGGATAAAGCGCCAAATCTTCCCGCAATACCGGCCATTCGATTTTTTCCGTTACCACGACAACCATAATTGTGCGGTGCGCAAAGGTTTACGCAACAGCCATAATAAAAAAGGCCGCCGTGTCCCGTAAAGCTTGGCGGTGCCGTGATAACCCAAGCGCGGCAGTTGGGCGCTATCGCTAAACTCGGCCTTGAGCCGGTAAGCCATTACTTCAGCCGGGGTCGGACTGGTGCGGTAACTGAAATAAGTCAGATGGGCCTGTAACGGACGATGCGGCGTCACGTTAGAAAAAAACAGCACCTCGCTGCCCGCTTCCAGCCTTATTAAATCCTCCATCGGTAGGCGAATTTCCAACTCGACCGCTTGCGGATTGGCCACGGCCAGAATTTTTTCGCCCTGCGTAACCGGACGGCCGAGCCAATCGTTCGGGTCGTCGAATACGGTGACGCCGTCCTGGTTGGCGGTGACGGTGCAGCGTTCCAACAGACTGCGCACATAATCGACCTCGGCCGCCTGTTGGTCCCATTTACTCTTTAAACCGGCCAACTTGGCTTTCGCGGCAGGGTCCAGCAGCGCTTGCTGGGTAGCTTGCAGGTATTCGGTTTGAGCAATATCGCGGGTTTCCTGGGCCACTTTAAGACGGCTTTGCAATTGGGTCATATCCAGCGAAAACAGCTTTTGCCCAGCTTTTACCTGTTCATTCGGTTGCACATAAAAATATTCCACCACGCCTTCCAGCGGCGCACGCACCATATTCGGCTGATGTGCGATGACTTCCGCCTCGGCCAGCACCGATTGCCGAATCGGGAAAAAAGCCGCCGCCAACACCAGCGCGCCGATAACCAGCTGACGCTTGTGTCCGCGAACCTGCTGCCGCCAAGGTTTAGCCGGTTTGGCGGCTTCGGACAAGGCCAGCGCGTAACCGTAGGTTTCGGTCAGGTAAGAGAGTAAATGGATCTCCGCCTCGTTCCAGGGCGTATCTCTAAAAAACGCCAGCACATGAGTACCTCCGGAAGGCGCGGGTAAGGGCACCCACAGGCCGAATTCGGGCGCCCAATCCGGCCAGTCCCGAGCAAGTTCCGGCGGCAGGTCGCCGGCATCGAAAGCCGTGATTAATTCGGCACGCGGATCGTCGGAGAAAGCCTGCAACATCGGCATTAACCAAAGCGCATAAGGACTGTTTTTGTCCAAACTCGCGACGCCGGAGGCTGCGACCAATCGGGCCGGTTCCTTACGCCAAAGCACAGCTTGCCGATAAGGAAACAGCTCGCTGCTCTCGTTGACCATGACGTAAGGCAATTCCTCAGCCGGAGCCAGCCGCGCGCGCGACTCCAGTTGCAGTAATAAGGTGAGTCTTAGCAGATGATGACCGGGATAGGGATGTTCGTTCACGGGTTGGTTACAAACTCAATAGCGCCGCTCATGCCGGGCAACAGCTCGTCGGCTTTGTCAATAATACGTCCGTAGACTTTGATGGTTTGGCTGACCGGATCGACCTTGCCGCCGATCCGGGTTATCTCAGCCTGATAAGACTTGGCGACCTCATCCAGCGTAACGCGAAAGCGCTTGCCGGTAGTCAAATTGGGCATGGATCGGGACGGCGCCATGAATTCAACTTCCAGGTCTTTGTCGTCAAGAATTTCCAGCAGCGGATCGCCGGGACGTACCGATTGATAAGGACGGGCGATAACTTCCGCGACTTTGCCCGCGAACGGCGCATGGATTACGCAACGATCCAGCATGGCTTGGGTGATGCGCACATCGGCGTTGGCTTCTTCGGCCTCGGCTTTAGACACCGCAAGTTCCAAAGCGCCGATTGAACGCCGGGCTTCCAGTTGCTGATTGACTTCGTAGGTTTTCAGTTTTTTCCCGAGCGTCGCTTGGCTTTTAGTTAATTGCGCTTCCTCAAGATTACAGTGAAAACCCACCAGAACCTGTCCCGCCGCAAAACGTTCGCCGTCATGCAGTTTAAGTTGGCTGATTCTGGCGCTTATTTCGCTGGAAATCAGCGTGCTTTGCCGCGCTTTCAGTTGCGCGCGCAGATGCAGGTCGGTCGGGTTTGAGGGCGGTTCAGCCAACACCGGAATCGGCGTCAACATTAACAACAGAACTAATCGCTTCATTGATAACAAATAAATTTAAGATTTTAAGGGCTTGCACTACGAAGGCACGAAGGCTATAGAAACTAAACTTGGTGTCTTTGTGGTGCATTAAGAGATTTACGCTCGTTCCAAAGCGCCTGCTTGGGTATGCACTAAAGAAAGCAACTTAGATATAGTTCCCACGCTCCGGAGACTGTGAAAGTATTCGTTTTAGAACAAAAGCAAAAGCACTCACCACGAAGACACGAAGGACACGAAGTTTTCAATACACTGAATTAAATGATTATTTTTCCTTCGTGCTCTTCGTGCCTTCGTGGTGAAGAGTTTTTTAAACCGATTTTGATAATACTTTCACAGTCTCTCCGGCGTGGGAATTCAGTTCGCAACGCTCCAGCGTTGCGGGACGCTGGAGCGTCTACCACTGCATTCCCACGCCGGAGCGTGGGAACGATGAAAATGGCGATGTACCGCAGCACATATGTATAAAGATGAGCGCCCGAGCGTGGGAACGATAGCTGCGCCGGCGCTAGCTTAGCGCCTACGGCTTATACGCATCGCTATCGATATAAATGTCGATAGGATGTTCCGGAACAATCATCGCAACCGGCAAATCCTGACCTGAACGCCACTGCTTGACGGCTTCCTGTTTATTCGCGCCGGTGATCAAAAAGATCAGTTCACGGGTATTGCTTAAGGCTTTGGCGCTGATCGAAACCCGCTCCGGCGGCGGTTTCGGCGAATTATAAACCGCATGCACCAGTTCGTCTTGCGGATGCCGATGGACGGGAAACAAGCTCGCAGTATGGCCGTCCTCGCCCATGCCCAGCAAAACCATATCGAATTGTCCGGCCTCGGCGATGATGGGCCTATAGCTTTCGGCTGCTTTTTCCGGACCAAGTTCGGCGGGCATGGTAAATATCTGATTTGCCGGAATAGCCACTTTTTGCAACAAAACCTCTGTTGCCATGAAACTGTTCCGGTCTTGATGATCGACGGGCAGACAACGCTCATCGCCATAATAAATAATCCAGTTAGCCCAATCCGCAACAGACTCGGCTAGCAATCGATAGACTTTTTCCGGGGTGCCGCCGCCGGCGAGCACCAGCTTGAATTTGCCGCGTTCCGAAATAGCCGATGTTGCGGTATTAAGAATATGTTGGCTGGCCGCATCTGCAACCAGTTCTGCGTTTTCCAGATAATGCCAGCGGCTGTTGTTTTGCATTTAGTTACACTCCGGGGTTAATGAGCTGCGCCAGGATTGGCTTTCTTTATCGAATAAGCGGCGGCTGTCTTCCGGTCCCCACGAACCGGCCGGATAGGTGACGATATAGTCACGCTCGATGGCCCAGGTTTGCAGGATCGGATCGACGATGCGCCATGCGTATTCTACTTCATCGAAGCGCAAAAATAACGAGCGGTCGCCTTTTAACACGTCCAGCAATAAGTCTTCGTAAGCGTCGATGGCCTTTTCATTCTGCTGAAGAAAACTGGCGTCCAAACTACTGGTGCGAGTGCGCATTTCCAGGCCGGGTTCTTTTACCGTCATTTCAATACGGATGCATTCTTCCGGCTGTATGCCCAGCAGCACCCAGTTAGGGTTCATGCATTGCACCTGAGTACCGTGGAAAAACTGCAACGGCGGATGCCGAAAACAAATCGAAATCACCGATTGCGCCTTGGCCATGCGCTTGCCGGTGCGCAAGTAAAACGGCACACCGCGCCAGCGCCAGTTGTCGATATACAGTTTTAGCGCGGCATAGGTTTCGGTGATGCTGTTGGCCGGAATACCGTCTTCTTGCAAATAGCCGTTGATTTGTTCGCCGCCGACGCGGCCTTTGCCGTATTGAGCGCGAAAGGCATGGCCGTGTACGGCTTCTCGGGGAATCGGACGGATCGATTTTAACACTTTGACTTTTTCGTCACGCAAGGATTCGGCTTCCATCGAAACCGGCGGCTCCATTGCGACCAATGTCAGCAATTGCAGCAAATGGCTTTGTAGCATGTCGCGCATCGCACCGGCCTTGTCATAGTAAGCGGCGCGGCTGCCTATGCCGATGTCTTCGGAATGGGTAATCTGGATATGGTCGATATAATTGCGGTTCCATAGCGGCTCCAGCATTACATTGGCGAAACGGAACACCAACACGTTTTGCACCATGCCTTTACCCAGATAATGATCGATGCGGTAAATTTGATCTTCGGTTAAATAGCGGCTGATGCGTTTTTGCAAAGCCTGAGCGCTGTCCAGATCGTAACCGAACGGTTTTTCGATAATGACCCGCCGCCAGCCGTGTTCTTCATCGAATAAATGGTTATTGCTTAACAGCTCCATGACCGTGCCGAAGTCCGAAGGACTTATCGAAAGATAAAACGCGATGTTTTTAGAAAATTGGCTTTCCCGGTTAAGCTTATCGGCCAATGCGCTATAACACTGCGCTTCCGTTATATCGCCTTGATGATAATACAGGCGTTCGCTAAAACGCTGAAACACGGTTTCATCGACATCGCCCGGCGCTTTAGCTTCAAGCATTTGCCTGACTTCCGCCTGCCATCTTGCCCGGTCCCAAGGTCTGCGGCCTATCGCCAGAATGCAAGTGCCTTCCGGCAGGCGATGGGCGGCGTCAAGACGATACAGCGCAGGCATTAATTTAATCCGGGACAGATTTCCGGTCGCGCCAAAAATGGTGTAGGTGCAGGGTTCGGCTTTCATCGGTAGTGCCTCGCTGTTAGTAGGGGGAGATCAGACCATTGCCGGCCATATTTGAAGAGGATACCGGGACTTTGGAAACCGGCGCAAGCAATTATAGTGTCCAGTTTTCAAGCTCTCATTCAGCATTAATAGAAAAAGTAAAAGATTCTCTAAACTCTTGCCTGTCCCGATTAAAAGTACCGGTGTAGTCTTCCAAATCAAACGACTTTGATTCTTTACGTTGCACCATTTTCTTCCATCTGGAAGCGCTCTTTTGCGATTGCTGCGCTTCTTGATTTTTAAGTGCTCTTCAAGCTCTTTGATGCGCTGTTGGATAAGGGCTTTGGGTAAACGGGAACGTTGATTAGCATTTGCATAGTGTCTTAACCGCTGGGTAGGTGGTTATCGGTTGGGGTAGGGTTAAATTCCCATTTATGGACGTGTAATATTTTAGTCGAATTACTAAAGAAAAAGGTAACTACTCGCCCCCTAAATATCAAACTTACCCGCCAAAGCCAATTGCACAGCAATGAGCGGGTTATATCCCTTATTTGCCATAGTTTGCAAATAGCTTGAAATGCGGCAATAGGCCTTGGCATAATCTTCCGACCGAA
>JAPLRU010000030.1:0-8525 GCA_026399025.1 Methylobacter sp.
GCGTCCCGCAACGCTGGAGCGTTGCGGACTGAATTCCCACGCCGGAGCGTGGGAACTATTAGTTTGTAGGTCGGATTAGCTTATTGAGCGTAGCGGGATAACGTAACTCGACACAGCCGATAAGATTGCGGTTACGCTATCGTTAATCCGACCTGCGGAACGTACACTTGTATTGATAACCCATTAAAAGTCACAACAGGAAAAACATTATGATTAAGAAAAAAATCAAACTATGGCAAATCTGCGCAGTCATGCTGAGTTCTATCAGCACCGCCTCTATGGCGGCGGACGATTTGCTTCAGGACGCCGGTAGCTGGATGCAAATCGTAGGCGAGGGCAGCTTGAAAGTGCTGGATCCTAAATTGGAAAAAGGACGTATCTGGTTGGAGGGTCAATCCCGCTTCGACGACGATTGGAAGCATTGGTATCAAGGCATGGTGCGCACGGCTGTCGGCTATTCGCTGAGCGACCGGGCCACTATTTGGGCGGGCTATACTTGGCTACCAACCCAAAATGTCGGGAAGAGCTATGTGTCCCAGCAAGATGTCTGGCCGGCATTTCGCTATGTCATGCCCACCAGCGTCGGTACGCTTAGTTTTAGAACCCTATTCGAAACCAACTTCATCAAAGGCGATGATGTGCGTTTCAGGCCGCGTCAGATGATCCGATTTATGCATCCTCTGGAGTTTGAGCCGCGTTTAAGCCTGATTACCTGGGACGAGTTTTTTATCCGGGTTAATTCAACCAAATTCGGCGGACAATCCGGTTTCGATCAAAACCGCGCGTTTGCAGGATTGGGCTGGACTTTCAATAAAAACTTCCGGGCTGAAGGCGGGTATCTTAACCAATATCTGGACGATGCGACCCATACCAATAACACCATGCATCATTTAATTATGGGATCATTGTTTATCAATTTTTAACCTGTGTCTTATTCAACATCGCATTGATGTAGTTACTCTTTACTTTGTTTACGGAACATTATCGTTGATCATCTGCCAGACGAGTGGCTTTCATAATAATGACTGATTGTCACATGGAGAACCGCGCTAACTTGCTCAAAAGCCGGAGTAAAATGTCAGCGTATCCTTATTAGATGCCGGCTTTGGACTTATGAAAACCGACCTCTTATTCTATCGCCTATTTCTACGCTGTCCGCAGTTGGCCTTGGATTTATTAGGCTTGCCCTATGGTGGTGACAGCTATCGGTTTGCTTCCGAAGAAGTCAAGCAAACGGCTTTCCGAATGGATGGGCTATTTAAGCCTATCGGGGATAATCAGGAATAGCCGCTTATTCCGAAGTGCAATATCAGCCGGACGCTGACCTAAATTGTTTAATTAATGTATAAAAAAATAGGTATTATAGACACAAGGCAGGGCGACCTGCCGGGTGGCGTAAAGAAAGAGTGGATACTTAATTTATACCCGCCCCGATTATTCATATTATAGAGGCACGTGATGAAATTCGCCGACCCCACCACTGACTTTGCCTTTAAGAAAATTTTCGGCAGCGAAGATCATAAAAATGTGCTGATAGGTTTTTTAAATTCCATTCTTGATCTACCTGCAGCCATAGTCGACGTGACATTGGCAAATCCTTATCAAGTCCCCAAAATAGCCGAGCTAAAGGATACTGTTTTAGACGTTCGGGCGACCGATCAAGATGGGCAGCATTTCATCGTGGAAATGCAAGTGCAAAAAGATGCGGCTTTCGCTAAAAGATCTTTATATTACACGGCTAAAAGTTATGTGCAACAACTTGGCGCCGGGCAACATTATTCGGTTCTCGAAAAAGTTTATTTTGTCGGCGTTTTGAATTTCAGCATTTTTGATAATAATAAATATATTACCCGTCATTTGATCTTGGAGACCGAAACGCAACAAAATTTATTGGCTGATTTTGAGTTTACTTTTATCGAGTTGCCAAAATTCAAAAAAACCTTGCAGGCCTTAATAAACGATGAGGATAAATGGCTTTATTTTCTTCAGAACGCCGAAAAGCTCGATAATATTCCGGAACCTTTTCAAACGCCGGTTTTTAAAGAAGCCTTTGAAATTGCAACCCAAAGCATTTGGAATAAAAATGAGCTGGAGGTTTATGAATACCAACAAATGCAAAGGATGATACGAGAAAGCGCCGAAGCTACAGCGAAAAATGAAGGGTGGCAAAAGGGATTGCAAGAAGGACTGCAAGAGGGACGACAAGAAGGTTGGCAGGAGGCTCAAAAAACCATCGCGCGCAATCTTCTGGACCTATTGGACGATGCGACTATCGCTCAAAAAACAGGCTTAACACCCGAACAGATCAAACGATTAAGGTCATGACCGCTTTAAGGATGAGATTGAAAAACCAAAAGGCAGAACGACCTGTCGGATGGCGTCAAGAAAGAGTGGGAATTTAATTGATATCTGACCCTAATGTAGGATGCGGTGAGCGCAGTGAACCGCATCAATGGAGCGAAGAACGGTGCGGTTCGTCCCTCACCGCACCCTACATCCCTGCCGACGGTTTACATCGTCCGAATCATTCGATCCAAGCGTAACTGCTCCAGCTTCTCGTAATAAGGGGAGGCCGTTGCGCATAATTCAATGTTTGCGTCATACGCTGCCGGTTCCGGATCGCCGGTGAAATCCGCATTTTTCGAATGCGAACCGGAGCGGGCTTTCATGGCCTCCAATTCTGCCGGAACGGGCGATATTGAAAACAAATCCAGCAGATCGGTCCAGACGATTTGCGGCAACTGGTTGTAGTTCAGCAAAATCAACTCATTCGCCTGATCGTAAGCCGCCTTGAAAAAGTGCCTCAACACTTTCACGGAATATTTGTCCAGCTCACCAGGCTCCAGCGGTTCGGGATCCAAGTCCAGCAGGGCAGGGGCTACCAAACCCGGCACCATTTGCGGCCCTCTTTGCCGTTGATGGGACGCCAACACCTCTTCCGGTTTTCGGTACATAAAAATAAAAGGCGTATCGGGAAAAGCTTTGCGAAACAGCGGAAGGCTGTTTATGTGCCAGCTATCGAGTTTAATAAAAAAATGGCGTTCTTCCGCGAAACGTCTTTGTCCTAATGCCCCCACCAATTGTCGCAATGTTTTTTCCGCGCCGCTTTGTTCAGGTTGGGCATGGTAGAGGCTTAGATAGGAATCGATAATCGGCGGTTCCGACATTACGACGCAGCTGGGCAGGGAAGCGAGCAATTGCGACAGCAGCGTCGAACCGCAACGCGAGGTATGAAAAATAAAAGCCGTTGGCGCCGGCGAGTTTTCGAATGCATCCAGCGCATTGAAAGCCGTTTGCACACAGAGCCTGTTATCCTGATTGAGTCTGGAGACACTATCGTAAAAAAAAGGTTCGCTAAAGCGTTTTTCGCCGAAGAAGCGCCACCATAGTTTATCGGTCTTGGCTACAACCGGATACCAACCCGACAGGGATTCCAATTGTTCAAACGGCACATCCCTGCCGCGAAGCAGTGCGCGCTCATTGGCGGAAAAATTTTCATTCATGAGCTTGTTTCCGATTTTTGAATGGCAATCAGTCTGTCGGCCATCTGTTTTGCAGGCTCATTATTGATGGCGATTAAACTCGAGATAATCGCTCCCACGTTGTTATCGTTAATCGAAGCATCGCCGTATTTGGGCGGAGCATTCGGTACAAAACCGGCATCCTGAAAAACTTTTTCCAACCACGGATTAACAATGCAATCCAGCATCAGGTGTATTCTCGGGTTTTGGCTTTCGTTATTCACGCCGTGCAGGCAATCGGCATTCAAATACCAGGTAAAGCCGGCGGAAAAATGCACTTCTTCGTCTTCGATCGCAAAGCGGATGTCAGGCGTCGTTACAATCGGAACATGCAGCCGTGCGATGCCGTCTTCGAACGAGGTTCCCTTATCCGTATGCATTTTAATGCGGCTTCCCGCACCCAGGGCCATCAACCGAACCGAAGTTTTTTCGCACTTGAAACTATCGATGACTTCCTGAAAATACCGGCAGCGTTTAAGAAGGGTTGTATCCTTATAATGCTTATCGGAAAGCGATAGAATATGGTCCGATTTACCGTCCACTGAGCGCAACGGCACGCAACGCCAAGCATTGTCATACGCCGAGGTATTGGAATGATCCAGCCAGTCGGTTTCTTTTATTTTCTTAAGATCGTCGGTTAAACGGCCGATGTCGAAAGAGATAGGGAGTTTGCAGTATGTTGTATTATGTGACACAAGATTAATTATGTTTTGCTTTTTAGGGAACAAGAGCTTGTTTATGGGGCTATCTCGGAATCATTATATAGTTTAAAGTTACAGCGTTTTCAAATTCAGTTAATTACTAAAAAGCATCAAAACAATGGTGTGGCTGGAGTGCAGGCAATAATGATGACATAAGCTGAATGGTTAGTAACTCATTTAAATTGAAAGCGCTGTAACTTCACGAGCTTTACGTATTTTCGTTATGATGCAAAACGTTAATATAAAACTAAAACCGATGCACAAAATGCGTCTGTCATTAAATATGCCAAATACAAAAAAAGATGAATAAATTCGAACAGCAGGGTTATTTATTGGTGCCTGGACTGATAAATACATCAGAATATGATCGTTTTTTCGAAAGGTTGGTCTCTATGGGGCGAGGAGATTCTAAAGATGAACAAGTACCGGGATCGACCAGCTTTTATAAGGAAATTTTGTTCGAAAAATTACTGGAACATCTTTTGCCTAAAATCGAAAAACATACAGGTTTAGCTGTATATAAAACTTACAGCTATGCGCGCCGTTACCGTATCGGCAATGAACTGAAGCCGCATCGGGATAGGGAGGCTTGCGAAATAACTGCAACCTTAGCTTTGGGCTATGAAGGCGCTATTTGGCCGATTTGGGTCGAAAATAGAGAAAAAATATCTTGCAGTTTCTTGCTGAATCCTGGCGATGCATTGATTTTTAGAGGTAGGGAGCTATTGCATTGGCGCGAGGTAAACCGGTTTGGACCATGCTCTCAAGTTTTTTTGCATTATGTCGAGCGTAACGGGCTTTATGCCGATCACAGGGACGATAGGCATGAATCGCCATTCGAGCGTTAGGCTATTCCTTTCGCCTTGAGTTTTAGCTTGTTGCTTCCCTCTTTAGCCGGACGAGGGAAGCGGGTTTGAAAAAAGTATCGCTGAGTATTCGTGGCAAGTTAATTAAAAACCGCCTGATAAATATAATGTCCCGCTTCCTCGCCTATCGGCACCAGGAAAATCTCCAGCTCGCCCAGCACGTCATGGCGTAGGCGATGGATCATTTGGTGCAGAAGGATGGAATTTTCGCCATGGAAGCGAAGATCGAAAGGTTCCCGGATTTGGCCCGGAAAAGGATGTGACTTCAACGGATTTGCCTCTGCCAGGGTGAGAGGAAACTCCAGTCCGCCATCGAGCAGGGCGGTAAAGATGGTGTTGACGTGTGGTGTGAAAAAATCGAGTGTTAGGATCTTCATGTTTCGTTAGGGAGTGAGTAGTTATTTCGTGCCGTAAGAGTTTTTTTCGGTAGTCGCCTTAAATCTCGATATGTTCATTAAGCGAGTGGATAGACTTTGCTTATCCACTCGCTATAAAAGATTTTCCGGCTTTTTGTATTGCCTGCCTATTCTGATCTCGTTCACCCGGATTCCGCTTGTGCTTCATTCGAGCTTAGGCCGGACGGCATCCATTCCATCAGCCAATAAGGGCCGTTTTCCGAGACTTCCGTAAAACCCAATCTGCGGTACAGGTTTTGCGCCGGATTAAACTTTTCAACATGGATGCTGACGATCAATCCCGCGTCCTCGGCCTCGGTAAACACGCCTTGCAGCAAGAGAGTACCTAAACCCTGATTGCGGACTTTCGGCATCAGGGAAACATCGACGATGCGAATTTCTCTCGGACTGCGGTGCAGGTAGAGCCGGCCCACCGGCTCCCCTTGCTGCTCAAGGATCAGGAACTCGGCATCGAAATAAGCCTCCGCATAGTGCTTATCCTGACAGAAGTACTGCTGGCGGAGAAAGCCCAGCTTGGCTTCCTCCGTCCAGCCGGTCATCTCCAACTCAGGCCGGCGCACCGAAATATACAGGCTTTCCAGAAACGGCCGGTCTTCCTCTTTCTCGGGGCGAAGTACATAGCCCCGCTCCGCCAAACCGGCGGGCGAAGCAAAGCGTTGCGCGGAGTCGATCTTGCCCATGCCTTAGCCCGGATTGACCGCGAAATAGCCGTTGGTGCAGATGCAGAAGCGCATCGGCAGATAGGGCTGTCGATTTTCGTGAGCTGTCGGACTCGCGTTACCCGCCGGACCGAAGACTTGGCCGGCTAGGGTTACATCGGGGGTTCCTGTGGGAGTATAAGCAAAGATAGGCGTGGATGTCGTCCCCGATATTTGAACGGCGCGCGACAACCAGGACGTAGCGGTTGGCGCGGTGCTCGTGTTGGTTGATGGCGATGTGGTCAATACCTTGGCGGTTACCGTATGAGTATGGGGCGCCATTTGATTGATGTTCAGGGCCACCGATTCGACGCCCGTCTTCTGGGCGATAGTACGGGGGGTAAGCCCCGGTCCGGCGCCGGTGCCGATGGCTACCTGGCCGCGCAGGTCAGGCAGCTTGAAGTAGGCCTGGCTGCCGCTGCCGCCGCCGCCGTACTGTATACCAATAGTGGCGTACAAAGCGGGGTTCTGGCTGATATTTACCTGCTGGCCGTTGCAATCGGCCCAAGCTTGGGGCGCGAAGGTGTAGGGAAGTATACGGATTTCTCCGGTGAATGCGTCCACGGTAAGTCTCCTCTATGATTGGGTTGTTAGGAGCGAGTCGGAAATAGACCGTTGGTGGCGATGATATAAGTCATCGCCAGGGACGGCATCATGTTGTTGTGGGACTGTCCGCCCCCGGCGGAGCCGTAACTCACCGCATCCAGGGTGGAGACGGTAGGCGACGGCGCCGAATCGTTCAGGTAAATTCGGACGCCATTCATTCCTTTGGCATGAGCCATATTATTGCTGCTCGCCGGCAAAGCGTTGGCCGTGGCATCAGCATTCAGGGTGTTGAAACTGTGGTTGTGGGCCGCCCATTGTGAAGCGTTCAGGGTAACTGTTTCGTTGCCTCCGGTCTGGCCCAGCGTACGGGCGGTGAGATTGGTGCCCGTGCCTTGGCCGACCGGGATGCGGCCGCGATAGTCCGGTAGTGCGAAGGTAGTACTGCCGTTGCCGCCGTAGGTGGTACCGAGCAGGGCAAACAGGGCCTGATATTGGCTGACGTTCAGCAACTGGCCCTCGCACTTCATCCAGTCCCCCTCCGGAGCGTAATTCCCCGCGAACAAGCGGATTTCGCCGACATAGTATTGCGACATAATTGATTTCCTTTACTAAATATTGAAAACGGGCGATGACGCCGGCTCAGTTGCGCGCTGGGAAAATGCCCGACGTGGCGATACAGAAATTGGCTACCGTGAACGGCTGCATATTGCTATGGGCCGCGCCGCCCACCGGGGAAACGGTTCCGGCGTTGAGTGGCTGAAAGGTCGCTCCGCTGGTTGGGACGGCGCTGTAAACGGTCGGATCTACGGTGGTTTTAAGGCTGGAAATAATAGCATCTGCCGGTCCTGCCGAGCCTTGCGCCGACATGGCGTTGACCGTATGGGTGTGGGCCGGCACCTGAGTGGCGTTGAGTGTCACGCTTTCGGCACCGCCGATATAGGTGACCCCCTGTTGGTAGAGGGTGCCGCTGATAGGTGACTGGCCTTGGCAGAGGGGTACCCGGCCGCGCAGGTCGGGCAGGTTGAAGTTGGTGGTAGCGTTGCCGCCAAAAGTTTGTCCTAACAAAGCGTTTAGGGCCGCGTTCTGCTGGATAAGCATCGACTGGCCTTGGCACAGCGCCCAGTGTTGCGGTGCCCAGTTGAAACTGAACATGCGAATTTCGCCTAAAAAATAATCTGACACGGTTTCATCTCCTTACGTAGGGAATAATTGAAATGGTGTGGAACAGCGGCTGGGAACGGCGCATACCTTATACTCCTAATTTCTGTTTAGGCGGCTTGGTTGTGCATCATTCCGTATTAGCCATTTTTCGCCGTAGACTGGCGCCTTTCCGAAGATGGAAAAGCCGATCTGCTACGGCGCGGGCCATGGTAACATCGTGTCTTGATTTTCCGCAAATCGAAAATGGATATGGTCTAGGGCGATTTAGATACCTCAGTTGATAAAGCGATGCAAAGCCCTCTCGGCAATTGCTCCTGCATTGCTCTACCTCCTCCTTCCGTGGAGTCGTATCTCCTGCATCCTTGCAATTCGTCCAGCGGGCATAAGTATCTATACAAATTTTTTATTATAAATACAATGAGTTATAAGTCGAAATAGCTCCCTCTCCTGCTGGACGACTGCAAGGATGCAGGAGGTAGAGCAATGCAGGAGGTAGAGCAATGCATGAGCAATTGCCGACAGGGTTGGGGTTAGGAGAAAAAGCCTTATTCGATCCCCTCATCCTAGCCTAATCATGCCGGACTCTCCTGCCCGGCACCCTACGGGTGAGTGCTAA
>JAPLRU010000030.1:8630-18726 GCA_026399025.1 Methylobacter sp.
GTACGGGACGCCGGAGCGCAATGCTGTTGACTTAAGCGCACGGGCTCCTTCTCCCTCAGGGCATAAGTATCTACACAACTATTTAATATTGAAAAACAATTGCTTGGGCTTACATTTTAGTAAAATCAGTTTGAAATTGAGCGTCAATTCTAAGCCGAGGTAGTTAATTTTTTGCACTAAAAACAACCATGTATTCGTAACCGTTTGATTTAAATTGAAAAAGATATGTAGATACTTATGCCCTCAGGGAGAAGGCTGGGATGAGGGGATTTAAATAGGCTTTTTTCCTTATTTGAATTTCCCCTCACCCAACCCTCTCCCTCTGGAGAGGGCTTTGTATTGCTTAAGTCAACAGTATTGACGCCGGAGCGTCCCTCATTGCATTCCAACGCCGGAGCGCTCGTCGTTATACACAAGTATCTGCGAGATACCGTCGTTCCGGCAGGGATGCCGGAATCCAGGCACAGGGAGGTGAAACTTCGTATTACTCAAGTGTCTTTAGAGTCGCCAAGTTACCATCCATGGCACTGGATACTGGCATCCCTGCCAGTATGACGATTCTTGGACATAGTTGTGTATAAAGATGAGCGCCGGAGCGTGGGAACGATAGCGAGTCCATGCGTCGCTATATTAATTCCAGACGCTATACAGGTTGATAAAGTTCGGGCGGCCAAGGATTTGACGGCATGACGGTGGACATCGGAATGCCTAAATGTAAAAATGGCACACCAAATTACAGCACACTAATTACAGTTGGGCAACAAAGCGGTAGCAAACGGCCCATCGTTTTATTTTTCTCATTTATTTCATTATGCGTTACACCGCTTATAACCTGTCCATAGACAGCGAGATCGATTTGCCCGAATTATTCCCTATGCACACAAGCAATGCCGAGCCGGCGGATGTAAAAATCCATTTCGGATCGATAGCGCCCGAAGGCTTGGCGGACGGCCAACAATTAGGGCCGTTCCTCTGGGCGACACCGGAAAGCCTGTGGCTGCAAGTGCCTCAAGTCGCCCGCTTCTTGATTAGCAACGGCAACGCTATTCGCATCGCCCCCGAACCCTGCATCGACCAGGACAGTATTCGGGTGTTTTTATTGGGTTCGGTCTTCGGTGCCTTACTGCTCCAGCGCGGCCATCTGGTTTTGCATGGCAATGCCATTCGGATCGGCGACCAGTGCATGGTCTGCGTCGGCCGTTCCGGCGCGGGCAAATCGACGCTGGCAGCAGGTTTTTTGCAACGCGGGTATGAGATACTCGCCGACGATGTGGTGCCGGTCGATAACGATTGCCGTGCCGTGCCGGGCTTTCCGCGTATTAAGCTGTGGCAGAACGTGGCCGAGCGTTTAAATATCGATACCGCCGGTCTGAGCCGAATCCGGCCGAATCTTGAAAAGTTCAATTATCCTATTACTCTGGCCCCCGGCACTCTACCCTTGCCGATCCGCTGGATTTATATCTTGGGCCGCAATAATGTAACCGAGGAATTTCTAATCGAACCTATACAGGGATTGCAAAGGTTCCAGCCGTTGCGCAACAATACTTACCGGGTACGATTTCTCGATGGCATGGGCTTGCGGCCCGAACACATGAAACAGTGCGGACAATTGGCGAATAGAATTCGCTTAGCCCGAGTCGCGCGGCCCAACAACGGCTTTATGCTGGACCGATTAATCGACCGCTTGCTGGCGGATATTGCCGAAAATCCCTGATCATGAGCGGTATTTATTGGCTGGCGTCTTATCCAAAATCCGGCAATACCTGGTTTCGCGTCTTCTTGCAAAACCTACTGGAGGATGGCGATAGACCGGTGGATATCAACAAGCTGGCTACCGGTCGTCTCGCCAGTCATCGAGGCTGGCTAGACGACGTGTTGGGATTCGACAGCGCCGATCTCGACGCGGACGAGGTGGAACGGCTGCGCCCCGAGGTTTACCGTTGGTCTTCGCGCGATGGCGAGATAACTTATCATAAAATTCACGACGCTTATATTTTCACCGCCGACGACGAACCGCTGGTCAGCCGCGAAGCCACCCGCGGCGCGCTTTATATTTTGCGCAATCCTCTGGATGTCTTGTCCTCCTTCGCCAACCATATTGGCTCGAGCCTAGACAAAGCGATTGCCTGCATGGAGGATCAGCAGCATGTCTTATGCGAGTCGCGTAAACAGTTGCCCGACCAAGTCCGTCAGAAGTTGCTAAGCTGGTCCGGGCATGTCCTGAGTTGGGTAGATGAGCCGACTTTGAGCTGTCACGTTCTTCGCTACGAGGATATGCTGGTCGATCCCGTGGCGGCTTTTACCGGAGCAGTGCGGTTTCTGGGTTTGCCTGACGATCCGGTTCGCATTGAGAAGGCCATCCGTTTCAGCGACTTCGAAGAGTTGGCTGGACAGGAAACGGAAAAAAGTTTCTGTGAACAGTCACCTCGCGCCGAGCGTTTTTTCCGTCACGGCAAGAGCGGGATTTGGCGCGACAGGCTCAGCCCCGAACAAATCGCCCGCATTATCGCCGACCATGGCGAGGTCATGCGCCGCTTCGGCTACCTGGATGCCGACGGACGTCCGTTGTGATAACAGGCGGCAAACTTAAACGCATGCTTCGCGTTGTCCGGCGCGAGCTCATCCAACGTCGCTTGCCGCACGGCTTGATCGGCCCCGCCTATCTTTGGCCGTCCGCCGACGAACGGGTGCATTTACACCGTACTCTGTGGTGGAAACATGGAGACCGCTGGCCCCGCCCGCTTTGGCTGGCGGCCGAATTTTGGCTATGGCTGCGCTGGGTCTGTTGGCATGCCGTTCCCGCCTGTCGGCGCAGCTTACGCCGGATGGCGTCCGTAGTGGAGCAAGAGGAGGGTATTTCCCGACGGATTCAAAGGCTGCGCATCTTGAAGTTGGCGTTGTTCTGGTGCATCCCGCCCTGGGAAAGTTATCGTTACCGCCTCTACCGCGCGCCTAATGCGGCTTTGGATTATATCTACGATGCGGAAACATTTGCTTATCATGTTTGGCGTAGCGAACCGCTGGGTTTGCAGGCGGATTCGATCAAGCGGCTGCAAGATAAATTGCACTTGGCGGATGAATTGGCCGAAGATGGTGTGCCGGTGGTAACGACGCTCGCCATGGCGCGGGAGTACCGCGAAGCGCCTTGGTTCGAGGCGCTGGTCAAAAAGCACGAGCGTGTGTTCTGTAAAACCAACAGCGGCAACCGGGGGGCGGGGGCTTTTTCCGCCTGGAGCACGCCGGAAGGCATTGTAGGACAAACCTTCGGCGGCGCTGCGTTGCCGGAGGCGACGGCGGTCGAGGCTGCGTGGCGCGAGTTATTGGCGAAGGATGGCGCGCTGATCCAGCCCTATCTGGCGAATCATCCCGATCTTGCGCCGCTGGCTTACAACCGGGAAACCATCACGGTGCGCTTTATCAGCCAGTGGAGGATCGATCCAGGCGAAGATGCCGCAGCTTGTTATTGTCTGAGCGCCGAGCTGGAAGTGCCTGCGGGCCGAACCGCCAACGGCGACACTTTCTACGCCATACTGCCCATTCATCCCGAAACCGGCGCCTTTTTGCCGCCAGAGCCTCGGTTGATTGCCGAGCAGGCGGTTCGCGACGCCGTTCTCAATGTTCAAGCCGCTGCCCAAGCTCTCGGCCGCTTGCCGGATTGGTCCCACTTGGCCGAATTGTCCTGCCGGGCGCATGACGGCTTCCCGGATATTCGTGCGATTGCCTGGGATTGGGTGCCGGCCCCCTCGGGGCCGGTATTGTTGGAAGGCAATTTCGGTTGGGGAACGGCCGCCGTGCAAGCGAGGCTGGGCGGCTTGATTTCCTCGCTGAGGAACATTAGGATGCGGTAATCTATTGTTGCCGGTTTTCGATTTTGACAATAGAAAACCGGTATGAGGCCGTCCTGCGATATACTTGTATTGTCCATCTGCCGGATCGTTTGATTCGGACTTTTAATTGAAAATTAAGGAGAAAAACAATGACTCACCCTTTATCCGAAGATACGCTCGCCTTGTCATCCTCGTCGGTGGATTCTCAGGCTGTCTCTAACCGCTTGCCTTATCGTCCTCCTTTTCTGACTACCTTGGCCGTAAATTCGCATACAGGATCAAAACCAAGTACCCTGCCAGGGGAGGGTACTACTCCTTCTGGTGCTCCCTACAATGCGTCGTGAAACAGCGCATCGCACCTACATTGGCGGCGGAAGATACATGATTCTAGCTAATATGATCCTTTTGGAATAACAGGGCTTCGATGAGTTCTTAATGTTAAAGAAATCGAAGAGTTGTTAGGCACAAGCCAGCATTGCTCATCGACATTCAGATATTTGTCCAGTTCGCGAATTTTGCCGCTCAAGGACAGGGAGCTAAATCGAAATACAGCGCTAGAGACAGCCGCCAGCAAGCCGATAATGATCAGGACTGCTTCGGTTGCGGGTGGCTAGATCAACATCGCGGTCAGCGAGGCCGTGATGAAAGTAAGTCCCCAGAACGCTAGGATAAGTCCCGCCATGTAATAGTTCGTTAGATCGATCGTTTGGATTGATGGTGCCATAAATTTCTAGCCTGTGATGTTGTCGTTATCATGCAGCCACCTGTTTAGCCAGTGGATATAACCTATATTGCGCCTGAACAGGCGGCGGCAGATATCGTCTGCCGATGTTAGTTCCATTTGTTTGATTTGATGGCAGAATTTATCCTGGTCGATAAGTTCCATTAAGCCGGGGTGCAGATTGCTTTCCAACTGCCGAGCCAGATTGTTCATTCGGGCAATGGCAACGTGTATGTTATCAGGCTGATAGTTCTCACCCATGTCTTTGTGAGGTTTCCAAGCGACCCGTTTGGGTACGAGGCCGTCGATGGCGCGCCGGTGCAAGTAGCGGCCGATGCCTTTGGGGCCCACTTTTTCGATGCCGGGCGTGGACAGGTATTGCTGCACCAGACGCGCGTCCCAAAGTGGCCAACGGTAGTCCACGCCATAGGCGGCGGCCATTAATGTGCAGTCTTCCAGGCGGGCGGTGAGTTGCATGTGGCGCAAGTGGTGTTGGAGAATAAAATCGTTAATACGCCGGTAGGGCGCGTCATAGAGGGCCGTTTCCATATAGCGCTCGTAAAGGTTCAGGCGCTGCACCACTTCGGGCCTTAGCAATTGGTACGGCCAGCGTTGCTGCCAGGCTTTCAGAAATGTGGAGTTATAAGTGGAGTTGGCGCGGTCGAGTGCGGCTGTTTTCAGCAGGCGTAAGGTGCGTTTGAATGGGTTGCCCGGCAGGATATTCCATAGAGCGGTGTAATGCCCGCCGTCGAGCAATTCTTTGCGTAAGTGGTGGCCGCTGAGGGTGACGACCTCGTCGCCGCCGAACCCTGAAAACAGCGCGTGAATGCCGCGCAGTTCGCATTCCCGGTAGAACGGAATATGTACTGTGCTGTTGGGGTGCTCTTGCGGATAACCCAGCGTGTTTAGTCCGAGCGAGACGGCTTCGTCATCGGCCATCCAGGTAGTGATAATATAATTGTGAACGATGCGACTGGCTTGGCTGGTTTCCAGAATATAGGCGGGTTCTTGTTCGCAATAGGCGAAGCCGAAACTGTGCAAGCGGTCGCCCGGTTCGCCGAGAAAATGGGCCAGATAAGCGGTGATGGTGGCCGAATCGATGCCGCCGCTGTTTTCGGTGCCCATCGGAGCGTCCGGGTCCATGCGGCAGCGGATCGCCTCCTCCAGAACTTCCCGGTAAGCTTCGACCCAGCGTGGATCGCGTTTGGTGGCTGTCGGCGCATCGTCGCGCCACTCATGGTAGCGTTGGATGCGGACATGACCGTCGGTGTTGCAAGTCAGCCAGTGTCCCGGCGCTAGTTTGTGGATTTCCTTGTAGGCGGTTTCCGTCTGGCTAAACGACAGGTTCAGCATATAGGCGGCGGCCCAGTCCATGTCGGGAGTAACCGGCAGCGGGCAGCGGCGGCGCAATTCGGGAATGCTGAAGCCGTGGCTGAGTCGGCTGTTATCGATTCGATAATATAAGGGCTTAACGCCGAGAGCGTCGCGGGCAAGGTAGGTCAGACGCTGCGTTTCATCTTGAATGGTTAGGGCATAGTCTCCGACCAAATGCTCTGCCAGACTTGTGCCCCAGCGCCGCCAGGCGGCTTGCAGGGTGCTTTGGGCATTATGGCCGGCAAGGCCGAGCCGGGTTTGCAAATCGCCGAGGTTATGGATGTGGCCGGAGAAATCCAATATAAGATTGACGGGTGAAAGGGGTATATTCATCGAGAGGCGGTTGATGGGGGGAGGTATTAAAACGGAACCGGGATATGTTACTATAAAAATCCCTAGTAATTTCCGAGTATGATGACAATGTCCGATTTCGATCCTGCAAACCGCTATATCCGCAACCCCGATCTGGTCTCCGCCGACATGGATGGCGACACCGTGGCAATGAGTATCGAGCGGGGCGAATATTTCGGCATTGGCGGCGTTGGCTCGCGGATTTGGGCGCTCATGGAGCAGCCTGTGTTTCCGGAAGACATGGTTAGGGCGGTTTGCGCGGAGTTCGAAGTGGATGAGGCAACCTGCCGCGCCGATCTGATCGCTTTTTTCAATGATCTGCTGGCGCATGAATTGATTGCTGCCGTGGCGGATTAACGTTTCAGTAGAGTAGGATGGGGTTCACTACGTTCTAGCCATAATGAACACCATGAACCATAATGGCTATATTGCCGGCATCGAATTTGATGAAGAAGACCGTATTTTTACCGGTCGTTTGTTGGGTATCGACGATATCGTGACCTTTCACGGCGAAAGTGTGGCGGAACTGGAAACGGCTTTACATGAAGCCGTGGCACATTATCTGGATGTTTGCATAAAGACGGGCAGAGAGCCGCAAAAACCTTATTCAGGGCGTTTTGCCTTGCGTATGTCGCCTGAACTTCATGCGCAAACAGCGGGTTCGTAGGGTGCGGTGAGGGACGAACCGCACCGTTCGCATTCGATTGATGCGGTTCACTGCGATTACCACATCTTGGCTACCCGGCTTCAAAGTGGCACCGAATCATCATAGAACATCAATTTTCCAGGCCAAACAACAGTACCGTAATCAACTCGAATAGCTATACCTCTCATTACGGACGCAGACGCCGATACCAACAGTTAATAGCAAAGCGAGCGTGTTCGAAGGCTTGCGATGGGCAACTGACCGGCAGCACTTCATGCGGCGCCCAAGCCGGAAATAATACCAGTTGGTCGCGCTCCGGCTCGATATCGATAAAGCTCCCGCCTTGTTCCTGCGGTACCAACGCATGCATCCGCAATTGCCCGCCGCTAAAATGTTTGGGCATGGAATGAAAATAATAAACGCCGGTTAATACGCGTTGGGTTTTTATATCCGGATCGTCGGCTTGAGTTATGGTGTCGATATGGCGCTTAAAGAATGCGCCGTCGCCATGGGCCACCAGTTCGATTTCGCAGGAAGCCGGCTCGAATGGCGACAGGCGCAATTCCGAAACCGCTTGCGGCATAGCCGCCCGGAAGAGGGGGGCCAGCTCGGCGCGCAGTGCGCCGAAATCGCGCAGTATACTTGAAACGCGAACACAGGGATCGATTCGGGCGATTGCTCCGTAGCCGAGGCCACTGGCAACGAATGCGGATTGATGTTCGATGGCGTATGCCAGTAAGCGTTCCACCCAGTCGTTGCCAAGAAAGTTCGGCACGACGTGGTAAGGAAATGGACGTGTTGAGGCGGCAAAGGAAGTGGTGATGTTCAAACGATTGCTCCTGGAAGGCTGCTGCGAATTAGTGGGAGTTTTCTCTAAAAGAAAGGATAGTAACGGCTACGTAATTTTTCTTCATCAATAGTCAGGGGATCATAGCCAAGTTGCGTGGCGAGCTTCATTATTTCCGGATATTTTTGAATGTCCAGCGGGTTCCACCAACTATCACAAAGATAGTGGAAATTATCCTTTGTCTTTTTCAATGCTTCTTCTCTATTTTCCGGCATGGTTAATCCAAGAAAACTCATTAAATCCGGCAGCGCATTGCCATGAAACAGGTCTTCAAAACGGGCTTGCAACCAAGGCGTATCGGTTTCTTTGTCAAGTTTCAGGCCAAGATTATTGACTTCCGCCCAGAAAAAAAGAGATTTTTCAAAGGGATTCATGGTGTGCCATTTTTCTCGGTATTGAGGAAAAGAGCTTCCTTGGTCAAAGGGGGAGGCTAATATTTTTTCTTGAAAAGAATATCCCGGAATCAGCGGCGGACAAAAAGCCCTGTGGGAAACCCACGAACAGGAAACTGGAATAGGGTGTCTGACAAGCTGCACAATTTTAATCCTGCCTTCAAAACGCCTTAAAAGGTAGGGAATGGCTCCCCATGCCGGCCAGCCGCATTCGATATAGGACGTGGTCTTTAGGGTTTCTTCGATTCTCGAGCAGTGGGAAATAATCTCCGCGGCATTGCCGACTGCTTTCAAGTCCCGGCTACCGAGCATTATTCTGGGATAATAACGATCATGCAGGGGCTCGTGTTCAATAACAGTGTTTTCTTTGCAAATGTGGTTTAAATACTCGGCAAGCCATTGGGTGCCGCATCTTCCGGTCGATAGAAAAAAAGTTGCCGTGTTCATGTTTGTTCGAGCTTATATTAAAGAGCGCATTCAGTTTTTTATTTCTAGCGAAAGCCTGTCATTGAGCCCCGTTTTGCAATGGCTCGCATCAAATGTCGGGCAACGAAAAAATGTTGCCCAGCCTCTTTTGCGACAAGTTTTGCCTTTCCAAATGATAAAGCCATTCCGACCTACCGCATACAACCCTTTGCGTATCGGATGAACACGGCAATAAGCTTACAGCATGAGCTGTTCAATCTCGGCTTTGGACAAGCCTGTCGATTGTGAGATGATTTCAATAGAGGTGCCTACTTTCAGCAAATTGAGCGCTATGGCTCTCGCGGCTTTATCCATGCCTTTCTCCATGCCTTTCTCCATACCCCGCTCCATGCCTTTCTCCATGCCTTTCTCCATTCCACGCTCCATGCCTTGCTCCATGCCTTTCTCTATTGCCGAAGCGATCTTGCTTTCCACGTCAGCCAAAGCCTGCATGCGCACTTCATAAATTAAACGCTCGTCCTCGTCAAACATGCGGTCTACCGCTTCGATCGCTTTCACAATCGCCCGGTCTTCGACAAGTTCTTTGGGCACATGATTTTTATCCAACTTATCCGCTTTGGTTAGAAAAGTTGCCCATCTATCCAACGCGCTACTGATTTGTTGATACGATTTAGTGAATTTTTTCAACTCGATGTAATGGAGCTCGAAAATGTCGTGCAATTTATCGTCTTTGCCGGTTGCGACATTGATGATCTTATAGAGATTATGCAGTTCTTGATTGTCGGGTATGAAGTTGAAATCCAGGATATTGATGCTGATGGTTTTTTTGAGTTCTTTGAACATCATGCCTTCGCTGAGCTGTTCGGTGACGAGTTTGGCCCAGTAGTAAATAGCGCGTTTATCGAAGTGATAGTCTTCGCTGATCTGCATTTCGACGTTGAACCAACGCCCATTTTCGCCTTTGGCTTTAATGTCGAGTATCGACATCTTGCCGGCTTGATAAGCGGCGAGATTGTAGGGGTTTCTTAATTCGATTTCGATGACTTGCTCTTCTTTGGAAACAATGGCGTTGATCAGCGAGATGAGAAGGTCTTTATTCTCTTCGCTACCAAACAGCTTCTTGAAGGCAAAATCGACTCTGGGATTTATTCTGCACATAATTCAGGGCCTTATTGTGGGGGCATTTTGGGACGGGCTTTCCATTGCGCATCAAATTTAGGTACATTATCCTCTCATTCTCAGGGGATTGCCGTAAAAGTCAAAACAGCCGCGTTTTAACGTTATATTTTGATAAACCTGATGAATGCCAATGCCGTATTGACTAAATAGACGTATCGCCTCTTCTGCAGTTATTGGTTAAATGATATTATTTTTGTAACTACTCGCCCCCTAAATATCAAACTTACCCGCCAAAGCCAATTGCACAGCAATGAGCGGGTTATATCCCTTATTTGCCATAGTTTGCAAATAGCTTGAAATGCGGCAATAGGCCTTGGCATAATCTTCCGACCG
>JAPLRU010000088.1 GCA_026399025.1 Methylobacter sp.
CCAATGCTTCCAGTAAATTGAGTTTTAAAAAAATGCCTTTATCGGCTAAAAAATCTTGGGCATCGTATTCATCCTCTTCTTTAAGCTTTTCTCGTAATTTATTCTCATCTAAAACACTGCCAAAAACTAACTCTACTGTTGAGCTGACAATATTAGGGTCTCGTTGGTTAGTTATAATTTCTTTGCGGCCTTTTTCAGAAGCTTTAAAATCTTCAACCCATAAAAAATGTGTCATTACATATCCTTACTTCAGCAGTTCAGATGGAATAGTGAAAGTCGATTTAAAACTGTTTATAGTCACTTCAGTAATAAATTGACCGCCTAATTTTTTAGCAATGGTTTTCAAAAAATCCATGCCTTTGTGCGTACCTCTACCTGTTTCTTGGGTACTTGGATTTTCACAAACCAGCTTGTAGCACTGATTTTCTTCGCAGAGCATTAATGTCAGCGGCTCATTTTTGCTGACATCCATATACTTAAAAGCATTCACAAAAATTTCCATAAACACGATGAGAAAAATGGAATCCGTAATGCCGTACTCCCTGAAACTTATGTTGTGACTGTCAAAACCTGTTATTTCAACAGGGAAAAAATTGTCCGTTAGCCATTTTTGCAATAATGGCAGCTCGACATGTTCAGAAAATAAGGCATTAAACTCATCTTCCCACTGATGCTGCAAGGTTTGCCACATTTTTCGATAGTCTTTATTGATCCTAAGCTCTTCGCTGCTTGTTTCGATTCCGATCCGCTTGGTTTTACGCAAATGCTGTAGGTACAAATTGACGATTTTATCCTTATTGGTCTTGCCGAGCAGTTGGGAAATAGCCAATGCCAGATTATTGGCAAGATTTTGCTGTAAATTAATTTCACCCACATTGTCTTGTTTAAGCTGCTCAACTAACTTATCGTCATCGGCAGACAGGATGCTAAAAGCTGTTAATGCGCCGCCCATCATTTTGACGGTTTTTAAATGAATGGTTGGATTATTGTCATGTTCGGCATTGGAGCGGATACATTGCAATGTTCCTAAAAAATTGTGAGCGAACATCGCAATAAGATTATTCAGTTCTTTGTCTTTTTCTACGAGTTCCTTGTCTTTTCTTTCGAGTATCCGATTTTTTTTACGCAACTCTTCCGCAGCGATTAAAAAAAGATTTTTCATGTACCTGTCCATGCAAGTCTCTTCGACAAATTTTATCTCTGATCCAGATTCATCATTTTTATGATTCATCAATAGACTTACAAGAATTAATGAAGGGATAGGAACTACCTGTATGCTATACCCATTTGAGACCGTTTCCACTTTTCCTTCGACAAGAGCCTGGCCTGCTCCATATTCATTCCGCCTTTTATCATCATTGCCATACCCAAAGCAACGTTCCGCTTTTGAAATATCTTTACTTATTCCTTTACCTTGGGCGTAACAAATGCCCAAAATAAGGCAAATAATAAAATAGAGTTCTCCATTTTTGTCGCTGTCGCAGTCGTAAAGGTTATCTGCTTTGCTAAAACATTCGAATGCACGCTCGTCGTTTCGCTCAACTCCTTTTCCGAACAGGTATAGAATCCCCAAACAGAGATAGGCTTCGGCAGAATCTTGTTCAGCTTCTTTACTGCACCAGTCGAAAGCAAATTGATAATCTTTTTCCGCATTTTCTTTGTCCACTAAATGGGGGAACGCTAAACGAAGGTAGGCGTTTTCCAGCCAAGCATTTGCGGCCTCATGATTTTGAATAACCGCTTCTCTAAGCCACTTCATGCCAAGTCCGCAATCCTTTTCAACGTTTTTGCCTTCAAAATAACCAAGTGCCAACCGATATTGGGCTTCGGCGACATTCATTTCAGCGGCTTTTTGATACCACTTGAAAGCCGTTTCATCACATTGTTCAACCCCTTTGCCTTGGGCGTATCGCTCGCCTAACAACAAATAGGCTTCGGGGGCACATTTGCTGTGCTCCAAAGAGACTTTCTGGCAATGTTGTAATATCGAGGGTTCGCATAGATCAACATCGGCGATATAGGCATCGGTTTGTTCGACCGCCTTGTTTAGCCATGCCAAAGCCCGTTCATTATTTTGTTCAACCCCTTTTCCTTCGTGGTAACTCCTAGCCAAGCTACATTGCGCGGCGGCAAAACCTTGTTCAGCGGCTTTGCCAAACCACGCAAAGGCCAGTTGATCGTTTTGTTTTACGCCTATGCCATCACGATAACAGACGGCTAACAAATATTGAGCTTCCGCGCAGTGTTGTTCAGCGGCTTTTTTAAACCATGTAAAAGCCAGACCTGCATCTTTTCCATCTTTGAGATGCATAACTATTACACCTGTAAGAGCGGTATTTTCATCTGCGAAAAGTGAAGTTTTTGCCTTGTTAACGAGGTCTTTGTTTATACCTTGAAAATAATACAAACCTAATGCCAGTTGCCCACCAGCAAGACCTTGTTCAGCCGCTTTATTAAGCCACATTAACGCAGTTTCCTTGTCTTTATCGTTACGCAAATAGCGCCAAGCTAAATCAAGTTGCGCCTGTGCATTGCTCGCGTCGGCTTGTTGTTGCAGTTCAGAAATTGACAGGGTGTTTTGTTCGGTCATGGTTTTACCTTTGGTTTTTGTTGTTTTGATACGGTGTTGTGGCTAAGCGCAAGCGGCCTTATTGTCCTAAGCTTTTGTGTTGTGGTTTTAAGCCTACGGCGTTGCTCATCACTGTTCTATGCATTCGATCTTTAACGGCTCGTTCAGTGCCTTGGCGATGTCTTCCAACATCATTTTGGCAGTAACTTTGTTAACGTTTGTTGTGATATACCAATCACCACATTGCCATTGTGCCTGATAGCCGCCGTTGTTTTTTGTCCTGCTAAGCAGCGGAGTCTTGGCAACGGTTTTACTCAATTCCTCCACCCGCTTCAGGCCAAACACTTTCAGGGTCTCGGTAAATGTTTCCCTGATAGTAGTCTCTTCAATGACCCGTCCTGCCACCGAAACCCGCAAGTGTCCGCCGCCACGCTTGCGGGTGATTTTTTTGTCGTGTTTGTTTGGGCTGTGTTTTTCCATCAGATGCGTTGGGTACTGGTTATGGAAATGGCTGATAGCGGTTTTGATGTCGGCTTCTAACGCTTGCAGTTTTTTGCAGGCTTCCATGCTGTCGATAACTTGCGAAAAATCACCACCTAATATGGCTTCCTGCCCGACAATTTTCAAATTATCGGCGGCGTAGTGCAGCGCGGCGAATAATTCGGTGAATTTGCTGGTGACGGTTTCCGGCAATCTGTTCATGTTGATGTTCTCCATGATTTACGTTGGGTTTGTTGGCTTAGTATCCTGTTAAAATTACTATACCGCTGTGATTTTTAGGATCTATGCCAATAGAGTGAGATTAACGTTTGTTATTGCAACTGATTTTTCGCTCTGAATCAGCCCTCACAACATGGTGTGTAGTATCGGATAAAACGGCGTTGCTGTAATGGGAGAACTGTGGGAGTTTTTCGCGGATGCGGGAGCTGGACGTAGAGCTTGGTCAAAGTGCTTGGACTACACCTATGTAAAAATTACGTCATCCGAGGATGCAATCTAAACATTGCTGTATGTCGGAATGGTGTATTGGATATCCGCAATAAAACAGGGGTGTTGCTGTTTTTAGGAAAGGGAGGAGGAATATTTCAACTGGCTTTTGTTGCAGAAACGGAACGTAAAGTCTACTTACGAGTGGCGGGCTTTTATCGTTAATTATTCCGGCGAACTGGGAAGGTGCGGGTGTCCAGACTTAAAAATCGTTATTGGAGGGAGAATCGCTTTAGTTGCGCCCACCGTCCAAACTAGGGTGGGCAGGCGCCGCGGTATGACTGGACTAATTCAGATATTAAACGGCAAGCTTGGTAATAGCGGCTTTGGCGAGGCTGCTTAATTCAGAGCCGTCTTCCTGGCAATATTTAATAATCGCCTGACGCATACGCCGTTCCCAATTACGTGACAGGTGGTTTTTCATGCCTTCGGCTGCGATTTGCTTATCGGGGTCGGCATCAAAGAAATTGCTAATATCATTAGCCATTTTAATTAATTGTTCGATGTGCATAGTATTTCAGTGTGTTAAACGTTGTGGATGAGTGTAAACGACGTGTTTGTCGTGGCGGGCAAAGCCGATCAAGGTAAGCCCTGTTTGTTCGGCAAGCCGAATCGCTAAACCGGTGGGCGCGGAAATGGCAACCAACAAACCAATACCCATAAAAGCGGTTTTTTGGACCATTTCATAACTGGCGCGACTGGTGACTATGATGAAACCGGTGTTGACATCTTTTCCGGTACGGCAGAGTAAGCCCAACAGCTTGTCCAGCGCGTTATGGCGGCCTACATCTTCGCGGACATCAACAATGCCGCGTTCGGGCTCAACCCAAGCGGCGGCATGAATAGCGCCGGTTAGTTGATTTAAAGATTGTTTGCTGTGTAAATCCGCTAAAGCCGCGGTTAATTGCTCGGCTGTAACGCTAATGCCGCTATGCACAGGCGGCGGTTGCCGAATCGCTTGTTTCAAAGTACTCGCGCCGCATAAGCCGCAACCGGTACGTCCGGTTAAATTGCGTCCTTTATCGGTTAAACAGGCAAAACGTTGTTCGGGAATTTTGATGTTAACTTCAATCCCGTTAGCGCGTTGATAAACCCGTGCCGATAGAAATTCCTGCGCGCTCTGAATAATGCCTTCGGTCATGCTAAAACCCAACGCAAAATCTTCCAAGTTAGTCGGGGTAGCGAGCATCACCACATGCGAAACGCCGTTGTAAACCAACACAATCGGCACTTCTTCCGCGATATAATCCTGCTCTTCGCTGTGTTGGCGTCCCTGCCAACGGTTTACCAGATGTTGCCGGTAGTTTGCCCAGCCTAATTCTGCTACGAAGTCCAAACCTAAATCTGAACTTGTTTCAGCATTAGGCATGTTGTTTCCTTTGCTCCAGAAATTCCAATTGTTGCTCGGTGAAGTCGTTGTAACTTTGT
Source organism: Methylobacter sp. (assembly GCA_026399025.1). Taxonomy (GTDB): domain Bacteria; phylum Pseudomonadota; class Gammaproteobacteria; order Methylococcales; family Methylomonadaceae; genus Methylobacter_A. Next base: position 4,985 of record JAPLRU010000088.1, read on the forward strand.
TGCCATTCCGACGGCTTCAGCACTTTGGTGATTTGTACGGCGGTGACCTTATATTCAGGACAGTTGGTCGCCCAGTCTGAGTTATCGGTGGTAATAACGTTCGCGCCCGATTCCGGGAAATGGAAGGTCGTATAAACGATGCCGGGTTGAACTTTATCCGTTACTAAAGCACGTAATACCGTTTCACCGGCACGGCTTTTGATGCCTACCCAATCGCCTGTCACGACGCCGCGATCTTCGGCATCGTGCGGATGAATTTCCAAACGGTCTTCCGAATGCCATGCGACGTTGTCGGTGCGGCGGGTTTGCGCGCCGACATTGTATTGCGACAAAATCCGTCCGGTAGTCAGGATCAATGGGAACATCGGCGTGATTTTTTCCGCCGTTGCAACGTATTCGGTCAGCATAAACAAGCCTTTGCCGTCATCACGCAAGAAATGCTCGGTGTGCATAATCGGCGTGCCGTCAGGTGTTTCCTCATTGCAAGGCCATTGGATGCTGCCCATTTCGTCGATCTTGTCGTAACTGACGCCGTGGAAACTGGGTGTTAATGCGGCAATTTCCGCCATGATTTCCGATGGATGGCTGTAATTCATCGGATAACCCAAGGCATTGGACAGCAATTGCGTCACTTCCCAATCCGCATAACCCGCCAACGGGCGCATCACTTGCCGAACCGGAGAAATACGCCGTTCCGCGTTGGTGAAGGTGCCGGTTTTTTCCAGGAAAGAAGCGCCCGGTAAGAATACATGGGCGAATTTTGCAGTTTCGTTTAGGAAAATGTCCTGAACGATCACACATTCCATTGCGCGCAATGCGGCATGAACGTGTTTGATATTAGGATCGGATTGCGCGATGTCCTCGCCTTCGCAGTATAGGCCCATAAAGCTGCCGTCCAGTGCGGCTTCGAACATATTGGGAATGCGCAAACCCGGTTCGGTACTGAGTTCAGTCTGCCATGCCTTTTCAAACAGTTGGTGTGTTGCCGGATCGGATACATGGCGATAACCGGGGAGTTCATGCGGGAACGAACCCATATCGCAAGATCCCTGAACATTATTTTGTCCGCGTAACGGGTTAACGCCCGCGCCTTCATGGCCTAAATTGCCGGTAGCCATAGCCAGATTGGCAATGCCGATGACTGTAGTGGAGCCTTGGCTGTGCTCGGTTACGCCCAAGCCGTAATAAATAGCGGCATTGTTAGCGGTGGCGTAAAGCCGTGCGGCGGCTCTCAATTCAGCAGCCGGAACACCGGTAACGGCTTCCGCCGCTTCCGGGGAATGATGCTCTTCGGCAATGAATTTGCGCCATTTTTCAAATGAAGCCACATCGCAACGCGCTTTGACAAAGTCTTCGTCAACCAGATTTTCAGTGACGACGACATGGCCTAAGGCATTGATTATCGCCACGTTAGTGCCGGGACGCAATTTTAAATGATGACTGGTTTCGATATGCGGCGATTTGAGCAGGTCGATTTCACGCGGATCGATTACGATCAGTTTGGCGCCTTGACGCAGGCGTTTTTTCATTTGTGAACCGAATACCGGGTGGCCGTCGGTAGGGTTGGCGCCCATCACTAAAATGACGTCGGCTTTCATCACCGAATCGAAATCCTGGGTTCCTGATGATTCTCCGAAAGTCTGTTTCAGACCGTAGCCTGTCGGTGAATGACAAACCCGTGCACAAGTGTCGACGTTGTTATTGCCGAAACCGGCGCGAATCAGTTTTTGCACCAGATAAGCTTCTTCGTTGGTGCAACGCGATGAAGTCAAACCGCCTATCGAATCTTTGCCGTATTTTGCCTGGATGCGTTTTAGTTCGGATGCGGCGTGATTAATCGCTTCTTCCCAGCTGACTTCCTGCCATGCGTCTTTAATGCTGGCGCGGATCATCGGTTTGGTAATGCGGTCTTTATGCGTGGCGTAACCGAATGCAAAACGGCCCTTTACGCAGGAATGGCCGTGGTTGGCTTTACCGTCTTTGTCCGGAATCATGCGGATGACTTGCTCGCCTTTCATTTCCGCGCGGAATGAACAGCCGACGCCGCAATAAGCGCAGGTGGTTATGATTGCGTGTTCAGGCTGGCCGTTGTCGATTACCGATTTTTCCATCAGTGTTGCGGTCGGGCAGGCTTGTACGCAAGCGCCGCAGGAAACGCATTCGGAATCCATGAAAGCCTCATTCTGCCCCGGCGATACTTTTGAATCGAAGCCGCGGCCGTCGAGGGTTAATGCAAACGTGCCTTGGGTTTCTTCGCAAGCTCTGACGCAACGCGAGCAAACGATACATTTGCTGGGGTCGAAGCTGAAGTAGGGATTGCTTTCGTCCTTAATGGCGTTCAGGTGCGTTTCAATCGGGTTGTAACGTACTTCGCGCAAACCGACGGCGCCTGCCATATCTTGCAATTCGCAATCGCCATTAGCTGAACAGGTCAGGCAATCCAACGGGTGATCGGAAATATATAATTCCATAATGCCGCGGCGCACATCCGCCAGTTTCTTATTCTGGGTGACAACTTTCAAGCCTTCCGCGACCGGCGTCGTGCAGGAAGCGGGCATGCCTCTGCCGCCTTCTATTTGCACGACGCAAAGCCGGCACGAACCGAACGGTTCGATGCTGTCGGTTGCGCATAGTTTGGGGATTTGAATACCGATGCTTGCTGCCGCTCGCATCACCGAGGTTCCTACCGGCGCCGTTACCTTAAAACCATCAATTTCCAGCGTAACCATATTTTCGGAAGTAGCGGCTGGGGTGCCAAAATCTTTTTCTTTATTGATCGACATTTTAATCTCCTCTAAATCATTATTAAGCGGCAGTAGCTTTGGCATCTATCCCGAAATCTTCGGGGAAATGATTTAAAGCGCTCAGTACAGGGTAGGGCGTCATACCGCCTAATGCACAGAGAGAGCCGTTGAGCAAGGTGTCGCAAAGATCACGTAACAAGGGAACGTTTTTATCGAGGTTGCGACCGTTAATAATGTCGTCCATGACTTCTACGCCACGGGTGGAACCGATGCGGCAAGGTGTGCATTTACCGCAGGATTCTTCTTTACAAAATTCCATGCTATAGCGCGCCATTTCCGCCATATTGACTGTGTCGTCAAATACGACAATGCCGCCATGTCCCACTACCGCCCAGATGGCGGCAAAGGCTTCGTAATCCAAGGGAGTGTCAAATTGTGATTCGTGCAGATAAGCACCGAGCGGGCCGCCAACCTGGACTGCTTTAATCGGTCTGCCGGAAGCGGAACCGCCGCCGAAATCGTAAAGTAATTCACGCAAGGTTAAGCCGAAGCCCAGTTCGACCAAGCCGGGACGCTTGATGTTGCCGGCCAGTTGCACCGGCAAGGTGCCGCGAGAGCGACCCATACCGAAATCGCGGTAATAATCGCCGCCTTTATCCAGAATGACCGGCACTGAAGCCAAGGAAATAACATTGTTGACTACGGTAGGTTGACCGAACAAACCGCTGATAGCCGGTAACGGCGGCTTAAAGCGTACCAGGCCGCGCTTGCCTTCCAGGCTTTCCATTAATGAAGTTTCTTCGCCGCAGACGTAAGCGCCCGCGCCTTGTCTGACTTCCAGGTGGAAAGCTTTGCCGCTGCCCTGAATGTTTTCGCCCAGGTAACCGGCTTCGTAAGCACTTGCAATCGCGGCATTCAGCACGTCAAAAGCATGGGGGTATTCAATGCGCAGGTAGATATAACCTTGTGTCGCATCGACGGCAAGGCCGGCAATGGTCATGCCTTCGATTAAGACAAAAGGGTCACCTTCCATGACCATGCGGTCGGAAAAGGTGCCGGAATCGCCTTCATCGGCATTACAGATAATGTATTTTTGCAGCGATGCGGTGTTGAGCACGGTTTTCCATTTAATGCCGGTTGGAAAGGCCGCGCCGCCGCGACCGCGTAAACCTGAATCGGTGACGGCTTGGACGATTTGTTCCTGAGTCATAGTCAGCGCGTTTTTCAAGCCGCGGTAGCCGTCATTTTCAATATAATCCGTCAGGCTGGCAGGATCGGTTTTACCGATGCGGGCAAAAGTCAAACGTTGTTGTTTTTTGAAGTAATCAATTTCTTCGGTCAGTCCTAAACTTAGCGCGTGTGCGCCGCCTTGGGTAAAGTCGGCATCGAACAGGCCTGCCACGTCACCGGGCTGAACCGGGCCATAAGCCTCGCGACCTTTATCGGTTGCCACTTCAACCAGCGGTTCCAGCCAGTACATGCCTCTTGAACCGTTACGGACCAACTTAATATCAATGCCGCGTTTTGCAGCTTCCTGAGCGATAGCGCTAGCAACGCGATCTGCGCCCAGTGAAACAGCGCTGGAATCGCACGGAACATAAATCGTGATACTCATGCCGATGCCTCCATAGTATTAATAACCGCATCAAAACTGTCCGTTGACACGCGACCGTAAATGTCTTTGTCGATTTGCATGGCCGGCGAACAGGCGCAATTGCCTAAACAATACACAGGCTCAAGGGAGAATTTGCCGTCCGCAGTCGTTTCATGAAAATCAATGCCCAGTTTGCTTTTGACATGCTCTTCCAGTTGCTTTCCACCCATGGCTTGGCAAGATTCAGCGCGGCAAAGGTGGATGGTTTGCTTGCCCGGCGGCGTGTCCCTGAAATAGTGGTAAAAACTGACGACGCCGTGTACTTCGGCGCGGGAAAGATTAAGTGCTGTGGCGATGTCGGGAATGCTTTCGGGCGGGATATAACCCAGCGCGTTTTGCACATCATGCAGAATAGGTAAAAGTGCGCCGGGCTTATCTTTAAGTGCGGCGATTATTTGTTGCACGGTGGCTTGCATGTTGCCTGATTCTGTCATGATCATCTCAATATGGAGAATCCATTCCGATTAAAACAACGGCAGTTCCTGACTGTTGTCATATTTAAGTGTGCCGGATAGCATAGCACAAGATATTTTGAGTGTAAAAATGCCCTAAACGAACAATAGCTGTAGGTGTTTTGCAAATATCGGTTATGTACCTATTTATAATGAATATTTTTAAACCTCAGCGGATTAAAAACGATTTGCCTGTTTTTGCGCAATAGACTGTTTACGCAAAGATAATCTCGATGAAGGGAAGGGAGGATAAAAAACCTTGCTCATGTTTTAGCACTGAAAAGTAAGCCTATTGCTTGCTTTAATCGATAACAAAATTGACATCAAGCTGACTTAAAAGATACGTAAAGTTGCCGCGTGAACCCGGTTCACCTCTAACGCTTTAATAACTTATCTTTTGGAGAACATCATGCGCTTTATTAGAATTATGTTGGCCGTTGTCGCGACTATCGCAACACTGTCCCCCTTAGCCGCACACGCCAATGAAAAGGTCCAGTTAGGCCCAAGACCTTTTTTTCTGGTTGACGATATGGAAAATAGTCCTTTGAAAACAAAGCTTCAACAGTGTTCAAAAGGACCGTTTTTTAAAACGGATTTCTCAATCGGTCACCGTGGTGCCGCATTGCAATTTCCTGAGCACTCCCAGCAATCTTATAAAGGCGCCGCCAAAATGGGCGCCGGTATTGTCGAGTGCGACGTCACCTTTACTAAAGATAAAGAGCTGGTCTGCCGTCATTCGCAATGCGATTTGCATACCACAACCAACATTTTGGCGACGCCGTTAGCCGCAAAATGCTCTGTTCCGCCGGATCTCAACAGCAGCGAACCCTTTGCTAATGTTAAATGCTGCACCAGCGATATTACCCAGGCCGAGTTTAAAACGCTCAAAGGCAAAATGGACGCAGGCAATCCGAAAGCAAAAACCGTTGCCGAATATATGGATGCAACGCCGAATTTCCGTACCGATTTGTATTCCGGCAACGGCATCCTGATGACACATAAGGAAAGCATTGAACTGTTCAAAAAACTGGGCGTAAAAATGACGCCTGAGTTAAAAGAAGCTAGCGTGCCGATGCCGTTCGACGGCTTCACGCAAGAAGATTACGCACAAAAAATGATTGACGAATACAAACAAGCCGGCGTTGATCCCAGCCGCGTTTTTCCACAGTCTTTTAACGTTAACGACGTACTCTATTGGATAGCAAACGAACCTGAATTCGGTAAGCAAGCCGTTTCTCTCGAAGATTTAAACACGCCGGAAGATGTTGTAGCGGCGACAGCCAGATTGCCTCAATTGGTCGCCGACGGGGTAAAAATTGTTGCACCGCCTACCTGGACGCTGGTGAAACTTAATGCCAAAAACAAAATCGTGCCTTCCGATTATGCTAAGGCGATTAAAGCATCCGGCTTAAAAATTATCACTTGGACGTTGGAACGCTCCGGCCTGTTAAAAGACGGCGGCGGTTATTATTATCAATCTGTAACTAACGGTATCAAAACCGATGGCGATACCATGGTGATGCTCGACGTGCTCGCGAAAGACGTGGGCGTTATGGGTATCTTCTCCGACTGGGCCGCTACAGTTACTTATTATGCGAACTGCATGGACTTGAAATAACAACAGCTGAATCAGTGAGCCAACTTCGGTTAGCTCACTGGTTTATCGTAGTCGGCTAAGGCTCGGATACTTAAGTGAGGCGATGAAAACCTTAGGTGGACGGCAATATCCTGCACTCCGACTATAGGTAACTTGCTCAATCGATTTCTCTTTACCTTTTTTGATGATGTTTTTCTTTGTTTTCAATAGCGCTTATTTGCCCATCGCTTTCCATATAAGCTTCTTTTACTTTTGCAATGTCGGAAATCCCCTGTTCGCGCAGCTGTTTCATCAAATCAGCCTCTGTTATCAGCTCTTTTCTCATATTTCTGTATAACAATTAACCATTCTTTATCAACAGAAGCGGCGGCGGCTCAATAAGGCGTTGGAAGCGAGTGGATTTAAAGCTCAGCCAATCGAGCGCGTAGTCCCAAAAAATAATAGTGCTAACAAGGACTATCCCGTCAGGAAGCGATTGGTAGTTACCCGCCATACCATTTTGCGAAGCATCGGCAAGAAGAGTAATCAAGAGTAAATCGGTTATGCCCAATGTTCCCGATTGCCGCTTAAGAATTACCCGCAGCAGAATGAAGAGCGCGAGATACATCGCCGAACCGCGTATTATAATTTCGAGCAAAGGCGTGTCAGGCAAAAAAACAGCTTTCCAATCGATATTCATAACGTGTCACCTTTAGCAGAATCTATTCAAAATATCCTTGTCTTTTAGATTGAGGACTAAGTGCCGTCGATAAACGCCACGTCATTTAATAAAAAGCCAGGTTATTTTCGTTTTTCAATGATCTACCTTTCCGCTATTTTAGCTATCCGCACCGTTACCCATAGCTTCGGTTTTTCCGGATGATTAACTGTCTGGAGTTTGTAAGCCTTAATTAACCGTAAAGCGTTGCAAAATTTTAATGGCTTATAACCCTTCGAATTTAAAATTAAGAAGTGCCGAGAAGATTTTACCCAGGCTTTTGTTCGTGTCTCCGGTGTCTTCGTGGTTTAATAATCTCTATCTGCTTCATAATCGTTATGAGCAGACAACCGGCATTTCGCTACGTTGTGTTGCTCTGCATTTATGCAGTCGGCAGGGAAGGGAAGAGGCCTAAGTAGTTATGCTATTTAAGTGGATTCACATTTTGACTGGTTAATTATGAAACAAAATTTCGATGTTGTAGTGGTTGGCGGCGGCATGGTTGGCGCGGCGGTTGCTTGTGGTCTCGGCGGCAGTTCACTCAAAGTAGCGGTGATAGAGAGCGAGCCGCCGCAAGCTTTTGCCGCCGATCAGCCGCATGATTTAAGAGTGTCCGCGCTCAGTATTGCGTCAAAAAATATCCTTGAAACCGTGGGCGCCTGGGATGGCGTGGTTAAGCGCAGGCTTTGCCCGTTTCGCAGAATGCGGGTATGGGAAACAGCGGGCGATACCGAATTTTGCAGCGACGATATTAATTATCCCGAATTGGGTTATATCGTCGAAAACCGGGTAACTCAGCTGGCGTTATTGGAGCGTTTGCAGGATTTCGCCAATATCGAGCTGATATGTCCGGCTACCATCGGCAAAATCAATTATTGGACGGGAAAGCCGTCCGAACTGGAGTTAGGCGACGGCCGCGTTTTATCGGCAAAGCTGCTGGTCGCCGCCGACGGCGGTCAATCCAGAGTCAGGCAAACTGTAGGTTTGGGGGTAACCAGCTGGGATTATAAGCAGCATGCTTTGGTGATTTATATCGAAACCGATTACGCTCAGCAGGACATAACCTGGCAGCGCTTTGTCCCGAGCGGACCGCAAGCGTTTTTACCGTTAACCGGGCATTACGGCTCTATCGTTTGGTATAACTCGCCGGATGAAGTGCGGCGCTTAAAAGCGTTGTCCAATGAAGATTTGATGCGCGAATTGACCGCGACTTTTCCCGATTGCCTCGGCAAGGTGAATGCCGTTCTGGGCACGGCGAGTTTCCCGTTAAAACGCCAACACGCGCAAAGCTATGTTAAACCCGGTGTCGCCTTGGTTGGCGATGCGGCGCATATGATCAATCCGTTGGCGGGGCAGGGCGTTAATATCGGTTTGCTGGATGCGGCGGCTTTGGCTGAAGTGCTGATCGACGCCTATAAGCAAGGTCTTGATGTGGGCGATATGACGGTTTTAAGACGTTACGAAAAAATGCGCCGCAACGAAAACCTGAAAATGATGACAGTTATGGATGTCTTTTATCGAGTGTTCAGCAACCCAGTGCTACCGGTCAAGTTTTTACGCAACTTGGGTTTAGGTTTAGCCGAACGAATTGCTCCTGCCAAAAATAAAGTGATGCGCGCGGCGATGGGCCTAGACGGCAATTTGCCCAAATTGGCGCGTGGTGAGCCGATTGTTTAATTTAAGTGTTATTCACCTCCCCCTTTGAAAAAGGGGGGGGCTGAATAGCTACAATTAAGGTACTTCGTAATAAATTTAAAGTATCGAGTTAAATGCAAGAAAACGTGGAGGCCACGGATCCGACCGATAAATACGCTAAAACCAATGAATGCGTCTGTGTCTTGACCTCTTAATATCCGTTTAAACGCTACTTTGTAGCTCGACCGATAGCGGAAAGGGGGCGTAGTTTGTCCTACTCCATCAGGTATTGTAGTTTATTGCGAGTGCCTGCATCTTTTGAATTGTTTTGATAGTGAGGTGTGGATGGTTACAGAAAGAAGGCTTTATCAAAGGGTTCCGGTACAGGTTTCCGCTATTGTCACTACCGAGGATGGGGTGCGTATTAATGTGGTTGCTGTCGATGTATCCAGTGATGGGCTAGGTGTTGAGTGTAATACCAAACAACGCAATATCATTACGCCGGGCGGGAGTTTTGTCCGTGACGGTAAACCGGTCGCGGTATTTGTCGATCTTAATTTGCCCGGCACGGATGAATCGGCAGCCAAAATAGCGGCGCGTTGTCATGTGGTTTTTTCGCGTCGTTTATCCAGCGATCAATGCAAAATCGGACTGCGTTATGTGGATATTGAAAATGACGGCCATGAACGGCTGGTTCATTTCATCGACAAGATGATAAGGGATATGCATCAAATAAATTGAGCGTTTTATTCTCCTCGGCTTAACCTTCCCGGCCATTGCTCCTGAATTATTCCAGGCAACTCGCAATAAATAAATTACACGATGAATTAACCGAAAATAGAACGCCTACTTTCGGCATCGGCGTTCCCTGGTTTTTGGGGTTTATTTTTTGCGAGTTAGCTAAGCGGAGCCCCTGTATTTTTTATTAACCTAAAAAAACAATAGCCGGCCGATGTCCCCATTTCTAAAGCGCCCTCGCTTATTTCATGTCAAAATATGCTTTTACCTAAATGTATTAAAGCGAGAACTTAAGTCTTTATGAAAATTGCCATTCTATCCCGTAACCCCAAACTGTATTCGACCACTCGCTTGGTCAAGGCCGCAGAATCACGGGGCCATAAGGTACGGGTTCTTGATGTATTACGCTGCTATATGAACATTACTTCGCATAGTCCGTCGATTCATTATCGGGGTGAAGACTTAACCGGATTTGATGCTGTTATTCCCCGGATCGGGGCTTCGGTGACTTTTTACGGAACTGCGGTATTGCGGCAATTCGAAATGATGAATGTATTTCCTTTGAACGAGTCGGTGGCGATCTCACGGTCGCGGGATAAATTAAGGTCGACTCAGCTTCTCGCCAGAAAAGGCATCGGCCTGCCGGTCACCGGCTTTGCCAATAATCCGGATGATATTGAAGATTTAATTGCCCAGGTCGGCGGCGCTCCGCTGGTGATTAAATTGCTGGAAGGCACGCAAGGCATCGGCGTGGTCTTGGCGGAAACCCATAATGCCGCGGAAAGCGTTATTCAGGCCTTTATGGGGCTCAAAGCCAATATCATGGTGCAGGAATTTATCAAGGAAGCCGGCGGCAGCGACATTCGCTGCTTTGTGGTGGACGGCAAAGTGGTTGCCGCGATGAAGCGCCAAGCCACGCCGGGCGAGTTTCGTTCGAATTTACACCGTGGCGGTTCCGCGGCTTTAGTGCGGTTAACGCCCGAAGAACGTTCTACCGCGGTGCGTGCGGCAAAAATCATGGGGCTGAATGTGTGCGGCGTCGATATGCTGCGATCCAATCACGGTCCGGTGATTATGGAGGTTAATTCCTCTCCCGGACTGCAAGGCATTGAGGCAGCCAGCGGCAAGGATATTGCCGATTTAATCATTCAATTTATCGAAAAACGCTTTGAGACGCTGGAAATCTCTAAAGACAAATCGCCGACCAGCACCACCGCCAGAACCCGTACTCGGGGTAAAGGTTAAGCGCCGGGTTGGCTTCGGCTATTCATGCGCAAGCTGTCTTTTAATATCTTTAAGGTAAGACCATGTCGGATTTTAAAAAGTACCATTGTTTGGAATGTGAGCATAGCTATGATGAAGCCAAAGGCGACCCGGATAGCGGTATTGCACCGGGGACGCGTTGGGCGGATATTCCCGAAAGCTGGGATTGCCCGATATGCGGCGCTCCGAAAAGTTTTTTTAAATTGATGGAATAATCGAGCGCCTGGAGCCTGGGAGATCAACATGAAACATAATCGTGCTTTTTGCGTTGCTTACAGGGGTGTCAATCAAAGGCGTGAGCCGGGAGCGCCGGCTTCCCCTCTACCCTTCATCAAAACCGCACAAAAATCGATTTTGGCGCTGCTGTTTTGTTGCTCTTCCAGCGTTTTCGCAGCCAATACCTGGAGCTATCATCAAGAAAACGACCGCTTAACTAATCGAGCTTACAGTGTTGCCCTGTCGCCCCTACCATCCCGCCGCCTTTACGACAACCTTAGACTGGAAATTATCTGCAAGGACAATAACTTGCAAGTGAGCGTCGATGCCGACAGTTTGATTGCCTCGCAAGGCAGCGCTTTCGATTTCGAATATCAAATCGACAAAAATCCTCCGGTTACCCTGCAAATGAAAACCTTCCCGGACTCAAAGCGAAAAGGCTATACAGAAGAATACGCCAAACGCATCGTCGATGATTTATTGACCGGGCAATCCATTTTTATTCGTATCAAGACGATGATACAAAAGGTTCTGTCCGCCGCCATGCCCTTGGAAAATGCGGCCGAACCGGTTAAGCATGTGCTGGCCGATTGCGGACTTAACCCATCCGGCACTACCGCTGCCGAGTCTGGCTATAGCCTGAGCGAGTTTGAACAGGACTTCGGCAAACTGCCGCCGGAACGGCAACAGCAAGTGCTGGGCAACATCAAAAAAATCATTACGGACGCTCAACAGGCGCCGCTCATAAAAAAATAAGACTGCGGGCATTAGCTAAAAAACCATCACCACGAAGACACGAAGAGTACGAGTAATTATTCACCTCCCCCTTTGAAAAAGGGGGATTAGGGGATTTATTTAAAAAATCTCCCCTAACCCCTCTTTTTCAAAGAGGGGGACTGAATAGCAACGAGCACGAACAAAAAAATCAACCTAGCAAAACTGCGTGCTTACGGTAATTGCTCCATGAATTGCCCTACCTCCTGCGTTCATGTAGCCGTTCGTGCCTTCGTGCCGACTCGTCAATGACCAAGGGCTGAATAGAGTTGCGAGAAATGGGTATAATTACCGCCATTCTCGAACGTTGAACCGCCTGGAAAACATCGCTATGAAATCACAACCTATATTCGATTACCCTCTTTTTGCTTTGGGATTTAGAGCCTTTTTTGCTTTGGCAGGCCTTGCCGCGCTGATTCTGATTGTTTTTTGGAATGCAATGTTCAAAGGCGCTTTTATGCTGGAGCATTATTTTCCCGATAATTATTGGCATGCGCACGAAATGCTGTTGGGTTACGCGGTAGCCGTCATTGCCGGATTTTTATTGACCGCGGTTAAAAACTGGACCGGCAAGCCGACCTTAAGCGGCGATCAATTGGCGAGCGTGTGCTTGTTATGGCTTTACGGCCGCATTTTGCCGTTTTATGCGGGGTTGCTGCCTGACGCTTTGATTGCGTTAGTGGATTTTGCCTTTTTGCCGGTCTTGGCTTATCACCTCAGCAAGCCGATTATTGCGGCCAAAAACTATAACAATCTGTTTTTTATCGGGCTGTTGCTGTTATTGGCCTTGGGCAACGGTTTGATCCATGCCGAAATGCTGGGCCTGCAAGCAAACACCGCCGCAATCGGAATCCAGCTGATCATTGCGACGATCATTATCATGATATTGGCCATTGCCGGGCGCGTGTTTCCGTTTTTTACCGAACGCGGCATACCGGGAACGCTGATTATCAGAAACCCGATAGTGGATAAGGTATCGATAGCTTCCGCCGTTATGGTCTTCGGCCTGCAAATAGCCGGCATCTCAGGAACCTGGCTTGCGTTGGCCGCAACGCTTGCGGTTGTCGTTAATGCGGTCAGATTGGCCGGCTGGTATGTGCCGCGCATCCGGTACGTGCCGTTGTTATGGGTGCTGTATGTCGGTTACGGCTGGGTGGTGTTAGGTTTTATGTTGACCGCATTAGCGGCTTATTCAGTTGTGTCGCCGTCATTGGCGCTGCATGCGTTTACCTTGGGAGGCATCGGTGTCTTAACCTTAGGGATGATGGCGAGAGTCTCCTTAGGCCACACCGGCCGGGCGCTCAAAGCGTCCAATGCGATAGCTGTCGCGTTTGTGTCGATTAATTTCGCCGCCTTGTTCCGGGTTTTATTACCGATAGCGCTGCCGCATTGGTACGAAGTTTTAATTTACATCTCGACGCTGTTCTGGCTGGCGGCATTTTCGCTGTTTGTGTTTGTGTATGCGCCGATTTTGGTACGTCCCAGAATTGACGGTCAGGAGGGTTAGTGCTGTCTAAGCTGGACGGTATTGTTGAACTGATTACCGGCTCGCTGGTTTTGTTTTCCAGCATCGGTATTTTTGTGTTGACCCTAAACGCCCGTTATACCCATGCCATCGGCCGGGTCAGGGATATTTACGATGAGCTGAAAACCAGCCAAAATGCCAAAAAGCTGGAACGGGAACTCAATACCATGGTGTACCGCTGTCAAGTGCTCAAATGGAGTTTCGGCTTGCTGTTGTGCAGCGCGATCAGCAGTGGCGTGTTTATGCTGGGCTCGATAGCCTTGCGCTTTAGCGACCGAATCAGCGCCGAGGTTTTGATTGTCTTTGTCGTATTCAGCGTGTTGTTTATTTTCAGCTCCATGGTTTGCCTGTTTATCGATGTGCTGGCTTCTTTAAGAGCAACCATGATCCATATTGAAAGAGTCAAATAATCAAGGCCGTTGCATTTTGATTCAAGACAATAGGTGTAGTTTCAATTCATTCTAAGATTCAGGGGGCAGTTATCATGAATATTTCATTAACACCGGAACTCGAAGCTATCATTCAAGAAAAAGTCGCATCCGGACTGTATAACAACGCCGGTGAAGTTATCCGCGAAGCGCTGAGCTTGATGAAAACCAACGAAGAGCTGATCAATGACATAAAACTGGATCGTTTACGGTCGAGTCTGACGGAGGGCGATCATGATCTTATTGACGGCCGCTATACGGAACTCAAGCAGGAGGAGCTGGGGGAGCATTTTAAGAGCATAAAAAAACGTGCGGTTGACCGTGTTGCACAGCATAAAGGAACCTTGTGCTGAAAATCAGATTGACCCAAACGGCCGAACAACACCTTGAGGACATTTGGTTTTATACACTAAACGAATGGAGTGAAGAACAGGCGAATCAATATGTCGGTTTGATCGAGCAGGGTGTTATGCAATTACCGAGCAATCCTTACATCGGCAAAGCCAGACCGGACATCAACAAGGATTTAAGATCCCGACAGATACAAAAACACGTGGTCTTTTATCGTGTAGGCACTGAGTACATTGACATCATTGGTATCCTCCATAGCTGTATGGATGCCGGAAAGAGGCTGCATGAAAAATAAAAAAGAAATCATGTCTACTATTTCATCTTCAGAGCGTCAAGGTATGAAGGCGTAATATGATGACTTAAGACGATAAAATATCTTCATGAATGCCATGTTTCGATGATAGAGATCAATCCACTTGCATAATCAAAAACAATCACACAAGGCCTAAAAATAGTGGGTTCTCTGGAAAAAAATTTCCCCATAATCTCCCGGCGCCGGTTCATTACCTTGTTGGGCGGCCTGGCGCTTGCGCAAACCTTGTCGGGATGCGAATGGTTCAACCAACCCGTTTCCATCGCTACGATTGTTTGGCCCGGCTATGAGCCGATGTTTCTTGCCCGCGATAAAGGTTGGCTGAATATACACCAAGTGCATTTGCTTGAAATGGCTTCAGCCACGGATTCCTTGCAAGCGCTCGCCGAAGGTAAAGCCGATGGCGCCGCGTTGACGCTGGATGAAGTATTGAAAGCACGGGCGGCAGGCCTGGCGCTTTCCGTGGTGATGATTTTCGATATTTCAGCCGGCGCCGATATGCTGATTGCGCGTTCCGGCATCAAGCAACTCGCCGATCTTAAAGGTCGGCGCATCGGCTTTGAGCCGGGTACGGTGGGTGAATTGACCTTGACCGAAGCTTTGCAGCTTGCCGGTTTGACCAAAGATGACATCAAGCCGGTAAGGATCAATACTAACAAGCACCGTGAGGCCTGGACCCGTAACGAAGTGGACGCTATTACCACTTACGAACCGGTGGCCGGCCAATTGCTGGAGCTGGACGGCATCAAGCTGTTCGATAGTCGGCAGATTCACAATACCATTGTCGATGTATTGGCGATACGCGACGACATCCTCGATGTTTATCATGCAAACGCGATTCGGCACTTGATTGAGGCCCATTTTCGTACCTTAGACTATCTGAACCGCAATCCGCAAGATGCCGCTTATCGCATGGCGACGCATATCGGTCTACCGGCGGCCAAGGTGCTGACGGCGTTTAAAGGCTTGGTCTTGCCCGATATCACGAACAATTACCGCTGGCTGTCGGGAGCGTCGCCCGAGCTGCTGGTTTGCGCGGGCAAGTTGTCGAATATCATGGTTAAAAATCAATTGCTCAAGCAGAACGATACCTTGGGCTCATTAATACGTTCCGATTTTTTGCCGCCGGTTTCCGGACTCGTCGATTATGAATAGTTTGATTCGACTCAATCAATTTATCCGCCTGTCGATGCTGTTGGCCTTAGCACTGCCGCTGCCGGCCTATGCCGCGGAACCGGTAAGAATCGGCATACTCGCCTTTCGTCCCAAAGCGCAAATGCTTGCACAATGGCTGCCGTTGACTGTTGTGTTGAAAAAAGCCATGCCGGAACGCGATTTCATGGTAGAGGTGCTGACTTTTCCCGAGCTGGATGCGGCAGTCGCCGGCCGTCAATTGGATTTTGTGCTGACCAATCCCGGACATTATATGTTGCTGAACAGGCGTAGCGGATTATCCGCGCCACTCGCCACAGTGGCGGTTAACGATCAAGGCCGGCCAGCCCCGGCATTCGGCGGCGTTATGTTCAGTCGTGCGGAACAAACCGCTATCGACACGCTGAGCGATATTAAGGGAAAAACCATTGCCGTCACCAGCATCGATTCCTTGGGCGGCTATCAAATGGAGTCCTATGAATTGAAGCAAGCGGGGATTCATTTGCCGGAAGACGCCAAGCTGATCGTCACCGGCATGCCTCATGATAATGTCGTCGAGGCGGTGTTGGCGGGCCGTGCCGATGTCGGCTTTGTGCGTAGCGGCGTATTGGAAAGCAGGGTGCGGGAAGGTAAATTGGACATGGCCCGGCTCAAGATTTTCAATCGCCAGAAGCTGCCGGGATTTCCGGCTGTGGTTTCCACCCAGCTTTATCCGGAGTGGCCTATCGCCTCTTTACCGCACATTGATGAAGATCTCGCCCGGCATGTGGCCGCAGCCCTTTTTCTGTTGGAAGAAAACACCGCGGTTACTCGGGCGATGGACATTTACGGCTTTGCCGTGCCCGCCGATTACACGCCGGTAGCCGATCTTCTTAAAGATCTGCGATTACCGCCTTTCGATGCGACGCCCATTTTTACCCTGCACGATGTTTGGACGCGCTATCGCCTGCAAATGACCGGCGCTTTGTTTGCCGGGGGATTTGTTTTGTTACTGGGTTTTCGCTTGCTGTTGACCAAGCAAAAACTGGAGGTTGCGCATCGCGCCGTATTGCTACAAAAACAACAGTTGCAGGAAACCGAGCGTAAGCATTTCGAGATTTTGGAAAGCGTTGATGCCCATATTTATCTCAAAGATAACCGGGGGTGTTACCTGTTTGCCAACCGTCCGGTGCGGGAATTATTCGGTATATCGATGGACAAGGTCGTTGGCCTGAGCGATGCAGCATTCTTTGATGCCGAGACCGTTGAAAAACTGCGTGTCAATGATCGCAGGGTTTTGGAGAACGGGGAAACCTTAAAAACCGAAGAAACCAACTTTAATCTCAAGGACGGAAGAATATCGACTTTTTTGACCGTCAAACTGCCGCTACGCAATGAAGCGGGAATAATCTATGCGTTGTGCGGGATTTCGACCGACATCAGCGAGCGTAAACAGGCCGAAGACAGGCTGAGGAAAAGCGAGGAATCGCTTAAAGAATCGCAAATTATTGCCGGTTTGGGCAGCTATGTGCTGGATATTCCAAGCGGCCGATGGGAAAGTTCGGATGTACTCGATAAGCTGTTCGGCATAGGCTCGTCATACGAACGCACGGTAGACGGGTGGGCGGACTTGATTCATCCCGACGAGCGCACCATGATGAAAGCGTTCCTTGCAAATGAAGTGCTGGCTCAAGGCAAGTTGTTCGATAAGGAATACCGCATCATTCGCCGTAACGACCACGCTGAGCGCTGGGTGCATGGGCTCGGCAAGTTGGAATTCGACGGCCAAGGACGTCCCTTGAAAATGCGCGGCACCATTCAAGACATTAGCGAGCGCAAACAAGTCGAAGCTAAACTCCAGCTGGCCGCCCGCGTTTTTACCCATGCCCGCGAAGGCATCATGATCACCGCTGCCGACGGCACTATTGTCGATATCAACGATACTTTCACCGCCATTACCGGCTACAACCGCGACGAAGCGTTGGGCCGCACTCCGCATTTGCTTAGTTCCGGTATTCAAGGCAAGGATTTTTATAACGTCTTGTGGGGCGATTTGATCGAAAAAGGGCACTGGTACGGCGAAATCTGGAACCGGCGCAAGAACGGCGAAATATATGCGATTATGCTCACTATCAGCGCGGTGCGCGACGCCCTGGGCAACACCCAGCATTATGTGGCGCTGTTCTCCGATATTACCTCATTGAAAGAGCATGAACAAAAGCTCGAACATATCGCCCATTACGACGCACTGACCAATCTGCCCAATCGGGTGCTGTTGGCTGACCGCCTGCGCCAAGCCATGGCTCAGACACAGCGGCGCGAGCAACGGCTGGCGGTGGCTTTTCTCGACCTTGACGGCTTCAAGGCCATCAACGACAGTCATGGGCATGAAGTCGGCGACCAATTGCTGATCAGCGTCGCTACCCGGATGAAGCAGGCCTTGCGCGAAGGCGATACACTCGCTCGTCTGGGCGGCGACGAGTTCGTCGCCGTGCTGCTCGACTTGGCCGACATCGAGGCCGGCGCGCCGATGCTCACGCGCCTGTTGACCGCAGCGGCGCAACCGGTGTCGGTCGGCGATCTTATCCTCCAAGTTTCGGCGAGTCTCGGCGTTACCTTCTATCCGCAGGCGGAAGACGTGGATGCGGACCAATTACTGCGCCAAGCCGATCAAGCCATGTATCAGGCCAAATTGGCGGGTAAGAACCGTTACCATGTTTTCGATGCCGAGCAAGACCGTAGCGTTCGCGGCTATCACGAAAGCTTGGAGCATATCCGTAACGCCCTGCTCGAACGCGAGTTCGTGCTGCATTACCAGCCCAAGGTAAACATGCGCACGGGGACTATCATCGGCGTTGAAGCCTTGATTCGCTGGCAGCATTCCGAAAAAGGGCTGTTGCCGCCGGCTCTGTTTTTGCCGGTGATCGAGAATCATCCGCTGTCCATTGATCTGGGCGAATGGGTGATCGATAGCGCCCTGACCCAGATAGAGCATTGGCGCTCGGCCGGATTGAATATCCCGGTCAGCGTCAATGTCGGCGCTCTCCAGTTACAGCAGGTGGATTTTGTCAGTCGTTTACGCGATCTGTTAGCGGCTCATCCCCTGGTCAAGCCGGGCGATTTGGAAATGGAAGTCCTGGAAACCAGCGCTTTGGACGATTGGGGTCAAGTTTCCCAAGTGATCGACGCCTGCCGTAAACTTGGCGTGAGTTTTGCGCTGGATGATTTCGGCACCGGTTATTCTTCGCTGACCTACCTGAAACGTTTGCCGGTCACTCAACTCAAAATTGATCAAAGCTTCGTGCGCGACATGCTGGAAGACCCGGATGACTTGGCGATTGTGCAGGGCATACTCGGCTTGGCTTCCGCTTTCTATCGCCAAGTGATTGCCGAAGGCGTGGAGACGGTGGAACATGGCGAAATGCTGTTGCAACTCGGCTGCGAGTTGGCTCAAGGCTACGGCATTGCCCGCCCCATGCCCGCAGGTGAGTTACCCGCTTGGTCGGCCACTTGGCGGCCTTATAGGGCCTGGGCCAGTTTGTCTTCGGTGAGTCGCAACGATTTGTCGGTGCTCCATGCCGCTGTAGAGCATCGTGCCTGGATTGCGGCCATCGAAGACTATCTCAAAGGTGGCAGCGACGCTCCGCCGCCGTTGGATCCGCGGCAATGCCGTTTCGGTCGGTGGCTGGATGCGGATGGATTAGCGCATTATGAGGCGTATCGGGCTTTTGATGTCATCGAACCGTTACATCTGCAAGTGCATACGCGGGCGCTGGAGCTGTGCGAGCTTCGCCATGGCGGCCGCAGTCCGGAAGCGCTATCGAGATTGAATGAACTTCATGGCCTCCGGGATGAATTGCTTGAACAGTTGAATACGCTGGCTCAGGAAAGTCGGCAGTAGGAGGTGATGTTCATCAAAAAATAGCCAACGGATAAATTCGGTTAAAAATCTTATAGATACCTCAGTTGATAAAGCGACGCAAAGCCCTCTCGGCAATTGCTCCTGCATTGCCCTACCTCCTGCATCCTTGCAGTCGTCCAGCGGGAGAGGGTTGGGTGAGGGGGATTTAAAATAAGGAAAAAATGCTGTAGCTATTCAGTCCCCCTCTTTGAAAAAGAGGGGTTAGGGGAGATTTTTTAAATAAATCCCCCTCAATCCCCCTTTTTCAAAGGGGGAGGTGAATAATTACAAAATGCTTATTTATATCCCCTCATCCCAACCTATCATGCCGGACTATCCTGTCCGGCACCCTACGGGCGAGTGCAAATCCGCTCCCGGCGGATTTGTCCCTGAGGGAGAAGGGGCAAATGTCACTCTATTAGCTGCGGACTCTATAAAGAATTCACCATGAAGACATGAAGGGCACGAAGTCTTCTTTTCTTCGTGGTGATAGTGTTTTTTTTGAAGATGAGGTCTGTAAAATCATACAAGTCAGACTTCTACGTATCTATTTTTATTCATCACGAAGTTTATATTTTTCCGCATATCTTTGTGCCGAGCAATAAAACAGGAACCACAGCCGGGGGCCTTCCCGGCTATGCATCAATACAGAGATTTAACCATGCAAATCAGCCCTGCAACGCTTTCAGACATCCCGGCACTGTGTGACTTGCTGGTCATCTTGTTTACTCAAGAGACCGACTTCAAACCGGATCGCGCCGCGCAAAGCCGGGGATTGACCCACATCATTAACAATCCGGACATCGGGCTTATCGTCGTCGCCCGGCAAGACAGCCGCGTTGTGGCTATGGTCAATCTGCTTTATACGGTCTCTACCGCGCTTGGCGAACGCGTTGCGCTATTGGAAGACATGGTGGTTTGTCCCGACCTTCGCGGCTCCGGCATCGGCTCGCGGCTGTTGGAGCAAGCCATCGAACTGGCTCGATTGAACGGCTGCAAACGCATCACTTTACTTACCGACAGTAGCAATGAATCGGCGCAACGTTTTTATCAAAAGCACGGCTTCGGTTTTTCGGCGATGATTCCTTTGCGTCTTTCCTTGAGCGATTAATAGGGGGTTTGAAAAAGCCCCCGCTTAAGTTATTCCATTCATATGTCTAAGGAACGCGCATCAAATAACTTCGGCAACTGGCTCCCTCTCCTGCTGGAGAGGGCTGGGGTGAGGAGAATCAAATGCTCACGTTATTTCATGCACGTTCCTAAGTTAACCGTCGTAGGAGCGGGCCATGCCCGCGATAAGGCCTCCACTGCGGTTCAAACACCACGGGCGCGAGCCCGCTCCAGCGTTACGGGACGGAAGAATTAACCAAAGCATAAAAGCGTGACCCGCTCCATTGCCCGGCTGTTTCCACTCGGTTATTCTTCACAAAAGGATATTTCAGCAAGATGTAATGGATGCGATACCGGTATTGACGTCAGCGTAATGAGCTGAAAACAATGCAAACTCTTTTTTGTAGGCAGGAGATAATAATATGAAAATCATGCAATTAACCGCTTCAATGCTAACCTTGGCCTTGACCATGCTGGTTCCGGCAAATGCTCAGGCGACTAGCAAAAACGATCTCGTTCGTTGCAGCGAAACCGGCTATGTCGGCTCAAGTGCCGATTCGTGCGGCGGGGATAACTTAACTAAAGGCATTATTCAGGTCGGCGCTACCGGCAAAGTGTCGGTTACCGTTACCGGCGCTTTAGCCGATCCGTATAGTCTGTATGAAGTTTATTGGTTACACACGGGTGAAATCGCTTCGGACGCCCATTTAATCGGTAATTTCGTCACCGATTGTAATGGCGACAGTATAAAAAATTCAGGGACCGCAGGCCCGGCCTTGCTTAAGACGATTGATCAAGCATCCGATATAAAGTCGACCGCTTACGCCAATATTTATAGTTTGGTTGGCAACGCCAGTTCAGGTGTGTTTTTGGTTTACAATCGCGGCCCGTATTCTTACGATCCTAATGTAAGCGCGCCCTGTAATCCGAAAGCGTTGACTGAATACAATACCACCTCTTCTCCAAACGATACCGGGTCTGCCAAAGCCACCACGCCTTTCGCCAATCCGTCCGTGGTAGCCGACTATAGAATACAATTCATGTCCGGTTACCATAACTAAGGTAACTCGCAACAATAAATCCCCACAGCTATCGTTCCCACGCCGGAGCGCTCGTCTTTATACACAAATGTGTTTCAGTCGTCATACCGGCATGGATGCCGGTATCCAATGCCATGGACGGTAACTTGACGGCTTTACCGGAGCTGGATCGAAGTTCAGTGCCAATCGATAGATTCACATCCCTGTGACTGGATTCGCTACGCGCTCTAACGGGTCCGGCATCCATGCCGAAATGACGGTGTATCTTTGGCGCTTGTGTATAACGATGAGCGCCGGAGCATGGGAACTATTCGGGTCAGTGGGCTTATTTATTGCGAGTTACCCAAGGCGGTTCGTTGCAAGACCGCTGAAACCGCTGCCGCGCGAGTGACGACGCCCAGTTTTTCGAAAATATGTTCGAGATGCTTGTTGACCGTGCGCGGGCTGCTGCCCAGAATGGTGCCCACTTCTTTATTGGTCTTACCTCTGGATATCCACATCAGTATTTCCGCTTCGCGAAAAGTAAGGCCTAGCGTGTTTCTTACCGTATCAAGGTCCCAAGCTCCCGAATGTTTTTCCAACACCAGAAGATATTCATTGCTATTTTGGCAAGGTGTTATTTTGGCGGCGAAACCGACACCGGCCCGGTAACTTTCAAAAGACGCATTATCGAATTTTTCAGCGTCCAGGCATTTTCTAAGCCATTCAAGTATCGGTTTGGGTAGCCGAGAACCCAGCTCAATACTATCGGTTAACGTGTGCGTTTGTATAAACTCGTTTAACCAACCGCTACCGCCGGGTGTTAACCAAGTGACGACACCGGATGAATCGATTGCCAAGGCGGAGAACGGACTAGTGCTTAGAGCCTGTTCGGCGCGGCGCAAATTGCGGGACTGAGTCAGCTGTACATCCACTCTGGCGAGTACTTCAGGTGGACGTATCGGTTTCACCAGGTAATCAACGGCGCCTTCTTCGAAACCGCGCAACAGGTCGTCCAGTTCGCTTAACGCGGTCATAAATAAAACCGGAATGTCGGCCGTTTCAAGATTGGATTTAAGCCGCTTACAGGTTTCAAAGCCGTTGATGCCGGGCATCATAACGTCCAGCAAAATAATATCCGGCTTCAGGTAAATGATTTGCGCCAAGGCCGATAAGCCGTCGGTGGCGACGAGCACACGGTAACCGGCTTCCGACAGCGTATCGGATAACAGGGCAAGATTGCCGGGCGTGTCGTCGACAATCATGACGATGCCGTTAGTGGAAGAAGGTTTACTTGTCATTGCCGCTGTATTCCTCGTTTGCAACAGGTAAAAGTTTTTTGATCTCAACAAGACGAAACTCGCCGGCCAGCGTCATCATATGTTGGGCGAAACGGGTATATTCGGGGTGAAGCTGAATGAGTTCGCTCAAGTAGTGATTAAGCCCCCGTAAATCGCCGATGCGGACATAGCCGGTTAATTCCCGAAGCACTTCCGGCGAAGGTTTTTGATCGGTGTTTTGCACCTCAATTTCATCGTGCTGCTCCTGGTGCAGCCAGTCCAAGGCCAAATGCAATTTAAGTTTGTACAGCAGATTGTTAACTTGTATCGGTTTGATCAGAAAATCGTTGCAACCTGCATTAATCGCGTTGAGTCGATCGGAAGGATAGGCATTAGCGCTTAATACAATAATGGGCGATGAATAAGCTTTTTGACGCAGTTGACGGGCCGTTTCGGCGCCGTCAACTCCGGGCATGGATAAATCCAATAAAATAAGGTCCGGCGGGTTTGCGGCAACTTGATTCAGGCACTCTTCTCCGCAACCGGCCTCAATCAAGTTAAAGCCCAAGGGCTCCAACAGCGACACAATTAACTGCCGATGTTCCGGTTGATCATCGACCACCATGATTTTTCGTGATTTTCCCCGATAAGCGATAATGTCTTCTTCTTGGATATATTGCTGTTCGCCGCCCAGATTGGGCAGCAACAGCCGCACGGTAAAAGTTGAGCCTTGGTTCGGATTGCTGACCACGACCAGTTCGCCGCCCATAATTTCGCAAAGGATTTTACTGATGGTTAAGCCCAAACCGCTGCCCGAGTCGAAATTTTCGTTCGGTAATTGGGTAAAAGGCTGGAAAATATTTTGCAGTTGATCTTGATGGATGCCGGGGCCGGTATCGACGACCTGAAAAGTCGTTACGCCGCAGCTGTAGCCGATGCGAAAAATAACCTCGCCATGCGCGGTGAATTTGATCGCATTACCGAGTAAGTTCAACAAAATTTGACCGACGCGCTTTTCATCGCCGCGCACCCGTTGAGGCAGGGTGGTGGCAATTTGGCAGTAAAAACCCAAGCCTTTAGCTTCGGCTTGCGGTTTAAAAACGCTGGTTAAATGGTCAATAAACTCAGGAAAGTCAATGGGTTCTTGGCGTAATTCAAATTTACGCGCTTCGATGCGGGCAATATCCAGAATATCTTCGATCAGCGCGGATAAATGTTCGCCGTTACGTTTTAAAATATCCACTGCCTGCCGTCTGTGCGCCGGTATCGCCGGATCTTTTTGCAGAAGATAGGCGTAGCCGATGATGCTGTTTAACGGGGTGCGTATTTCGTGGCTCATGCTGCTCAGAAAACGGCTTTTCGCGCTGTTGGCCCGGTCCGCCATTTGGGTGGCTTGCTGTAACTTGGCGTCGGTCTTTTTATGTTCGTCGATTTCCATCAACAAACGTTGGGTTTGTTTGGCGGTTTCTTCATGCGCAACCCGGCGGCTTTCGTCATTCAATACCAGCCACCAGGTGCATAAACCGATGAAGACCAGCAGCGAAGCATAAACTTTAACAAAATTGGCCAGCAGCAGATTAAAAGACGGCAAATAGTTTTCGACGGTCAACAAATCCTGATAGTAAATAATCCCGACAAATACGCTGGTCAACACAGTTAAAAATAAAAACAACAGGCTAAAGCGTATCAAGCGCAGCCTGACGCTCAAATTCAGCCACTTCGGCAAGCAGCATTCGGCAAAGCTGTGCAGATAATCATCCAAACGCAAACCCGGCTTACAAGCATCCATGCAGCTTGAGTCCAAGGTACAGCAAAGCGAGCAAATGCCGCCTTCATAAACAGGGCAAAAAGCCATGTCCTCGCGCTCGAAATGATTCTCGCAAATGCTGCACCGGCTGAGTTGAGCCTGATTATTAAAACCAAGGTCACGCGCCAGATAACGTTGACTGCCATAGAGCAAGGCAATGCAGGGAACTAACAAAAAGGCCAAGCTCAACGCAATAAACGCTGAAAACGCTTGGGCGAAATCGCCGAATAAACCCAAATAAGCCAATATCGAAACTACCGAGGCGCATAAGGTAGACAATATGCCGACCGGATTCAGATCGGGCAGGTAAGCGCGCTTGAATTCAACCGCTTGAGTGCTTAAGCCCAAAGGTTTGTTGATCAGTAATTCGGCGGCAACCGCGCTAATCCAGGCAATCGACATATTGGAAAACAAGCCCAGCACTTTTTCCAAAGCGCCGAATAAACCGAATTCCATCAGCAACAGCGCGATGGAAACATTAAACACCAGCCACACCACGCGTCCCGGATGACTGTGGGTCAGCCGCGAAAAAAAATTCGACCAGGCCAATGAACCGGCATAAGCGTTGGTGACATTGATTTTTAGCTGGGACACCACGACAAATAAAGTAGTGACCGCTAACGCTAATTCGGTATTGTCGAATAAGTCGCCGTAAGCCACTAAATACATTTGCGTCGGTTCATGCGCATGGATCGGGTCTATGCCGTGACGAATGGCAAGATGAGCCAGTAACGCGCCGCCCAGTTGCCGAATCATGCCGAACAGAATCCAGCCGGGGCCTGCGGTCAGTGTCGCCAGCCACCAGCGTAACCGGTTTTTTTCGGTGAGCTCCGGCATAAAGCGCAAAAAATCCACTTGCTCGCCGATTTGCGCCACCATTGAAAAAGCGATGGTGGTCGCGCTGCCGAATAACAGCCAGTTAAAGCCTTGGCCGCTGCCTGCAATCCAAAAATAGGTTTGCAACGTCAGCAGCGAATCGGGTTCGCGTATAAACACTGCAACATAAGGCGTGATCAATAAAACCAGCCATAACGGCTGTGTCCACATTTGCAAGCGGCTGATCGTGGTAATCCCGAAAGTCACCAGCGGAATGACCGTAACAGCGCTGATAACATGCGCTATCGCAATCGGAATATGAAAATACAGCTCGATAGCCAAGGACATAATAGAGGCTTCGAGCGCGAATAAAGTAAAGGTAAACGACGCGTAAATCAGCGAAGTGACGGTTGAGCCGATATAGCCGAAGCCCGCGCTGCGGGTCATCAGGTCGATATCGATGTTATAGCGGGCGGCATAATAACTGATGGGAAAACTGATAATAAAGATGATCAAGCCCACGGTCAGAATGGCCCAAAAAGCATTGGTAAAACCGTAATTGACCGATAGAAATCCTCCTATCGCTTCCAGCACCAGAAACGAGGTAGAGCCGAACGCGGTATTGGCGACCTGAAATTCGGACCATTTGCGGAAGCTTCGGGGAGCAAACCTAAGCGCGTAATCTTCCAGCGTTTCGTTGCCGACCCAGGCGTTATAGTCGCGGCGGATTTTTGAGATATTTTGTGAGATACCGGCGTCCTCGGCAGTTTATACAAGGCCTGTCCACGGCCCGAATGGTGAGTGACGGCGCAATCGAACATCAGTCATCGATAGCAATAACCGCACCAAAGACCGTTCTCAATGATAATGCATCGGCAAGGGCAAGGGCTTGAAAACAGAGGTCTATATTGGTGCGCTTGGTTTTGATCTTGCACAGCAATGGCTGTTTTTTGAGAGACTTCGAGAAGCTCTTAAATTCTGTTATAACTTCGGCCGTTAAAAATCTAGCCCAGCATTCCGGCTTGAATAATAAACGCCTCAACCGCTTTAAGACCTTCTTGGGTTTTCAAATTGGTAAACACAAACGGCCGCTCGCCGCGCATCTTGCGCGCATCGCGGTCCATAACTTCCAGCGACGCACCGACATAAGGCGCCAGATCGATCTTGTTGATAACCAGCAAGTCCGAACGGGTAATTCCGGGGCCGCCTTTGCGCGGTATCTTGTCGCCTGCCGACACATCGATCACGTAAATCGTCAGATCGGCCAGTTCAGGGCTGAAGGTCGCACTAAGATTATCGCCGCCGCTTTCGACCATGATAAAGTCGAGATTTTCAAACTTCATGCTTAATTCATCGACCGCCGCCAGATTCATCGACGCATCTTCCCGAATCGCGGTATGCGGGCAACCGCCGGTTTCGACGCCCAAGATGCGTTCTTCCGGCAGCGCTTGGCTGCGAATCAAAAACTGTTGGTCTTCCTTGGTGTAAATGTCATTGGTCACCACGCCGATCTCGAATTTGTCGCGCATTTGCTTGCACAGCGCGTCGACCAACGCGGTTTTACCGGAACCGACCGGGCCGCCGATGCCTACTCTTAATATTTGCTTAGTGTTCATATACTCTCTCAAGAACGAAATAATCTGGAATACTGCATTTCATGGCGACTACTGGCCAAGGCTAGGCCGAACGCGCTGCCGCCGATGTCGTCATCGGCAATAGTGAATGCCTCGTTGACTAAAGCCGGAATTTTAGCGGCCAAATCGGTTAATAATCGCTGTCCCGCGACTTGTCCTAGCGGCACCAGCTTGACCGCGCATAACACCTGGTTTTCCAACCAGCTCCACAAATAACCGATTGCTGTTTCGCGCTTGGGTACGCCCCAGTTCACAGCTGCAAAAGCGAAGATTGTCGTCAACGTGGTTTCGGGCTTGCGTATCCAGGGTTGCATACCGGCTATGTCCAATGAATCCAGCAGGCGCGCCAGCGCTTGGCCGGTATGCCGATCTTCGGCCCTTAACTCGGAAGTTTCCCGACAGGCAATCAAGGTTTTGCTCCAGTATTCGACGTTTTCAATATCGCCGCATTCCCAGGCGTCGTATAGCCGTACCAGAATCGGCAAATCGATGCGCGTCAAACAAACTGCCATCAAGCCGTCAAGCCATTCATCGGTATCGCTTGCATTGCTTATCCAGTCGTCGTCAACCGCCCGCTCCAAGCCTTGCGAATAACAGTACATGCCTATCGGCAGGCCGGGACTGACCAGTTGCAGCAAACGCAATAAGGCCAGATCAGTGACCATGACCGTGATACGCGCCTTGCTCCGGTTCAAACGGCAACACTTCATGCGTGACCGTCAAACCCAACCCTTCCAGCATATGATCCAGCACATGATCGGTCAGGAAGCGAAGCTCGCCGGGCAGAATCTGCAACGCAACATGGCGATTGCCCAAGTGATAACAGGCCTTGGCGAATTGCAGTGCGTCGTCGGTGCGCACCACCGATAGCGACTCCGGCGCTGCATCGACCAGCACCCGGTAATGGTCGGGGCCGGTCAGCACCGAGCCTTTGCGCAACACCTGTCCGCGCGGCAAAAAAAGCCCGATTTTGGTGCCGCTGTCTGTTTTAAGCAGCAGGCGGCTTTTCTGGCGCGATTCATACGGCAGCGTGACCACGTCGTCCGTAGCGGTCTCCAACGGAGCCAATTCAGTCAGTTTCAGCATAATCAAAACAAAAAATAACGTTGGGCAAAAGGCAGCACATCGGCCGGCTCGCAAGTCAGCAGCAGGCCGTCGGCGCGGACCGAATAGGTTTGCGGATCGACTTCGATATGCGGTTGGTAGTGGTTATGGATCAAGTCTTTTTTGCCGATGGTGCGGGTGTTCGCCACTACGCCGATTCTCTTGTTAAGTCCCAAAGTAGTCGGCACATCGGACTCGACGGCAACTTTAGGCAAAAAGAACATCGAAGTCGCCGAAGCGGTTCTCCCGAACGCACCGAACATCGGCCGGTAATGCACCGGCTGCGGCGTAGGAATCGAGGCATTCGGGTCGCCCATCGGCGCGGCGGCAATAAAGCCGCCTTTAAGAATCAGGCTTGGCTTGACCGCGAAAAAAGCCGGGTTCCACAACACCAAATCGGCCAGCTTGCCGACTTCGACCGATCCGACTTCATGTGCGATGCCATGGCTGATGGCCGGATTAATCGTGTACTTGGCGATATAACGCTTGATGCGGAAATTGTCGTTGTGCGGTGAATCTTCCGCCAGACTACCCCGCTGCGTTTTCATTTTATGCGCGGTCTGCCAAGTGCGGATAATCACTTCGCCAACCCGGCCCATCGCCTGCGAATCCGAAGAAATCATCGAAAACGCACCCAAGTCATGAAGAATATCCTCGGCCGCGATGGTTTCGCGGCGAATCCGCGATTCGGCAAAAGCCACGTCTTCGGCAATGCCCGGATCAAGATGATGGCATACCATCAGCATGTCCAGATGTTCGTCCACGGTATTGATCGTATAAGGCCGGGTCGGATTGGTTGACGACGGCAGCACGTTAGCCTCGCCGCAAGCCCTGATAATATCCGGCGCATGGCCGCCGCCCGCGCCTTCGGTATGGTAAGTGTGAATGGTGCGGCCCTTGAATGCGGCAAAGGTGTCTTCGACAAAACCGGATTCGTTCAAGGTATCGGTATGAATCGCGACTTGCACATCGAAGCGGTCGGCCACCGAAAGACAGCAATCGATAGCCGCCGGTGTCGTGCCCCAGTCTTCATGCAGCTTCAAGCCCATCGCCCCGGCGCGAACCTGTTCCTCCAACGCAATCGGCAGACTCGCATTGCCTTTGCCGAGCAATCCGAAATTCATCGGAAATCCGTCCAGCGATTGCAGCATAGTATGAATATTCCACGGCCCCGGCGTACAGGTCGTCGCATTGGTGCCGGTTGCAGGGCCGGTGCCGCCGCCGATCATCGTGGTCACGCCGGACATCAACGCTTCATCGATTTGCTGCGGGCAGATGAAATGGATATGCGCGTCAATGCCGCCTGCGGTCAGGATTTGTCCTTCACCGGCGATAATTTCGGTGCCGGGGCCGATGATTATATCGACGCCCTGTTGCGTATCGGGATTTCCGGCCTTGCCGATGCCCGCAATGCGGCCGTTCTTGATGCCGACATCGGCTTTGATAATGCCCCAGTGGTCGACGATCAATGCATTGGTAATCACCAAATCCATCGCCACCGTGCAATCCACCTGGCTTTGGCCCATGCCGTCGCGAATGACTTTGCCGCCGCCGAATTTGACCTCGTCGCCGTACACCGTGCGGTCGGCTTCGACTTCTAAAAACAAGCCGCTGTCGCCCAAACGCACCCGGTCGCCGGTGGTCGGCCCGAACATATCGGCATAAGCTTGCCTGCTGATCCTGCTCATAAATTGTCCTCCAATGCGCCCATCACATCCTGGCGAAAACCGTAAATTCGGCGCAGTCCGGCAAAGGCCACCAACTGTATTTCACGTTGCTGGCCGGGTTCGAATCGCACCGCGGTACCGGCTGGAATATCCGGCCTGAATCCGCGCGTCGTGGCACGATCAAACTGCAAAGCCGGATTGGTTTCGAAAAAATGATAATGCGAGCCGACTTGAATCGGCCGGTCGCCGCTGTTCGCAACCACCACGTTTATCGTCGCGCGGCCTGCGTTCAGTTCGATGTCGCCATCGGCGGGGATGATTTCTCCGGGTATCATGACTACTCCTAATGCATATATGTAGCGTAGGGCGTGCCGTGCGCGCCATTTTTCTGCTTATTGGCGCGCACGGCACGCCCTACTTTGTTACTCGATCGGGTTATGGACCGTGACCAGCTTGGTGCCATCCGGAAATGTCGCTTCAACCTGCACATCCGGCAGCATTTCCGCGACGCCGTCCATCACATCGTCGCGATATAGTAAGGTGCGACCGAATTCCATCAATTCGGCAACGGTGCGGCCGTCGCGCGCGCCTTCCATGATCGCCGCGCTGATAAAAGCCACGGCTTCCGGGTAATTAAGCTTCAGGCCTCTGGCTTTGCGGCGTTCGGCCAGCAAGCCTGCGGTAAATATCAGCAGTTTGTCTTTTTCGCGTGGTGTTAATTGCATTGTTTTAGTCCAATTTTTATTCAGATGTTTTCCTGCATCGGATTTATTCACCACGAAGACACGAAGAACACGAAGTTTGCTTGTTCCCAAGCTTCAGAGACTGTGAAAGTATTCGTTTTAGAACAAAAGCAAAAGCACTCACCACGAAGACACGAAGGACACGAAGTTTTCAATACACTGAATTAAATAATTATTTTTCCTTCGTGCTCTTCGTGCCTTCGTGGTGAAGAGTTTTTTAAACCGATTTTGATAATACTTTCACAGTCTCTTCAGCGCTCGTCGTTATACATATATCTCGACGTAGGTCGGAATAAGCCGGTTCGAGCGATAGCGAAAACCGGCGTTTCCGGCGCTCCGGTTGCCGGAAATGCTCCACCCTTGCTGGCGCCGGGCGGACTTATTCCGGCCTACATTCTTGGAAACCATCATAAGTTATTAAATTTTTCTTCGTGTCCTTCGTGTCTTCGTGGTGAGTAAAATTCAAGTCGCCCAAATTCGCGGCGCACAAGCTTTGCGTTGAACCGAGTCCGGCCGCACAATCGCCCAAACCTGCTCGAAAAAACCGCGCAGCCGGTCGCTTCTGTCATCAACAGCTCTACAGACCAACAGTTCATCAATAAGCGTCACGCCGCGGCCTTTGCTCTCGCCGATTAATTGCTGGACTGCGGCCAGACTTTCAGCTCCGGCAGGGCTGGCAAACAAGGTTCCGCAAGCCGACAAGCCCTGCAATCCCCAACGGGCCGCAAAAGCTTTGGCATCCAGATGCAGGCGTTCCAAAAATAAAGGCTGATTTTCGCAATAAACCCGCCAGCTCATATCTGCCAAACCGTTATCGAAACTCTCTCCGCAGGCCGGCCGCCCCAAAGACAGAATTTCCCAGCCGATAAAACGTGCGCCTGCCGCCAATTCAACATTAACCGTCGATTTTAACTGCGCGCCCTGATAAATAATGGTTTCCTGCGGCAGCCATTCCAACGCCGCACCTTCCTTCACTTTGATCGATACGGTTTGGACGGCCAATTCGCCACCGCTACGATAAAACTTTCCTGCCGCCGGTGTGGTAATCAGCGCATGGCTGTGTGGTTCGGCGCTGATACAAAGGTTTAAACGGTCGCCACCGACAATCCCGCCCGGCGGGTGCAGGATATACACATGGCACACGTCGCCTTCCGGGTAAAAAGGTCGCTGTACCGTTAAAGGGCCTTGATGACGACGGTGCGCCAGTAGCGTTTTGCCGTGTTTTTGTTCAAAGCCGAGCTCCAGTTTTGCTTGCCAGCCTTGGTTTTGCGCGACATTACAGTCAGCAATTTCAGCGTAAGGCAGGGCATCAGATTTCAAAGCAGTGTTACCATTTATTATTTGGTGTTTGTTTTATCTGCATGAGGGTACGCACAGCGTACCTTACGCTGTAGGTTGTGAAACTAACGGAAAAGTCTCCGGGTGACGAATTGAATCGACATGCAAATCAATATCCAATTCCGGCCAATAAAGATGCTGCGGTTGGGGACGATCAACATGGAAAAGTTCCGCTACCGGCGCTTTACGAAACCACGGAAACTCCAAAAATGAAACGAATAGTTCCTCCTTTTCATTAAGCAGTATCCAGAAACCGTGTTTGGTAACGCCGGATACCTCAACCGGGGAAATGTCTGTGCCAAGCATCTTTAATCTCCTGTTCGTGTAAATTTTCTCGTTCCCACGCGCCGCGCTCATTATTATACACATCTCAATGTAGGCCGGAATAAGCCGGTCCGCGCCTTAGCGCAGGACCGGCGTTTCCGGCATTCCAAGGCCGATGAGCGCCGGAAACACCCACCCTGGCTATCGCCGGGCGGGCTTATTCCGGCCTACATCCTGTATTTAAAATCATCAACAAATTATCCAAGTTTACCAACAAACGCCGGCGCTATAACTATCAAACCGTCAAATACCGCTTAACCATCTCATCGCTCAATTCATCCATCGCCCCGGCAGCTACGCCCCGGCCTCTGTCCATTATATAAAACCGGTCCGCGACCTTCCGTGCAAACGGCAGTTTTTGTTCGACCAGCAACACGGTCACGCCCAATTCGTTTTTGATCTTGATAATCCCTTCGCGTACTTCATCTTTCGCTTCGTCGCCTTGCTTAAGCAAGGGCGTGGTTATGCCTTTGGCGCGGTTCAGGCGGATAATCACATCGCCGATTTCGCTAACGATATTCGGCTGTATGCCTTCGGTCGGCTCATCCAGGATCAGCAATTTGGGGTTCAGCACCAAGGCCCGGCCGATAGCCAGTTGCTGTTGCTGGCCGCCGGACAAATCGCCGCCGCGCCGTTTCAGCATTTGTTTCAGTACCGGGAACAGTTCATAAATATGTTCCGGGACTTTTTTAATGCCTTGTTTGCGCACCGCGCGCAGGCCGATTTTCAGGTTTTCCTCGACCGTCAGCAACGGAAAAATCTCCCGGCCCTGCGGCACAAAACCGATGCCCAGTTCGGCGCGGTGTTCCGGCTTGGCAAGGGTTAAGGCCTCGCCGTTATAGTCGATAGCGCCGTCGCGGACGGCGATCAGGCCCATGATGCATTTCAGCAAAGTAGTCTTGCCGACGCCGTTGCGGCCCATTAAACACAGGCACGAACCGGCCTTTATATCGAGATTTACATCCCACAACGTATGGCTGCCGCCGTAATATTGATTCAATCCGCTAATTTTCAGCATCAGTCCCCCAAATAAACCTGTATCACGCGTGGATCGTTTTGTACCTCGTCCATCGTGCCTTCCGTCAACACTGAGCCTTCATGCAGCACCGTCACATGTTTGGCAATCGAGCGGACGAATTCCATATCGTGCTCGACCACAACAATCGAGCGCTCGCCCTGCAACGATAGCAGCAACTCAGCCGTGCGTTCGACTTCCTGATGGGTCATGCCCGCAATCGGTTCGTCGACCAGCATGACTTTGGGCTCCTGCATCAGCAACATGCCGATCTCCAGCCATTGTTTCTGCCCGTGCGACAGGATGCCCGCCGGTTGCGACCTCAATTCAACCAGCCCTATGGTTTCCAGCACTTGCTCGATACGGTCGCGTTGCGCGCCGGTCAATTTTGCAAATAAGGTCGCCCAGACGCCCTTATCGGTCGCCAAAGCCAGTTCCAGGTTTTCGAAAACGCTGAGCATTTCAAACACGCTGGGCTTTTGAAATTTGCGGCAAATGCCGGCTTTGGCAATGGCCGGTTCGTCCATTTGCAACAGGTCGATGGTTTGCCCGAAAAACACCGAGCCGGTATCGGGACGGGTTTTGCCGGTAATCACATCCATCAATGTGGTTTTACCGGCGCCGTTCGGGCCGATCAAACAACGCAATTCCCCTGCGTCGATATACAGCGACAAGTTATTTAAAGCTTTGAAGCCGTCGAAACTGACGCTGACATCTTCAAGATAAAGAATCGGGCCGTGACTGACATCCAATTGGCCCGGTTTAAGCGCTAAGCCGTTCATTGTTTTTGCTCCTGCAAACGACGTTGCCAGAATCCGAGTAAGCCGTCAGGCAACAACACGGTCACCAGAATAAAAGTCGCGCCGAGGAAAAACAGCCAGATTTCCGGCGCCCATCCGGTCAGCAAGGTTTTAGTGTAATTGACCAGCACCGCGCCGACGATGGCGCCGTACAATGTGCCGCGCCCGCCGATGGCGACCCAGATGACGATTTCCAGCGAGTTCAACGGCGAGAATTCGCTGGGATTGATAATGCCCACTTGCGGTACATACAAAGCGCCGGCAATCCCGGCCAGCATCGCGGCAAACACGAAAATCCATAATTTGAACAGCTCAACGCGATAGCCTAAAAAACGCACCCGCATTTCCTGGTCGCGAATCGCGGTCACCACTCGGCCCAGCTTACTGTTGACGATCCAACGGCTGAGTAAAAAAGCCAAGATCAGGATCAAGCCGGAAGCCATCAATAAACAGGCGCGCACCGCATCGGATTGAATATTAAAGCCCAGGATTTCCTTGAAATCGGTTAAGCCGTTGTTACCGCCGAAGCCCATTTCATTCCTGAAAAAAGCCAATAACAGCGCGTAAGTCAGCGCCTGGGTGATAATCGACAGATAAACGCCGGTCACCCGCGAGCGGAACGCCAGCCAGCCGAATAAAAAAGCCAGCGCACCGGGAACCAGTACAATCATCAGCGCGGCAAACCAGAACTGGTCGAAACCGTGCCAGTACCAGGGCAGGGCTTTCCAATCGAGAAACACCATAAAATCGGGCAGCAGCGGATCGCCGTAAACGCCGCGATTACCGATTTGGCGCATTAAATACATGCCCATTGCGTAGCCGCCGAGCGCAAAGAAAGCGCCGTGACCCAAGGCCAGAATGCCGCAATAACCCCAAACCAGATCCAGCGACATGCCGAGCAACGCGAAAGTGATATATTTGCCCAGCAGCGACACGGTATAAGCCGAGAAATACAGCGGCGAGCCCGGTGAAAATATCAAATTGCACAGCGGAATAATCAGGCTGATTGCAGCCAGAACAGCCAGTACCGAGAGCGCGGCTTTATCGTTTTTAAACAGCATCGCTTAGCCCTCCACCGCGCGGCCCTGTTGCGGAAACAATCCGCGCGGCCGTTTTTGAATGAATAAAATGATGAACACCAACACCAGTATTTTCGCCAATACTGCGCCGGCGTAGGGTTCGAGCAATTTATTGGCAATACCCAGCGAAAATCCCGCCACCAACGTGCCCCACAAATTGCCGACGCCGCCGAACACCACGACCATAAACGAATCGACAATATAAGCTTGTCCCAGATTCGGGCCGACATTGGTAATCTGGCTTAACGCGACCCCGGCAACTCCGGCTATACCGGAGCCCAGCCCGAAGGTCAACGCATCGACCCGGCCGGTCGGAATGCCCATCGCTAAGGCCATCTTGCGGTTCTGCGCTACGGCGCGAACTTCCAAGCCTAAGCGGGTGCGCTTGAGGATTTGCAGCAACAATACGAATACCAGCAAGCAGAAAACCAGTATGTACAAACGGTTCCAGGTCAGCGATAAAAAGTCATTGATTTGCAAGGCGCCGCTCATCCATTCCGGCGTCGCGACGCTGCGGTTTAACGGCGAAAAAATCGAGCGCACGGTTTGTTGCAAAAACAGGCTGACGCCGAAAGTCGCCAACAGCGTTTCCAGCGGGCGGCCGTATAAAAAGCGGATAATGCCGCGCTCAATCACAATCCCGGTCAATGCCGAAATAATAAACGCGGCCGGTACCGCAATTGCCAGCGACAGTCCCAAATGGTTAGGCATCAGCTGCTGCGTCACGTAAGTGGTATAAGCGCCGAGCATCATCAGCTCGCCATGGGCCATGTTGATCACGCCCATCACGCCGAAGGTAATGGCAAGTCCGATCGCGGACAAGACCAGCACCGCGCCGAGACTTAAACCGAAAAACAGCGTTTCGATAGCGGCATAGGCTTGCAACTTGGAATTGATTTTTGTCAGCGCGGCTTCAGCCTGATTGCGCACATCGCTGTCCGCTTCCAGATAATGACCTTCGCCGTCTTTTTCGACCAGTACATTTAAGCGGTTAACCACATTTCGTCCGGGCTGTTCTTTTAATAACTCTATCGCGGCCAGACGCACGCCTTTGTCGGAGCTGTTTAATTGTTCCAGACCCAAAATAAGCTTGATCGCGTTTTGTACCTTGTCATCCTGTTCCATCGGCAAATGGCCGCGCAACAGCGCCAAACTCTGGTCATCAATGGCTTTGCCCATCGCGCCGACGGCTGCAAGCCTTACCTCCGGATCGTCGTCATTCAATTGCAAGCGGCCGATTATTTTCCGCAGCGACGTTCGTAAGCTGTTATTTACGGTGATTTTTTGCGTCGCGGAGCGTTCCACTATGCCGAGGCTTTCCGCGCTGTTGGCGTCGGTCAGTTGGTAGCCGGTTTCGATTTCTTCGCCGATCACCAGTTTTTCATCGGCTTTAAGCGTCAATAAGCGCCCGTCGAGCAGGGCTTGCAATATCGCAACAGCTCGCGGGTTCGGCACCGAGGCCAGTTGTTCGATAGCCTGTCCGCGCTCTTGCATGGACCCGGCTTTAAGATTGGACAAAGCGGCCGAGAACGCATCCCCGGCGGCAATTTCCTGACCGATACTCAAGGTTGGCGACATCAGGATAAACCCGAGGATTACCCGGCAACACCAGCTGAAAGAATTCGGTTTCATAACATCTCCATAAATTAATAAATGGAACACGGATAGCACTGATTGGACGGATTTAAGCGGATCTTTAAAACGGCATCGTTAAGTTTTGAAAGAAAGGTGTTGACCGGAGCACTTTATATCGTTCCCACGTTCCGGCGTCACTGCCATTAAGTTAAGAAAAAAGCTCCCTCTCCTGCTGGACGACTTGCATGGATGCAGGAGGTAGGGCAATGCAGGAGCAATTGCCGAGAGGGTTGGGGTGAGGAGAATAAAAATAAGGAAAAAAGCCTTATTTGATCCCCTCATCCTAACCTAATCATGCTGGACTATCCTGTCCAGCACCCTACGGGCGAGTGCAAATCCGCTCCCGGCGGATTTGTCCCGGAGG
>JAPLRU010000084.1 GCA_026399025.1 Methylobacter sp.
AACAGCCGCGCCAGTTCCACGCGGGACGGTTCATGGTTAGGACTACGTACAACCACTTCCCGCAACCAGCGTTCGGCTTCTTGATCGTGGCCTTGCCGCATTAACAGCCGCGCCAGTTCCACGCGGGACGGTTCATGGTTAGGACTACGTACAACCACTTCCCGCAACCAGCGTTCGGCTTCTTGATCGTGGCCTTGCCGCATTAACAGCCGCGCCAGTTCCACGCGGGACGGTTCATTATTAGGAAATAATCGTACCGCTTCTCGTAGTACCCACTGCTGGGCATCGCTGTTTCCCAAATGCGCCAAACAGTTCGCCCATAACATCCAGATAAATTCATTCATAGGTTGCATACTTAAACCGCGTTCAATCATCCATTGCAAACGATTCAGGGCTGCCGCCGGCAGTTTATGTCGTTTTAACAGGCGCGTCCCTAGATTGCTGAGCGTAGTGATAAAAAAATAGCTATCGCCTGTCGCTTGACTGTAAGCGTAATTCTTCTCCAACATCGCGAATAGCCGCTCCGCCAAAGTCTCGGCAGAGTGGCGCGATGTTTTGATGTCATTAGATAACGCATCCCTTTCGGCTTTATCGGCCGGCTGAATGGAAACCGCGGATGCGGGTTGTCGTTTACGTTGCGGTTTAGCCGATTGCTGTAAATTTTCCAGCAAGTCTTTGGCAATAGCGGTTTGTGCTTTAAAACCGCGAATGACGGCTTCCAACAGGGTTTGCCAATAATCCGGCGCGGCGGGGTAAGTGGCTCGCAAGACGGCATAATGTTGGTTAAAAAACTGGCTGGCTCTTCCGCTATCGGGCAATAACACTGCATGATGCAACAACGCCAATAATTGCGTTTGTTGATTACGCCGCGCATCGTGAGCATTGGGCAGGCGTTGTAAGCCGATTAGAGCAACGCTCAGATATTCGGGGCGCGGATCGTTAGCCAGTTGCAGCCAAGGAGCCGGGCCGGCCTGATCGTCTTGCCGATACGTTAATACGCGCCAGTATTCCAACGCGGGGTCGCGTTCGGGAGCCAGGCGCAACGGGGTCAGCCAGTTGAGCCAACTGCTTGCGGTTTCGCGCAAGTGATAGGTCGTGATCGGCAAATCCAGTAACTGTACGCTGGTGAGCGCGTCACACAGCCGTTTGCTGTAGATGCCGTAACCTAAGCGTTGTACTTGCGCGGCATAGTCGTTGCGCATGGTGTTTAGCCAATGCAGCAAGGCATGATCGAGCTGTTGCCGTGGCTCGGCGAATTCAGGTGTGTGGGAAATTCCTGATATAACAATTCCGGAATATCCAAGCGCAGGTTTGAGCCTAAACCGGCTCTGCCGCTAAATAAATCGGCGACCGCTTGGTTTGGGTTGTTGAGGAATGCGATGTACCACTTATTCATTTCCGAGCCTCCATCGTTTCACCAAAATCAGGGCGACTTGTTGCTTCTTGTAAGGCTAATAAATGCAAATCCCTCGCCTCGCGTAAACTATTGTCTTGGATATTATGCGGACGGGTAATCATCGCTATTTTCCAGAGATGTTTAGGCTGGTAGTCGATGCGATAGTGCAGCATTTCTGCGGTCAGAGTATCGGCTTGATCGGGCGCAAGATGCAAGGTGGCGCCGTAAGGGTGCGATTCGGGCACTGGGAAGTAAAATTCGTGCATACCGCCATCGAGTACGGTCGGTAAAGCAAAAGCGTTGGGGATTTTATGAGCGACGGTTGCCACTTCATCCAAGGAATAACGCATCAAGGCAACCGGGATAGGCACGCCTTTATCGGAGCTGTAATGCCCTAGTCCCAAGCGGTCACGCAATTGGTGCTGCCAGTCGGCGTGATCGGCTTCAGCTTTAACTTCGTCATAAAAGGCGGCAAACATGGGCCGACCGTCGCGCGTATTGTTCCAGTTTTGTATATGCGAGTCTAAACGCTTTTGCTGTTCGGCATCCGTGCTGTTAAGTAGGTTTTGTAGTTCGTTAAAACTCAAATTTTCTTTGCTTAGTAAGCCTCTCAAATGTTCCAAGCGCACGACTGTACGATTCGTCGCTATGCCTTGAAGCCAAGCGGTTTGGTTAAGATCAAGAAAGCTGTCGGGAATGCTGGAGCTAACTACGGTAACGCTGCCTTCATAATTTAACCTGTCCGCTTCACCCCAATCCGCCCAATCCGGGTTTGCCGGATCAGGCAAGCCGTTTTCAAATTTATCCCAACGCAACGGTGCCAAGGCGCTCATCAAAACGGCAGTTATCGGCAATAGCCGCCGGCTGGGCTTCGGTTGAACGGCTCAATTGCTTGAGAAAAAGTTGAGTTTCAGGCTTCATAGGCAACTTAGGGTTAAATTTTTAACGGTGAGCTTTTAATTATGCTTACATCCGGCTTAATTCAGGAGCCGTCATGAGGCCGCAAACCTAACCCACAAAAGCCTTGAGCAATTTACCGGTATTCGCCATGCCGGTATGAAGATGCCGCTCGATTTCCTCCATGGTTATTTCGCCTTCCGATTTTCCCGCCGCCCAATTGGCGACTACGCTGATTGCGGCATACGCCATATCCAGCTCTTTGGCCAGGGCCGCTTCCGGCATACCGGTCATGCCGACCAAGTCGCAGCCGTCTCTTTCCATGCGTTGGATTTCCGCAGCGGTTTCCAGACGCGGGCCTTGGGTACAGCCGTAGGTGCCTGTCGGGCTGACTTTTATGTCGGCAGCGGCGGCGGCTTCGATTAAACGGGAACGCAGTTTTTGGTGGTACGGATAGCTAAAGTCGATGTGAGTGACGGCCTCATCTTCAAAAAAAGTATGAAAGCGGCCATAACTGTAATCGATAATCTGATCGGGAATGGCGATATGCGCGGGAGCCATGTCGGCGGTGATACCGCCCACGGCGGCGACGGCGATGATCTGTTCAACGCCGAGCTGCTTAAGGCCCCAGATATTGGCCCGGTAATTTATTTTATGCGGGGCAATGGTGTGCGGGTTTCCGTGTCGCGCCAGGAAAATAATCCGGCTGCCGTTCAACTCGCCGGTAACGAATTCGGCGGAAGGCGAACCGTAAGGCGTGTCCAGTTGTTCTCGGTTGATGATGGTTAAGTCGTTAAGTTGGGTCAGGCCGGTGCCGCCGATAATGGCTAATTGAGTCATGAGGTTTATTCCTTGCAGGCGTAAATGCCCGGTGCGTTGCGTAAATAGCCTTTGTAGTCCATGCCGTAGCCGAACAAATAACGGTTTTCCACGTTCAGACCGATAAAATCGGCGGTTAACGGTTTTTCATGGTCGAGGATTTTATCCACTAACACGGCGCTGTAAATAGCCGCCGCGCCTTGTTCCCGGCAAAACTCATAGAGCGCTTGAAGGGTAATGCCTTCATCGAGAATGTCGTCAACGATCAGCACAGTCCGACCTTTCAGCGGCGTTTCCGGTTTAAGCAGCCATGCGATGCTGCCGCCCGAGGTTTGGTTTTGATAACGGCTGGCATTGATGGCGTCAATGGTTAACGGGATGGTTAACCGGGTCAGTAATTTGCCGAAGGCGACAACGCCGCCGTTCATTACGCACAGCAATAGCGGGTTGCTGTCGGCCAGTGCGAGGTTGATTTTTTCAGCCATTTTATCGAGGGCGGCCTCAACGTCCTGTTCGCTGTAGAGCAAATCGGCAGTTGCCTGGATGTGTTTGATTTCTTCAAGCATGGTTATAGGTGTGGTTGATGAGAGTTGATAAGTGCTGCCATTTTTCGCTGTGCATCAGCTGCTCGCGGTTCATCTGCGGCTTGCCTTGCATCCGGTTTAATCGTTGTTCTCTGCTGGAATCCTGTGTTATCGGCAAGGCGTCAAGTACCTGTTCGGCGGCGGCCGGGTTATTGCAAACCAGGATCATATCGCAGCCGGCTAGTTGCGCAAGGCGGGCGCGTTGCGGGAAGTCGCCGACCGATGCCGCGCCTTCCATGCTTAAATCGTCGCTGAACACGGTGCCGTTAAAATTTAATTCCTTGCGTAAAATGTGCTGTATCCAGAACGGCGAGAAACCGGCCGGATTCGGGTCGATGTTCGGATAGACTACATGCGCCGGCATAATGCCTTCCAGACCTTCTTCGATCAGTTGCTTAAAAGGCGCCAAATCTTTTGTTCTGATGCTGTCCAGGTCTCTTTCGTCTATCGGCAAGGTCAGGTGCGAATCCAGCGCCACTGCGCCGTGACCGGGAAAATGTTTGCCGGTTGCGGCCATGCCCGCTGCATTCATGCCTTTTCTAAATGAACTGGAAAGACGCGTTGCCAGCGCCGGCTCGGTTGAAAACGAGCGGTTGCCGATAATCTCGCTAACGCCGCAATCAATATCCAGCACCGGCGCAAAACTGAAATCAACGCCGACTGCGAGTAATTCGGCGGCCATCAGCCAACCTGCCGGTTCCGCCAATTCCGGCGCTTGCGCGTAATACGCGGCGGGCGGTAGGCGAGTGAAGCCTTGTTGAAAGCGTTGCACTCTGCCGCCTTCCTGGTCGACGGCAATCAGTAACTTGCCGTTACGCGCGGCGCGAATGCTGTTAATCAGCTCGGTCACTTGCTCGGGATTTTGATAATTGCGCGAAAACAGGATGACTGCGCCGGTGTTGGGATGGTTTAGTTTTTCTTTTTCGTCTTGGCTCAGAGTTAGGCCCGCAACATCCAGCATTATCGGGCCGATTGGGAGATTAGTTGTCATTACCTTGCTATTACCGGGTGTCGTTTTAAAATGGGTAGGCTTGGCCTATACTAGGCCACTATTTTTCTTGTTATGCGGAGTCTGTTATGCGTTTATGGGTATTGGTATTAAGTCTTTTATTTATGTCTGTTGCCGCTGCAAATGAGGGGGCGAAAGAGTCGGAAGCGGAAACAGGCGCAAAGTATATGGAAATGACTCCTAAGTTTACCGTTAATTTGGCGGAACCAAAAAAGTTTTTGCTGATCAATGTGCAATTGTTGGTTGAGGGTGCAGAAGCGATTGCGTCGATAAAAAAACATATGCCTGCATTGAAGCACGAATTGATCATGCTATACAGCGGCCGTCCGGCTGCGGAATTACAAACGATGGAACAGCGCGAAGCATTGCGGCAAGAAACGACGAAAGTTATTCGTGAGACGCTGGAAAAGATGGAAAGCGGTGAAACGCATGCGGCATCTGAGGAAGGTCATGCCGCCGCTGGGCACAACGACGGTTTTAAAGAGGCTTATTTTACTGAGTTTTTGATTGATTAAGGCTATGTCAGGTAAAAAAATCCACCTGCATATCCGCTTGAGCTGTTTGCCATGAAGATACGCTGTTTATGTTTTTTGCGCTTTCGTGGTCACTGCCGTTAAGTTAAGCGGGGAGGGGACTTAACTCAAGGGCTGCGGTTTTTGCTATGGCTAAAAATGCAGCCTAACGGGATGGCAATCGGCTGCAAGCCTTATAGCTGTTTCATATGTTTCAATTGCTGTTTAATGCGGATCAGATTATCTGCAAGTTGCCGTTCTGTGTAAGGGACGGCGTCAAATTTCCCCCAGACCGGCGCAGGCCACGCCTTATCGGTCCGGTAGCGGACGATATGGTGAATATGCAGTTGCGGAACCACATTACCTATTGCTGCGATATTCATTTTGTCCGCTTTATAAAGTATGGCCAAATTTTCAGCAAGATAACTGGACTCTTCGCTCAGTAATCCGCGCTCCGCTTGGCTCAGCTGATAAATTTCCTGCAACTCCGCGCGTTCCGGCACCAGAATAAACCAGGGATATTGGCTGTCATTCATCATTAACAACAGGCACAGTTCAAAACGGCCAATGGCTACGCAATCTTGTGCCAAGCAGGGGTGGAGCTGAAAGGTCATGGGCATTTATCCTGAAAAATCGTAATAGTAAGACATAGTGTAGCGGTTTAATATTATCGCTGATGCCTCTGTATAGCCGTCAAATGCTTTATCCTCAAGCCTGTCAACAGTAATGTGGCGATGTAACAACCCAAGCCTACAACTATCCATTTGAGTAAATTGATGATGCGGGTCCAGGAGTCCCATTGATTCCACCAGTCCGCATCGACACCATAATATAATCCTGCCGACATAACGGCTCCGGCCAGCGAGACTCTGATAAAAAATAATCTCCAGCCGATTGCCGGTTGATAGACGCGATCTTTTTGCAGTTTAATCAGTAACAACGCGGCGTTAAAAAAAGCGCCCAAAGAGGTTGCCAGCGCCAGCCCCGCATGTGCCAGCGGAAAAACCAGCACCACGTTCAGGGTCAAGCTGACGATCATCGCGTAAACTCCGTAGCGGACCGGTGTTTTCATATCGCCGCGCGCGGTAAAGCCGGGCACCAGCACTTTAATCAGAATAAAACCGAGTAAACCCAGCGAATACGCTTTCAGGCTTTGTCCGGCCAAATGTACATCGCTGACGCTAAATTCATGGTATTGATACAGCGTGGACAGCATCGGTTCGGCCAATAACAGCAAACCGATGGTTGCGGGCAATCCTATCAAAATAACCAGACGCAAACCCCAATCCAGCGTAGTCGAAAAAGCGACGGCATCTTCCGCGGCATGGCTTTTGGATAAATTCGGTAAAATAACCGTTGCCGGCGCCAGACCCAAAATACCTAATGGAAACTCCACCAAGCGATCGGAATAATACAGCCAGGATACGCTACCGACCGTTAAAAACGAGGCGATTAAGGTGTCCAGCAACAAATTGATCTGAGTCACTGAAACGCTAAATATTGCCGGCAACATCAAACCGATAATCCGCTTAACGCCTGAGTCATTAAAGCCCAATCTCGGTCTTGGCATTAATCCTAAACGTATTAATGCGGGAATCTGAAACGCCAACTGCACGATGCCCGCCGCAAAAACTCCCCAAGCCAAGGCCGTAACCGGCTCCTGCATTAGCGGAGCCAGCCAGACGGTGGCGGCAATCATGCAAATATTAAGAAAAACCGGCGTTAACGCAGGAATCGCAAATTGGCCGTGCGCATTTAAAATGCCTCCGGCAAAAGCCACCAAAGCAATAAAAAACAGGTACGGAAAAGTAATCTGCAACAGTTGAACGGACAGCTCGTATTGGCTTCCTTGCCACATAAAACCGGGAGCCAGCAGCATAATCAGCACCGGCGCGGCAACGACGCCGATCAATGTCATCAGCACTAAAATCACGGACAAGGTTCCGGCTGTTTTATCGATAAACTGTTTTAACGCGATCTTACCGCCACGCTCTTTATAATCGGACAGCAGCGGAACAAAAGCATGGGCAAAAGCGCCCTCGGCAAATAACCGGCGCAAAAAATTGGGAATCTTGAACGCCACAAAAAAGGCGTCTGTAGCCGAATTAACCCCGAAAATATGGGCGATCAACATATCCCGGATAAACCCGAGAATACGTGAAATCAAAGTCATGCTGCCGACCATCACCGTCGATTTAAAAAGCTGCCTACTCAACGCCGCTCCCGTTATGATGCGTTAAAAAATTTGACAATATTATCACTTATAATGATAATACACGGTTTAATTCACTTACCTATCAAGAATCGAGACACTATGGCTAATACAGCACAAGCTAAAAAGCGTGCGCGACAAGCGGAAAAAAGCCGTATTCGCAACGCAGGACAACGTAGTAACTTAC
Organism: Methylobacter sp.; assembly: GCA_026399025.1. Taxonomy (GTDB): domain Bacteria; phylum Pseudomonadota; class Gammaproteobacteria; order Methylococcales; family Methylomonadaceae; genus Methylobacter_A. Next base: position 7,617 of record JAPLRU010000084.1, read on the forward strand.
GCACCTTCATCAAAAAAATCATTGCCGCAGTTAAGCTTGGCGACAAAGAAAAAGCGCAAGCCGCCTACAACACTGCTGTTCCGATTATCGATTCTGCAGTCAATAAAGGCATTATTCATAAAAATAAAGCCGCGCGCGGTAAAAGCAGACTGAATGCAAAGGTAAAAGCTATCGCTTAATGCTTTAGCTTTATCCAATAAAAAAGGCCGGGCTCTTTGAGTTACGGCCTTTTTTATTGCTTCACGCAGATGGTTATGATTAAAACGGGTTTTCTATGAGCGTCATTATTGGATTTGTAGTTTATTTTTGGTGAGTTATTTACATCATCACCAAGTTATCCCGGTGTATCAGTTCGGAGTCGTCGAAGTAACCTAGAATGCTTTCAAATTCCGAGCTGCTCTTGCCTAATATCAATTGGGCATCGGTATTGCCGTAATTGATCAGTCCGCGCGCAATTTCCAAGCCGCTTTCATCCATGCAAGAAACCAACTCGCCGCGCTCAAACCGGCCCGATAAGGCTTTTACGCCGACAGCCAGCAGGCTTTTGCCTTCATTCTTCAGCATCATCACCGCGCCCGCATCCAGAATTAATTGCCCCTTAATCTGCAACTGTCCGGCAAGCCAGCGCTTTCTTGCGACCAATGGCTCGATGTCCGGTAACAGGTGAGTTCCTATGTCGACTCCGGCAATTACCGAATTAATAACATTATCCGCTGCGCCTGCGGCAATAACCGTTGCTGCGCCGGATCTCGACGCCAGTCGCGCCGCTCGAACTTTAGTGCACATGCCGCCCCGTCCCAGGCCGCTACGGCTGTCGCCGGCTATCACATCCAGACGGTCATCGTTAACGCTGATAGTGGAGATTAATTTTGCATCGGGATTCAAGCCGGGGTCGGCCGTAAATAAGCCCTGCTGGTCGGTTAAAATAATCAATAAATCTGCTTCGACCAGATTGGCTACCAATGCCGCCAATGTGTCGTTATCGCCAAAGCGGATTTCCTCGGTTGCTACCGCATCATTTTCGTTAATAACCGGCACGACGCCGAGTTTGAGTAGGGTCAATAACGTGCTTCTGGCGTTTAAATAGCGCTGTCTGTCTGATAAGTCGTCATGAGTTAACAGTACTTGCGCCGCATGCAATTGATGTTGCTGAAAGTTATCGTCAAAAACGCGAACTAGGCCCATTTGCCCCACGGAAGCGGCTGCCTGTAATTCGTGTAATGTCTTGGGGCGCACTTTCATGCCTAGGCGGCACATGCCTTCCGCGACAGAGCCGGAAGAAACCAGTATCACATCGATGGATTGTCGTCTTAAACCGGCCATCTGTTCAACCCAGGCGGCGATAGAGACTTTATCGAGTCCCTGTCCGCCCTTGGTCAATAAAGAACTGCCTATCTTAACGACAACCCGTTTAACTTTAGCGAACTTAGTCCTGCTCACTTTTTCCCCGCCGTTGTTGTTCCAAAAAGTTCATAATGGCGAACATTAGCTCTCTCGTGCCGTCGCCGTTAATGGCTGCAATTTTAAAGACCGGTCCCGTCCATTCCAGCTCGTCGACAATCGCTTGGCAGCGTTGATCAACCTCTTCCTCAAATAGCCGATCTATTTTATTCAGCACCAGCCAGCGCGGCTTGGCGGCTAGCTCATCACTCCATTTTTCGACTTCGTGAATGATTTTTTTGGCTGCCTGTACCGGCGATTCCGCGCTATCATAGGGCTCAACATCAATCAAGTGCAGCAACAAGCCGGTGCGCAATAAGTGCTTAAGAAATTGCAGGCCAAGACCGGCGCCCTCGGCGGCGCCTTCAATAACGCCGGGAATATCGGCAATAACAAAGCTGCGTAAATCGTCAACGCTGACCACGCCTAGATTGGGATGTAGGGTTGTAAAGGGGTAGTCCGCAACCTTGGGCGTTGCCGCCGATACCGAGCGAATCAGGCTGGATTTTCCGGCATTGGGCATGCCCAATAGGCCGACATCGGCAATTAAAGTCAATTCCAAGTTAAGTACGCGATGTTCTCCTTCGCTGCCTTTACTGGCTTTTTGCGGTGCTCGGTTAATGCTGCTTTTAAATCGCGTATTGCCCAGTCCATGAAAACCGCCTTGAGCAACCAACAAGGTTTGGCCGACTTGGGTTAAATCACCTATCACCTCGCCCGTATCGGCATCGGAAACCAAAGTTCCAAGCGGTACCGGCACATAGCAATCGTCGCCTTTCCTGCCGGTGCAGTTGCGGCTCATGCCATTCTGTCCGCGCTGTGCTCTATGCACGGCGTGATAGCGAAAGTCCACCAGTGTATTTACATTCTCCGCTGCGATCAGATAAACGCTGCCACCGTCGCCGCCGTCGCCGCCATCCGGGCCGCCCATCGGAATGTATTTCTCGCGCCGAAACCCGATAGTGCCATTACCGCCATCGCCCGCTTCTACGCGAACTTCCGCCTCGTCAACAAATCTCATAACTTACATGCCGCCAAACTTCAAACTCAACCGATAAAAACAAAAAAAGCCCCGCCATGAACGGCGGAGCTTTTTTAAGGTTGTCGGGTTTATGTTAACCCGACATGGCTATATCCCGCTATAGCGCGATACAGTCGTATATTATGCAGCAACAATACTGACGAATTTACGGCTATTAGGTCCTTTGACCTGAAAAACCACCTTGCCGTCAGCCGTTGCAAACAAAGTATGATCTTTTCCGCAACCTACATTATCGCCGGCGTGAAACCGGGTTCCACGTTGACGAACAATAATATTGCCCGCCGCCACACTCTCGCCGCCGTATCGCTTAACGCCTAATCTTTTTGCATTAGAGTCGCGTCCGTTACGGGTACTACCACCAGCTTTTTTATGAGCCATCTGTAACTCCTAATATCTTAAGCGGAAATGCCAGTAATCTGGATTTCCGTATAGTACTGACGATGCCCCATTTGTTTCATATGGTGCTTACGTCTTCTGAATTTAACGATTTTGACCTTATCATGTCTGCCTTGAGACAGGACAGTTGCTGTAACTTTGCCGCCTTCGATAAAAGGCATTCCGACCTTAACAGCATCGTCTGATTGAATCATCAGTATTTTGTCGAATTCAACGCTGTCGCCTTCGCCTAGCTCCAGTTTTTCTATTTTTAAGTAAGTACCTTCTTCTACGCGGTACTGTTTACCACCTGTTTGAATTACCGCATACATCGGCGCAAGCTCCATCAAGCATTAATCTGTGTAAAGTGAACAAAAAATTATATTTTTAAAACAAGGCCACGTCAACCTAAATTAACCCTGCTTTCTAATATCTCTAAAATAGCCTTAAAAGCTATTGCTATCGACCTACCCATTCGATAGCATGGGCGATTAACGGCTTATTAAGTTATAATAGCTTAACAGACTTTTATTTTTATGGCTATCGTCATGAAAAGTAACCCAAACTTACACATAGCACTACAAAATGTCATCGCATCCTCAATCTTCCGCTAACGCTTCTGCACCCATTGATTTTAATTCAATCAAGACATTAACTACCGCTGAGGCAAAAGCCGTCGATCAACTCATCATTAACGAGTTAAGCTCCGACGTTGTTCTCATCAACCAAATGGGCCATTACATAGTCGGCAGCGGCGGTAAAAGATTGCGGCCCATGCTGCTGTTATTGGCAGCCAAAGCGTTGGGAGGCGCTAGCGATAACCACCTGCTTCTGGCGGCAGTTATTGAGTTTATCCACACCGCGACATTGCTGCACGACGATGTTGTCGACGATTCCGACCTGAGACGCGGCAAAGAGTCCGCCAACGCCGTTTGGGGCAACGCCGCCAGCATCTTGGTGGGCGATTATCTTTATTCCAGTGCATTTGAAATGATGGTGCGTACCGGCAATATGCGGGTGATGGAAATCCTGTCCAAAACCACGACAGCGATTGCCGAAGGCGAGGTACTGCAACTTTTAAACTGCAATAACCCGGAGACTACGGAAGAAAAATATCTCGAAGTGATTGCCAGAAAAACCGCTATTTTATTCAGTGCCGCAACTAAACTGGCCGCCGTTATCGCCGGAGCCTCCGCTGAAACCGAACAAGGTCTGGCGCAATACGGTCAGCATTTAGGGATCGCTTTTCAGCTGATTGACGATGCGCTTGACTACAAAGCCAGCAAAGACGAACTGGGCAAGAATCTCGGCGACGATCTGGCCGAAGGCAAACCCACTTTACCGTTGATTTACGCCATTCAAAACAGCACCGAAACCGAAGCCAAAACCATTATTGATGCGATCAAAAACGGCGACCGCGACGCCTTCAATGAAGTTTACGCCATTGTGCAACGCACTAAAGCCATTGACTACACCGAACAACGCGCCGACCAAGAAGCCCAAAAAGCCATCAGCGCGTTAAGCGTACTGCCCGATTCCGAATACAATTGTTTTCGGTCCAGCGTAATTATTAAAACGACGTGTCTAGCCTTTAAGCAGCGCATTATAAGCATGCGCTTTTTCAAGCAGCCGATTATATTTAAGTTCAACCTTATCCATGACTTCGGTTAAAAAACGGGTTAGCTCGGCGTCTTCGACATTTTTCGACGCTGACAGCAGATAAGCCTCCAGCTCACTAACCACGTCGGCATCGACAATCTCATCAAGCTGAGCCGCCGCCTCGGAAGCGCTCACAGCCTTAACCAGCTTGTTTGCGGCTCCTCCTTGTTGCAACAGCTGCTGCAAGTCATCAACCGCCCGCGCCATCTCCTGAGCTTTTTCATTCACCGCTTGAAGCAATGTTAAATTCTCGCTGAATTCGAGAAATTCATTGACTGCTTTTTTTAGCTCATACAAGCTCAGCTCGTGTTTTGCTTTTATTGTTTGCCGCATAGTTATGTCCAATTCACCTAAAACGCGTCGCTTATAATTCAGATTTGGATTGACCGGCCGACCCGATGATATTGTCCAATATCATTCAGGCGGTCAGATCAAGCCAGCCGTATAAGTTTCGTTTACTCTTTTTCGTCGGCATTCGCCAACAATTTTTTTCTGATTAAAAAAGCTGCGCCGATAGCGCATAAAGCCGGTATTTGGAACAGTAAAAAGGTACCGGTAGGGTTTTTAGCCACCATGCCCGATAAAGCCGAAACCACGGTCAGTTTAACCGCCCACCAAGCGATCCAATAGCCGATCAATCCGGTAATGGCCCAGTTAATAGGCGGCTCGCCCTTTTCCTTGGCGCTCATATAAAACCATACAAGAACCGCAATTGCAGCAAATCTAGCCAAATGCAACATTTTGACACCTCATTTTTTAATTAGAATAAATAGCGCTTAGATTTTGCCTGAGTATCATTTAACTGGCAACTTTGTTATTAAGGCATTTATCCCTTTAAAAAAGGGCCGGGGTTATCTTGTCAAGATGTCGGCAAAGAGCGGCGGGACGCCAAATATCAATAAATTTTGCGATATACACAAATGTTTGCGGAACCCCGTCACCCCGGCAGGGGTGACGGGGAGGGTATAGGAACGATGTTGCTTTATGAGCTTCGGCTACTATACATTTATACATTCAAGTTATCTTAGTTTTCATTCCTTAACCGATCAGCAGCCCTTATAATTCCTCGATGTTTTATCTTTCAACTCATCTTTCCGATCCACATGAATGTTCTTTTAACCGTCTGTTTTTTTATACTTAGCAGTAGCTTAAGTTTTGCGGATGATGACGATAATCCGCTTATCCAATCACCAAGTTCCGCAGGGCTAGGGACTATTTCCCTGTCCGCCGCCGCTCAATCGGCATCAGGCTTAAAGACGATAACACTCACTCCGGCCAGTCATCATGCGGAATTCACGGCTTACGGCAAAGCGCTGAATATTCAAGCCCTGATGGAGTTACGGCATCGATATTTGCTTGCGTTAACCGAGCGTAGCGGAGCGACGGCACGGTTTAATCAAGCGGAGCAAAATATCAAGCGCCAGCAAGATTTGTATCGTGACGGGGCGACTTCGAAACATAATCTGCAAGTTCAGCAGGCCCAATGGCAAACCGATAAAGCGCTGGTCGATGCCGGCAGTGCTCAAAGCCAAGCTATCGCCAATGAAGCCCGGTTCAATTGGGGCAAGACGCTTAGCGAATGGGCGTTAGCGACGGCTCCGGATCGGCTGAGCGCGTTTTTATCAGGCCAACAAACGCTGCTGCACATTACTTTGCCGGTTAATAAACAGTTGGCAAGCGATGTTCAAAGCATCGTTGTTGAAGCTTCGGGCAAGCGTAATGCTGCTCATAAAGCCGAGCTGATTTCGATGGTTCCGCAAGCGGATAATAGCGCGCAAGGCGAAAGCTATTTTTTCCGAACAGATGGTAATCGTGTCAAACCGGGTATGCGCGTTGCGGCGTGGATTCCTGAGCAAGGCATAAACCAGTCCGGCGTTGTCATTCCGAAGTCGGCGTTAATCTGGTATATGGATCAGGCTTTTGTGTATATTAAAAGCGCTGAAGAGCGCTTTAATCGCCGCAGTCTCGATCAATTTTCAGCGACAGCTGATGGTTATTTTGTCGGCAACGGTATTAATGCAGGTGAGCGGTTAGTCGTCACCGGAGGGCAAATGCTGTTATCGGAAGAGCTTAGAGGGCAAATTCCGAATGAGGATGATTAATGGGCGGGATGGCGCGCATTGCAAGATTTTCCGATAAGAAATTATATAACGCTCAGCCTTGTCTTTTATGCCCAGCCTTTATTTTCACCTCGTGTTCGAATAAGCAAAATAAGGTGTCGCGTCGACTTATCGAACATATTTTGCAATTTGGCTCCATAGCTGCGGAAATTGGTTTTTTATCGGTTCGGCTTTAGCCAATTCCATATCTTCATAGTCGAATCCGGGCGCTACCGCTTCACTGATTAAGCCGAATTCTCCGGCTTCTAATTCGCTCGCCTTCCAGCAACCTCCGCGGACAATTAATTGCAATTGCTGTCCGCGATCGAGATCGAAGCCTAACACCTTGCGTTCAAGCGTAGCGTCCGGGTGGATGATTAAATAGCTTAAAGGGGAGCCGCCCTGGAAGTAATGGATAATGTCCGATTTATTTTTATGCAAGTAACCTATCGGGCTGTCGTCAGTCAGTAGGTAAAAAATAGAGGACAGTAAGCATCTCGGTTTCGAATAGGCGGGTAACTTCGTTTCTAACGCGGAACTGTAGGTTCGGGAAAAGTAGCCGCCTTCAATATGGGGCGTTAACGATAGTTTTTGTATCAGCTGATGTTTATTCATGCTGGTCTTCAGGCTGCGAATGATAATGAGGCATGGATTACAGCAAAAAACGTGAAAGGCGGGGTGGTTTGCGTGTTCGTAAAGGCAACCGGCAGTAGCCTTTACGATAAAACATGATGAACCGCCAGTCTCGAAGACGGACGGTAAAAATCAATTAATTCGGCAAAGCGGATAATTTTTGTTGAACTTGAGCGGTCACATCAATTTGTTCGCTGGCATAAATGACGCCATCGGTGAGCAGTAAATCGAAGTTTTGATTTTTGGCGATGTCCCGGATAACTTCAACGATACGGCTTTGCAATTTACCTAACTCTTCATTACGACGCACATTGAAATCTTCGCTAAATTCTTGTTGAGCCCGTTTTGCATCCCTTTTCTTGTTCAGAATATCCTTTTCCATGTTAGCTCGGGCCGATTCACCCATGATGGCCGCATCTTTAGCCATTCTGTCGTCCATGTTTTGAATTTCTTTTTGTTGCGCGACCAGTTGTTTGTCGCGGGGCGAAAATTCTTGTTCAAGACGTTTTTTGGCTTTTTCAGCTTGAGGGGCTTTTTCAAGTACCGCAGGTATATTAACAAAGCCAACCTTTAAATCGGCAAAACTCACATTGGTAATTAGCAACAGTCCTAAAAATAGGGCGATTTTCGTTTTCATCGTTACACAGGTCTCTAGTTGTAGTGAAGGGTTGAGTGATATAAGTAGGGAATAAAAAACTAATAAAAGTTTTGTTGAATTATAAGGGGGGCGGCCTTATTAAACAAAAAGATTTGCATAAAACTGCGGTGTTATCTCGGTTTTATCGTTTGTTCGGCGTATTTAACGTTTAACAGCCCGCTTGACTGGCGCATTTTATACACATACTGGAATAAGGTATCGCCTTGAGGCGCTCTGCGCCGATCGGTACTCCGCACAGCTGGCACAGACCGTACTGGCCGTTATCGATTCTGGCGATAGCTTGTTTGACCATGGCTATCTCCGTTCTGGCCGCGCTGCCCAAACTATCGAGAACCTCGTTATTTTCCGCTTGGGTCGCCTGTTCTTCAAAATCCGGATCTAAAGGGGCCTTAATATCATGAGTAATTTTAGCCAGACGATCATCAAGATCCTCGAGCATATCAATTAAACTGTGGCGTACTTGTTCATAATCTTCCATCGCAAATCCCTCTTTGGTTAGTCCGGCCTTAATGGCATTTGAATCTTGCTCTATAATACAGCCGAATTTCTTATCTAGACCTTAAGCATCCTATCACTGTCCAGGCAAACTATGCAAAACGCAATCCAGCAACTGTTAGATTCAGCTAATCAGGTTATTCTCGGCAAGCCTCGGCAGGTCCGGCTTGCGCTGTGCTGTCTGCTGGCGCGCGGCCATCTGCTGATAGAGGATATTCCGGGCGTCGGCAAGACTACGCTGGCGCATACTTTGGCGAAGCTGCTGGGTTTAAATTACCAGCGGATTCAGTTTACCAGCGACATTCTACCGGCCGACATCATTGGTTCTTGCGTATTCGATGCTAAAAATCATGAATTTCAATTTCATCCCGGTCCGCTTTTTAAGCAGATGGTGTTGGCGGATGAAATTAACCGCGCTACGCCCAAGGCGCAGAGTGCTTTATTGGAAGCCATGGAAGAACGTCAGGTGACGGTGGAAGGGAAAACCTATCCGCTCCCGCAGCCTTTTTTTGTGATTGCCACGCAAAACCCGTCCCATCAAATAGGCACGTTTCCGCTGCCGGAGTCGCAACTGGATCGTTTTTTGATGCGCATTGAGCTGGGCTATCCCGATCATCAAGCCGAAAGGCAACTGCTTACCGGCCAGAGTCGGCACAGTCTGTGCGAATCGCTGCCGGTACAACTGCCGCCGGAACATTTGCAAAAGATACAGCAGGCGGTTAATCAGGTTTACGTATCGGCGGCGTTGCTGGATTACTGCCAAGCCATCATTAAATTTACCCGCGATTCACCCGACTATCACTGCGGCTTGTCGCCGAGGGCCGGTTTGGCATTGCTGACGGCGGCCAAAGCGTGGGCCTTTATGGATCGGCGCGATGCGGTTATCCCGGAAGATCTGCAAGCCGTGCTGGCGGCTGTCGCCGGGCATCGTTTACGCGCCGGCAATACGCAATCGGAAGCTATCGTCGCACCGATCTTGGCTAAAGTTGCGGTGCATTGAACTTAAAACAACGCTTCCGGCTCAGCCGTTTCATCTCCGGTGAAAAATCCGTCGACACGCCGGTGACCTTAAATCATCGGCGTATCTTTATTTTGCCGACCCAACGCGGCTTGGGCTTTGTTTTGCTGATTGCCGTGCTGCTGTTGATTGCCTTTGTCTATAACAATAATCTGGCTTATATGCTGGCGTTTCTACTGGGGAGCGTTTTCTTTGTTACCATTTTGCACAGCTACAAAGCACTAGCCGGTCTGGTGCTGCAAAAAGGTCGCAGTCAACCGGTATTTGCCGGAGAAGCGGCAGGATTCACCATTCATATCGACAATCCTACCGGTCTTGAGCGCCGCCATGTGCAGATTGCCCTGCAAGACAGCCAAAGCTTGAGCATACCGGCACACAGTACCGCGCATGTTACGCTTTATTCGCTGACCGAAAAAAGAGGCCTGCACTCAGCGGGTACGGTCACGCTGTTCAGTACCTTTCCGTTGGGTTTATTTCGTGCCTGGTCGCCGATCCGATTTAACCTCACGGTGGTGGTGTATCCCAAACCGGCCCCTGTTGAAATGCCTTTTCCGTTGGCGTCATCGGCACAAGATCGGCAGGGACTTAACCGCAACAGCGGCGATGATTTTTACGGTTTGAAACCATACCAATCCGGCGATTCCATCAAGCACATCCATTGGAAAGCGTTTGCCAAAGGTTTAGGCGTACTCAGCAAGCAATACGCCGGAGAGAATTCGGCTGAGGACATCCGGCTGGATTACGAACTGGCGCCCGGCCATAATGTCGAAGAACGTTTAAGCCGATTATGCCGTTGGGTAAGCGATGCGGAACGGGCCGGAATTCGTTACGGCTTTACTGTACCGGGTTTGACGCTGGCGCCGGATAATGGACCGGCGCATTATCGAAAATGCCTGGAGGCGCTGGCGTTGTTTTAAGGTAAATTACGACGGCTCAACCTGCGTCCTTGTGCTCCGGCTGCCGAGCCGTTATCTCTATGCAAACGCTGCTTTGCCGTATAATGCCGCTCTTTTCCAGATATATAGCTAGAGCCATGTCCCCAAAAGCCCCCTTCCAACGCGCCGCAGACGCACCGCCTTTACCGACCGGAACCGTTAAATTTATTTGGTATTGCGTTGCCGGTTTTCGGGCTTGGCTGGTTTTGATGCTGATACTGGAGACCGGTCAGGCCGCAGGCGGTATTTTGGTGCCTTATGCGATTAAAGCTCTTATGGACGGCGTAGCCGATTCATCGGGCTCGACGGTGTGGGAGAGTTTAAAGGGGCCGCTGCTGTTATTGGCGGGTTTGAATATTGCGGAAATCGTATTCAGCCGGGCCAGCGGTGCGGTACTGGTTACCATAGGGCCGCGTATGCGCAAGCGCACGGCCAAAGTCTTGTTTGCTTATTTGCAACACCATGCACAGCGTTATTTCGGCAGCCATTTTGCCGGTGCTTTAGCCCATCGCATCACCGAAACGGCGATAAGTGTCAACTTTACGGTGTGGGCGATGCTGTGCGATTTCTGGCCCATTTTTATCGCGTTCACGGTGTCTATCGCGCTGTTATTAAACGTGCATCAAGGCTTGGGTTTGCTGGTCGCGGGCTGGGTATGCGTTTATGTCGGTTTTTCGTATTGGCTGGCAACGCGTTGCCAACCTTATGCCCAGGGTTATGCCGCGACGCGCAGTTTAGTGAACGGCAAGATTGTCGATTCGGTGACCAATATCTTGAATGCCAAATTGTTTGCGCGTTTGCAGTTTGAACAGGACTACCTGGACGCTTTTTTGGATGCCGAAGCTCAGGCCGCGCGCCGCTCCTTTTGGTATATGGAACGGGTGCGCTGGTTTCAGTTTATCGCCGCCGCCGCGCTTAAAATCGGCACGGTGTATTACGCGCTGACGTTATGGCATAGCGGTTTGATCGGTGTCGGCGATTTCACCATGAGCATTGGTTTGGCCTTGTTGATTATCAACGATGCGCGCAATTTGAGTAGGCGTTTTCTGGAGCTTTTCGAATATATCGGCAATGTCGCTAACGGCGTGGAAACCATCGTCAAACCGCATGAGATTGTCGATGTGCCGGGCGCGCTGCCGCTAAAAGTCAGCCAGGGCCGGATTGAGTTTCGTCATGTGCGTTTTGGCTATGAGCCGAACGAGCCGGTATTCGATGATTTAAATGTTGTGATCGAACCGGGGCAGCGGGTCGGGTTGGTCGGTTTTTCCGGCTCCGGCAAATCGACTTTTGTTAGCTTGATGCTGCGCAATTATCAGCCGCAAAGCGGCCGGATTCTGATCGACGGCATGGATATTCAGCAAGTCTCGCAGGATTCGCTGCATGAACAGATCAGCTTGATTCCGCAGGATCCCAGCTTGTTTCATCGCAGCCTAAAAGAAAACATCGGCTATGGCCGACTGGATGCGGACGCTGCGGCTATCGAAGCGTCGGCGCGAATGGCTCATGCCGATGACTTTATCAAGGTCATGCCGGAAGGCTATGACTCTTTGGTCGGCGAGCGCGGCGTGAAATTATCCGGCGGCCAGCGCCAGCGCATTGCGATTGCACGGGTGATGCTGAAAGACGCGCCGATTTTGATTCTGGATGAAGCCACGTCCAGTTTGGATTCGGTCACCGAAAAAACGATTCAGGAAAACCTGGACCGAGCGATGGGCCGCAAGACCGTTATTGCCGTGGCGCACCGGCTGTCTACGATTGCGCATTTGGATCGGATTTTGGTATTCGATCAAGGGCGCATTGTTGAAGACGGCGAACATGATCAACTGTTGGCTCGGCAGGGTTTTTATTATCGATTATGGACGATGCAAGCGGGCGGATTTTTACCGGAACAGGAGCCAAGCGGGGATTCGGGATAAAACAGATCGTGGCGATAATGTTTTTAGCGATGAAAAAAAAGCGTTTTTTACGTCGACTCACTGCGAGACCCTTGTTTTTATCGTTTATAGAATACAATCTGCAACATGTTTACAAAATGATGGGATGTAAAAATGATGAAATTCGTTGATCCGAAAACCGACATTGCCTTTAAAAAAATCTTTGGCAATGACGCGCACAAAAGTATCTTAATTGAGTTTCTTAACGAAGTATTGGAGTTGGAGTATCCGATTGAAGACGTCGAAATCAGCAATACCTATCAAGTGCCCAGATTAGACGGCTTAAAAGAAACCAGTCTTGATGTTAAAGCTAAAGACATTCAAGGACGGGAATTCCTGGTTGAAATGCAGGTGGAAAAAGAGGCTTGGTTTTGTCAGCGGGCCATGTATTACAGCAGCAAATCCTATAGTCAACAATTAGCGATCGGCCAAAAATACCATTTGCTGAAGCCTGTCATCTTTTTAGGCATTTTGGATTTCAAAACTTTTGACCATGAATCGCCCTTTTCACGGCATTTAATTTTAAATGCTGAAACGGGGCGGCATGATTTGAAGGATTTGGAGTTTAATTTTATTGAGTTGCCTAAATTTACCAAGTCGGAAGCCGAGTTGGAAACGGTTGCCGATAAATGGATCTTTTTTATTAAACAAGCCACCGATTTGGATCATATTCCCGCCAGCGCGGATACCCCGGCGTTGCGCTTAGCCTACGAAATTGCCGCGCAACATCGATGGACGCGGGACGAGCTTGAGGTTTATGAAGCGCAAGAACTTAAACTGGAAAAAAACCGGAATGTGATGGTGACCGCCTGGATGGATGGTAAAAACGCCGGGCATATGGAAGGGCGCGTAGAGGGGCGGGTAGAGGGTCGTATGGAAGGACTTATAGAAGGCGAGCACGCTAAAGCATTAGCCATTGCCCGCAATCTACTTTCGGTTATGAGCGATACCGATATTGCGCAAGCAACAGGCTTGGATGAGCACGTTATCGCGCAATTGCGGAGCGATGCTCAGTGATGGCGTTGCCAAGCTTGCTGATTTAATTTTTTAGAGAAGCCAGTATGCGTTTTCGAGTTAAAGGTAGTCGCTCAAAAACTCCGGTATTCGTTGCTCCAGCCAATACTTCGGCCTAAAAGGAACCGATCCTGAAATAAAGCCTACGTGACCGCCATGCCGGGTCAGTTCCAATTGCACTTGCGGCGAGATTTCATCCGGACCGGGCAGGACTTCGTGAGTCATGAACGGATCGTCGACCGCCTGAATCAACAGCGTCGGTATTTCAATTGATTTGAGATATTGCCTGGAGCTGGAGCGCCGGTAATAGTCGTGTACATCTTTAAAACCATGCAATTTGGCGACAACCCGATCATCGTATTGCCAGAACGAATCGATGCCCGATAAATCACCGAGTTCTTTAATCTTAAAGGCTTCTTGAGTTTGATCGATGCTTTCCAGATGCCGCTGTTTGCTATGCATGTAGGTTTTGAGCTCTTCCAGTAATCTATCGCGATACCATTTGGCAAAACCCTTATCCAGTTTGGTCGCGCAAATATCCAACAGTAAAGGCACGGACACCGCAACAGCGGCAAACAGTTTTAACTGTCCGCCTTGTTCGCCGAGCCATTTTAACAGCACATTGCCGCCTAAAGAAAAGCCGACCGCGCCTAAAGGCGTTTCGGGTTCGCGTTGGCGCAGGGTTTGGTAAAGAAAATGAATATCTTCGGTTTCGCCTGAATGATAACTGCGCGCTTTGTTGTTGGATTGACCGCTACAGCCGCGAAAATTGATCGCGGCGCTACGAAAGCCTTGCTTGAGCAAGACGCTTTGCAGGCCTTTAATATAATCCGATTGGGAGCTGCCGGTTAAGCCGTGTATCAGCATAATCAGCGCTTGCTTACCGGTTCCGCAGTAATCGACATCGATAAAGTCATGGTCCGGCGTGGTCAATCTTTCACGGCGATAATCGGGCGGCTTCGGCGCTTTTCTGAATAAGGCCGGATAGATAGTCTGTAAATGGCTGTTGCTTAGCCACCACGCGGCTTTGAAGGTTGTTTGGGTTTGCATCGGCGATAGATTTTTCGTAACAAGAAGGCTTGATTGTAATACCATTTAGCAACTATTAAGGAACATGCATAAATTAATTTAAGCAATGACCATGAAGACATAAATCCTTCATGCCTTTCATGTTCTTCATGGTTAAAAATTATTTCATGCACATTTCTAAGCAATGAGTGAGGTAGCGTTATGAAAAAATTGGTCATTTATAACCACGGCAAAGACAGCATTCCGTGGGGCGAAAAAGCCCTTGCTTTCGCAGACGTTGCCCAGCGTCAGGGCTATGCGTTTGAAAGTCCCGATTATCAGGCACTGTCGGACCCTGATCAACGGGTCGAGCACTTGCTGGCGATGGACTGGTCCGATTATGATCAAATCCTATTAATCGGCTCCAGTATGGGCGCCTATGTGGCAACCGTCGCATCGGCATCAATCAGGCCCAAAGGGCTTTTTCTGCTGGCGCCGGCGTTTTATTTGCCGGGCTACCGGCAAACCGAATTTAAGCCGACAGCTGAGCATATTCGGGTAGTGCATGGCTGGCAGGACGATATTGTTCCGCCGGAAAATGCCTGGAAATTTTGCCGAAAATACCGGGTGCGGTTAAACATGTACGATACCGATCACCGGATGCTAAGCGTGATGCCTCAGTTGGTTGATGAATTTAGCGGATTTTTAGCAGGGTTAAACTGAATGTTAACGTTGAGTTTTAGGCCGGGCGGCCTCATATCCTCAGCAATTAAACTTAACAATAAGGCTATCCCATGACGACTCTGCATATTGTTTGTCCTCACTGCGATACGGTAAACCGTATCGCAGCCGAACGCTTGTCCCAACAGCCTCGTTGCGGTCAGTGTAAACAGCCGGTGTTTAACGGGCAGCCGCCGGCATTAACCGGAAAAAATTTCCAACAGCATATTGCCCGTAACGATATTCCGGTGGTGGTCGATTTTTGGGCGCCGTGGTGCGGGCCTTGCAAGATGATGGCTCCGGCCTATGCTCAAGCTGCGGCTACGCTTGAGCCGCGGCTGCGTTTAGCCAAATTGATCCGGCAGTGAAATCGCTCGTATGTCCGGCGCGATGAGTTCTGCGGATATTGTTCGTTGGATCGACAGCCAACTTTAATCGTCATAACCCAAGTTATCGCGTGATGTCGATGGCTTAAGGTCAATAACTTGTAAGTATTCACCTCCCCCTTTGAAAAAGGGGGATCGAGGGGGATTTATTTAAAAAATCTCCCCTAACCCCTCTTTTTCAAAGAGGGGACTGAATAATTACTTTACTATCAGGATTATCAATGAAACGATGCACATGGGCGCTGTCCAGTCCGGCCGAACAGCAATATCACGATCTCGAATGGGGCGTTCCGGTGCATGACGACCGGCTGCTGTTTGAGTTTTTGATTCTTGAAGGCGCTCAGGCCGGTTTAAGCTGGTCAACCATTTTGAACAAACGCGACGGCTACAGAAAGGCCTTCGATAATTTTACCGCCGAAAAAATGGCCCGTTACGATGCTGAAAAGATCAATGCGCTGTTGGCTAATCCGGCTATCGTAAGAAATAAGCTGAAGGTTAATGCGGCGGTGATCAATGCCCAAGCTTTTTTGAATGTTCAGCAGGCTTTTGGCGGCTTTGATCGCTATATCTGGTCATTCGTTGACGGTAAACCGCGCCATAATGCCTGGAAACAGGCCGCCGATATTCCCGCGTCCACGCCAACATCCGAGCTAATGAGCAAGGACCTTAAAAAGCGCGGCTTTAAATTTGTCGGCAGCACCATTTGTTATGCTTATATGCAAGCGACCGGCATGGTTAACGATCATACTCTCGATTGTTATCGCCATGACGACATTAAAACCCACTGTTCATAAGGAGAAAAACTATGCGTTATCTACATACTATGGTTCGGGTTCATGACCTGAATGAATCGCTCGATTTTTATTGCAACAAGCTGGGTTTGATCGAACACAACAGAATAGACAGTGAAGAAGGACGTTTTACGCTGGTTTATCTGTATGCGCCGGAAGATACTTATCAGGCAGATAAAATGCATGCGCCGTTGCTGGAGTTGACTTATAACTGGGATACCGAGGATTATCAGGGCGGGCGCAACTTCGGCCATTTGGCTTTTGAAGTCGATAATATTTACGAAATCTGTCAAAAACTGATGGATGCGGGCGTGGTCATCAACCGCCCGCCGCGTGACGGTTGGATGGCGTTTATCCGTTCGCCGGATCATATTTCTATTGAATTGTTGCAAAAAGATGCACCGCTGATGCCTTCGGAGAAATGGCTGGCGATGGAAAACACGGGGACTTGGTAGGAACGTAATCTAATCGGTTTGCTTGTCTTGGCGTCCGACACTTGTTGATGCTTCGACATATCGGACATCAAATAAAGTTTACGAATGTGTATGAAATAACTTGAGCAAGTTTTTTTAAACCATGGAGAACATGAAGGGCATGAAGATTTAAATCCTTCATGCCCTTCATAGTAACAGCTTCATTTAATTCATGGTTGCCCCTTTATTCGCCAGGCTCCGAGGTGGCATCGCCACTGCCGGGGCGTTTCCAGCGTTTTTTATGTAATTTCTTTGGCGCTGCTTGTTCATCGGACTGGGCGGCTTCCGGCTGCGTCTGTGCCGTGGGTGCGGCATCGTCGTTGTTCCGGTATTTCTTGTGTTTTTGCTGTGGTGCCGTTGGTGTGGCGGTCGATTGATCCCCGAACAATGAATCGCGCCCCACCGGTCCCGTCATAAATCCAGCCGCAGGTGTCGTTATAGGTGTGGGGGCAGTTACGGGGGGCGCCACAGGTATCGTTACAGGTACCGGCAGAGTGTCGGTCGAAACAGGTGATGCCGTATCCGTATTGGCTCCATTCGTCGGCTGTAGCGCAGTATTTTGCCCTGCTTGATTCTGCGGCTGTTCTTGTGCAGGTACGGTAAATTCTTGGCGCAGTTGCTGTATTTCTTGTTCGTGCGCTTGGCGAAGTCGAGCTTCCTGCTCCCGCTCATGGGCATGCCAATGTTTTTTTAATGCTGCAATTTCCGCTTGGGTCGCATTGCGCTGCTTTAATGCTTCCATTTCTTGTAAGTGCTGCTGTTTTGCCTGAGCCTTCAAGTCCATTTGCTGTTGGCGCATGCGTTGGTTCAGTATATTGATGCGATTGTTGTATTGAGGATTTTGAACCACCGTATTCTGCTGCACATTAGTGATTTGCGTGGGCTGATAGTTGCCGCCGCTTGACGAATAGGCATTGGGACGGTATCCGCCTCCGCCCCTATTCGTCGTTCCCTGATAGGTAGAGTAAGGTCCTGGTGTGCATCCACCGAGCAATACAACGGTGCAGGCGAAAGTTGTAGCGAGCCGTTTTTTCATAAAAAGCATCCTGGTTAGAGAGTTGGGTTACAAATTAAGGTACTCGCGGTAGACCATCGGTTAGTCTGATGAATCCGCTAATCGGAGTATGCCGCGCGTACTTTTTAGCCTTAAGCCGCCTGCAAATCATTTAAAGGCAGATGTAACAATGATACAGACTGGATATCGGTTTTCTCGCCGGCATGTTGCACATCAATCCCAACCAGCGTGCCATTACTATCAAAATCCAGCACTACGCCATCAGCTACCTCGTCGGAATCTACTGATGACGTATTGGATAGATGACTGTATAACGAATCGGTTTCTTTATCGTAGCTCAGCTTCGTGGTTTAAATCTTGGTCTGGGGGCATTGCCTCAAAGCAATGCCCTAAACTGTTCAATCGAAAGACCGGCATCTTTCACAATGCCGCCCATAGTGAACGCCTTGACCGGATTATGGCGTGGGATGGTCAAAAGCCGTTCCCCGTTACTCATGACGATGTGTTTACCTTGCCTGACTATTCGAAAACCGGCTTTTTCAAGGGCGCGTACTGCGTCAAGATGGTTAACTCCTGGAAGTTTCGACACGACTAAGCCGCGATTTCAATTTCGTGCGTTTCCTGATCCCGGCTCATGTCTGCCACAGCAGCCAGATATTCTTGAATAGCATCCTGAATGTTCTCCAAGGCTTCTTCATCGGTATCGCCTTCAGACCAACACCCCGGAAGACCTGGAACCGACACACTGATTCCTTCTTCGGTACGGTGAAAAATAACGGTATATTTCATTTTCTGCACCTCAAAATCAGGTAGGGTACGCATCGCGCGTACCCTATTTTAAATTAAATCGCTTTCTTAATCCGCTCCATCGCATTTTGCAGATTCGCCATGCTGGTGGCTATCGAAATCCGGATATGCCCCGGCGTGCCGAACGCGGAACCCGGCACCAACGCAACGCCCGCTTGTTCGATCAAGTATTCCGAAAAACCCAGATCGTCATCGATGTTATCCAATCCGGCAATCAGTTTTTCTACATTAGGGAACACGTAAAAGGTACCGTCGGTTTCCAGGCATTCAACGCCGTCGATGCTGTTCAGCTCGCTAACCACATAATCGTGACGTTTTTTAAACTCAACGCACATGTCATCGATAAAACTTTGGTCGCCGGTTAGCGCGGCTTCGGCGGCATGTTGCGAAATCGAAGTCGGGTTGGAGGTGCTTTGCGATTGAATAGTACACATTGCTTCAATCAAATCCGCCGGACCTGCGGCATAACCGATACGCCAGCCGGTCATCGAATAAGCTTTGGACACGCCGTTCATAACCACGGTGCGGTCATAAAGGTCGGGATGGGCATTTAAGATATTAACAAAGGTGCCTTTTTTCCACAGGATATGCTCGTACATATCATCGGTGGCGATAATAATGTTCGGGAAATCCTTCAGCACGTCGCCGATAGCTTTAAGCTCCTCCAGATTATAGGCAACGCCGGACGGATTGGACGGGCTGTTGATAAAGATTAACCGGGTTTTATCGGTAATGGCCGCGCGCAATTGTTCGGGCGATATTTTAAAATTTTGCGCTTGCGTGGTTTCGATAATAACCGGTACGCCGTCCGCCAGTAACACCATGTCAGGATAAGACACCCAGAACGGCGCAGGAATAATGACTTCATCGCCGGCATTAAGCAGGGCTTGAGTCAGGTTAAACGAGCTTTGCTTGCCGCCGCAAGAAACCAGAATCTGGTTGGCTTGATAGTCAAGACCGTTATCGTTTTTGTATTTGGCGATAATGGCTTTTTTCAGGCTGGCGATGCCGTCAACGGCGGTGTATTTGGTGTAACCGCTGTCGATGGCTTTAACCGCCGCCGCCTTGATGTGGTCCGGGGTGTCGAAATCCGGCTCGCCTGCGCCCAGGCCGATAATGTCTTTGCCGGCAGCGCGCATTTGTGCGGCTCTGGCGGTAATCGCCAAGGTCGGTGATGGTTTAACTGCCTGGACTCTGTTAGAAAGTTTGATGCTCATGTTTCCCCGTGTAAAATCAATGTCAAAGAGGGGGCAAATTATACCTTATGTATAATGGCTTACTAACATCCGACGCTAAAAGTTTTTTATTCACCACGAGCACACGCAGGGCGCAAAGTTTTATTGCTTCGTGCCCTGCGTGTGTTGGGGTGATAACCCTTGAGAAATCCAAGTGAAAAAGAAGTTTAAAATCCACAGCCGGTTTCAGCCCGCCGGTGATCAGCCTACCGCGATACAAGCCTTGGTCGAAGGCTTGAATGACGGCGAAGTGCATCAGACTTTGCTGGGCGTGACCGGTTCCGGCAAAACCTTCACCATCGCCAATGTGATCAATCAGGTGCAACGTCCGGCCATGATCATGGCGCCCAATAAAACCTTGGCCGCGCAGTTATACGGCGAAATGAAAGAGTTTTTCCCGGAAAACAGCGTCGAGTATTTCGTCTCGTATTACGACTATTACCAGCCCGAAGCCTACGTTCCGGCTTCCGATACGTTCATCGATAAAGATGCGGCGATTAACGAGCATATCGAACAGATGCGCCTATCCGCAACCAAGGCCTTAATCGAACGGGAAGATACCATCGTCGTCGCCACGGTTTCGGCGATTTACGGTTTGGGCGAACCGGAATCGTATTTCAAAATGGTGTTGCATCTGGTCAAGGGCGACATGATCAATCAGCGCGACATCCTGCGGCGGCTGGCGGAAATGCAATATACCCGCAACGACATCGATTTGCGCCGGGCGACTTATCGGGTGCGCGGCGAAGTGATCGATGTATTCCCGGCCGAATCGGACAGCGAGGCGTTAAGGATAGAACTGTTCGATGACGAAGTGGAACGCTTGTCCTTATTCGATCCGCTGACCGGAGAAATCACCCGGCGGCTGGCGCGTTACACGATTTATCCGAAGAGTCATTATGTGACGCCGCGAGAGCAGCTGTTGGAAGCGGTTGAAGCGATCAAAATCGAACTTAAACAGCGCCTGGAGCAATTACGTTCATTGGATAAACTGGTCGAAGCGCAACGACTCGAGCAACGGACTCTGTTCGATATTGAGATGATTTTGGAAATCGGCTATTGCTCCGGCATTGAAAACTACTCCCGCTATCTGTCCGGCCGAAGCGCGGGCGAATCGCCGCCAACGATGTTCGATTACTTGCGCGACAATGCGCTGGTGATTATCGATGAAAGCCATGTCGCCGTGCCGCAGATCGGCGCGATGTACAAGGGCGACCGGTCACGCAAGGAAACCCTGGTTGAATACGGCTTCAGGCTGCCTTCCGCGCTGGATAACCGCCCGCTGATGTTCGATGAATTTGAGGCGAAAGCGCCGCAGCGGATTTATGTATCGGCCACGCCGGGGCCTTACGAACGGGAGCATTCCGGCGTGTTTGCCGAGCAGGTGGTCAGGCCGACCGGCTTGCTCGATCCGGTCGTGGAGGTACGCCCGGCCACCACGCAGGTTGACGATTTATTATCGGAGATTAACAAACGTGTTGCGGTCAAAGAGCGGGTGCTGGTAACCACCTTAACCAAACGGATGTCCGAAGATTTAACCGAATATTTGATGGAACACGGGGTGCGGGTGCGTTATCTGCATTCCGACATCGACACTGTGGAACGAGTCGAAATCATCCGCGATTTGCGCTTGGGCCAGTTCGATGTACTGGTCGGCATCAACCTGTTGCGCGAAGGGCTGGATATACCGGAAGTATCGCTGGTTGCGATACTGGATGCCGACAAGGAAGGTTTTTTGCGTTCGGTCGTGTCGCTGGTGCAAACCATCGGCCGTGCGGCGAGAAACTCAAACGGCAAGGCGATTTTGTACGGCGATAAAATAACCAAATCGATGCAGCAGGCGATCGATGAAACCGTGCGTCGCCGCGAAAAACAGCATACGTTTAATCTTGAACATCATATCGAGCCGAAGACCATTTTTAAGTCGGTCACCGATATTCTGCAAGTATCGATACCCGGCTCAGGCATGACCAACGCGAATAAGCTGTTGGATAAAGTCGCGGAATTCCCGGCTGATTACAAAGCGGCGATGACGCCGAAACAGGCGGGCAAGAAATTGAAGCAGCTTGAAGAAGCCATGTACAAACATGCGAAAAATCTTGAATTCGAGCAGGCGGCGAAGATCAGGGATGAGATTAAGGTGTTGCAGGGGTTGATGTTGGGGTAAATTGGCATTGCTTTGGTTAAGCCAAAATACACATTTATAACTAACTAAAATGAGTAAAAAAATCATGCGCTTAGACGAAATAATACAACAACATACCGAGAAATTATCGCCGCAACTACAGGCGGAAGTTTATGATTTTGTCCTATTTTTAGAGCAAAAACAGGCCAATGCCCGATTAACAACCGACCCGCAGCAACGCAAACAGCGGCTCGAGAAAGCTTTGGATAACGCCGTTGCGCTAGGTGTTTTTGCAGGTGTTGATGGCGTACAGTGGCAAAACGAGCAGCGTCAAGACCGTAATATCGGATATAGCGAATGACATTACTGATAGACAGCAATGTGATTATTTACGCAGTACAAGCCGAGTTCGGTAATTTACGACGCTGGGTTATTGACAACGACCCTCAATATTCGATTATCAGCCGCGTTGAAGTTTTAGGATATGCGGGACTACAGTCTTTTGAGAGGCTGGCGCTTACCGATTTGCTGGATAATTTGGAAGTCGTTTATCTCAATCCGAGCTGTTATGAACGTGCCATCGTCCTAAAACAACAGCGAAAAATGTCGCTAGGTGATGGCCTGATTGCGGCGACTTGTCTTGAGCATCGTAAAATTATAGCAACACGCAATGTTTCTGATTTTAATTGGATTGAAAATCTTGAGGTAATCAATCCGCTGTTAATAGCCCAGTAGCGGGGTCGCCAGAAATTCCCTGCCGATTATAAGGCGACCATATCCCCAAATAAGTGGACAAGAAACTGAAGCAACTGGAAGACGCGATGTGCCAACCTGCGGAACTACGGAACTCTACTTCGGGAGCAACGCAGATTTATTGTAGTTATATTCTTCAGACCACTTTTTAATATATCGGCCTTGATAACCGTCCATGATTTTATTATCAGTCGCCTTAAAAAAATCCTTTTCATTACATTTAAGCAGATTAAGATCGAATTCAAATTCCTCAGAAGTAGGCTGTATTTCATAGAATTTCTCTATTGGATTAGGTAATTCATCGCAATATATCCTTACTTTTATGTCTACATTTGATTCTGTGCGAAGGAAAATCCTCGTCTTTGACTCACGTAACTCTTTTGGCTGAAGATGACCCACAGCCCACTCGAAATAGTAATATGAAGATGTATCATTAGAATTGATGTCGTAGGTTGCAGCTTTGTAATTTATGTTAGAAATACCAGTTTCTTTCGTTTCTTGAGAAGGGGATTGGATAAAGAGGTAATTCGTATTAGACGCGCTTAATTTACCAATTTTATTAATGATCAGTTCAATTCTGACATTACTTGCCAAAGTCGTGCCGGAATTTTCTATGGTTAGTCCTATAATCTCAGCACCACCCCAAACCTTTAAAAACTCAGCTCTATCCCTGTAAAAGTTTTTATTAATCTGCGAGTTGAACGATATGCTATTTTTTCTCTTTTCCTCCTGAGCAGATTCACTATATGAGTTATTATTGGGAATATCATCAATAGAGTGAGTGCATATCGCTCCTCTTAAGGTGTAATTTTCTCCGATCTTTTCCTGGTCACCATTTAGCATCGCTAATTCTAACTTTGGATATTTAGCTTTATAACTTTGAATTAGTTCTAAACCGACTGTCACGACAGCACTATAAATCAATCCAAAAATAACAAGTGCTAGACCTACCCACGGATTAGGGTTACCAACCAAAAAGTTTCTTAAATCCTCCGATGGGCCGAACACCCATTCAAATAATTTAACTGCTAATGCTTCAAATATATTTACTTGTGATTCAGCAGCTAAGGCTAACCCAGATATTATAATGCTGTAAGTTATCGCATTATGGAATTTTGGCTTAAATAGGAAAACAACTCTTTCGAGAAGAGAAATAATTTGATCAAAATCGATTTTCATAAGTCATCCTAATGAAGATATTTAATTCTACTTTGTCAGATTATACACAAGCTTGCCATACACGCCGGGATCGGGTATTCAGTCAAGTAGATTAGGTGACATCTTTTTATTTCCCTTTCCAAGCGGGGTGGGGTTTGCAACCCCGCTTCTAACGTTTTCTCAATGCTTAGATTCTGTTGACATTTGGTAAAAAAACTTGCTCTATCAATGGGTTGTGATTGCTTCTGGCGTTTGTAACTATTTGTTTTTGAATGACTATTCTTGAAGTGTCAATAGAGCCTAAGCATATTGGTTACAGTTAATTCACGCAAAACGTTTCGGACGGGGCAACATGCCCCGTCCGGCTTGGTAATCGAAGATACGTTGCCACGGCGTGCGCTTAACTTGGTCCTGGATTGGACGGAATTACATCGTGACGAATTATTGAGCGATTGGGATAAATGCCGTATTCATCAACAGCCGGATAAAATAGAGCCATTACCTTAATGGGGAGTTCTTATGTATTACGATGTTATTGAAGCGCGCGTCATTGGCGAATTAGCCTTTGAGGTTCGTTTTTCGGATGGTTTAAGCGGAAAGGTTCGGTTTTTGCCGTCTTATCTTTACGGGGTGTTTGAAAAACTCAAAAATCCGGAATTTTTTAACCAGCTTAAAGTAAGCGATGGTTTTGTATCGTGGAGCGATGAAATCGATCTTGCCCCGGACAGTATGTATCGGGCAATTTCGCAAACCGGCGAATGGCTGTTATCTTGAAATTAGCTTAGCAAAGCGGAAACCGCTTTTTGATCTTCGGCCCACAACCAGGCGGTAATCGCTTCTTTGATATTAACCAAAGCTTCTTCTTGATCTTTGCCTTGCGAAACGCATCCCGGCAGTGCCGGGCATTCGGCAACGATCCATCCGTCTTCCGCCGATTCGAGTGTTATGTGGAAAATCATGATACTTCCGGCGTTAATAAATGTTGTTTTCGAGCCGCTTAAAGCGGGCAGCAGGACTGCCATTTCTCAGGTTTCGCAGATACTCATCTATTGATTCAATATCGGTACGGTCCTTCCATATCCCGAACAAATCATTGTTGTTATCCCTATCGGCAGAATTGTCGGCTGGCGCGCTAAAAGTAATCACAACATCTTCTCCTTTGTTTACAGCATCAAGCAACCCGTTTGCGTGGATTCGAAGGTCTTTTACGGTCGTTTTCATATTGGCAGCCCTGTATTACGTTACCTTTTAAAAGTATGAACTTAATGCCGGAAAACTTCAATTTACCTAAAACCTGCTACTAAGGAACGAGCATGAAATAAATTGAGTATTTGATTCTCCTCACCCCAACCCTCTCCAGCAGGAGAGGGAGCTAGTTGCCGAAGTTATTTCATGCACGTTCCTAACTAAAACGAAAGCAAATACAACATTCCGCTAGGATGGCGAATTATAGAGCGCTGAATTAATGTTACTTGATCAACGATGGCATCTATATAAATTGCCCCGTCACAGTTACGGCAAAGCGACAATCAACATTCATATACTTGAGATAATGGCAGGCACGTTGCCACGGCGTGCGCTTATGCTCATCCTTTAGATGAAAAGCTTAACCGGACTATTCATTATCTCGGCACGGAATGGCTATGACTTGGGCAAAGCCTCCGCCGGGAGTGCGGAAGTTGGTCGTTTGCCCTTGGTATAAGCGGGCGATGGTCAATTGTGTTTGGCCTTTATAAACATAATGGCGTAGGTCGAGTTTGAAGCCGACAATTTTGTTTTCTATTTCTAATTGCCGTTCGCTAGGTTGCACCAGCGTTTGGGCGACATAATCATTTTGTAAAATTTCCGCAAAAACCCGCCGGGTTAGTTTGTCGCCGCGATAGGCGGCTTTGCTGCCGTAGCCTTTAGCGGGTTTGAAAAACAAATGCTTACGTCCGGCCCACAGGGTTTCGGCTTGGTCGGGATTTACGGTAACGGTATGGGCGATGCCGCTAAGCAGTGTGGCTCTGGTTTTAGCGTCAACGCCGATAGCCAGCAAGGCGGCTTCGTCAGTCAGCAGCGTCAGGTTTCTTTTGTCTGCATACAGTGCGTGAGCGCGCGGATGAGGGCTCAAGACCACCGCTTTGGCCAGATAGGCTTCGAGTAAAGGCCGATGCGCCGCCGCTTCCAAGCCGAAATCGGTCAGCCGGTTGTAGACCAAGTCGATACGTTGATCTTGATGCCAAAGTGCCTGATCATGAAAGACAAGTTCGGAGGGATCGCAAATAACGGTGTGGATGTTATGCTGTTCAAACAGGTTTTTGAACAGTATAAATTCCGGCAGCATGTATTGAGTTTGCGGATTTTCATCGACGATAGCAATCGACCGTAAAGGCTGCTGACCTTGCTCGGTTTGCCACTCTTCAATAAACATGTCGATGAATGCCTGCTCCGGGTCATGGCTGTCGGTTGCGCAGGTTATATGATTCAATAATTCTTCTACAGCCAAATCGCAGCAAACTTTTTGCGTACGCGCCGCAATGGCATTGAGTAAAGCGCCGCCGGCATTAGTATTGATTTCAATCAATTGCGGCCCTTCGGCGCTCAGATGAAAGTCATATCCGAAAAAAACGCCGTGCGCCTTAGGGATGAATTGCGCGGCATCGGGCGCGTAGGCAAGAACCCGTTCCCGATAAGCCGGTAAAGCGATAACGCGTTCCAGTGCGGCAATAATTTCGCGCTGTTTTTTTATGCAGCTGTCGCTAACAAAGACCGCCGATTCGGCAAAAAGGTGCGGGCGTTCTTCAACGATCATGCGGTACAGATTGCTAGCGTCTTGCTGTTGCCATAATTCCGCATACATCGCATCCCGGTTTAGCGATACACAGTGGCATTGGCTATTGAGTTGTTCGGCTTTTTGGTCGCAGTAATGCTCGGCGGCCGTTGGCGGCAGGCCTGAATCGGATAAGAGCATCATTTCAGTTTGGTTGCGGCGGGTAAAGAATTCGGTTGAATTTTGATTTAAGTAATAAGTCGTTGGTGATCATGCAGTATGGCTGATTGATATTAAGCGGGGGCTCATCATAAAACAAACTATCCCTTATACCCATTACTTATTTTTGCCGCTTGGATAAGCAGTAAAATGGATGGTTTTTTTTGAATATACAGTGATATGACGTATTAATTTATTAACTTGCGTCATATAACATAGTTTAATAAGCTAATAGTAGGGTTTTCTATTTAAAACTAAAAGAAATCAGTATGTTATATTTTGGCATTAATAGTGCTTAAAATCTGCTTTATTACTTAATCGTATAGAATGAGGTGGAAAATGAGTCAACAATTAGCACGCGCAGAAGTTAAAAAAAACGATAACGGCTCTTTGTTACTAGGAACCGGTTTAGTTGTTGCGTCGATGATTTTAGTACCGGCTTTGGCGGTCAGGCTTGGCTTGGGGGCCAGTTTGACCGGGGCGTTAAGAATTGCGCTGATGAAAGCCTCAAGTCGGGCGGTTAGCGGTGGGTCCGATGTTTCCAAAGCCGCCTAAGCAGCGCAGGCGGCGAAGATAAAGTACTAAGAGCCGTTGGATTTTCGTAGCACGGCTTTGAGTTCCGTCACGCATTCCAAGGTGGACTGTCCGAATTGATGCAAACCTCAATTTAACGACCAAGCTGAATCTCTTGCTGTTGCAGGCAAATCGATAACTTGCTAACATCGCAACAGTGTAAATAACGTAGTTAAGCATAATGAATGATACTAAAAAAGTGTGCGATCTTTGCGGATTAGCTATTGAAACGCCGGGTTTTACATTGAACACGAAAGAAGGCGATAAAGGGTTTTGCTGTGAAGGCTGCAAGGGCATTTATCAATTGCTGAATGAAGATCAGATTTTGCCGGAGCCCGAGCAGGATTAACTATTTGAAATTATTAAGGAAAAAATAAATATGAAGCACGCACATAATGCTGTGGCTAAAGAAGTCGTTAAAAGTTCAATTGTTTCATCTACAGTACATACGGGGAGTAGACTGATGAGTAATGTTGCTAAACATCCGGTTTTGGTTTTTGGTTTAGGCGTGGTAGCCGGTTATCTGGTCTACAAATACAGAAAAGAAATTATTTCCAGCACAACTAAAGCGGTGGATGCCGGTAAAGATTTTGTGTTGCAGCAAAAAGAAAATCTGGAAGATATCGTCGCGGAAAGCAAGGAATAATAAAAAGGATTTTATTTAAGGCTAATTCATTGTTACCGAATGCGTGACTTCATGAACGGGTGTTTCCTGTCTAAATAATTACAGGGCGCCCGTTTTGTTTTTCCAGGGGCTTACTTAAGTTATGTCTATCCAAAAAGAATTTGTGCTGCGTTATCGTATGGACGGGCATGTCAGGTTTCAAATACCGGCCCGAATTTGTAATGTCGATGCGGCCAAAGCGGTAACGGACGGCCTTTACGCGGTAGACGGCGTATACCGGGTAAATTTTTATCGCGGCCAGAAAAAATTATCCATCCGTTTCGATGAAGCGGTCTGCGATTTCAAGTCCTTGGCTAAGCAATTATTTAATTTGCTTGCCGATCTGGAAAAAAACGGCGATTTGCAAGTAAAGCCGATTGCAAAATCGACGCAGTGGAAAGAAAAAGCCAAAGCTAAATTAAACGATTTTAAAGCCACGCGCTGGGCCAAGGAAAAATTCGGCGATGCCAAAGAGACGGTACAGGCGGCTAAAGTCATCACCAAGCTGGGCATGAAAAAGCCTAACGCTTTCATCAAAGATCCGGAAAAAGCCGTCATTGATTTTTTAAACGATATTCTGGTGATTTTTCTTATCCGGCTGCATTGGAACAATATTACCCAACACTGGCTGGTCAAACCGCTCAAGCATCGTTCCGAATGGTTGGCTCTGTTTTATATGTTCTTTTTGCTGGTTCGTTCGCGTAAACAAAAATAGAACCTTTCATCAGTCGGTACATTTTGTCGCTGTGCCCATGCCAACTTGAACCGACTGTCGCCTTCCTCCGGCATATTTTGAGAACTGTCGCTACCCATGGATACACAATCTTTTGCTCCGAAAAATTTCCAGCTGGTTCACCAATTAACCCGGCGTATCAGGATTGTTTCGCCGATATTGAAAAACGATCAAGAACGCGGCTATATTTTCGAAATTCTATTAAAAAAACGGCCTGAAATAAAACGGATACGTTCGGTCTATGCATTGGGTTCTGTGGTTATTCAGTTTGATTCGGCCCGTTTGCCCCCAAAAAATCTACTTATTTTACTGGACGCAGTGCTGGGTAATATTGCCCGGAAACAGGCCGACCGGCACACGCAACAACAAAAAATCCTCGACGGTCCGGTACAGGAAATCGATCTGGCGGTTGAGGGCATGACCTGCGCCTCCTGTGCTTTATTGATAGAAATGGTGCTAAAGCGCGACCCGCGAATTAAACAAGCCAGTGTAAACTTCGGCACCTCAACCTTGACGGTTCAAGGTCAGCTAGCCAAAGATGAAGTCGGCGCCAAAGTTGCAACGCTGGGTTACAAAACCTATGCCATGGATACTTTATCCCAGCGGAAGAACCTGATTGAAAAGGAACAGCAGCGGATTGTCATGGCTAAACGCCGTTTTATCTGGTCCGGAGTTTTGAGTTTGCCGGTTGTCGTTATAGGCATGACTATGCCGACATCGCGCTGGCTGCATTGGTTGCAGTTTGCACTCACCACGCCGGTGGTATTTTGGTCCGGTTGGACGTTTTTTGCCAAAGCCTGGCGTTTGGCCAAACAACGCACGGCGAATATGGACACCTTAATCGCATTGGGCGTAGGCTCGGCTTACGGTTACAGTTTACCCGCATTATTCAGGCGCAGAGGCCATATCTATTTTGAAGCGGGCGCGGCCATTATCACTTTTGTGCTGTTGGGGCGCTTTTTAGAGGAACGCGCTAAAGGCCAAGCCGGGGAAGCCATCCGTAAATTGGTCGACTTGCAGCCGCAAACCGCGACCCTGATTCGTGACGGTCAGGAAATAGTCATTGCCGTCGACGATTGCGCGATAGACGATGTCTTGCTGGTGCGGCCGGGCGAGAAAATTCCAACCGACGGCATCGTTATTCAAGGCGTATCCACCGTTGACGAGGCCATGGTGACAGGAGAAAGCCTGCCTGTGGTTAAAGACCTAGGCCATAAAGTGATCGGCGGGTGCGTTAACGGCAGCGGCGCGTTGCGTATTCGCGTCACTGCGGTGGGCATGGACACCGTGCTGGCGGGCATCGTGCATATGGTCGACCAAGCGCAGGCAACCAAATTACCGATTCAAAAACAAGTCGATAAAATTTCCGCCGTGTTCGTGCCTAGCGTGATGGTGCTGTCGGGTTTAACCCTAGCCGGTTGGTTGCTGGCGGGCGCCTCATTCGGTTTTGCTTTTGGTAACGCCATTACGGTCTTGCTGATTGCCTGCCCTTGCGCGCTGGGTCTAGCGACACCGGCGGCGATTATGGTCGGGGCAGGGCAGGCCGCAAGCTTGGGCATTTATATCCGCAACGGCGAAAGCCTGGAAACGGCGGCCAAACTTAACGTCGTGGTTTTCGACAAAACCGGCACCATTACCGAAGGCAAACCTAAAGTCACCGACTTGCTTAAAATGTCGCGCCTCAGCGAAGAAAAAATAATCCGCTTGGCGGCTTCGGCGGAACATAACTCGGAACATTTTTTAGGCAAGGCCATCGTGGCTTATGCTAAAGAACAGGCTATCGAGTTGCAGGCATGTACGCATTTTTACAGTGAAACCGGCCGTGGTATCGAAGCCGAAGTCGACGGCAAAAAACTGTTGCTGGGTAATATGGCCTGGCTATTGGAAAAAGATATTGTTGTCGACGGCTTGTCGGTTGCGGCCGGTGATTTTTCCGAACAGGGCAAAACGCCGGTGTTCATGGCGGTCAACGGCAAAGCGGCGGCGGTATTCGGTATTGCCGACAAGCCCAGGCCCCAAGCCGTACAGGCGATTGAACACCTGAAAAAATTGGGCATACATACGCTGATGGTCACCGGCGACACTGAAAAAACGGCCCATTACATTGCCGCTAAAGTCGGCATTGAAACGGTGATCGCCAATGCCAAACCGGAACAAAAATTAGCCATCATTCAGCAGTTTCAGGATGAAGGCAAAAACGTCGGCATGATCGGCGACGGCATTAACGATGCGCCGGCATTGGCCGCTGCCGATGTCGGTTTCGCTATCGGCACCGGCACCGACATAGCGATTGAGTCGGCCGATATGACGCTGGTGCATGGCGACATTACCAAAGTGACCGAGGCTATTCAGCTAAGCACCGACACCATCAAAATCATCAAGCAAAACCTGTTCTGGGCCTTCGGTTATAACGTGATTGCGATACCGGTGGCGGCGATGGGCAATCTCAACCCGATGATCGCCTCGGCCGCGATGGCCTTAAGTTCGGTTTCGGTTATTGTTAACTCATTAAGATTAAGTAAAAAGTAGGATTACACATGGATCATTCAACAATGGATATGGGTATGCAGCACGTTGTTGCTGCGGCGGGCGGATTTGATTACGGTCTGGCCTTTATGGCGGGCGTACTGGGTAGCGGTCATTGTGTGGGTATGTGCGGTGCGCTGGTTTCAGGGTGTTTTATGAAATCCGGTATGAAACCGGGCGCTTCAAAAAGTTATTTTCCGTATTTGGTTTATCAAATAGCCAGAATATTCGTATACACGCTGGTTGGATTTGCCGCTGCGGCGCTTGGCGTCGTTCTGGTTTCCAGCGGAATGCTGGGCAAAATTCAAAGCCTGCTGCAAATGTTTATCGGCACTGTAGTTATTGTGCTTGCCTTGGGTATTTTAGGCTGGATTCCGTTCCAGGGCTCGGTAAGACTGCTGCCGATGACGGTATTGCGCCGGGGTTATGCGGAATCCAGAAGCCAAGGCCCGATCCTTGGCGCAACGATTGCCGGACTGTTAAACGGCTTGATGCCGTGCCCCTTAACCTTTGCGATGGCGGTTAAAGCGACCTCGGCAACGACTATTATGGACGGCGGTTTATTAATGCTGACTTTTGGAGCGGGCACATTGCCCACCATGCTGTTTGTCAGCGTCGCGTTCGGCAAAATGAGCGCCCACTTTAGAGGCTTGATGTTGAAATCCGCCGCGTTAATTATGATTGCGATGGGCTTTAATACCATTTACATGGGCTTGTCGTTTTATGTCGCGGAAAACTTTCAGCAGCATAATTTTATCCATGACATTAAAAACGAAATCGATGCGGTGATTTTGTTTTTGCAACACATGCTTGAATACTATACCGGCTTGATTAAAAACATTCAGGGTAGTTAAGACTAACATGTTGATTTTGTCGGTTAAGGCCTGCTGAATCATGAGTTAGTTCGCTAGGGGGCGCATCGCGCCCCGTTTACAAACATCAAGAGATCGGGCGTTTTTAAAGCATTCCAACGGACGATCCATTTCAATAATCAAAATATCCAGTATGCTTTAGCTACGAAATGGGGCGCAATTCGCCCCTTGGCTAAAGAATTTTGTCAGGATAGCCATATGACAGCGCGGACCAGCCAGACACACCCTATACAGATCGCGGAAGTCCGTGCGAGCCCCGCGCATGGACGGATCGGGATCACCTTCTGCCCAGGCAAGCACGACCGTTTTGCTCACACGGGCGCTTGGGAGCGCGACCTCGGCATCGATTTGGATGTTATCGCGACATGGGGTGCAAAGCTGGTGCTGACACTGGTTGAACCCGCGGAACTCAAAGCGCTCAAGGTGCCGCAGCTCGGCCATGAAATTCGCAGACGCGGCATCGAGTGGCGTCATTTGCCCATTGCCGACTTTTCCGTTCCTACTCAGGCTTTCGAACAGCAGTGGGCCACGCAAGGCCGCGAGATTCGCGAGATATTGCGCAATGGCGATGATGTGCTCGTGCATTGCAAAGGCGGCCTGGGCCGGGCGGGCATGATGGCGGCGCGGCTACTGGCGGAATTGGGCATGGAACCCGATGAGGCGATCCATGCCGTTCGTCGGGTGCGCAAGGGCGCCATCGAAACGCCTGCGCAACTGGCGCTGGTGCGTCGAACCAAGCCCATTGCCTGAGCATAGCGATGAGCGCCGAAATGCCGCTGATCGATACCGCCACGATGCAGCGGGTTGGCGGGCAATTGGGCAGCAACCCTGCGGGCATTTTTCAGGACGACAACGGGCGACGCTATTATGTGAAGACGCTGGAGTCTCCTGCTCATGCACACAATGAGATGATTGCCGCCAAGCTCTACCAACTGGCCGGTGCGCCGACTTTGACCTATCTGTACACAAACGCGCCCGACCAAATTGCGACCGAGTGGGTCGAACTCGATAAAAAGTGCATTGCCCATCTCAGCCAAAGCGAACGCAAACAGGCTCAGCGCTGGTTCGGTGTACATGCCTGGACGGCCAACTGGGACGCCGCCGGCTTCAATGGCGACAACCAAGGTGTTATCAACGGCAAAGTGCTGACGCTTGATGTGGGCGGAGCACTGGCATTCCGGGCCCAGGGGGATCCCAAAGGCAAAGCCTTCGGCACCCGCGTGGACGAACTCGATGTGCTGCGAAGTGACGATGGCAATCCACACGCAGTCAAGCTGTTCGCTGACATGAGTGCTGACGATACTAGACAAGCCATCAGGGTGGTGGTACGGATTCCCGACGAAAAAATTCGCCAGGTCATTATTGATAGCGGTGGCGATCATGCGATGGCCGAAAAGATGATTGCACGCAAAGCCGATATGGCTCGGCGCTAAATTTAGGTTCTATTTCGCCTTACACGGTAGGGGGCGCATCGCGCCCCATTTCTATAATCAACAAATCCAGTACAGTTGGTTTTTGGAATGGGGCGCGATGCGCCCCCTAGTGTGCCCAGCATGGGCTAAAACTCGTTATCTGAAAGGAGATAACCGGAAGTAGTAACGACAACCGTAGCGACAACGCAAGGGGGAAGCCGCGAGGCCAACCTGAAAGAAGCGTACAG
>JAPLRU010000136.1 GCA_026399025.1 Methylobacter sp.
GCAACTGGCTCCCTCTCGGCAATTGCTCCTGCATTGCTCTACTTACCTACATCCATGTAGGCATCCTGCTGGACGACTGCATGGATGCAGGAGGTAGAGCAATGCATGGAGCGGTTGCCGAGAGGGTTGGGGTGAGGAGAATCAAATACTCAAGTTATTTAATGCAGGTTTCTAATTCATAAATACAACGAAACGCAGATGATTAAGATAAACGCGGACAATTAAAAACCTGCGTTAATCATAACTATCCGCGTCATCTGCATTTTATTTTTTGACCGGCGCGGACAAGTCCAGAAAATGTTTGGAGGGTGTAGTGGGCGGAGCTAAACCGGGGCTATTGGCGCCTTCCGCCGATCCGGCATCGTTTGCTTTAGCCGTGCCGCCTGTGCCTTCCGTGGCCGCTTCATCTTCCAACTGGAGTTCATCCTGTTCAGGAACATTGCCGTCGTGGAGCAGATATTCGCGGCGTTGCTGGTAAGCGTTTTTGATAAAGGAATAGCGATCGACGGAAGCTTCATCGACGATTTTTTCAGTCGGTATCAAATCGGCGCGGGTATCGGTGACATCTACTGTTTTGGCCCCGGCATTGACCGCGCTGACGGCAGCGCCGCCGCCGGCAAAAACGAAAGTATAGGTGAGCGGATTGAATAAAGCATCGCCAACAGCGCCGGCGACTTCTCTAGGAGAACTGGCGCCTAAAAACGGCATGACCAAATAATTGCCCGAAGGAACCCCCCATGTGCCTAACGTTTGCCCGAAGTCTTCATTATGCTTAGGCAGATCGATCATTTTGGCGACATCGATAAAACCGCCAACGCCGGCCGTGGTGTTAATCAGGAAACGACTGGCGTCCATGCCGCCTTGCAGCATTTTAAACTGTAATAAATCGTTTACGGTGACGCCGATGTCGTTCATATTGCTGAAAAAATTGGTGACGCCGTCATTAACGAATTTTGGCGTTATCCAGGCATAGCCTTTTGCCAAGGGCTTTAAAACAGCCTTGTCGAGGTTGTCGTTAAAGTCTTGAGTACCCCGATTCCAGCCTTCCCAAGGGTCTTTTTCGTTGACTTTCGAGGTGCTTGCACAGCCCCCCAGCATGCTTGATATAACCAAGCTACTCACGAATAAACGAGTGTTGATGATGGTTTTTTGCATGCTCATGGCTTATCTCTATTTGCTTGGCTGTTAAGGGGACTGAGGGTGGTGTTGATTGGCGCGAAGTATAGCAGAATTGAGCGCCTAAAAACCTCACTGATTTTCCATTTGCCGGAGTATCCAGCGCTGTCTTTTGAGTAAATAAGCGGAGGGCTGCGCGGCGCGTAAAAGTATGGGGTTAGGTAGCGTTGCGGCTAATAATGCGGCCTGAGATCGAGTGATTCGGTCGGCGTGGACGCCAAAGTAATACCGGCTTGCCGCTTCTATGCCGAATAGATGGTCGCCGAATTCCGCGATATTCAGGTAAACCGTCAAAATGCGTTCTTTGCTCCACAGTAACTCGATTAATAAGGTGAACCAGACTTCCAGCCCTTTGCGAACAAAACTCTTCGACGGCGTTAGAAATAAATTCTTGGCCACTTGCTGCGAGATAGTGCTTGCGCCTCTCAGCGGTCCGCCGTCCATGTACGCATCAATGGAGGATTGGATGGCGTCCAAGTCAAAGCCGGAGTGTTGAAAAAAGCGTTGGTCTTCAGCGGCAATCACTGCCGAAGAAGCATAGTTCGAAATTTTTTTCGCACTGACCCAGGAATAGTTAATCGCCTTGAACGAGCCGTCATCAATGAAGTCTTCAACATGCCGATACACCATAAACGCCGATGTCGGCACCGGCAGCAGGCGCAACACTAGGCACAAGCCGACCGATGAAGCCAGGAAACTAAGCGCTACATAAAGCGCCGCTTTGCTCAGTATTTTTTTAACAGACAGTGAGCGAAAGTTGCTGTTGCCGGAGCGGGGAAATGATTTTGCCAAAGCACAAAAATGATGAATGAAGGGTGTCAGCCTGAGGAGCTGCGCTGTATGATATATATGATAAAGCCTTTACACAGGCTTGAATAGACGCTTTAGCCGCCTCCCGCGACTTTGTCGCCCCTAATCAAAGCTCGTTGCACCGATATTAAGCCGAATTTATGAAATTTCGCTACACACTGATTGCACTGTTGTTACTGATGACGCAAAACGGCTGCATGCCGAGAACGTATCCGCCCGCCGAGAGCGTGAGTTTACGCCCCCAGCTTGACGAAAACGCCTTTTTCACTGAAGACGGCGCCCGCTTGCCGTTACGTCACTGGCTGCCGAAAACCGAAACGCGCGCGGTCATTATCGCATTGCACGGGTTTAACGATTACAGCCGTTTTTTCGATGCGCCGGGAGACTATTTCAGCCGGCAGGGCATTGCCTGTTTCGCCTATGATCAACGCGGCTTCGGCATGGCTCCGCAACGCGGATTATGGGCCGGGAGAGAAACCTATACTAAGGATTTGCAGGTTTTGGCGCGACTGCTGAAACAACGCTACCCGGACCGCCCGCTTTATCTGCTTGGCGAAAGCATGGGCGGGGCGATTGTGATCACCGCTATGAGTCAAACCGATATGCCTGACATTGCGGGTATTATTCTCGCCGCTCCGGCGTTATGGGCCCGCTCGACCATGCCTTGGTACCAAACCGGCTTGCTGTGGACGCTGGCGCACAGCCTGCCTTGGCTGACGTTGACAGGAAGGGGCGTTCATGTCGTGGCCTCGGACAATACCGCGATGCTCCGCAGCATGGGCCGAGACCCGTGGGTTATCAAGGCGACCCGCGTGGAGACCGTGTACGGATTAACTGATTTAATGGATGAGGCCTTTAACAGCGCCGCCTCATTGCACGGAAATGTTCTGATGCTTTACGGCGAGAAAGATGAAATTATCCCGAAGGAACCCACCTATACCTTTTTGCAGCAGTTTTTACAGGCCGATGCGCTGAAAAAAACCGTGGCGATTTACCAGGACGGCTATCACATGCTGTTACGCGATGTGCAAGCGCCCACCGCATGGAAAGACATCGCCGCCTGGATGAACGCCGGTTCCGATAAACTTCCGTCGGGTGCGGACAATCGGGCGCGGCAATTGTTGAGTAGTCGGGCAGGGGACTTTTAAGATGCGACAAACCCATCGTAATCAATAGTTATCAGTTCAGCGACATCAAAAACGGCTGTAATTCGGCGTCAAAGCAGGTTGTTTTGTTGCGCTTAAATACTAAGGAACATGAATTAAATTAGGTTATTACCATGAAGAACACGAAGGGTTAAACTTAAAACGTGCTCAAGTTATTTTACGCTCATTGCTTAGCACCAGTATCCTCCCCATTGATTTAAGACTGACTTGTTCATCAAGCTTTAATCCCGATTGATCGAATAAACTTCTCCATTCCGAAAGCATCCTCTCCCTGCCTCGGGTAGCCATGAACATCTGCATATCGAAGGCGGCACTGGAAATATCAGCCTTCAATTCCGGGACAACCAACTCCATGACTGCAATTCGGGCGTCTGTGCCGCTACCGGCAGCGGCCACATTACGCAGCACCTTGATACAATCCGCATCATCCAAGCCATGCAGGACCGCACTCAGTAAGTAGATGTCCTTGCCGTCTTCGGCGGCAGGCACCGAGTCAAGCAAGTTCCCGGACTGGAAGCTTAAGCGTGAAAGAAGGGCTGGCGATTCCTTGCCTATCCAGTACGTAACCGCCGCCTGAATAATCTGATCGCGGTCGACTACCAAAGCCGTCAAATGCGGATGCCGCTTCAATATCGCCATCGATTTGCTGCCTTTCGAGCCGCCAACGTCGATGATGCGATTAAATTGTCCCCAATCGAATTCCGTGGCAAAACTGTCGCCGGTCAACGCCTCCACACTGTCCATTGCACGGGAAAACAAGGCATCGAATTCGGCATGATCGTCCATATAGGCATACAGTTCCCGGCCGTGAGCAATTTGGAACGGCACCTCGCCGGTCCGTATTCCTTGTTCCAGTTGCTGATACCAAGGCTTGCTCATCTCAACCGAGTTGTGCATCAAGATCATTGCCCTGACAGTGTTCGGATGGTCGTCCCGCAAATAGGCCGAAACCGCATTGTTCTTGAAAATCCGCGGCGACACTTCTTCAAACACCCCCATTGCCGCCAACATGCGTAACAGGCGGTAGAGGGCATCCGCTTGAGTCGAAACGCGTGCGGCTATAGCATCAGCCGTGAGCTGTCCATCGCCCAGCACGGAGGCAATATTGAGCGATGCGGCGACGTAAAGGACGCGTGATTGCCAAAACGCCGAGCCTATCTGAAGCAGCCGAAACGGCGGCGGGCTTAGCTTATTGGCGATGGCCTGTAGCCAAAAAACAAACTTCATCAGCTTGGCAAACAGGCGAACCGAAGCGGAGTTTTTCTGTAACGACATCGCCATCCTCATATCTCATCGTTCGGCGCTAAGCCGCTTGCAAACAAATGACCGTTGAATGCGGCCAGTTTTTCAAAGAAAGCGTCGTCCATGGTTCGGCCGAGCTGATCTTCAAAAATATCCTTGAG
The DNA here is from genome assembly GCA_026399025.1 of Methylobacter sp. GTDB lineage: Bacteria > Pseudomonadota > Gammaproteobacteria > Methylococcales > Methylomonadaceae > Methylobacter_A. Next base: position 4,556 of record JAPLRU010000136.1, read on the forward strand.
CAGCATCGGCATCATCGCCAAGCTGACAAACGACAGCCGAATGACATCGGCGTCTAATGAAGAGTTGACTTGACCGCAGCCTTTTAGTTCCGCCACTTTCCGCGCGCCGCGAGTGCGGCCCCGCTCCAGCAACTGTTGGATAAAGCGCCGTCCGGGGCCTTGGTTAAGCGCCAGCACTTTCAGGATCAGCTTAGCGAATTCAGGCCGTTTAGACAGGGTGTTGTAATACAGCAATAGAAAGTCCTTGAAGCCGTCGACGGAATCCAGCATCTGCCCGTCCAGAACTTCTAATAACGGATTAAGGGTTTCCCGTATCATCTCCTCGTACAAACCTTCCTTGTTGCCGAAATAGTAACGGATCATCGAAATATTGGCATCGGCCTGTTCCGCGATCAGGCGAGTCGTGACCCGGTGGTAGTCGTCGGACAGAAAATTATCAAGGGCGGCTTTGAGCAGCCTTTCTCGCACCGGATCGGGTGTAGTTTCGGGGGCGCTTATCATCGCATTCTCCAACAAGATAACGGGGACGGCAGTTTAGCAGCCGCTAAGGTCCGGGTTGTAGCGGTTTCGTCAATCAATTTGGGCTGTTTGATTGGTTGTGGAATTCATGCAACTATTCGGCAGCGTAGCCGGGATGAGGTGTTTGATATTTTCGGTGGAGTTAGGACTGACACGTTGTCTGCACCGGATAGATCAAGCTAGATCAGGGCTGATGTGTATTTTGGTTTGCCTGAAAGCTTGCCGGCAAATGTTGATTAATATAATACCCACCCTAACGGATTATTGGAGCGACGTTATACGCCTGCTTAGGTATCTGCTTAACGTTAGGCATTGTTTGACATAGCAGGGCCGTAGGGTGCGGTGAGGAACGAACCGCACCGTTCGCGTCGCCCTCGATTGATCCGGTTCACTGCGCATGTAGGTTGGGCAACGGCTTTTCGTTGCCCAACATTTTGGCTACTCGCCTAAATCAATTCTGATAAGGCGCGCGCCCAGCACTTATTTTCGTTCAACTTGCGAAACGTCCCTAATCGCCCCTTTAGCCGCCGACGTGGTCATCGCGGCATAAGCCCTGAGCGCGGCGGACACCGTCCTTTTACGGTCGACCGGCTTCCAGGCTTGAACGCCTTTAGCTTCCATCCCGGCACGGCGTTGTTCCAGGGCCGTAGGGTGCGGTGAGGAACGAACCGCACCGTTCGCGTCGCCCTCAATTGATCCGGTTCACTGCGCATGTTGGGCAACGGCTTTTCGTTGCCCAACATTTTGGCTACTCGTCTAAATCAATTCTGATAAGGCGCGCGCCCAGCACTTATTTTCGTTCAACTTGCGAAACGTCCCTAATCGCCCCTTTAGCAGCCGACGTAGTCATCGCGGCATAAGCCCTGAGCGCGGGGGATACCGTCCTTTTACGGTCGACCGGCTTCCAGGCCTGCGCGCCTTTAGCTTCCATCCCGGCACGGCGTTGTTCCAGTTCTTCCACTGTGACTGCCAAGTGGATACGGCGGTTGGGAATATCGATCTCGATGGTGTCGCCTTCTTCGATTAAGCCAATCGCTCCGCCTTCGGCCGCTTCCGGCGAGGCGTGGCCGATGGAAAGCCCCGAGGTACCTCCGGAAAAGCGGCCATCGGTCAGCAGCGCGCAGGCTTTGCCCAGACCTTTGGACTTCAGATAGCTGGTCGGGTACAGCATTTCCTGCATGCCCGGCCCGCCTTTGGGGCCTTCGTAGCGGATAACCACGATGTCACCGGCGACGATTTGGTCAGTCAAAATACCGGCCACCGCCGCATCCTGGCTTTCGAAAATACGGGCGCGGCCGGTGAACTTGAGGGAGTTATCGTCCACACCGGCGGTTTTGACGATGCAGCCGTCCAGCGCAATGTTGCCGTGCAATACCGCCAAGCCGCCGTCCTGCGAATAGGCATGCGCCTTGTCGCGGATGCAGCCCTCGGCGCGGTCGTCGTCCAGGGTCGGGTAGCGCAGCGATTGCGAGAAGGCAAGGGTGGTCGGGATGCCGCCGGGCGCGGCACGGAAGAAGTCTTTGACCGTCTCGTCCTGGCTACGTTGGATATCCCACAGGTCTAGCGCCGCCGCCATGCTCGGCGCGTGGACCGTCGGCACATCGCGGTTGATGACGCCGGCGCGGTCCAGTTCGCCCAGAATAGCCATCACGCCACCGGCGCGGTGGACATCTTCCATGTGGTATTTCTGGCTGGCCGGAGCGACTTTGGACAGACAAGGCACGCGCCGCGAAATGGCATCAATGTCGGCCATGGTGAAGTCCACGCCGGCCTCGTGCGCTGCCGCCAGCAGATGCAATACCGTATTGGTGGAACCGCCCATCGCGACATCCAGACTCATCGCGTTTTGGAAGGCGTCGAAAGTGGCGATGGAGCGCGGCAGCACGGATGCGTCATCCTGTTCGTAATAGCGCTTACTCAGCTCGACGATGATGCGGCCGGCGCGTAAAAACAGCTGTTCTCTATCGGAATGCGTAGCCACCAGCGAGCCGTTACCCGGCAACGATAGGCCCAGCGCTTCGGTCAGACAATTCATCGAATTGGCGGTAAACATGCCGGAGCAGGAACCGCAGGTCGGACACGCGGAGCGTTCCACGGCGGCGACCTGTTCGTCGCTGATTTTGTCATCGGCGGCTTCCACCATCGCATCGACCAAATCCAGCGCGCGGGTTTGGCCGTTCCAGTTTACTTTACCGGCTTCCATCGGGCCGCCGGACACGAAGATCACCGGAATATTCAAGCGCAATGCGGCCATCAACATGCCGGGAGTAATCTTGTCGCAGTTGGAAATACACACCAGCGCGTCGGCACAATGGGCATTGACCATGTATTCCACGCTGTCGGCGATCAAATCACGGCTGGGCAGCGAATACAACATGCCGGAATGGCCCATGGCGATACCGTCATCGACCGCTATGGTGTTGAATTCCTTGGCGACACCGCCGGCTTTTTCAATTTCACGAGCCACCAACTGGCCCATATCTTTTAGATGCACATGGCCGGGCACAAACTGGGTGAAGGAATTGGCCACAGCGATAATGGGCTTGGTGAAATCCTCCTCTTTCATGCCGGTGGCACGCCACAGGGCTCTGGCGCCGGCCATGTTGCGGCCGTGGGTGGTGGTGCGGGAACGGTATTGTGGCATGGACAACCTCGGAGGAAACTTTCATTAAGGGAATGTGGTAGCCGACAATTTTACTGTAATCGGGCACTCGGCTCCACAGATATAGAGCCTACCGCCACCGTAAAGCAATTCATCTTCTATGTGGGACACCGTACCGACGCTAAAAAATATTTCCGGTAAAGTCTTTATTATCTTGGATTTGTCTTTAGACAGCCTGTTTGACTATAAGCCAACATTATTCAAGCCCTCCGCTGTTGTAGATAAGTACATGATCATAGGATTGGAAGAATAAGGCCGATAGGGTTGCGCTTCGGTTTTTGGAAAAACACTCAATATGAAGGAGATGACTATGTCTATACGGTTACTGTTAAGCACGTTCGCGTTAGCAAGCGGTTTAATCATAATAACCGGCAATGCTCAAGCCGAACGGGTGCCGAGAACTTATTTGGTCGGTGCGGCGGCGGAGAATAGCGAACGTAATGTTCGCGACAAGTACGGCACCAATTTAACCCCGGAAGATCAAAAGGAAACCGAAAACGACGTCAACATCACCGCAAGTATACGTAAAGCTGCGGTTGCGGATGAAACGCTATCGGTTAACGCGAAAAATGTAAAAATCATCACCCGTGACGGCATAGTGACACTACGTGGGCCTGTCGAAAATCAAATCGAGAGTATGACGTTGCAACAAATCGCCACGCAAACACCGGGTGCCGTGCAGGTCTATAACCAACTTGAAATTAAAGCGCCCTAAAGGCCTAGGAGAATGTTATGACTAAAGCTGTTTTTTGTATCGCCCAAAATACCGACCAGGCGGAGAGTATTGTTAATGAGCTGAAAACCGCCGGTTTCTCAAATAACGATATATCGGTGCTGTTTCCCGACAAATCCACGACCAAGGATTTCGCTTATGAAAAACACACCAAGGCGCCGGAAGGCGCGGCTATCGGCGGGACGGTGGGCTTAGGCACCGGCGCTATACTCGGCTGGCTGGCTGGAATCGGCACGCTGGCTATTCCCGGTATCGGTCCGTTTGTGGCCGCAGGCCCCATTATGGGCGCTTTGAGCGGGGCGGCGGTGGGCGCCGCCACCGGAAGTTTGACCGGCGCTTTAATCGGCGTGGGCATTCCGGAGTATGAGGCCAAACGCTATGAAGGAAAAATCAGGGGAGGCGGGGCTTTAATTTCCGTTCATGCGGAAAGTAGCGAAGCGCGCGATAAGGCGGAACAGATCTTCGAGTCCGCTCATGCGGAGGATATTGCTTCGACCGAGGAAGCATCGGTGCATTAGGCGGCGCGCTTTTAGAATATTAGGCACGGCGATTGTTCTCACGTTTACATTAAGCGCTCTACTATTTGTCCATCGTTTGCAGCCGCGAACCTAAGGACTCATCAATGTGGTGAGCGGAACATTCCACTCACCCTAACCTTGGCTTTATCGACCGATCAAACATAGTTAAGTTGATGAGGCTAATGCATGTCATCAAGAAAAACGAGGAGTTTTGTTATGCAAAATATTAAAAGAATCGATAAGTTGCTGAGAGACGAATTATCGGCAACTCAGACTTACCAACAGGCTTTGGATAAGCTTCAGGAAGATGCCTCACTGGGTGAAGCTGAGTATTTACAACCCATTTATCAGGATCATAAAGAGGCGGTTTGCAGCTTACAGGAACAAATTCGTCAATTGGGCGGAACGCCTTCCGAAGATTCCGGAGCGTGGGGCATGTGGGCGGAAATAGTACAAGGAGGCGCTGATTTGTTGGGTAGAGCAACGGCGCTAAAGGCTTTGCAGGAAGGCGAAAGAAGCGGTATCGAAGATTATGAAGAAGCCTTGCAGGATGCCAATCTTCCTTCGGAAGTGCGTTCTTTGATTGAAACCAAGCTGCTGCCCGCTCAACAATCGCATGTCCGTACTTTGGACAGGCTTTTGGAGACCGAAGCGGCTTGAGCTTTTTGCTTTACGCATTGTTTTAATTGATTTCAGCGTGGACCGTTTTTCGTCCACGCTGTCCGATAAACCGTTCCGTTGGCATGATGTCAAGGATGTAGCCGGGCCGTCTAAACGAGATATTTCAATGACGCATTATAACTACGATCTGTTTGTCATCGGCGCCGGTTCGGGAGGTATTCGCACGGTGCACATGGGCTTATGGGGTCAAGGTGGCTGTCGCGGAAGAGCGTTATTTAGGCGGCACCTGCGTCAATGTCGGTTGCGTACCCAAAAAACTATTGGTTTACGCGGCTCAATTCAATGATCATTTTCAAGCGGCCGCAGGCTTTGGCTGGAGCGTCGGTTAATCGACGTTTAACCGGCCGACTGACCGAAACGCAGGCGCGACAACAGTATCCGGACATCGACATCTATAAAACCCGTTTCACACCGATGAAAAACACCCTGTCGGGTATCGATGAAAAAGCGCTGATCAAGATGATCGTGGTGCGCGGTAGCGACCGGGTTGTCGGCATACACATGGCCGGACCTGACGCGCCTGAAATTATCCAGGGCATGGCGGTTGCCATTCGAGC
>JAPLRU010000046.1 GCA_026399025.1 Methylobacter sp.
GGGTGACAATTGATGATGCACAGCAAACTACCTGCGATCACGTAGTAGCCGCGTGCGGCAAGGCGTACCATGAGAAAAAAAAAAGTATCAGCAGAGGGGTAGAGATGACTTCATTGAGAGGAGCCGGTCTACTCGACCTTATGCCTATATCGGGCCAACGAAGAGTATGTATTATTTGTTCGCAAGAAAAGCTACCGCTTCGTCTTATTCCACGCTTAGAAACGATCTTTCAATAGCCTGATTTCCGTAAAAACGTCCACCGGCCTGTTATTGATTTTATGGATGGTTTTTTGCAGCGCCGAGCTGTCCTCCCTGAAAAACGGGTTAGTCGCTAATTCCTGTTCTATTGTTGACGGCACGGTCGGCAAATGTTGTGCTCTAAGCTGATTAATCATTTCCATTCTTTGCTGTAACTGCCGGTTATCGGGTTCTACCGTTAAAGCAAACCGGCCATTGGCTTGGCTGTATTCATGGGCGCAATAGAGTTGGGTTGATTCGGGCAATGCTTTCAATTTTTGCAATGATTGCCACATCTGTTCCGCAGTGCCTTCAAATAACCGCCCGCAGCCCATCACAAATAAGGTGTCTCCGCAAAACAGCAGGTTGTCGTCGGCAAAGTGATAAACAATATGGCCGCTGGTATGGCCGGGAGTCGAGATGACTTTCGCCGAATGTCGACCGAGGGTGATTACATCGCCGTCAACAACGCCGCGATCAAAACCGGGAATTCTTGGTTGATCCGAAAGCGCGGCAATAACGGTGCAGCCGGTTTTTTGTTTGAGTTCGCTGTTGCCGCCGACATGATCCGAGTGGTGATGGGTGTTCAGGATATAAGTCAAGCGCCAGCCTTTTTGCTCCAGAATATCCAGAACCGGCTGGGCAACGGCGGGATCGACGACAGCGGTTTCAGCGGAGACAGGATCGTGCAGCAGATAAATGTAATTGTCGTTTAAGACGGGGAGTTGCAAGACGGTCAGCATGTTTTAAATCCTCCAGCGGTTAAATTGTCAGGTTTAACACAAACCTTTCAGTGGGATGCAATGATAAACTTCGCCCGGCGGCGCACTAATTGAAAGGGGGGAGGGCAGCTTTATTCCGGGTACGCAATCTGATTAAATAAATTTGCCGATAGCCAAATCTATAAAGACGCCTACGATCTATTTAAAAACTTAAACTCATTGAGCAAGGAAGTAAGTTATGCGTATCCTTAGTTTTCTTATTCTTGTGGTCATCTCAATTGTTGAGGTGGGACCCGTTCCCATTACTCCGGTCGTGTTAATTTATATCGTGCTGTTTCGCCCGCCTTGGTTTTATGAGTGGGTGCTTAAGATCTATGGCAAGGACTAAAGACCGGTGGATTAGGGGCAGCATCGCAACCGCAGCAATAGAGATTCAGGTTAATCCCAGCGATTGTCCCTAACTTGCACTTTGCCGTTTTCTATCCTGATCGGAAAGCAGTCGATATTTTCATAGGCGGGCGGGGACTTTACTTCACCGGTTTTCACGCAAAAACGGGCACCATGACGCGGACAGATAATTTCGTCGCCTTCCAGTCGGCCGCTGGCAATTTCGGCGCCGTCATGGGTACAGACATCTTCAAGCGCATAAAATCGGTCGTCCAGTTTGAAAATGGCGACATCGGTACCATCGACATCTATCACTATATGCTCGCCATTGGCTAAGGCCTTTTCATCTATTGCATCTATCCAATCCGACATTTTATTTCTCCCATTGTGGTGCTGTAAAAAGCCGACCGCTCGGCAACTCGTTTAACTTTTCAAATAAACATCATAGCGCAATAACTTGCCCTGAAAACTTTGACTGGGTTTGCCGCCCAAAGGTTCGGCATAATCGGGGCTTTTTACCACCACTCGTTTTTCGGCTGCTTTTAGCGCCGCTTCAAAAAGCTGTTCCTTATCTTGATCATCGCCGAGCAAGTCGCGCAACACCATCATCGATTTTTTGGCTAAGGCCGATTTTTTGCGTTTGGGCGGAAACATCGGATCAAGATAAATACAATCGGGCGGATTTTCCAGGTCGGCTAACAGGTCGATGGCGTTACCTTGCAATAACAGGGGAGGGCGGAGATTAAGCCGTTGCATCCAGTCTTGTTGCGCCAAGCGGGCGAAGCCGTCCGCCAATAATTCCGCCATAACCGGGGAGCGTTCGATACAAAGCAATTCGTAACCCATGCGAAAGATATGCAGGCTGTCTTGACCCCAGCCGGTCGTGGCGTCGATTACGGTTTTGGTTTTCCGTCCGAGCGCTTGGGCTAAAGCGCCGTCTTTGGGCGCAGGCCATGAGCGTTGTTCGCCGTTGCGCGGCTCTATATCGACGGTTAAACCGCCTTTTTTAAGCAACTCTTTGTCGAGTAGTTTTAAACAGCCGTTACGCCGGGTTAAAAAGAATTCTTCCGGAGTGCGGTCATTGAGCGACGGGTATAAAGGAACGCCGAGTCTTTCAGCAAGTTGTTGAAATGGCAAACTATCGTCCTGTCCTGGGTAAATGACGGCCAGTTTCCCGGTATATTGCTGCGAGGTAGTAGTGCTCATAGTTTAGTTAGACACGAACAACATTAAGAAAAACTTCGTGCTCTTCGTGTCTTCGTGGTGAAGTTTTATTCTGTAGAAATCGATTTTTGTTCATTTTTCAACGCCGCATCCAGGGTATGCCAAGCCAAGGTCGCACATTTGACCCGCGCCGGGTATTCACGGACCCCGGCTAATACCGCCAGCTTGCCGACCGCTTCAAGGTTAATCTGCTCGTCTTTGCCGGTGGTCATCTCATGGAATGTTTTAAACAAGTCTTCGGCTTCCTGTTCGGTTTTGCCTTTGACTATCTCGGTCATTAACGAAACCGAGGCGGTGGAAATGGCGCAACCCGAGCCCTGAAAACTGGCGTCGGTAATGGTGTCGCCGTCCATTTTTAAAAATAAGGTCAGGCGGTCGCCGCACAGCGGGTTAAAACCTTCCACTTTGCGGTCGGCGTTTTCCATGACCCGGAAATTGCGCGGGTTACGGTTGTGGTCGAAAATTACCTCTTGATAGAGGTCGCGTAGATCATCAAACATTATTTGTTCCGTGAAATATTTTTAATGGAAAGTTTTTAATTGCGCTTATTGGTATTATCTAGGAATTAGGTGTTTTTTATAATGGTAAACGAGATAATATTTTTCATCGTTCTAGGCTGATTACCCGCCAAAAGCTTACCCTTAATTTGAATATAATTTCCTGCATTTTTATGAGCTTCAATTGCTTGGTTGTACCATTCGGCATTCAAACTGACTCTTGCACGAATGCTTTCTCCATCTTGCTGATAAAGATCTAATATGACATCTCCCGCTCTTCGCTCTCTTTCGTCTAAATCGCCAGCCAATGTTTCTACTGTGCCCACAAAAATATCTTCTTTATCCTTTTCATGATTCTTGAGTTCTTGCCGAATATCTTCGATACGACTGTAATAATCGTGTTGTATTTTGATTGAGTTTTTAGTGTTTGATGGCTTATTAATGATGCTTGCCCATTTGAAATTTAGATACAAATCCGCTTGATCATTCTCATCTTGAAAATTTATGAAGGCCTTACACATATTAGATGACAAGAGTGGAGTTGGTTCCTCTTTTACAGTTGCTATCAGATGTTCCATTCTGTCAGTTTGAATGGCTTCAACTAACTGAGAGGCGGCCTTATTAATGGTTAATGTCGCTTGCCGTACAAAGGGCGTATTTTCAAAAAGATCCACCTGCAAATCCATGGCTTTGACAGGCGTGGATACATTAATAATAAAGCTGCCTGTTTCCGTATGTCTAAAACGTGATTTATCTATTAACTGTAGCGCTTCCCGCCGATTCATTTTTGGATGGTAAATTTGCGGTTTTAATACGCTACATGCCGCTGACAACAGCATATCTTTAGCGCCATTAATCGCTTTTACGGCATAGTTAAGCGGGATGAAAGCCGATTCATTGCGATGATCGACGATGCGAAAACCGATGGCATCATCTTTCATTTCTGATAACTCTGCCATAAGAGTACGAAACGAAATATTCTCCATATCTACCAATTTACTAATAACCGTCTCTACACAATCTGTGTAATCAACGGCACTATCATCAATAGGAAAAATTAATTGCCTACGTTTATATTGATCATTATTAAGCGCATATAAACCGTCTTTAATAGCGGCATCAATTAAACGCCAACCTCTCGATTTCAGGAAATCTTTTAAATCGGTGGGCGCAATGTTTTCGAAAAAATCTTTATTCATAACGGCGGTAGATAATTCAATGGCTCATTTTTTGATAATTTTTCGAATATGGCGAGCAGATTATCAGGCGTCAGTACTTGATCTTTAGGGAGATAAACTGTTGTACCTGTCCTATTGCTGGAAGCCTCTGCTCCGCGCAGACTGACCCAATAGGCAGCATTTTTTAAGATCAATTGTTCTGGATTCACATTTAACCACTCTTTTTGATTAGAGGGCAAAAACAGCACGACTAATAAACGATGTTGGCATTTAGTTTCTTCTCGCAAAAAATCATATTGTTTTACACCTTTAAAAAAATAGGAGAAATGCGATTCGGTGTTTGATGTCTCTTTGATTGTAGCCTTTAATTGTACTTTTAAATCTACATCTTCCTTATAGCTGTCTTTAAAATGTTCCCAGCAGGTCAAAGTAGCATCAATGCCTCGATTATCTACATGTCTATTTGTGTGATCGCAAGTTACACCAACAGCAGAAGCTACGGCATGCAGGTAAGCGTAACTTAATTCGCTTTCAATATCTTTGTCATCTAAAGGACTGTACATAGTGAAAATTTGCCATTAAAAACATTCAATAATTGCATTATAAACATAGCGATTGATTGTATCTTACGAAAACATCAGCCAAATACCTCAATCAAGGACTCTATGCCTTTCATTAAAACATCGATTTCTTGTTTAGTGTTATACATGGCAAACGACGCTCTTGCGGTCGCCGGAACTTCAAAAAAATCCATCACCGGCATCGCGCAATGGTGACCAGCGCGGATTGCAATGCCTAAACTATCCAGCATGGTGCCAATATCGTGCGGGTGTATTCTATCCAGTGTGAAAGACAAAATCGCGCCTTTATGCTCGGCCTCGCCAATAATTTTAAGGCCTTTAATTTGCTGGGCTTTGGCAGTGGCGTAATCCAGTAGTTCTGCTTCATAGGCGGCAATATTATCTAGGCCGATGGCGTTCAGATAATCGATAGCCGCGCCCAAACCCACGACATCGGCAATATTCGGGGTGCCGGCTTCAAACTTATAAGGCAACACATTATATTCGGTTTCTTCAAAGGTGACTTTGCGGATCATGTCGCCGCCGCCTTGATACGGCGGCATGGCTTCCAGTAAAGCCTGTTTGCCGTAAAGTACGCCTATGCCTGAAGGCGCATAAAGCTTATGGCCTGAGAAAACATAAAAATCGCAATCCAAGTCCTGTACGTCAACAGTCATATGAGGAATGGCCTGCGCGCCATCCAATAATACCGGAATACCTTGGGCATGAGCCGCGGCAATAATCTTTTTAACCGGATTAATCGTGCCCAACGCATTGGACATATGCACGACTGAAACCAGCTTGGTTTTAGCGCTGATCAGTTGTTCAAATTCATCATAAATCAATTCGCCTTGCCGATTAATCGGCGCGACTTTTAAGATGGCGCCGGTTTGCTCGCACAGCATTTGCCAAGGGACGATATTGGAATGATGCTCCATCGCGGTGATTAAAATCTCATCGCCGGCTTTGATATGGGTTTTGCCGTAAGTCTGCGCAATCAAATTGATGGCTTCGGTAGCGCCTCTGACAAAAATGATTTCTTTGTCGCCGGCTGCATTGATAAAGTTTTTAACCTTGGTGCGCGCGGCTTCAAATTTATCGGTAGAACGCACGCTTAAAGTATGTACGCCGCGATGCACGTTGGCGTAATCATGGCTGTACAACTGCACGATGCTGTCGATAACCGCCTGCGGTTTTTGGCAAGTGGCTGCGTTGTCCAGATAAACCAACGGCTTGTTGCGTATCAGTTCTGCCAATATAGGGAAATCGGCGCGTATTTTTTCTACGGGGAAGTTTGTCATATTTATTCCGATAACATTGATTCTTAAATTGCTAGGTATTATATTCCTACTATTCTTACTCTGACTGTTACTAAGACAATGACTATAGCAACTGCGACTGTACGAAAACATCTGACCGACATTAAGGAGTGGCAAAAACTAGGTGAAGCTAATATTTTTCCGCCTGATAGCCGTCTTGAACTTATCGAAGGGGAAATTTTAGAAATGGCACCTATAGGTTGTAATCATTCCGGGCACTTAAACCGCATTAATAAATTATTTACTATTTTGACAGCCGATTGCGCCGATACTTCTGTTCAAAATCCTTTGCAACTCGGCGATCTTTCCGAGCCGGAGCCGGATTTCATGCTGTTAAAGGCGAACGATGACTTTTACTGCTCCCGCCACCCTAATGCCGATGACGTATTGCTACTGATCGAAGTTGCCGATAGCTCACTCAGTTTCGATCAAAACCAAAAACTACGTTTATATGCCAATCATCATATTCCTGAATACTGGCTAATGAACTTAAACGACTCTTGCGTTGAGGTCTATCGCCAACCGCATGGCGATTGTTATGGCGAAAAAACCACGTTACGCGCCGGCGACAGCATCACTTTGTCTCAGCTGGACTCCATTACCATCAACATGGCCGATATTTTATAGCCATTCCTTGTTGACGCCTTGTTGCGGGAAGCGCGCCAACACTTGTTCCAAAACCCTATCGTGTAAACCTTTAATTTTGATCTTATCGACCATTTCGTTGGCAAAGGCAAAGGTCAGCATATTACGCGCCGTTTCTTCGTCTACGCAGCGCGATTGCAAGTAAAAGATAGATTTTTCATCCAGCTGCCCGACGGTGACGCCATGACCGCATTTAACGTCATCGGCATAAATTTCGAGTTGCGGTTTGGTATCGGCTTCGGCGTCATCGGATAACAGCAAATTACGATTATTCATTTGCGAATCGGTTTTTTGCGCATCGATAGCGACAATCACCCGTCCTTGAAATACGCCTCTGGCCCTGTCGTCGAGCACACCTTTATACAGTTCGCGGCTGATGGCATGAGGTTTTAAGTGATTGATGCGGGTATGGTTATCGATATGTTGCCGTTTGACGCCTAAGTACAAACCATTCAGTTCGCATTCCGACGCCTGATCCAGGTCAACATGAATATCGCTGCGCGCCAGCAAGCCGCCAAAAGCAAAATTGTGATGGGTAAACCGGGCATCCCGAGCTTGTTTAATATAACTGCCGCCAAAATGGTAGGCTTTTTCCGATTCGCTTTGCATTTTATACAGCGTCAAATTGGCATTTTGTTCAACAAAAACCTCGGTGACTGCGGCGGTTAAATAAGCGTTATCGGTTCCGACAAAGGTTTCTATTAGGTTAGCTTCGGCCATTTCATCGGCAATGATGATATTACGCGTCGTCGCCATTGCATCGGCTCCGGTCACAATATGCAACAACTGAATCGGTTTATCTAAAACCAGCTTAGCCGGTATATGCACAAACAAGCCATCGGTAAACCAAGCGGTATTGAAAGCGATGAAGCTGTGCTCCGATTGATTGGCGGCCCGGCCTAAATATTTTTCCACGTTGTCCGGCTGTTTTGCCAATGCATCAGCCATGCTCAACACTGAAACGGTTTCAGGCAAATCGTCTAAAACCGAAAGTTCCGCTGAAAAATGTCCGTTGACCAAAACCACTGACCAAGCGTCTTCCAGTTGGTAGGATTTTAGCCACTCTGCATCGACATCACTGGCAGTCAGACTTATTAACGGCGAAAACAGTTTCTTTTCAATGCCGGAGATATTGGTATAACGCCATTCTTCTTCACGCGGCGATGGAAAACCCTGTTCTGAAAATTTCTCCAAGGCTTCGTATCTTAATGCTTGCAACCAAGGTAAAGTTTGTCCCGGTAAGGCGGGCGCGATGGTTTGATATTCGGCCGTATAACGGCTTGCTGTCGCCGTATTCATTACGCTGCCGCCTCTTCAACCCAACTGTAACCTTTTTCTTCCAGCTCCAATGCCAGTTCGGCGCCTCCGGATTTGACAATTTGACCATGCGCCAAAACGTGGACAAAGTCCGGTTTGATGTAATCCAGTAAGCGCTGGTAGTGCGTGACCATCACAAAAGAGCGTTCCGGCGAGCGCAACGAATTGACGCCTTCGGAAACGATTTTTAACGCATCGATATCCAAGCCGGAATCGGTTTCATCCATGATGCACAGCTTGGGTTCCAAAATAGCCATTTGCAGGATTTCATTACGTTTCTTCTCGCCGCCGGAAAAGCCTTCATTGACCGCACGGTAAAGAAATTTCTCATCCATTTCCAGCAAGCGCACTTTTTCTTTAACCAGTGTTAAAAAGTCCATCGCATCGACTTCAGGCTGGCCGTTATGCTTGCGTATAGAGTTCAGCGCCGCTTTCAATAAATAGATGTTGCTGACGCCGGGAATTTCAACCGGGTATTGAAACGCCAGAAATACGCCTTCCCGCGCTCTGATTTCAGGCGCCATCTCCAGCAAATCTTTGCCCTGATAAGTCGCCGAACCGCCGGTCACGGTATAGCCGCCTTTGCCCGACAATACATGTGACAAGGTGCTTTTACCGGAGCCGTTCGGCCCCATAATGGCGTGAATTTCACCGGCTTTAATCTCAAGGTTAATGCCTTTAAGAATGGGCTTGTCGCCAACGCTGACGTGAAGATTTTTTATGCTGAGCATGTTGTTTTACCTGTGTTATTTAACGGGTTTTACACCGAGATCTTTACAAATTTTATTCGCCAAAATATCTTTGATTTCGGCATGTCTTGGAACGGCCGAACGTTTATTTTGTTCTGGATTATGCCACCATGAATGCCGCCCGCCTTCTCTTAATAATTCACAGCCCTGTGCCTTCAAATATCTAATCAGTTCAGAACGTTTCACAATGCGATAAGCTCTTCTTGATAATGAGCGCCCGCATTTAACAATGCTTCTTCACGATTAAAAGCCAATGCTTCTTGCAAGGTGATTTTTAGCGTTTCAATCAATTCATCATGGCTTGATTCCTGGCAATTAACGCCGGGAATTTCTTCAATCCAGCCTAGCCACCAATCACCGTCTTGTTTTATTACTGCTGTGTATTTGTTATTCATGACTTGACCTAAAGTTTAATGTTAAACAAGAAATTGACGAGCGTCTTACCCATTCAGCTATTTTTAGTCGTCTTTTGACATTATATGAGAACAATAACCACATAAACTATCCTCGCTCAATTCTTCGGGAGGAATATCGTTACCGCATAATTCGCACTCATGCACCGCACTTTCGCCACATTCAGCACATATTTTCTCTTCACAAAGATAAGCTCCTCCACAAAATGGACAATCAGCAATAGGGGAATCGCCGCCATCTTTCATTGCTAAGTATGTTTCAGCATAGTAATGATCTTCAATAGCTGGACTAACAATTTCTTCGTAAGAATAAGTAACATCACATGCTTTGCATACGAATTGACTCTCTATTGCTTCTTTATTTAATTCATCTGGATAAATTAAATCTGAACCACATTCATTACATGAATACGAAACAAAAGCATCACATATACTTTCGCTAAAAAAGTTCAGCGTCTCCATTGAACCGATACAGCCTTCTTTTTCCTTTTCATACACCTCGTGAACTTCAACTAAAATTGCCCAAGAATCGCTGCCAAACAATTCTTTTGGATCTTGTTTTAGTTGTTCAGTCACAAAATCGCTGATGATAAGAAACGAGTTTGAAATTAAACCTTGAACAGCTTTGTGTTCTAACGTACTGAAGTAGTGTTCAGCCTCGTTTCTATAGTCATTGATTTTATCAATTCTGTCCCAATTAACTGTTATTTTTAGTTCTTCAAATTTATCTTTAATGTCTTGATAATTAACAGTCCTTTTTCCTTTTTTACCAACCCATATCAATTTATTATCTATAGATGAAAGCTTATGTTTAAAAAGTAAAAGTATTCCTGCATAAATATTTCTCGTGCATGAAATAATCCTTCTTTCGTCTTCTTCTGCTATTGAAGTTTCGTAATCTTCCAATCCTAACGCGATTGAATCAACTGCATTTTTTAAAATACTCAAATACTGTTCTCCGCCATCTTTACTACTGCCGTAATTGCTTAGACATACAACAAACGCCCTTTAGGCTCAGGAACATACCGACCCAGTTCTACTGCTGTATCTATCCATTCAGCAATAACCCTTTCAGCATTTCTAACCGCTTCTTGATAGCTGCTCCCGTCGGCCATACAACCAGCTAATTCCGGCACTTCAGCAATATAAGACTGGTCTTCTTCGCTCCAGTAAATAATCATTTCATATTTAGTCATCATTTAACCCCAAACGATAGCGAACAATAATGTGACGAACTTGTTTAACCTGATACGCTTTTGCCATTGAACCAATCGGTTGTATGTTCAAAATCTCGGCAATCCCTTCTTTACTAAAAATATGATGGTCGCTACGAATTCGTTCCTGAAAATCTAAACGTAACAGCAACTGCCTCAATTCAGAAAATAAAACATTGGCATCAGAACGTCCATGAATGATTTTCTGCAAAATCTTGTCGTACTTACCCACTAGCCAACCGAACCTTCCAAACTCAACCCCAACAATGCCTGAGCCTCCACCGCAAACTCCATCGGCAGCTCCCTGAATACTTCTTTACAGAAACCGTTAACAATCATCGACACCGCATCTTCTGCCGACAGTCCGCGTTGCTGACAAAAAAACAGCTGGTCTTCGCTGATCTTGGAGGTGGTCGCTTCATGTTCGACCTGGGCTGACGGCTGCTTGACTTCCACATAAGGAAAGGTGTGCGCACCGCATTTGTCGCCAATCAGCAGAGAATCGCACTGGGTGTAGTTACGGGCATTCTCCGCGCTCTTTAGCACCTTGACCAAACCGCGATAAGTGTTCTGCGCACGACCTGCCGAAATACCTTTGGACACAATCGTGCTGCTGGTGTTTTTACCGATATGGATCATCTTGGTGCCGGTATCGGCCTGCTGATAATTATTGGTCAGCGCCACCGAATAAAACTCGCCGGTAGAATTATCGCCGGTCAGGATGCAGCTTGGATATTTCCATGTAATCGCCGAACCGGTTTCCACCTGTGTCCACGACACTTTGGAATTCTCACCCCGGCAATCGGCGCGTTTGGTCACAAAGTTGTAAATACCGCCCAAGCCGTTTTTATCGCCTGGATACCAGTTTTGCACGGTGGAATATTTGATAGTCGCATCTTTCAGTGCGATTAACTCAACTACCGCCGCATGCAGCTGGTTTTCATCGCGCATCGGCGCGGTGCAGCCTTCCAGATATGACACATGACTGCCTTCGTCGGCAATAATCAATGTCCGTTCAAACTGCCCGGTATTGGCCGCATTGATTCTGAAATAGGTCGACAGCTCCATCGGGCAGCGCACGCCTTTGGGAATGTAAACAAACGAGCCGTCGGTAAATACGGCAGCATTTAAAGCGGCAAAGAAATTATCCGTATGCGGTACGACAGAACCCAGATATTGTTTGATCAGTTCGGGATGATCGCGCAAGGCTTCCGAAATCGGGCAGAAAATAACGCCCGCTTCTTTTAATTTGCCTTTAAATGTCGTCGCCACCGACACGCTGTCGAAAACCGCATCGACCGCAACGCCGGCCAAACGCTCTTGTTCATCTAAAGGAATGCCCAGTTTTTTGTAGGCTTCCAATACTTGCGGATCGATTTCATCCAGGCTTTTAGGACCGTCTTCTTTGCGTTTGGGTGCCGAATAATAGCTGATCGATTGATAATCGATAGGGTCGAATTTGACGAACGCCCATTCCGGAGACTTCATGGTCTGCCAATGACGAAACGCTTTCAGCCGGTATTCCAGCATAAACTCAGGCTCGTTTTTGACTTTCGACAAGCGCTGAATAACCGTTTCATCCAAGCCGGGAAGAAAAGTGTCGGTTTCCAATTCAGTGACAAAGCCTTGCTTGTATTCCTTACCGATCAGATTTTTGATTTCTTGTTCGCTTGCTGACATAAAATTTTCTACCTATATAAATTGGCGATCGGAATGAACACTTCTTCCGGAACAACGGCGGGTCTGATTAAATCGGCCACAGTCACCGATTCCAATGCATTATGAATGGTCTGATTAATCAAACTCCAGTTACCCAAAATATCGCAACCGGAAGCTTGCTCGCAGCCCTGATGGGAAATACTGCATTCGGTCAGGGCAATCGGTCCTTCCAGAGCGCTGATAACGGTTGCAACGCTAATCTCTTCGGGCATCCTGGCTAGAGCATAACCGCCCTTGGCTCCGCGTGTGGAAGTCAATACGTTAGCATTGACCAATAGTTTCAGGATTTTGCTAACCGTAGGTTGAGCAATACCGGTCATTGCCGCTATTTCCATAGCTGCACGTACATGGGTTTGGTCTCTAGCCATGACGCTCAAAATGACCGTTGCATAATCAGTTAATTTGCTCAGTCGCAACATACTTTCTTTACTCCCAGTAATTGAGGACTATTCTAGTGCTATTTAATTACAGAGTAAAGCGCTTGGTAATTATTTGCTTGAATATCTACAGCCATGTCTTCTATTAATTAAAGCTTAAACGCCGATTTTTGATCCTTTAAATCAACTCCATTTCTCTATGTCGATCTATATTAGAAATATAAAACTATTATGAACACCCTGAGCTTTATCAAAATGTTACAAGCATACCTTAGCCGTCATCGCCTATAAAAGTTGACTTTTGGGGTAAAATCATTAAATTTAGGCGCCTAGAGTGAAAATTTCCTGTCTCCATGGAACATGAAACCACCCTAAAAACTAATATTAGTCCTAAAAAAACATAATCACTATTCTGTCAAATTAACAGAATACCAGGAGAAATATAATATGAAGAAGCCTTTGAAAAGTTGGCTGCTTGCTTCCAGTGTGGCTGCTTTATTAGCTGCACCAGCAGTTTCAACTGCTAACAGCGATCTTGAAAAACTCACCCAAAACCCAGCTAACTGGGCCAGTTGGGGCGGTGATTACGCCGGTACTCGTTACAGCAAACTCAGTGAAATCAACGCGACTAACGTAAAGAACTTGCAACCCGCTTGGTCTTTTTCTACAGGCGTCTTACGCGGACATGAAGGCGGCCCTTTGGTTGTCAATGATGTTCTTTACATTCATACCCCTTTCCCTAACACCGTTTACGCTATTGACCAAAAAACTCAATCCGTTATCTGGGAATTCACGCCAACACAAGATGCCGATGTAACGATTCCGGTTATGTGCTGCGACACTGTTAACCGTGGTTTAGCTTACGGTGACGGTAAAATCTTCTTACAACAATCTGATACCGTATTAACCGCGTTAGATGCTAAAACCGGTAAACGCGTATGGAGCGTACAAAACGGCGACCCTAAACTGGGCATGACCAATACTTCCGCTCCGTTAGTCGTTAAAGATACCGTTTTAACGGGTATTTCCGGCGGTGAGTTCGGTGTTCGCGGCTTTTTAGCGGCTTATAACATCAACTCCGGCGAATTGGTTTGGAAAGGCTACAGCATGGGGCCTGACAAAGACACCCTGATTGATGCTAAGAAAACAACTACCTGGAAAGACGGTAAAACGGTTCCAGTCGGTGCTGACTCAAGTATCAGCACTTGGCAAGGCGACCAATGGAAAATCGGCGGCGGTACTACTTGGGGCTGGACCAGCTATGACCCTAAATTGAACTTGATCTATTACGGATCCGGCAACCCATCTACTTGGAATCCTGTACAACGTCCAGGCGACAACAAATGGTCTATGTCATTATGGGCTCGTGACGCTGACACCGGTGCGGTTAAATGGGTTTACCAAATGACGCCGCACGATGAGTGGGATTTTGACGGTATCAACGAAACCGTTTTGGTTGACCAAGAAGTTAAAGGCAAAATGCACAAAACTATCGTGCATTTCGACCGTAACGGTTTTGGCTACACTTTAGATCGTGAAACCGGCGAACTGCTTGTTGCTGAAAAATTCGACAAATCGGTTAACTGGGCAACTCATGTCGACATGAACAGCGGTCGTCCACAAGTTGTGTCTAAATACAGTACCGAGCAAAACGGCGAAGACGTTAACACCCAAGGCGTTTGCCCTGCTGCGTTAGGAAGTAAAAACCAACAGCCGGTTTCTTACTCGCCGCAAACCGGTTTGTTCTACATCTCAGGCAACCACTTGTGCATGGACTACGAACCGTTCGAAGTTTCATACACAGCGGGTCAACCTTACGTTGGCGCTACTTTAACCATGATGCCTGCCGGTGCGGACGTTATGACTGGCAAGCCAGATGGCACAACCAACCTGGGTCAGTTCACAGCTTATGACGCTAAAACAGGTAAAATCGCTTGGTCTAACAAAGAACAATTCTCTGTTTGGTCAGGTTCTGTTGCAACTGCCGGCGGCATAGTATTCTACGGCACTCTGGAAGGCTACCTGAAAGCGGTTGACGCTAAAACCGGTAAAGAACTGTACAAGTTCAAAACACCTTCCGGCATTATCGGCAACGTTAATACTTGGGAGTTCGGCGGCAAACAATATGTTGGCGTTCTTTCAGGTATCGGCGGTTGGGCCGGTATCGGTATCGCTGCCGGTCTTGACACCGGCGATGCGGGTTCAAACTCTGAAGGTTTGGGTGCTGTGGGCGCATACAGAAGCTTAAGTTCTTACACTAAACTGGGCGGTACATTAACTGTATTTACATTGCCTAGTAACTAAGTATTCAATAGATATTCCTGCCGCAGAGCGGGGAATGAATTGAAACACTGAGTCGATCTGATTTTTAGGTCGTCTATAAAAGCCTCGGTTGATTCATCTACCGGGGCTTTTTTTTAACTCTTTATACAGTAAACTATGCAGCTGTGTTGCGCTCTCCTGCATTATTCCGTGCAGCTGTCCTTATCGTTTGATACACCCAAGGAGATATTAATGAGGACTTTACCTCGCATTTGCAATATACCTGTTGTCATCTTGCTTTTAGCTACATTCAGTTCTGTCGCTTTGGCAGAAGACAAATTCAAAGTCTGTGCCGACCCGTTGAATCCGCCTTACTCGACAAAAAACAGAGACGGTTTTGAAAACAAAATCGCCGAACTGTTTGCCAAAGAATTGGGGCAGACTGTTGAGTACACCTGGTTTCCCCAGCGTATCGGCTTTATCCGCAACACCTTAAACGCGCCGCTCAAAGACAGCGATGTGGAAAGTAGCGAATATAAATGCGACATCATTATGGGCGTTCCTGAAGGCTATGATCTCACTTTAACCACTTCGCCATATTACAAATCGACTTATGTGCTTTTAGTCGCCAAAGGGCGCGGTTGGGACGATATTACCGATGCGGCCCAATTAGTGAATCTGCCTTTGCAAAGACAGGAAGCTTTGAAAATTGCGATGTTCGATCGTGGACCGGGGACAACCTGGATGCAGAAAAACGGTCTGCTCGATGTCGGTATTCCCTATCAATCCATGTCCGGCGACGATGAAAACAATGTCGCTATGCAAATTGAAAAGGATCTTAAAGCGAAAAAAATTGATATGGTGATCCTGTGGGGACCTATGGCGGCCTATGTGGTTGGACAAAGCCCAAAAAACAGTTACACAATGATTCCGATGAAATCAACTCAGGACGTGAAGTTTGATTTTGCTATGGCAATGGGCGTTCGGAATGGCGATAAAACAAGGAAAGAAGCCCTGGACAAGCTGATTGCGGGCAAAGCCGATGAAATCCGGGCCATTATGAGTTCTTACAATATTCCTTTACTACCGCTCTCTAAGCAGGCTATTCATAAAGATAAAGATTAGTCGTTATTTAAGGGCGACCTATCCGGTCGCCCCAGCAAACAACGTTATTTACGATTAAACAAGCCAACCAGGTAGGCAAATCTGACCGCGCGTTCATGCGAGAGCTGATTCCATTGAAAACGCCATTTCCAATTGTTCATCGTCGTACCGGGGATATTCATGCGGTGCTCGGAGCCCAGTTCCAAAATATCCTGCATAGGAATGATTGCAAGATTTGCAACCGATGCCAAGGCGGCATGAATTAACGCGCAATGCAAGGGCATGGCCGGATTGCCCAGATAATTGTAAATATAGTTTCTTTCGTCATTGCCGATGCTCTGCAACCAGCCTAAAGTCGTGTCATTGTCGTGGGTTCCGGTATAAACGACACAATTTTTTTCATAATTATCAGGTAAATAAGGATTGTCAGGGCCGCCGCCAAAGGCAAACTGCAAGATCTTCATGCCCGGTAAAGCGAACTCATCCCTTAACGCTTCAACTTCGGGCGTAATAATGCCCAGATCTTCAGCCACCAATGGAATAGTCCCATGCGCGGCTTTTATTGCATTTAATAATGCTTTGCCGGGCGCTTTAACCCACAGCCCGTTAATGGCGGTATCTTCATTGGCGGGTATTTCCCAGGCGGCTTCAAGTCCTCGAAAATGGTCGATACGAATAATATCGAACTGCTCTAACTGGGTTTCCATTCGATCAACCCACCATTGGAATCCGGTTCTTTTTAGGTGATTCCAGTTGTAATGCGGGTTTCCCCAGCGTTGTCCCGTTTCAGAAAAATAATCGGGCGGTACACCGGTTACAACAGACATTTCACCGGATTCATCAAGCTTAAAAACATCGCGATGAGCCCAGACATCGGAGCTGTCGTAAGACACGAAAATAGGAATATCGCCAAACAAAAACACGTCATGCCGGTTGGCATAGGCTTTTAGTTCCAGCCATTGCCGGAAGAACACATATTGTTCGAATTTAATGCATTCAATTTGGGTTTTTAATCGGCGGCCGGCTTCTTTTATGGCTTTGGGCTCTCTTTCTTTGAAATGCTCGGGCCATTGGTTCCAGCTCTGTTGATTAAATTCAGCTCTAAGCGCTAAAAACAAAGCGAAATCATCGAGCCAGAAGGCCTTTGATTGGCAAAAGCGCTCGAAGTTGTCCTTATCCAGTTGTTCATCGGATTCCAGGAAGCCGTAATAAGCTTTTGTTATCAGGCATCTTACGGCGCAGTTACCGGCACATTCTTCGCATTTGTCGGTGCGTTGCAGCCAACCTTGCTTGACTAACCAATCCATATTGATTAATGCCGGATTGCCGGCGTGGGCCGATAAGCATTGATAAGGCGAGCCATCGGCATGGGTCATGCCTAAAGGCAAAACTTGCCATATGCTGGCCCCGGAGTCTTGCAGAAACTTTACAAAATTATACGCTTCCTCCCCCAAATCACCCTGACCACCCGAACCCGGTAATGAGGTAATATGCAACAGAATGCCGGCGCGACGTTTATTTAAGATGTCATTCACACTGAGTGATCCCTTGTTTAAGTTTGAGTTGTTAACTTGTAGAACGCGCCCTTCGGCAATGCTCTTTTGAGCGAAAGCGAAGGGCTGAGGACGCGCTTTTTTATTGCTTTCAGGTCCGATTTCGTTCAGTTCGACGCCGGGCCTCATTGCGCCGCCCATAGCCGGAGTGCCGGAGCCTTGGGTAAACGACATAGCCAGATAAGCGGGCGGTTCCTCGCCCAGCAATCGGTATAAATTAGCCAAGTTAAGCCGGAATTGTTTTTCAAAGTTACTGACCGCTTCGCCGGGGTTATAATCGCCGAACCACCAGAACCAGTCGGAGCCTTCGCAAATAGCCAATTGAAGTTCGGCCTGTTGCACTTGCTTATCGGTTAACCGGCCGGCTGAAATGGCCTTGTCGAAGGTCCACTTAACGTCTCCGAGCATATCCCAGCCTCGATTTTTGTCGGCGTCGCCGATCCAGGTCGAGAAAGTCCCGTAAACCCAACTGCCCGCAACCATTTTCGTCAGCGGCTTCACTTCAACCTTGTTATGCAGACATTCCGAAAAAGTGCTTAATTCAATAGCCGGGTGACCGGCCAGCCGTTGATATAAGGCGCTGAGAAAGTGGTAGCCGTTATCGGGAAAATATTCCCAGGCATTTTCGCCGTCCATGATAATGGACACCACTTTATCACCGGGTTCGTGTGCGGCAATATTTTCCAGATGGCGGATTAAGTCGCCGACAGCGTCGTCGGCATGCCATTTTGAATATTCGAAACCGATAAGATCGGACAGGCCGTCATCCCTGAAAAAGCAAGCGATATGGGTTTTTTGCAGCTTAAAAGGATGATGAACGCCTGTCGGTTTAAGATTTTCAGGTAGGTTCAAGCTATTATGCAGCACGGAACCGCCGCTGGCTGTCCAGTCAAAACCAAAGTCACCCAATATTTTCAAGGTCTGCGCGCAAATACTCCCTTCCGAGGGCCAACAGCCTTTCGGTTCAAAGCCGAACAAGCGCTTAAAGGTCTGCACACCCTTTTCAAGGTGCCATAAAACCCGTTCGGTTCCGCCCGGATAGGTATCCAGTTCCGGTAAAGGGGCGCTTGGCATAGCCTCATGGGTTGATTTTAAGTCCAGCAACAGCGGCATGATGGGATGGGCGTAAGGGGTAACGGAAAGTTCAACTTGTCCTTTCCGGGCTAATGCCTTGTATCGGCAAATAATGCTGCTCAGCTGCTCGGCAATCACCTCTAAAATTTCTATCCTGTCGTGCAGGGTATAGCCGCAACCTTTCTCGATTAAGCGTTTTATTCGGCTATCCGTTAATTTTACCGTTTCTCCCATCCATACCAGATGATACCAAACCAGAATGTCGCTGATAAATTGCGAATTGACATAGGTTAACGAGTCATAATGATGTTCAAGCCACTCGGCCATCTCAATCAATCGCTTGAAGGTCGGATAGCGGTTTATTTGCCGCTCCCGATTTGCCCGCATACAGTCTTTAACCAGTTTCATGCGCTGTTCTGGATCGGCCGGGATGCTGGGGTTAACCAGCGCCGCCAATAAAGGATCTGTAATCGAAATACGGTCATGCAAATAGCCGTTGACTTGCCGGGCATATTCCTCGATTTGCTCCAGCAGTATCGGCGCGAAGTTTACCACCGCTTTGGCTGTCGGCACGGCTTCCAGATGCGCCGCCATATCGACATAGTCTTTAATAACATGTAGATAGGTCCACGGCAGCTTGAACTCACCTGTTTGCAAATCCCTGTATTCCGGCTGATGCATATGCCAGCATAAGACTAATTTTAATTTGCTTTTATCCAACATAATGTCTTATTTTTATTGTTTTCACGGATGGCAATTTGTTCCGAAATTTCGCGGTATTTATCTTACATAATGCCTTTTTTGCCCCAGCATTTCCGGCGTCACTAAAACGACGCCGCCGGGACTGACATGAAACCGGTTTTGATCGTCCGCTTTATTTTCCCCGATGATAGTGCCTTCCGGAATCTCGCAGCCTTTTTCTATAATTGCTTTGGTAATGCGGCAATGACGACCGATATTAACCTCCGGCAGCACAATGGTGTCTTGCAAAGTCGTATACGAATTAACGCGGACATTAGAGAATAATAAAGAATGTCTGACCTTTGCTCCGGAAATGACGCAGCCGCCTGAAACCATGGAATCTACCGCTTGGCCTCGTCTTTCGTCGTTATCGAAAACGAATTTAGCCGGTGGCGTTTGCTCCTGATAAGTCCAAATCGGCCAGGTTTTATCGTATAAGTTTAAATTCGGATTAACTCCAATCAATTCCATATTGGCCGACCAGTAAGCATCGATGGTGCCTACGTCGCGCCAGTAGCTTTGTTCGCCGCTTTGCAAATCCAAAAAAGGATAAGCGTTGACGACATATTTATCGATAACGGCGGGAATAATATCTTTGCCGAAATCGCGGCTTGAGCCTTTGGTATCCGCATCTTTAAGCAATTGTTCATAGAGAAAAGCGGCATTGAAAATATAAATCCCCATCGACGCCAACGCGGTATCGGTTCGGCCCGGCATAAGGGGAGGGTGCTCTGGTTTTTCGACAAAAGCGCGGACTCGACGATTTTCATCCACATCCATGACGCCGAAAGCCGTTGCGTCTTGTAACGAGACTTCGATGCAGCCTATGGTTAAGTCGGCATTTTTTTCAACATGATCGGCGAGCATGGCGCCGTAGTCCATTTTATAAATATGGTCGCCGGCCAGCACCAAAATATGCTCGGGGCGGCGGCTGCGCAGAATGTCGATATTCTGAAAAATAGCGTCGGCGGTGCCTTGATACCAGGAGTTTTCATCGTGTCGTTGTTGCGCCGGCATCAAGTCGACGTATTCGCCGAATTCGCCGCGCAAAAAGCCCCAGCCTTGCTGAATATGCCGGATCAGGGAGTCCGACTTGTATTGGGTTAGAACGCCTATCTTGCGGATGCCGGAATTCATGCAGTTCGATAGCGGAAAATCAATGATGCGAAATTTGCCACCAAAGGGTACAGCAGGCTTGGCGCGCCAATCGGTCATATTCATCAACCGTGAACCGCGACCGCCGGCCAATATGAGTGCAATGGTATTACGGGTTAAATGACTGACGTTATGGTCATGTTTTTGGTTGCTTGATGCTGACATTTTTCATCTCCATGTGGAATAGACTGACAACTCTTGATGTGTTTGGTAACATTCACTCAACTATTATTCCACTACGCCGAGGCTATTCATAGTGAAAAAGCAATCTAAAAACACACTTGATTCAGATGCTGTAAAAATCATGGAAGCTAAGCACCATGATCCTTTTTCAGTTTTAGGCCGTCATCTCAAGAACAATCGTATTCAAGTTAAGGTATATCTGCCTTATGCAGAAACAGTATGTTTTAGCCATAACGGCGCGGCGTTAACCCGGCTACCCGATACGGACTTTTTTGAATATAACGCTGAACATGAACAATTGCCAGCACATTATCAATTGTCCTGGATTGACAAAGACGGTCATAGCCACGAAAACCATGATCCGTATGATTTCGGCACTCAATTTCCGGAGTTCGATCAGCATTTATTCGGCGAAGGCAAGCACTGGCATATTTACCAAAAACTGGGCGGGCATTTGCACAGCGTTGACGGCATCGACGGGGTTTTGTTTGCGGTCTGGGCGCCGAATGCGGGACGGGTCAGTGTGGTCGGCGATTTTAACCGCTGGGACGGCCGTTGCAATCCGATGCGCAGCTTGGGCGGCAGCGGCATTTGGGAATTGTTTGTGCCGGATTTGCAAGTCGGCTGTTTTTACAAATTCGAAATATTAAACCGCAACACCCATGAACTTCTGCTAAAAACCGATCCTTACGGTCAGCAGTTTGAATTTCGCCCCAATACCTCATCCGTCGTAATTCAGGAAAACAGCTATGTCTGGGAAGATCAGCAATGGATGAGCGACCGTGTTCGTCATAATTGGCTGCATGAGCCGATGTCTATCTACGAGGTTCATTTGGGCTCCTGGCGCCGCGATCATCTGGGGAATTTTCTTAATTACCGCGAACTGGCCGTGCAACTGGTCGACTATGCTAAAGAAATGGGCTTTACCCATATTGAATTATTGCCGGTGACCGAGCATCCGCTGGATGCGTCTTGGGGTTATCAAACCACCGGTTATTTCGCCCCAACCAGCCGTCACGGCTCGCCGGATGATTTTCGCTATTTTATCGATACCTGTCACCAAAACGGTATCGGCGTCATTCTGGATTGGGTGCCCGCGCATTTTCCTAAAGACAGCTTTGCTTTGGCCCGGTTCGACGGCAGCGCACTGTATGAACACGAAGACCCGCGCAAGGGCGAACACCGCGATTGGGGTACTTTAATTTATAATTACGGCCGCAACGAAGTGAAAAACTTTTTGCTGTCCAGCGCCATTTTCTGGCTCGAAGAATTCCATCTTGACGGTTTGCGCGTCGATGCGGTGGCCTCAATGCTGTATCTGGATTATTCGCGCAAAGATAACGATTGGATTCCCAATATGTACGGCGGCAACGAAAATCTGGAAGCGATCGATTTTCTCCGCGACCTCAATACCGTGACTCACGACCAGCATCCCGGCACCGTGATGATGGCCGAAGAATCGACGTCTTGGCCGCAGGTTACCCGGCCGACCTGGACCGGAGGCTTGGGTTTCTCGATGAAATGGAATATGGGCTGGATGCATGACATTCTGGCCTATATGAGCCAGGAACCGATACACCGCAAATATCATCACGACCAACTGACTTTCGGAATGCTCTACGCGTTTACCGAAAACTTCTGCCTGCCTTTTTCCCATGATGAAGTCGTGCATGGCAAAGGCTCATTGGTCAGCAAAATGCCGGGCGATGAATGGCAACGCTTCGCCAATCTTAGGCTGCTGTATACCTTGATGTTTACTTATCCGGGTAAAAAATTGCTGTTTATGGGCTGCGAGTTCGGACAAGGCGCGGAATGGAATTTTAACAAGGAATTGGATTGGTATGTGCTGGACTATGCGCATCATAAAGGCGTACAAGCGTTGGTTAAAGACCTGAATAACCTTTATAAAAAACACCCGGCCTTATATCAGCACGATTTCGAGCATCAAGGTTTTGAATGGATCGATTGCCATGACGTACAACAATCCATCATCAGTTACCGGCGCAAAACCGCGTATGAAGATTTGATCGTGGTGCTCAACTTTACTCCGGTGGCCCGCGAGCAATACCGGATCGGCGTACCCACGGAAGGCACTTATACGGAAATATTCAATTCCGATTCCGGTTATTACGACGGCGGCAATATCGGCAATGGCATCGCCTTGTCAGAGCCTACCGCGTGGATGAATCAGCCGCATTCGATCAGTCTGACCTTACCGCCTTTGGGCGCCGTCATTTTTAAATTATAGCGATCGGTATTGCTACATTTTCCGCATTTAAAATATAGAGGACACAGATACCTAGAGCTATCTGTGTCCTTACCAAAGCTATTTTTCTGAAGCATAAAAATAATAAAAACCCGCAACCGAGACAATGAAAAAAATACTTTTTGTCACCAGTGAAGCCCATCCTTTAATTAAAACCGGCGGTCTGGCCGATGTTTCCGGCAGTTTGCCCAAGGCCTTGGCGGAATTGGGTGAAGATGTGCGCATTATCATGCCCAACTATCAGGCCATCAAAACGACCGAAGAAGTCCGCTACTTAAGCACGGTCTATGTCAATAATTACGCGGTCAATCTTCTGGAAACCCGGCTACCGGGGGCCGGCGTTATCGTATGGCTGGTCGACTGCCCGGAATTTTTCAATTTTCCAGGCAATCCCTATGTTGACGAACACGGCAAACCTTGGGCGAACAGTGCCGAACGTTTTGCGCTGTTTTGCCGGGTCACGGTAGAAGTAGCGATGAACCGGAGCTGGCTGGATTGGAAACCCGACATCGTCCACTGCAACGATTGGCAAAGCGGGCTGGTGCCGGCGTTGCTGTCTTTGGAATACAGCCGTCCCGCTACCGTTTTCACTATCCATAACATGGCTTACCAGGGCATATTCCCCAGCTCGACTTATCTGTCCTTGAATTTGCCCGGTCAACTGTGGAATCCGAACGGCATAGAGTTTCATCATATGCTGTCGTTTCTTAAAGGCGGATTGGCTTATTCGGATCGTATCACCACGGTCAGCCCGACTTATGCCAAGGAAATTCAAACCGCCGAGTTCGGTTACGGTCTGGAGGGACTGTTAAGTTACCGAAAAGATTTTTTGAGCGGCATTATCAACGGTATCGACACCGATCATTGGAACCCTGAAACCGACACCACTATCAAGCAAACGTTTAATCATTTAACGCTGGATAAAAAACAGCTCAACAAAGCAGCGCTCCAGGAAAAAGTGTCGCTGCCCGTAGACAGCGGCATTCCCGTGTTTGGGCTTATCAGTCGCTTGGTCGAACAAAAAGGCATCGACCTGATACTGGAATGCCTGCCCGAGATGCTGAGTCATTCGCTGCAATTTATATTATTAGGCAGCGGCAATAAGGGCTTTGAACAACGCCTGCATAATTTTGCCGAAAGCCACCCCGATAAAATAGCGATTACCGTGGGCTATGACGAAACCTTGGCGCATATGATTGAAGCGGGCGTCGATATTTTTCTGATGCCGTCGCGGTTTGAACCCTGCGGCTTAAACCAGATTTACAGCCAACGTTACGGCACCATTCCGATCGTCAGAAAGACCGGCGGCTTGGCCGATACCGTCACCGATAGCTTGCCGGAAACGCTGGACAATAATACCGCAACCGGCCTTGTGTTCAATGAAGCCAGCCCTGGAGCATTAATGGAAGCCATTAAACGTTCGCTGATTTTATACAGCCATCCTGACACCTGGAAACAGCTACAAACTAACGGCATGTTAAAAGATTACTCATGGAGCAAGAGCGCCAAACAGTACATGACTTTATACAGCCATCTTTAGCTAAGCGCTGAGTATTCCGGAAATGTCTATTCTTTATCACTTCGGCTTAATAACGGATAAATTCGGTTAAAAATTTAAAGAATTCACCACGAAGACACGAAGGACACGAAGAAATAAAAACTTTGTGTCTGTTGATGAATTAAATACCTTTAATCCGTCGTTACCTACAGTGATTTCAAAACCAGTCCTAAAAAACTATATCGTTATCACGGCTGTCGGAGTGCAGGCTTTGCCTGCAAGCGCAAGCACCAACAGTAGGCGCTTTACGACCGTAAGGACAGATATTGAGCCTGGAATTAATATAGCGACGCATGGACTCGCTATCGTTCTATCGTTCCCACGCTCCGGCGGTACGGGACGCCGGAGCGTCCCTCACTGCATTCCCACGAGCACGAAGGAAAAAATAATTGTATAAAC
Organism: Methylobacter sp.; assembly: GCA_026399025.1. Taxonomy (GTDB): domain Bacteria; phylum Pseudomonadota; class Gammaproteobacteria; order Methylococcales; family Methylomonadaceae; genus Methylobacter_A. The sequence goes on from JAPLRU010000046.1 coordinate 24,854, forward strand.
TCAATGTATTGAAAACTTCGTGTCCTTCGTGCCTTCGTGGTGAATGCTTTTGCTTTTGTTCTAAAACGAATACTTTCACAGTCTCCGGAGCGTGGGAACGATGTCTCTTTATTCATTTCGGGCTCTATATTTTGCTTCATACAAAATCTGCATTGACCTCCTGGGAGGGAGGAAATGCCGCAAGATTGTCTGGAGCAATCGCGGCTCCCATCCCTGTGGTTTAAGGAAGTAGGCGGAAAACCGTTCTTCGGTAATTGCTCTTGCATTACTCTACTGCACTCCTGCTGTAAATATACTGTGCGAGTTGTTCAGTTTATTTCATACACATTCCTAAGCGAATTTGAAAACGCTGTAATATCCGGTAATAATTGAGAGGCTATCATGAAAAAACTATCAGTCATTGGCGCGCTATTGTTGACGGCTTGCGTCACCATCAATATTTATTTCCCCGCGGCCGCCGCTGAAAAAGCGGCGGATGACATTATCAAAGACATCCAAAAAAACACGCCGCAGCAAACGCAACCCAAGCCCAAGGCAAGTTTGCCGGATTGGCAGGTGAGTGTTTATCAAGTGCTGGATACGGCGATTAATGCGGTCGTATCGCCCGCTCTGGCCGATGAGGCCGACTTGGCCATCGACAGCGCTGAAATCAGGCAATTGCGCGCCGCGATGGAAAGCCGCTTTGCCGGTCTGCAACCCTTGTATGTCGCAGGTTTTATCGGCATCAAGGCGGACGGCCTGTTGGCGGTCCGGGACATCGACAGCGTACCGCTTAAAGACCGCAATCAAGTTAATAAACTGATTGCGGCGGAAAACGCCGACCGGCAAAGTCTTTATCAGGCGATTGCCAATGCCAACGGTCATCCCGAATGGGCGGCGCAAATCAAATCAACCTTTGCCGGTCGCTGGCTGAGCAATGCTCAAGCGGGCTGGTGGTATCAATCTTCAGGAAGCTGGAAACAAAAGTAAACATGGCCAATAGAAAGAGAGTTAGAAAGCAACTGCCGGTAGAGCCGGTTAAAGTCACCATCGAATCCTTAGCCCATGACGGACGCGGCGTGGCGCATGTCGACGGTAAAGTGATCTTTATCGATGAAGCCTTGCCGGGCGAGGAAGTCGAATTTATTTATACCGAAAGCCGCAAGGATTATGCGGAAGGCAAAGTCGTCAAATTGTTTAGCCGTTCCGCCGACCGGGTTGAGGCGTTGTGCGCGCATTACGGCGTCTGCGGCGGTTGCAGTTTTCAGCATGTCGAGTCGTCCGCGCAAATCAGAATCAAGCAGGAGCTGCTGGTCGATCAATTTAAGCGCATCGGCAAAACCGAAATCCCCGAGCTTTGGCAACCGCTGGAAGGCCCGCATTGGGGTTATCGCCGCAAAGCCAGAATGGGCGTTAAATACGTCGAGAAAAAAAACCGGGTTTTGGTCGGTTTCAGGGAAAGACGCCATCCGTATTTGGCCGAGATTGACAGTTGTGTGGTGATGCATCCTATCGTCGGCACTCAACTGATGGCTTTGTCGGAAATGATCGGCGGTCTGAGCGTCAGGGATAAAATTCCTCAGATCGAAGTGGCTATCGGCGATGACCAATGCGTACTGTCCATTCGGGTACTGGAGCCGCCGACCGATGCCGATAAGCAACGGATGCGCGCCTTTGCTCATGAACATGACATGTCGCTGTGTCTGCAAGCCAAAGGCCCCGATACCATCGTGCCGCTGGACGGCGAACCGGAACTGATACCGACTTATGCCTTGCCGGATCAGGGTTTGGAGTTTAAATTCAGGCCCGCCATGTTCACTCAGGTTAATTATGAAATTAACAAGCAAATGATCAACCGGGTTTTGGCGACCTTAGACCTGAATGAAAACGACTCGGTGCTGGATTTATTTTGCGGCTTAGGCAACTTTACCTTGCCGATGGCAAAGTTTGCCGGTTTCGTCGTCGGCATCGAAGGCGATCAGCCCTTGGTCAATCATGCCAAAGAAAACGCCCGCCATAACGGCATTACAAACGTTGAATTTTATGCGGCCGATTTAACTAAGGATATTAGCGATCAGCCTTGGGCCAAGCGGAAATACAACAAAATCATGCTCGATCCTTCCAGAGCCGGTGCGTCCGATGTGTTGCATCATTTTAAAAAATGGCAGCCCGAGCAGATTGTTTATGTCTCGTGCAATCCGTCAACCTTAGCTCGCGACGCCGGGATTTTAGTGAATGAATTAGGCTATAAATTGATTAAAGCCGGAGTAATGGACATGTTTCCGCAGACCGGGCATGTGGAATCGATGGCTTTGTTTGAGAAATAAAAGCCTGACTTCTCATTAACCGCCATGGGCGGCAGTTAAAATTTTTTTATTCGCCACGAAGGCACGAAGTTTTAGTTCTTCGTGGTGAATTGCTTTTTGCATTTTGTTAAAAAACTTTCGCTTGCCTACTTAACAACCAGAGCCGGAGCTTGGGAATGAGCGGAAATAGTTTATTATTCACCACGAAGAACTAAAACTTCGAGCCCTTCGTGTCTTCGTGGTGATAATCTTTTTTTATCATTCTTTGCGAATTGACCTGTTATTGATGAGAAGTTACCAGGATTAAGTTGTGAAAAATCGCCTTAGAGTTATCGCGGTACTCGTGTTAATAGGTGCCCTGATTATCGCAGGTCTCATAATTAGGCCGTATTGCTCAAGTGTTGCAACGCCCATCAAAATCGGCGTATTGCATTCTTTGACCGGCACCATGGCGGTCAGCGAAAAACCGCTGGTCGATGCGGTGCGCTTGGCAGTAGAGGAAATCAACGCGCGGGGCGGATTGCTGGGGCAAGCGGTGGAAGCCGTCGTGGCCGACGGCAAATCCGACCCGAAGGTGTTCGCTGCGGAAGCCGAACGCCTGATCGAACAAGACCACGTCAGCGTTTTGTTCGGCTGCTGGACCTCCACCTGCCGCAAAGCGGTGAAAGCGGTGGTCGAAAAGCATGGGCATCTGTTGCTTTACCCGGTGCAATACGAAGGCATGGAACAATCGGCTCATATTTTATACACCGGCGCTGCGCCCAATCAGCAAATTGTGCCGGGTACCCGCTGGGCTATGCAGAAATTCGGAGCCCATGTTTATCTGCTGGGCTCGGATTATGTTTTCCCTCATACCGCCAATATTATTATCGGCGATTTGATTAACGCATCGGAGGGTAAGGTTCTCGGTGAACGCTATCTGCCGTTGGGCGGGACCGAGGTGACGGAAATTATCCGGGATATTGCCCGAAAAAAGCCCGACGTAGTGCTCACTACCCTCAACGGCGACAGCAATGCCGCATTCTTTGCCGCGCTGGTCAAAGCCGGGCTGAGCGATCTGCCGTTGGTGTCTTTTAGCGTCGAAGAAAGCGGCATGCAGGCTTGGAACGGCGGACAACTTAGCCGGCATTACGCGGTCTGGAGTTACTTTCAATCGTTGCCGGGGGAGGGCAATCAACGCTTTGTCAGCGAGTATCGGGCTCGTTTCGGCGCTGACCGGGTTACCAGCGATCCGGTCGAGGCCGCCTATGTGGGGGTGAATTTATGGGCGCGGGCGGTGCAGGATGTCAATTCCATTGAGCCGGGCCGGGTCAATCCGGCTTTGTTGCGGCAGAGTATCAGCAGTCCTTCCGGGATAGCGGCGGTCGATGCGGACAGCCGCCATTTATGGAAGATGATGCGGGTGGGCAAAGTCCGTCGCGATGGACAGTTCGAGCAAGTGTTTGTGTCCGTGGCTCCGCTACGGCCGACGCCTTGGCCCGGTTATCGCAGCCGGGATGCTTGGCAAGCTTTGTTGGAAGGAGATAGACCGTGATTTACGGTAAAATTACTCCGCGCCTGATGCTGGGCTTTTTGTTGCTGTCGTCATTGCCTTTGTCCGGACTGGCTTGGCTTTACGTTCAGGCCTTTGAGCGTACTCTGCAACATTTGGAGCTGGAAAACCTGTCATCGCTCGCCGATCAAAAGGCGGATCAAATCAATACTTATATCAATGAGCGTCTGACCGATAGCCGCATGTTGGCAAAGTCGTTAGCCGCTTTCGACACGCTGCAAGCCCACAGCGACGTCCAAGCCGGGCAAGGTACCGTATTACCGCCGAATTACCGGGCCAAAGAGCAACTTTACCGGGATTATTTTCGCACACTGCTGGAGAGCGTGGGCTACTACGATTTACTGCTGATCGATACGCGCGGCAATGTTGTCTTTTCTATCCGGCATGAGTCCGATTACAAGAGTAATCTCAACACCGGCCCGTATCGTGACAGCGCCTTGGCCGCCGCTCATAATGAAGCCATCGCGCTGTTCGATACGCAAATCACTCAAGCTCAGTCTTATGCCCCCTCTGCCGGCAAACCTGCTATTTTTATCGTCGCCCCGGTGTTTAATGCGAGCAAGATAATCGGCACTCTGGCTTTGCAAGTGGATCTGGATAAACTCACCGCCGTTACCGGCGACACCACCGGTTTAGGCAAAACCGGCGAAACCATTTTGGCGCAACTGGATCGTGATGGGGCGCTGTACGTCGGCACTATGCGACACATTCCGGATGCGGCTTTTCGTTACCGCGCGCCGATGGATAAAATAGCCGCGCCCATGCGTGCAGCGCTTGCCGGTGAACATAACAAGGGCATTAGCCGTGACTACGCAGGTGTGAAAATTGTCGGTGCTTGGCGCTATTTGCCCGCTTTGCGTTGGGGCATGGTGGTGAAAATGGATACCTCCGAAGCTTTCGCTCCGCTTTACCGTTTACAAAAACTCGGTCTATTCGCATTGGGCCTTGTGTTGCTGGTTGCGAGCATCGTGGCCTTGTTGTTCGGCCGCGCCCTGGTAGCGCCTATTCGGCAATTGATAACTGCTACGGAGCGGATTGCGGGAGGGGATCTGAATCGCCGCGCTCCGTTGGTAGGATGCGATGAGTTTCAGCAGCTGGCCGTTTCGTTCAATACCATGACCGACCATTTGCAATTTAATTATAAAGATCTTGAACGGCAAGTCGAACAGCGTACAGCCGATATCAGGCTGGCGATGGAACAGCTGAACGAGGCCCAGCATATTGCTCAGGTAGGGAGTTGGGACCTGGATTTAACCAACAATCTGCTGATTTGGTCCGATGAAATCTACCACCTGTTCGAAATCGATAAAGATCGGTTCAGCGCGACTTACGAAGCTTTTCTCAATGCCGTCCATCCGGACGACAGTAATGCCGTTAATGCGGCTTACACGCGCTCTTTAGAGACGCAAAAACCGTATGAAATTACCCACCGTTTGCTGATGCCGGACGGGCGGATTAAATACGTGACCGAACGCTGCGTATCGTACTTCGATGCGGAGGGCAAGCCGCTCCGGTCGGCAGGTACGGTGCAGGATGTCACTGAACTTAAACAGGCTGAGCTGGCGCTGAAACAGCTGAATGAAGAACTCGAACAGCGCGTACAACAGCGCACCGATTTATTGCAACATGCCAAAGAAGAAGCCGACCGGGCTAATAATGCCAAGTCTGAGTTTTTATCGCGGATGAGTCATGAGCTGCGTACTCCGATGAATGCCATCATGGGCTTTGCGCAGTTATTGGAGAGCGACCGGGAAACGCCGCTGACTCCCGATCAGGCCGATAATGTCCGCGAGATTAACCATGCCGGACTGCACTTATTGGAATTAATTAATGAAGTATTGGATTTGGCGCGCATCGAAACCGGCCGCATTGAGTTATCGCTGGAGCCGGTGGAAATGCGCTCGCTGATCGGCGAATGTAAGGCATTGCTACAGCCGTTAAGCTCGGAGCGCGGGATCGAACTGACTCTGAACATAGACGGCACCGGTACCGTACAGGCAGACCGCTTACGCTTGCGCCAGATCTTGCTTAACCTGTTGTCTAATGCGGTCAAATATAATTGCGATAAAGGCAGTGTGCAGATTAGCTGTGAACCTGTAGCCGAAGATAGAGCCAGGATTTCGGTGCGCGACAGTGGCCGCGGTATTGCGGCCGAGGCTTTGCAGCGCTTGTTTAAACCTTTCGAGCGGATAGAATCCGCTTATGACGGTATTGAGGGAGCCGGTATCGGCTTGGCCTTAACCAAGCGTTTGGTTGAAGCGATGAACGGTAGCATCGGTGTGGAAAGCGTGATCGGGCAAGGTAGTACTTTTTGGTTCGAGCTGCCCTCGGCTGAGGCAACAGACTATAGCCCATCCTCGGTCAGGGCGGATACTGCGATGCAGAACACCTATGTGGCAACGCATACCGTGCTTTATGTCGAAGATAACCCGGCCAATCTGCGTCTGGTGCGAAAAATAATTGCCACCCATACCCACCTGCTCATGCTCGATGCCCGAACCGCCGAAGAGGGCTTGGAGGTTGCGATAGCGCGGCATCCCAATCTTATTTTGCTCGACATCAATTTGCCGGGCATGAGTGGATTTGAAGTTTTGCGCCATTTACAAGACAATCCTGCGACCTGCGCTATTCCGGTGATTGCTATCTCGGCAAACGCGATGGAGCGGGATATAAAAAAAGGCCTGGCCGCCGGATTTACCGATTATTTGACCAAACCGCTGGATATTTTAAAGCTTTTGTCTTTGCTGGATTCTTTGCTTAAATGAATGCATTGCAGCGGCGTAAGCGCCTTTTCCGTTTGAGCTTAATTGAATACAGTTGATGCGCCCTACGCATAAAAGGACATAAACATGTTGTTACGACCGCTGACCACCGACGACCGAGATGTTTATGCACTGATGCTGTATAGATCCTTCAACACTTGGTATAACGCGCATGGCTGGCCGTCCGATTATTTTGCTTGTACGCCGGAGCAGGCCGGTATTTTTCTTGATGTTTACAATGACATCAGCCCCGGCGGCACTATCGCCGCTTTCGATTCGGCCAACGGTCAACTGATGGGCGCTTGCTTTTTTCATCCTCGCGAGCATCATGTCAGTCTCGGCGTCATGTCGGTTAACCCTGATTATTTTCAGCACGGGGTAGGGCGGGCATTAGTCAACCACATTATTGATTTTACCGAAGCGCACCGCTATGAGGCGTTACGCTTGGTCGGCAGCGCGATGAATATGGATTCGCTTTCTCTCTACAGCCGCTCGGGTTTTATCCCTCGCTGTAGTTATCATGATATGGTGCTGCCGGTGCCGCTTACCGGGCTTCAGCTGTGTTACCCGTGGCGCGAGCAGGTGCGTGACGCCGTTATCGCTGACCTTGATGCGATGGCCGCGTTGGAAATGGAGGTTAGCGCTATCAGCCGGATAAACGACTATCGCTATGCGATTGAAAACCCGCGCGGTATGTTGCAGGCTTTGGTATTCGAAAACGCTGACGGGGGAATTGACGGTTTTATGATTTCAATCAAACATCCCGCGCTGAATATGCTTGGACCTTGCCTGGCGCGAACCGAGAAGGCCGCATTGGCCTTAGTGCTGCAAGCGAGCGAACGCTTTCGAGGCGCAACGCCGCTGCTTGTGGTTCCGATGGACAAGCGCGAATTGGTCGAAACGCTTTATGATTGGCGCGCGCGTAATGTGGAAACGCACCTGTTTCAGGTACGCGGCAAATTTCAAGCGTTTAACGGGGTCAGTATGCCGAGTTTTCTACCGGAGACCGGTTGATCCGTGCAAGTGCTTTCGGCTCAATACAGAAATTGATTAAGGAGCTAAAAATGGATACCACAACGTCGTTAGAAATTATTCGCGCATTAGCTAATGGGGCTGATCCGCATACCGGCGAAGAATTACCTGCCGATAGTCTTTACCAGCATCCGCAGACCATACGCGCGCTTTTTGTCGCAATACAGGCATTGGAACGACTCCAAAAAGCCGGTGTTCGGCAGCAACGACTGCCTGAACATGCGGGCGTAGCTTGGTCGGCTGAAGAGGATAGGCAATTGATTTCCGGTTTCGATTCAGGCAAAACAGCCCGGCAGCTTGCTAAAGAGCATCAAAGGACGGAAGGGGCTATTCGGTCCCGCTTGATCAAGCATGGCAAGATACAGTTTTAGAGCCGAGAGGCTGAAGTTATCAAGCGCATCCGGTAAAAAGTAAGCAGGCATTGATCTTGCCTGATGTGCAAAACCGGGCGTACAGTTGCTGTAGCGCCCGGTTTTTCCGGGAAGAGCGCTTAATTGCCGGGGACAATCATAGGTTGGAAAGTGAACACATTCGGATTTTTAGTATCGACGGAGACTTTGATCCAATGTAAATTCGGGCTACCGAAGGTTTCGACGCGGGTGAAGTTTTTGACCAGATGCGCTTGATCCACCAAGGGTTTATCGACCTTGTAAAAATGCGTATCGCCATGAACCAAAGCAACCTGACCGCTAAACGCATTGGTTTCTTCAGTCAATGCGGCCAAGAAAGCATCGTAACCATCGTGAGACGGTAAGCCGTCGACCACTGAAGTTCTTTCGTTAACCGCTTCCGTTTCCGGCATGTCGAAAACAGGATCGGCCTGTATCACAACCATAACGCCGGCCGCTTTTTGTTTTTTCGCAAGAGCAAATGACTTACGTAGAAAATCGATATTGGCCGCATCGCGCGCCAGATATTCTGCATTATCCGCGTCGCATTCCGCTTGAGTGCGCAGCGTTTTTGAACTTAAGCATTCGCCGTCGTTGACTTTATTATTGTTGCTGCCCGGCACATTCAAGCCGACAAAAACCACGCCTCCGTAGGTCCAATTTGCATTTTCCGAATAAAGTCCTTTAGCCGGACCTTGACGGTGCAGTTTCATTTTAGTTTGGCCGAAGCTGAAGTTGTCAACGAACAAGGTTTGGCGAAGATAATCAAGACGTTCCAGGCTGTTATAGCTGCCGTTATTGGTACGATGGCAATCGGTCCACTCATTGTCGCCCAGCACATAAACGGTTGGCGCTTTAACTTTGTTAAAGAAATCAATGGATTCTTGTCCGATTGAACTGTCGGTGCATTCGGAACTGCCATCTTTGGTGTCGCCGTCGAATACGGTGAAAGCCAGTTTTGACGCGTTGATGTTATCGACCAAACGGGTCATTTTGTCGCCGTCTTTCAGACCGTCGCCGTTTTTGGCGTAAGGCATGTCGCCCCATAAACCGAATGAAAACGAGCCTGCATTGACGGCAGGCGAAATCGACAGATTCGCTATCAAGCCCAATACGGCATAGCCGACCAGCTTTGTTTTCTTGTTCATTATTAGCCTCTTTAAGTTTATGTAATCGGACTTATGAGGTTAACAATGTTTGGTGACACTGGAATGACGCGGAGGTTACATTATTAATACAACAGCGATAAAGTTTAGCGCGGCTTATCCATGTCCCTTAAATGCCGTGATAATAGCCGTCTTTGGAACTCCGGCCTGTCGGCAACGGCTTTTCATAAAGCGCCACCGGGGTTCCGTCAAGCGCTGTAAGCGCTTGCTTTAAGGCTTCTTTGTTGAATTCATGCGGGTGCCCGTTATCGGCTTTTTGAATGAGTTTTAAGGCGGTATCTAACTTCTGCTCGAACGTTGTTTCCTCGCCTTCCAAATCAGGATGCGCCTCTATGTAAAGAATATTGTCCAACCATCCGACCTTGATAGCTTGTTTGACTATATACACCGGTGTGCCTACCGGAACCGAGTTGTATAAAGCCTCAATGTCTTCGGGATACATGCGAACGCAGCCATGCGTTATCTGCATACCGATGCCGTAAATCTTGTCAATATCGGTGCCGTGTATCAGATAGCCTCCCGGAACGGCCAGATGCAGCATATAAGCCCCCAAAGGGTTATGAGGACCCGGCTGAACCACAGCAGGCAGCGGGTCGCCATTTGCCGCATGTTCGCGCCTTATCGATTCGGGAGGATGCCATGCCGGATTTTTAACTTTTTGCACAACACTGGTTTTACCCAGAGGCGTTTTCCAATCTTGCCGGCCTATGCCGTGAGCATAAGACATCACCTGCGCTGCTAAGCCATTTTTAACCGGCGGATAATAATACATCCGGTATTCGGCAATGTTTAAGGTAATTCCTTCGTGAGGCGTATCCGGCAAAATACGCTTGTTGGATAAACGAATAATCTCGTTCTTTTTGACATGCCAGCGGTCAATATCAGGGTTCAAGCGGACGATTTCCGTTTGCCCCAGCAAAAAGCGCCTCGCTATATCCAATAAGGTCTCGTTTTGTTCGGCACGGGTTAACGGCACATCGTCATGGAATTGAGTGATAACGCTATCATTGCTGTTTTCCGGCAGACTATAGGTGGTGGCATTAGCAATACTGCCGGTAGCGGACAATAAAATTAAACAAGCAAATAGCGAACGACTTTTCATAGTGATCATTTTCTCAGGATTATTAATAAAAAACTTAAAGCAGTGGGGTAAGCTCTAAACGGTTAATAGAAAAACGCCCCAGGCAAGAAAAGCAAGGCCTACCGTTTTACAAATAAGCGGCGCTTGTAAAGGCAGGAATTTCTCCGCGATGATCAATAAAGTGATCAAAGCCATTCCCGGCAAGTTCATCACGCCGACGACAAACATGATCAGCATTTGCGCCCAGCAACAGCCTACGCAATAAGCACCATGCTTCACTCCCATGCTGAATGCGCCTGTAGCGCCTTGTTGCCATTCATTTAATAAAAAACCCATCGGCGTTTTGCAATGTTGCAGACACGCGTTTTTTATCGGCATAAATTGGTAAATGCCGGCCAAAAACAAAATGCCGACTGCCGATGCTTTATTTTGATTGTCCATCATCGGCGATAACCACGACAGTCCGTGCATTTGCCATTGCAGCAGCGCTAACGCGCTACTGAATAACAACCATACCCCGAGATAAGCGGAAATAAACAGGTAAGTCAATTTATAGGGAGCCGGATGTTGCCGTTTGCACACCTTGGCGAACGCCAGAATCATCGGGATGGCGGAAGGCAGCATCATCGCCGCCATCATCACCGCCCACATCAAATAAACTAAAGCAAAATCTGTAAAACGCCATGCCAAGAGTTCTGAGGGCGGCATCCACATACTCGACATCGGTTGCTGCGTCATTTGGAAATACTGGAAAAACAGATAAGTCCAGGCGGCAAAAATCACTGCCAGGACAACAGCCAAAATAAAGCTCTGGGTTTTAAATCCAGCCATCACGGCTTATAAACAAAGGCTGAAAAAAAGCCGTTGCGCTCGGAAAACTGCCAGTTTTTATCGTAATCGCGATACTGATAGTTTTTTGATCGGGCGACAATCGAGGGATGACTTGTTACTACGCACAGCGGCGGATTGTTTATTTCGGCTTGTCCGCCCGCTATGCCTTGAATGCTTTCAATCTCAGCCTGGGCTATACCGGGAATAATTAAGCAATGACTGTCGCCTTGGTGCCGATAGTCGATTTTGACTTTTTTTACGCCTAATACTTCGCCGACAAAACTCATTAAAATGGCCGGATGGCCGCCTTGTTGACCGCTAAAGATTTGTACAATCGCCTCGAACTGGCTGTCATCGGCCCGCTCGTCTACATATAAAGCCGCTTGCCAATTGCCGTCTTTCATGTGTCCCGGCGCATAACAGGCCATCGCCACATTCAAACCCTGCAGCGACCGGTCATGCAGATGGCCTTGATCGATGTGCCAAGCGACCAGCAGTTTACAATCGCCCTCCGAAGGCGGTTGCAGCCAGACACAAGGGCAGGCGGTTTCGCAATTACAGGTTTCAAAATAACGGCCTTGCACCATCCAGTTTTTCGTTGTCGACATGTTGCCCCCTAAAACGGTTCTTTAAACGGTCTCAAATCCAGTTCATGGGTCCAGGCGCTGGGATGTTGCCGGTGAATAGCCCAATAGGTTTCGGCAATGGCTTCCAACTGTAACAAGCCGTCCGGGCCTTTCGCTTTAACATAGTCGGAAAATTGGTTTCTTGCCCGCTCACCGTCGATCACGCCGTCAATAATGGTATGCACCACATGAATGCCTTGCGGAGAAAACTCCCTCGCCATGCCTTGCGCCAAGGCTCTTAAACCGGCTTTTGCGGAAGCGAATGCGGTAAACGGCGGCTTTCCCCTTAACGATGCGGTGGCTCCGGTAAAAAACAATGTTCCTTTTTGCTTATCCTTCATCGCATTAACCGCTTCCTTGCCGAAGAAAAAAGCGCCCAGGCAATTTTGCTTCCAAAGCGTGTAAAAAGTTTTGGTGTCGGTTTCCAGCAACGGCGACGGGATATTGCTGTCTACATTGTAAACGGCAATATCGATGCTGTAATCCTCCTGTAACGCCGTTCTGAATAAGTCGGCGACATCGCGTTCCACCGTTGCATCGGCCACCACCGTGCTGACTGAACCGCCGTTTTGCCGGATTGTTTTTGCAATTTTTTGAAGTTTGTCTTCACTTCGGCCGGCGATAAAAACATGCAAACCTTTTTTTGCAAAAAAAATCGCGAGTGCGGCGCCCAGGCCTTGTTCCGGACCCACGCCGATGATAATGGCCGAACATTTTTTGTCCATAATTCATTTCCAGGTTTGACTGCGGTTGCAGGGATTAGAAGGTTTCCTTTTTACTCACCACGAAGACACGAAGCAAAAGCATGCGTTTCGTGTCTAAGGAACATGCGCAAAATAACTTGAGCAAGTTGCCCATAGCCGGAGTGCAGGCTTCGCCTGCCAACGCAAGCACCAACAGTAGGCGCTTTAGGCAAAGCTTGCACTTCCGCTGAAAACTTACGGTGCGAGTTGTTCAAGTTATTTCATGCTCATTCCTAAGCGGAGTTATAGAGTCCGAAGTGAATAAAGCGACATCGTTCCCACGCTCCGGAGACTGTGAAAATATTCGTTTTATAACAAAAGCAAAAGCATTCACCACGAAGGCACGAAGGACACGAGGGGACACGAAGTTTTCAATACACTGAGTTTAAATAATTATTTTTCCTTCGTGCTCTTCGTGCCTTCGTGGTGAAGAGTTTTTTAAACCGATTTTGATAATACTTTCACAGTCTC
>JAPLRU010000105.1 GCA_026399025.1 Methylobacter sp.
AGTTTTTTGCTGCCCAAAGAAAATGATTTTTTAAAGGCGAAAAAACTGTCAAGCTTTTTTTTGATTTTGTAATGAAAACAATTGGGGCGAGTAGTTACGATAGAACTTATAGGTCGGTCTAGGTTTATTGAAAACCATCATAATTGCCTTACTCACATGTTAATTCGAAGTAGCAATTATCCGAAGTAGGTGTAAATACGGGTCACGCAAAATTCACGCAAGCCTTTTTCAGGCATAAAAAAACCAGTCTCGAATCACGATAACTGGTTGATTTATTTATGCTTTGGTGGTGGGTCGTGCGCGATTCGAACGCGCGACCATCGCATTAAAAGTGCGGTGCTCTACCGGCTGAGCTAACGACCCAACAAAGATTGCCTATTATAATGATTAATTTTATTATTGCAACATTTTTTCACTTTCTTGATATCTTGTTGGATCTTTTATGCCTGCATCTATAAAACCGGTCTTTCTTAAGCGGCAAGCATCGCATACTCGACATGCGCGCCCTTGCTCATCGGCCGAATAACAAGACACGGTGCGCCGGTAATCCACATCTAATTCAATACCCTTCTTGATAATTTCCGACTTACTCAGCGCGATCAGCGGGGTATGTATAATGAAATGCTCACCTTCCACACCCGCCTTAGTGGCAAGGTTGGCTAATAGCTGAAAGGCTTTGATAAATTCAGGCCGGCAGTCGGGATAGCCGGAATAATCCACCGCATTAACACCAATAAAAATATCAGTTAGATTTAAAACTTCCGCCCAGCCCAAGGCAAAGGACAAAAAAATGGTGTTTCTTGCCGGCACATAGGTTACCGGTATGCCTTCCTGTGGAGTTTGAGGCACGGCAATATGCTCATCGGTCAACGCGGAGCCGCCGATTGAACTTAAACCCAATTTGATGATTTTATGATCTTCGACTTGATAATCGGCCGCTATTTGAGCCGCCGCTATTAACTCGGCATTATGCCTTTGACCGTAATCGAAGCTTAAGGCGTAACATTGGAAGCCCTGTTTTTTTGCAAGGGCAAGTACGGTAATTGAATCCAATCCGCCGGATAGAAGAACTATGGCTTTTTTTTGCATGAGGTTTACTTACCTTGGGCATCATCCCAAAGTATTTTATGGAGTTGAAGTTGAAAACGGACAGGTAACCTGTCCTTAAGAATTTTTTCGGCAAGCTCGGTCGGATTTTGCCGCCCCATCACCGGTGAAAATAATATTTCGCAACGATTGGGTAGATCGTATTCGGTTAAAACGGTTTTTGACCAGTCATAGTCTTGCTCATCACCGATCACAAACTTGACTTGATCTTTTAGCGTCAAATAGTCGATATTTTGATAACGATTTTTACTTAATTCACCGGAGCTGGGTGTTTTAAGATCCATGACTTTAACAACGCGCGGATCGACTTCCGACACATCAAGCGCACCGCTGGTTTCGAGCGAAACGCTATAGCCTTTGTCGAGCAACTTGGTCATTAACTCCAGACACCCCGGCTGCGCCAGCGGCTCGCCGCCGGTTACGGTAATGTACCGGGCTCCGTACTGTTCCGCCTGTTCAACAATGGCATCAATCGCTATTCTTTTTCCGCCGCTAAAAGCATAGGCCGTATCGCAATAGACGCATCTTAACGGACAGCCGGTGAGCCGGATAAATACAGTGGGCAGACCTACCGTATTCGACTCGCCCTGTAACGAATAGAAAATTTCAGTTATGCGTAATAAACTCACAGCTATTGTTTAACGTCATCAAGCAAAAGCAATTTCTTTGACGCCAAGCGAGCTGCAGTGGAGCCGGGAAAATCCGTGGTAACGCGGGTTAGATATTCGCGCGCCTTGACTGGGTTTTTCTGCTCGACCTCGATATAGCCCAACTTCAATAACGCATCCGGCACTTTTGAGCTGCCGGGATAGTTTTCAATCACGCTGTTAAAGGCTTTGCGCGCGGCATCGATGTCCTGGTTAACTCTATAGGCCTCGCCTAACCAGTATTGGGCATTGTTCGCAAACTCATTCTTCGAATTTTTACTCAGCAAGGCATTAAATTCAGCAATGGCTTGGGCTGTATGGCCGTTTCTAAGGGCTTCATAAGCTTGCTGATATTGCTGCTTTTCGTCTCCCGAGGCCGGTACAGCATCCTGTTTTTGGGCAGGAAGCGGCTTATTAACCTCCGGCGTTGCGGCCGGAGTGGCAACAGGAGGTTCAGCGGCTTTAGCTTCGGGCTGAACCTCTTGCACGGGAACACTTTCAGCACTCGTAAGCTTAACACCCTCGGCCTTTTTTTCGAGATTTTGCATCCGCTCGTCAAAATCCGAGTACATAGTGTTTTGAGATTTTTTCATCTCGGCAATCAGATTCGCCTGTTCTTCTACCTTACCGGTCAGTTGTTGCACTTCGGCTTGCAATTGCTCCAGCCGTCCCATCATCTCAAACAACGCATTAGGCGATGAAGGCCTCACAGCGCTAACTTCACCGGCCGCCGGATACATGGAGTTATCAATAACCGGCGGTAGCGATTCCGCATGGGCGGCAGTGCAAATACACAGCAGGGCAAGAACGCGAGCTTTCATTTATTTGCCTTGGTAAACTAACTCGACGCGACGATTAAGCTCCCAGGACGCTTCATCGTGTCCGAATGCCGCCGGTTTTTCTTCGCCGTAACTGACAATTTGTAATTGGCTGTCGGACACACCTTGAACTTTCATCATACCGGCTACCGATTTGGCACGCTGCTCGCCCAGTGCAATGTTGTATTCACGCGAACCTCGCTCATCGCCATGACCTTCCATCACAATACGTTGGCCGGGGTGGGCTACTAAATATTGCGAATGGGCCGCAATCACCGGAACAAAGTCGCTCTGCACTTGGCTACTGTCCAGCATGAAGTAAATGGTGCTTTTTGACAGCGGGTTGTTCGGATCACTGAATTCAGGACCGATGCCCGCATTAGGATACATTCCGGAACCATTCATTTCCGATCCGGATAACCCGGAGCCATTACCTAAACCACTGGTTGACGCATCATTGATACCGCTGGCAGCATTCTGGGTGCCGTCAGTAAGGCTTGAATCTTTTTCATCGTCGCTGCATCCGGATAGAAGTACCGCACTTATTGCCAAGGCCACTACTGTTTTATTCAATTTCATTTTTAATTTCCAAAAGTAATCTATTCATTCAAAAAATTGTTGTTATATCCACTCGAACTAGGGCGACCATGCCGGTTCGCGAATTTCACTGCCATTAAATACCAGCTTCTGCTGCATTTTACCATCCAATGAAACCGCCGATAAATAACCCGCATTACCTTGCCGCGAGGCATATAAAATCATGCTGCCGTTCGGTGCGAAACTGGGGGATTCATCCGACCGGCCATCGGTGATTACATTAACGGCTTTCGTCGCCATATCCATCACGGCAATACGATAATCGCTGCCGTTGCCGTGTACCATGGCGATGCTTCTGCCGTCCGGTGAAAAACTGGCTCTAGCATTATAGCTACCTGAAAATGTGAGCCTTTTTTCTTCTCCGCCCTGACTTGACACGATATACAGCTGCGGTTTTCCGCCTCTATCCGAAGTAAAAACAATGCTGCCTCCGTCCGGAGACCAGGTGGGCTCGGTATCGATTGCAAAACTTTTAGTTAACTTAGTTAAAGAGCGCGTAACCAGATTTAAGATGAAAATATCGGGATTGCCGTCTTTAGATAAGGTCAAAGCCAACTTGGCGCCATCGGGCGACCATGAAGGCGCGCCGTTAATACCGGGAAATTCAGCCACACGGGCTCTCTCACCGGTCGCCAAAGTCTGGATATAAATGGCCGCTGATTTTCTCTCAAACGATACGTAGGCTATCTTTCTGCCATCCGGCGACCATGCCGGCGACATCAACGGCTCCAGAGATGAGGCAATGGTTTGGGCATTGAAGCCGTCCGCATCTGAAACTTGCAGTTTATGAGTGCTTTGTCTGCCTTGCCGGGTGCTGGTAATGTAGGCGATACGACCGCTGAAAACGCCTTTTTTGCCGGTTAAAAAAAAAAAAATAAGGTCGCTGATATGATGGGCCGTTCTGCGCAACTCGCCGGCTGACGATGCCATTCGGTAACCCAGCAGCTGTTCGCCTTTATAAACATCGAATAACTGAAACTGAACATTATATTGTCCATGATCTTCCGTTACCTGACCGATAACCAGATAATTCTGGCCTATAGCCTGCCAGTCCTTAAACTGAACCGCTTCCGCAGTGCTGGGTTTAGCCGGCATATTGCCCTGATCCAAGGTTTTAAAATAACCGCTACGGCCTAAATCGGCGTCGACAATAAAACTGACATCGACGGGAACGCCCGATGGGCCTTGCATAGCAAAAGGAACCACGGAAATAGGTAACGCACTCTCAACGCCTTCGGTAATCTCAATCGTCATTTCCGCATAGCTGTTTGGCAGATAACACGTCATCAAGCCAATCAACAATATTTTTCTAAAAAAACTCATTTGTTTACCTCAGTAATTTAACTGAAAAAAAACCATTAAATAATCGATGCTAATACTCATCAACAAATTCTCGTGATGATGACCTTACTTTTGATCATCTGGAACGATCCGGATCAAACAAAAACTTAAATGATTTAAATTCTTTGGTAGCCAATTCCTTATCTTTAGGCACGGGAAGCGGCGAAGCTTTATGAACCGCGCTTTCCGCTGAACGGTCAAAAATCTCATCGCCACTGGAAGTCACCACCACGGCGTCTATCACGGTACCATCGGACATCAATCTGACCTGAATTGTACACTTTAAACCCTCGGTAGCGGAAACCGGGCGAATCCAGCTACGCGTCACTTTTTGCCGAATGGCTGCGGCGGCGGATTTGACCGCCAGCTGATCTTGTTCAGCGTCCATTCTTGCCTGCTCCGCTTCCATCCTGGCGGCTTCCGCTCGTTCTGCGTCAGCCTTGGCCTGTGCTGCGGCATCGGCTTTAGCTTTTTCTTCCGCGGCTGCTTTTGCTTTGGCTGCCTCTGCTTCGGCCTTGGCTTTTGCAGCAGCTTCAGCTTTGGCTTTTTCCGCCGCTGCTTTTGCTTTAGCCGCTTCAGCTTCAGCCTTGGCTTTAGCGGCGGCTTCGGCTTTGGCCTTTTCTTCTGCTGCTTTTGCTTTAGCCGCTTCGGCTTCAGCCTTGGCTTTAGCGGCGGCTTCGGCTTTGGCTTTTTCTGCTGCTTCAGCTTTTGCTTTTGCCGCTGCTTCGGCTTTCTCTTTAGCTGCTTCAGCCCTCGCTTGCTCGGCGGCTTCGGCTTTTGCCTTGGCTATTTCGGCTTGTTTGGCTTCGGCTTTAGCTTGTGCGGCGGCCTCGGCTTTCTCTTTGGCAGCAGCGGCCTTAGCTTGCTCAGCGGCTTCGGCTTTTGCTTTGGCTACCTCGGCTTGCTTGGCCTCAGCCTTAGCCTGTGCGAGGGCTTCGGCTTTCTCTTTAGCAGCTTGGACCTTGGCTTGCTCAGCGGCTTCGGCTTTTGCCTTGGCTGTCTCTGCTTGTTTGGCATCGGCTCTGGCCTGCTCGGCAGCTTCGGCTTTTGCTGCTTCAACTCTCGCTTGCTCTGCAGCCTCGGCCTTTGCCTTGACTTGCTCGGCGGCTTCGGCTTTTGCTTTAGCAATCTCGGCTTGTTTAGCTTCGGCCTTCGCTTGCTCGGCAGCGTGTGCTTTTGCCGCAACTATTTCGGCTTGTTTCGCCTCGGCCTTGGCTTGCTCGGCGGCTTCGGCTTTTACTTTAGCAATCTCCGCTTGTTTGGCTTCGGCCTTGGCTTGCTCGGCAGCTTGCGCTTTCGCTTTGGCTATTTCGGCTTGTTTGGCCTCGGCCTTGGCTTGCTCGGAGGCTTCGGCTTTGGCTTTGGCAATTTCGGCTTGCTTGGCTTCGGCCTTGGCCTGCTCGGCAGCGTGTGCTTTTGCCGCAGCTATTTCGGCTTGTTTGGCCTCGGCCTTGGCTTGCTCGGCGGCTTCGGCTTTTGCTTTAGCAATCTCCGCTTGTTTGGCTTCGGCCTTGGCTTGCTCGGCAGCTTGCGCTTTCGCCTTGGCAATTTCGGCTTGCTTGGCTTCGGCCTTCGCTTGCTCAGCAGCGAGTGCTTTTGCCGCGGCTATTTCGGCTTGTTTGGCTTCAGCCTTGGCTTGCTCGGCAGCTTCGGCTTTTGCTTGCTCAGCCTCAGCCTGCTGCGCAGCCTGTTTGGCTTCCGGATTAACTTCGGCTTCTTGTTTTATCTGCTCAGGAGCTGCCTCAGCCGGTTTCTTAACTTTGACTTCATCGACAATTTCAGCGTGAATAATTTCCGGTTCGGGCTTAGGCTCTATTTTATCAGGCTTTAATAAGGCGCTTAAGGCAAACAACCCCAGAATCGTAAGATGCAAAGCCAAGGCCAAAATGATCGGCCATGAAAATTTCCTTTTACTCGCCATCGAAATCTATTGTTCGCTCGACTTAGTCATCAAACCGACACTGGGCACGCCGGCATTTTTTAATGCCGCCATTAACGTAACCACAACCCCATATTCAATCCCTTTATAAGCCCCGATCAGAACCTGCGTTTTCGGTTTCTTATTTAATACCGCCATCACCCGGCTCTCGACTTCTTCCGGCTGTATCTGCTCGGGCTCTTCATCGTCAATGGTAATAAAATATTGGCTCTGATCGTTAATCGACACAATAACCGGCAAGTTATCGCCTTCCGATTCCACGGTTGCCGATTCGGCTTGCGGAAGCTCGACCTCCACACCGGTTTGCAACATCGGCGTTGTTATCATAAAAATAATCAACAGCACTAAAGTTACGTCAATATAAGGAACGACATTAATTTCCGCCATGGGCTTTCTGCGCCCGTTTTTTCTACCTAGTTGTGGCGCGCTCATTTTTGGTGTGCCTGCCTTTGTAATAATACGACGAATTCTTCAACAAAAAGTTCATATCGACCGGTCAATCGGTCCAACCGGGTTGAAAAACGGTTATAAGAAATAACGGCGGGAATCGCAGCAAACAGGCCGATGGCTGTTGCAATCAAGGCCTCGGCAATACCGGGCGCGACTTGCGCTAAAGTCGCCTGCTTGACAGTGCCTAAGGACATAAATGAATTCATGATGCCCCATACCGTACCGAATAAGCCGATATAAGGACTGATAGATCCGACCGTGGCAAGAAAGGCCAAATGCTCATCCAGGCGTTCCAATTCGCGTGATAATTCAATACGCATAACGCGTTGCGCGCTTTCCACCTGCACGCCGGGTTCTACATTGCCGGCTTGCCGCATACGGGAGAACTCTTTATACCCGGCCAGAAATATTTTCTCGATGCCTTCCGGCTCAAAATCCTTGGCGGCCAGCTTTCTGTAAAGATCGGCCAAGACCACGCCGGACCAGAATTGTTCTTCGAATTCGTCGGTAATTTCAACCGCGCGATTGAGCTCTTTGCGTTTGGTAAAAATAAATGTCCACGATGCCACCGATGCGGTTAACAGTATCAGCATGACGAATTGAACAACAAAGCTGGCTTCTTTAATTAAGTGGAAAATGGATAAATCAGTGTTCATTTGTTATCTGCTCTAAGTGCTCTAAATAAAGTTTCGGGAATCGCTTTAGGGCGCATGGTTTGTGCATCCAAACAGGCAATTCGAACACTGCCCGTGCATAAAACATCATCACCTCGTGTAATAATTTGCTCAAAAATCAGGCTGGCTTTTTTAGCAAGACTGATCTTCGCACTCACTTGCAGCAGCTCATTAAACCGAGCCGGCATCAAATAATCGACCTGTATGGAGCGCACAACAAAAATAACGCCTTCGTTAGCGCTCAGCTCATCTTGCTCATAGCCCATGGCCCTGAGCATTTCGGTTCTGGCTCGCTCGAAAAATTTCAAATAGTTAGCGTAAAACACCACGCCGCCTGCATCGGTGTCTTCGTAATAGACGCGTACCGGCCAGATAAAATGATTCATAGGTCTATTCGATTGGCGACTTCAGCCAGCGTGGCGTTGCCGAGTCATGACTAAATTATTCAAATAAATCTCCGGACACGCCCAAATGCATCGGAGGCGGCAAGCCAAAATGCAAATAAGCGTTCTGGGTAACCACGCGGCCACGAGGCGTACGCATGATAAAGCCTTGTTGCAGCAAATACGGCTCCACCACATCTTCAATGGTCCCGCGCTCTTCATTAATCGCAGCAGCCAGCGTATCCAAGCCGACCGGCCCACCGGCAAAACCTTCAATCATGGCTAAAAGCAGTTTTCGGTCCAAGGAATCAAACCCGTTATTATCCACCTTCAGCATTTCCAAGGCTTTAAAGGACACTTCCTCGGTAATGGTGCCGTTGCCTTTTACTTCCGCATAATCGCGCACCCGGCGTAATAGTCTGTTTGCAATACGCGGCGTACCGCGAGAGCGGCGGGCGATTTCATAAGCGCCGCGCAATTCCATCGCAATACCCAATACCTTGGCTGAACGCATCACGATGGTCGACAATTCTTCAATCGTATAAAACTCCAAGCGCTGAACAATGCCAAAGCGATCGCGCAACGGCGAGGTCAACAAACCGGCGCGGGTGGTTGCGCCAACCAGCGTAAAAGGCGGCAAATCGAGCTTGATCGAGCGCGCGGCCGGGCCTTCACCGATCATCAGATCCAGCTGATAATCTTCCATCGCCGGATATAAAATTTCTTCAACCGCGGGACTTAAACGATGTATTTCATCGATAAACAGCACATCATGCGCTTCAAGATTAGTCAGCAGCGCTGCAAGATCGCCCGCCTTGTCGAGCACCGGCCCGGACGTTTGGCGAATTTTAACACACATTTCGGCGGCTATAATGTTAGCCAGCGTCGTCTTACCCAAGCCCGGAGGGCCGAAAATCAACACATGATCCAAGGCTTCTTTTCGCGCTGTTGCCGCTTGAATGAAAATTTCCATTTGCTCGCGCAATTCTTTTTGGCCGATATAATCGGCCAAGCGTTTGGGCCGGATAGCCCGATCCTGACGCTCTTCATCCGAGTGGCGATGAGCCGTCACCATGCGATCGCTTTCAATCATCTTACCGAGCCTTGCAAGGCAAGCCGGATAATATCTTCACAACTTTTACCTTCAACATTAATAGCTTGCACCATTTTACCGGCATCCAGCGGCTTATAGCCCAATGAACACAAGGCGCTAATGGCTTCCTGTTTTGGATTGCTGACGAACTGAATTTTATCGACACCGGCCACCGGCAATTCACTTGAGTCGGATGCATTAATCAGGTCCGGCAATCTGTCGCGCATTTCAATAATCAAGCGTTCGGCCGTTTTTTTACCGACTCCGGGTAAGCGCACCAAGGCTTGCGTGTCATTGTTATGAACACAGCGATGAAATTCTTCGGCACTCTGGCCCGATAAAATCGTCAACGCCAGTTTGGGCCCGACACCATTGACCTTAATCAAGGTCCTGAACATCGCCCGATCCGCATCGGTCGAAAACCCGAATAAGATATGCGCATCCTCCCGAACCACCAGATGCGTATGCAGCATTATTTCTGCACCGATAGCCGGTAGGTTATAAAAAGTCGTCATCGGCGCTTCGATTTCATAGCCGACACCGTTCACATCGAGCATTAACAACGGCGGCGCTTTAAACGCCAGCTTGCCGCGCAAAAAACCGATCACCGTAACCGACCTTGCTGCAAACGTTGTGCAGTTTGCTGATAATGAGCATGACAAATACTGATGCCCAACGCATCGCCGGCATCGACTTGTAACTCGCCTTGAATATTTAGCAGAATTTTCACCATATGCTGAACTTGGGCTTTTTCGGCGCTACCTTTGCCCACCACGGCCTGCTTGACTTGCCTGGCCGCATATTCGAACACCGGCAAACCGGTAGTTTGCACAGCGCAAATTGCCGCTCCTCTGGCTTGGCCCAATTTAAGCGCGGAATCGGCATTCTTATGCATAAACACCTGCTCTATCGCCATTTGCTCGGGCTGATAGCGCTCAACGACTGCCAAAATACCATCAAAAATTTGTTTAAGCCGATCGGGGAAATAGTCGGCTTTGATATGAATACTGCCGCTGGCGATGTATCTATAGCCGTTCGATGAGTCTTCTATAATGCCGTAACCGGTTATTCTCGAGCCGGGATCTATCCCTAAAATCTTCATTAATTAGACTGTTTTTTGATGTTGCAGAATAATTTTTGATAAGGCTCTCAGGGCTTCGTTAACTGATTTTGCATCGGGAAATACTTGCGCAACATCCGCTTCAAGCATAATAAGTTTCACCCCTTCATGATATTGCTTGGCATATTTTCCCCGAACACCATTACTCATTTTAGAGAAGTCATATTCATCAAGAAGCTCATCATTTAATTCATCGCTATTTTCTGGATTCATAAAAATCTCTCTCTCGTTTTGTTGCCTGTCGGGTACTGATAATTCTGATACTTTCTCCACGTTGAGTATGAGAAATAACCAATATTCTATTTTTATTGGAAAGGCTGATCATGATGTAACGCTCTTCCTGAATGGAGTGCGCTAAATCAGGGTAAGTAAAGGATAAATAATCCCCAAATACAGTAGAAGCCTCTTCAAAAGAAACGCCATGCTTTTTACCGTTAATATCCGCCTTTTCGGGATCCCATTCAAAGTCCATCAAAAATTCTTTTTCAAATAAAATAGGAGATGGATATTATTTTATCTCTATCTCAATTATCTCAAAGGTGTAATACGCCATTTTTTATAGCATGTTTTTTTACGCAAAATATGCAACACTTCAGATTGCAAGCTCATTGCATCAAACGATGATAAATTAAACTTATCCTTAATCTGTTTAATCATGGCCTCATCACCAATGCGTAGCGATTTCTCAGGAAGTCCGGTTATAAAATCAGCCACCCTTACAATGAGTTCAAGCTTTTTCCTGTCTTTTTCAACTTGGTCTTTGTATTTCTCTGAGATAAGAAATGATATATCTGCCTTTAAGAGAATATTAAAAATATCGTTATGGGGTTCATCATCATAATTTGGCGGAAAAATTCCTAAAGCATCTATTGGGTTTTCTACGTAGAAATCTGTTGCATAAAGCCCCCAAGATTTGTTTATTAAAGGCTCAATTACGCAAAAAATGAACTCAATAGTTTCTTGTGTTAAATCTCGGTTTTCTGGTACTGCAAAATGTTGAATGGTATTACGCAATACCCCAAAATCTTCAAATTTCTGTTTATCTTTTATTTCATATCCAGTAGTTTTTCTCAATATTTTAGGAAGTTCACTATATTGAAATGTCTTTCCTGCTTTAGCTAAAGACTCAATATTGAAATTCTCGTGATTGGATTCAGGAGGTTTGATGAAAATCCTCAAAGGATCTTCTTGAGCAATGCGAGCCTTTATTAAAATCTCACAAGCATGTGCTGCTTGTAAAACGCCTAAACAATCCATGTACGAGGTTAAGTCACTACTAACAAAACATTCTTGTAAAGAATGCCGTAAAGAGTGGGATAACATAGCTAACCCAAGTTCTTTTATATGATTTGCGACTTCGTAATGTGATTCTTGCATAATTGTTTTATAAAACACTCAGCCTGTGAGCGCGTAAGGTAGAGCGACACGAATCCCATGACATATGGCGCTTTGTTTTGATGGGTTTCGGCATCTCCCCTACCCATACTACAAGACTATCAATCCAACCCTTCCATAATCTCGTCGCTGATATCCGCATTGGAATAAACATTCTGCACGTCATCCAAATCCTCCAACCGGTCGATCAAGCGCATCATTTTTGCCGCATCCTCGGCATCCAGTTCGGCCAACGTTGCTGCCTGCATGGTGATCTCGGCATTATCCGGCTCGAAACCCGCCGCAACCAAGGCATCTTTTACTTCCAGATAACTTTCCGGCGTCGTCGTGACATCAACCGAACCGTCGTCATGGGTAGTCACATCTTCCGCTCCGGCTTCCAACGCCGCTTCGATCAACGCATCTTCATCAACGGAAGGCGCATAACTGAGGATGCCGATCTTGCTGAACATATAAGCTACAGAGCCGTCGGTACCCAAATTGCCGCCCGCTTTAGAAAAAGCGTGGCGCACTTCGCCGACGGTGCGGTTACGATTGTCGGTCAGGCAATCCACCATAACCGCGGTGCCGCCGGGGCCGTAACCTTCGTAGCGTACAACTTCGTAATTAACGCCTTCCAATGCGCCGGACGCTTTTTTGATCGCGGTATCGATAGTATCCCGGCGCATATTCGCACCTAAAGCTTTGTCTATCGCGGTACGTAAAGTGGGATTGCTTGCCGCGTCCGGTCCGCTGGTTTTTACCGCTACGGTAATCTCGCGCAGCATTTTGGTGAAAATTTTGCCGCGTTTAGCATCCTGCCCTGCCTTACGATGCTTGATATTAGCCCACTTGCTATGCCCTGCCATTGTCTCTCTCTTAAAACAAATTAGAATGTATATTCGAAATCTCTCGGCAACCGAAGAAAGGGCTCTATAGACACAAGACGAAAGACAAAGGACGAAAATTTCTTTGCCTTTCGCCTTTTTTATCTAACTAAACAATTACTAAATTTATAAGACATGCGCCAAAACAGAAACCAAGCTCGGTTCGGCACTATAAAAATCGGCCAGCTCCCGGACAACCTGCCTATCAACCACGCCGCCAAAGCCGACCACAACGGCTCCGGCTTGTTTGGCTTCCATATCGGTCTTGCCATCGCCTATCATGACCATTGAACTTTCCGGCTTAAGCAAGCGCTTACAAACCTCCGCTTTTCCGCCCGATCTGGCCAGCGGAGAGTTCCGGTCATAATCGCGATAACTGCCGTCTTCGTTAAAATAAATATCGACGGCGTGAACCTGAGTTTCAGCTAAACCCAAGCACTTCGCCAGCGGCAAAATAGCTTGACGGATTCCGCCGCTGATAATATGCAACTCCTTGTTTTGTGCGCTCAAAGTCTCAAACACCTCTTTAACGCCATCGACGATCCGCTCAATGTACACATCCCCCAGCCACTCGATACTGCCCCGATCCGGCCTGATCAACGATAAACGTTGCTCGTAGACCGCTTCCAGCGGCACCTCGCCATTCATCGCCGCGTCGGTCAGTTTAGCCATCGCCTCGCCCAAACCGACGCGTCCGGCGAGTTCGTCGATGCCTTCTATTTTGCTTAAGGTGCTGTCGCAATCAAAGCAGATGACGTCAAAACTCATAAGTTAATCTGGATAGCTTTATGTACCGCAGGGATATGACACAATTGCTGCAACAAATCGCTTGTTAAGGGTTCGGAAACACTGATAACCGCCATCGCCCGCTGCTGCACATCCGCAGTGCCTACCTGCATTCGGGTAATGTTGATATTCGCATTACCCAACACACTGCTGATGGCCGAAATAACACCCGGCTTGTCATCATGCTGAGTCACCAATAAGGTTCCTTCCGGCACCACTTCAATATCGAACTGATCGATGCAAACCAAACGCGGATGACAACCGCCTAACAACGTTCCGGCCAATGTAATGGTGCGGTCCGCGCAATGCCCGATAACACGAATTAAGGATAAATAATCTTGAGTTTCCTCGGTTTTCGATTCAATCAAAGCAATACCTTGGCGTTTGGCAATATTTTCGGCATTAACCCGATTGACCGGTGTAGAAAACTGTCCGCTTAATACTCCCACCAAGGCCGCCACAGAAACCGGTCGCACCTCAACTTCCGCCGCTTTGCCTAATAGCACCACTTCTATTTTTTCTATCGGCTTGGTCGCCAAACCCACCAACACCTTGCCCAAAATATTAGCCAGATTCATAAATTCGTGGGATTTTTTCAGTTCTTCCGCTGACACTCTAGGCAGGTTTAACGCATTAACCGCTTCGCCGGTTTTTAAAAAGGTGACCGCTTGCCGGGCGATTTCAACACTTACCGCCACTTGCGCTTCGCTGGTCGACGCGCCTAAATGCGGAGTAAAGACAATATTATCCAGCTCCAGCAACGGCGAACCGGCAGGCGGCTCATTTTCGTAAACGTCAAGCGCCGCACCGGCTAGTCGACCGTTTTTCAACGCATCATACAGCGCCGCCTCGTCAATCAAGCCGCCTCGGGCGCAGTTAATAATCATCGTCTCTTTTTTCATCATCGCCAGCTGAGTGCTGCCGATCACGTTACGGGTTTTTTCAATCAACGGGCAGTGCAAAGTTAAATAATCCGCTCGAGTCACCAGCTCATCCAGCGTCACCGACTCAACGCCCAAGTCTTCGAATATTTCAGGAGCGACAAACGGATCATAAGCAATCACTTGCATTTTCAGGCCAAAACCGCGTTGCGCGACGATTCGCCCGATAGTGCCGAAACCCAGTATCGCCAGCGTTTTATGGGCAATTTCCGATCCCATCAACTTGGAGCGCTCCCATTTCCCGGCGCGAACCGAGCGGTCTGCGGTCGGCAAATGGCGGCTCAGCGACATCATATGCGCAATCGCCAATTCGGCCGTGGTGGTTGCATTCGCATCCGGCGTATTCATCACAATAATTCCCAGCTCCGTTGCGGCGGGAATATCGACATTATCGACGCCGATACCGGCGCGGCCTATCAGTTTTAAGCTTTTTGCCGCCTGCAACACTTTTTTAGTCACCTGCGTATCGCTACGAATCAACAATGCATCGTAATCCCCGATGATGCCGCAAAGCTGATCTTCGTTAAGTCCGGTCTCAATATGAATTTGTATGCCGGGTTGATCGTTTAAATAATTGATGCCGGCTTCTGCTAATTTGTCGGAAATAAGGATTTTTTTCAAAGGAATGTACCGGGAAAAGGAGGTGCGTTAAAAAAATACGTAGTTTAACAGATATATACGCAGGGCATTTGTACCCGCCGAGGTTATTTATAATTTCCCATCAGTATCAGCTTAAGCAATATAAGCGGATACCGACGGCAAGTATTTATGATCGTCGGCCGTGGCTTTAATTACCGTGATAATAACCGTCCGGAGAAGGTTTACGCGCCGGTTTCGGCGCGGGAACCGATACGCGCACCGGCACCTTTGGCGGCGATTGCGTCGATACAGGCAGGGACAGTTGCTGCTCGAGATTGCTTCCTTCAGCGGTCAAATCCTCCAGCGGCGGCAAGCGTTCATAGATGGCTACAGGATCGCCGCTTTGTTCTTTAAGCGTTTTATTCAAAGCGGCTTGGTCGAGATCGGTCACTTCCTGATTATTGTTGGCTTTTCGAATCAACGCCAAGGCCATCGCAAAGCGCTGATCCAGCGTAGTCTCCTCGCCTTCCAAATCGGGATGCGCTTCAACATAAAGCACATTGTCCAGCCAACCGACCTTGATAGGCTGTTTAACAATATATACCGGCGTCCCGACTGAAACATAATCGTATAACTGCTCGACATCTTCAGGATACATACGAATGCAACCGTGGGTTATCTGCATGCCGATACCGTTAATCTTGTCGATATCGGTACCGTGGATGCGGTATTCTCCGGGCAGCGCCAAGTACAAGGCACGTGAACCCAACGGATTATGCGGCCCCGGAGGCACAATAGCCGGCAGAGGGTCGCCATTCGCCGCATGTTCACGCCTGATGGACTCGGGCGGATGCCATTCGGGATTCATGATTTTCCGGGCAACTTTGGTTTGACCTAACGGCGTCTTCCAATCCTGCCTGCCGACGCCGTGCGCATAGGACATCACTTGTTTAGGTTTTTCGCCTTTTTTAACCGGTGGATAATAATACATCCGGTATTCGGAAATATTTAAAGTAATGCCGTTATGAGGCGAATCCGGCAAAATACGCCTGTTGGATAAACGAACAATCTCGCCTTTTCTGACCAACCAGCGATCGACGTCTTGATTCAACCTGACGATTTCCGTTTGTCCCAACAGGAAGCGGCGCGCCACATCCAATAAGGTTTCGTCCTGCTCTGCACGCGTTAAAGGCATACCGTCAGGATATTGAGTGATTACGGTATCATTGCTGTTTTCCGGCATTGCATAAGTTGTGGCGTTTGCATGACTGCCGACAGACAGCAAGAAGGTAAAAGCGAGTAGTGCGCGAATGTTCATTGCGGTAATTTTCTCAGAAACACGATATAAAAAATAATAACGACTTTTCAACAACCGGCATTGCCGGTTGCAGGTGCAGATAAACCTGCACCCTACAAGTAATCCCAAGCTAATTACTCAAGATCCACCCATCTAAAAAAACCGTATATCATATCATGTCAAAATCGACTCTCGCATTATTTTACGAGCTTATTCCAGCGGTAATTCCGTCATACGAATGCTCAGTCTTTAGCCCGGAGGACCAAGCACCGCTTAACCCCATGGTGTAAGAGCCCCTACCCCTGGCGCCGGCTGGATAAACGTTTAAGTATGTATGCCGGTATTTTTTTCCACTGTCCACATGCAATAACTATGATGATATTTCAGTTATTATTTAGGAATATGCATACAGCGCTTTCAAATTCGGTTAATGACTCAAATAACACAACCAGAGTGTGTTTGATAATCGACAGTCAAAGATTTCGTTCCCTTAAACAGGTGTTCTATTGACTAAACGGCACAGAAACAATAAGGTTCCCAGGCTAAACCCGGCAAGCGGCTTGAATTAATAATAGTGAAACAAAAGCCCTGCTATAACAGCAGCTTCTTGTTTTTACAATAAAAAACATTTGGATACCTAAACAATGAAGTTCTTTTCCTCCCAAGCAACTTACTCTGCCGATAACAGCAGCATGGCCGCAATCAAATCAAATCACCTGCTTCCGGTTTTTACCTTTCTTATCTGTGCTTATATGCTGTTCGGCCGCTTGGGAGAATGGCCGTTAATCTCGCCGGATGAAGGCCGTAACGCTGAAGTAGCCCGAGAAATGAGCCAATCCCATTCGTGGTTGGTACCCACTTATGATGGGCTGGCCTATCTCGATAAGCCTGCCTTTTACTTCAAAACTATCGCCCTGTCTTTTTCGCTGTTCGGAGAATCCGAAGGCGTCGCCCGGCTGTCTTCGGCTGTCTTCGGCTTCGCCTTGCTTATCGCGGTGTTCCTGTTTTGCCAAAAAATGTACGACCGGCGCACCGCCCTTTTAGCCATATTGATCATCGCCACGACCCCGCTTTACATCGTGTTTTCGCGATTTGTTATTTTCGATATGTCTCTGGCTTTTTTTGTAAGCGCGTCCATTTTTGCCTGCTTTCTGGCTGAGGAAAGCGAAGAACGGCAACGCATGCGCTGGTACCTGCTGGCCGCCGTATCGGCCGGCATCGCCACGCTGATTAAAGGCCCCGTAGGATTTATTATCCCCAGCCTCGTCGTGACGGTCTTTAACGGGCTTGAAGGTAGACTGAGCGTTATGCAACGCGCCTTTGCCCTGCGTAATTGGGCTGTTTTCTTTGCCATCGTGCTGCCCTGGTTTATCGGCCTATCGCTGCTTCGCCCCGATTTCCCTTATTACGGCATTATGAAGGAATCGATTGCCCGCTTTACCACCACCGAATTCCACCGCACCGCGCCTTTTTATTACTATGCTCCGGTTATTGCAGGCACTTTTTTCGCCTGGAGCTTACTGCTGCCGGAGTCCATTGTTACAGCATGGCAAAAACGAAAAAACTGGTCTCGCGCCGACCGCCTGCTTATCGTTTGGGCTATCGTAGTGGTGTTGTTTTTCTCGGTTTCACAATCGAAACTGCCCGGCTATGTTCTCACCGCGGTGGTCGCACTGGGCATCCTGACCGCGCGTGTTTTTGCTAAAGCACTGGACCACAGCACCGGGCGAGCGGCTGGTACGCTCCGGCGCGGAACCTTGCTGTTACTTCTGCTGAGTACGCTGGCGACGGTAATTGTTTGCGTTATCGCCTTTAACCCTGAAGTGCTGCAAAGCAGGCTCAGATTTAAACCTGAGCTGTTCAATCTTTTCATACCCACCTTTCTCCCCTTGGCGATATCGTTCGGTATCGTTGCGCTGCTTTCGGCATTGGCTCTCCTGACCCGTAATACCCGCTTGATATTTGCTGCCTTCATCAGCTTTCCTTTGCTGTTACTGAGCGTTAATTTTGATATTTTGAGCCTCTATGCGCAGAGCCGCTCGTCGCGCGGCTTGGCTGAACACATCTCGGCAACATTATCTCCCGCAGCCGAAGTGGCTTGCCTGCACTGCATGCCCAGCGGATTACCGTTTTATCTGAAGCGCTTGGTGACCGTATTAAGCGATGACGGTGCAGAACTCACCAGCAACTATATCGTTTTCACCCTCAATTCAGGCAAGCCCTGGCCGGAGATAATCGTGCCGACAGCGCAACGGCAGCAGTGGCT
Organism: Methylobacter sp.; assembly: GCA_026399025.1. Classification (GTDB taxonomy): domain Bacteria; phylum Pseudomonadota; class Gammaproteobacteria; order Methylococcales; family Methylomonadaceae; genus Methylobacter_A. The sequence goes on from JAPLRU010000105.1 coordinate 18,300, forward strand.
TGCCGCCCGCACTCATCCGATTTACCTGCTGGCCAAAAAAGACCGATTGACCGAACTTAAAGACATCGCATTAGCGCATGGCGCTGAAGTCGTGGCGCTCAATGCCGATTACTTTGCAGCCTTGCTGCCCACTCCGGCTGGAAAATAATATGTGCGGTATTTGTGGTTTAGTGATCCGCCAAGGTATGACGGACGAAGATTCCGTACAACTGCAAGTAACCCGGATGGTCGATGCATTGATGCATCGAGGCCCGCATGACACCGGGATTGACGGCGATCAAAGCGCGCGGTTCGGCATGACCCGGCTTGCTATCCGAGGCTTAAACGACGGCAAACAACCGATTGTAGATGCTGACAGCGGCGTCATGATAGCTTGCAACGGCGAAATCGATAACCACCTTGAGCTGCGCGAGTGGTTGCAGGCTCGCGGCCGACCGGTTGAGCAAAGCACCGATGTTGCAGTTATTCCCGGCTTATATCTGGAGCTTGGCGACGCCTTTGTCGAACGGATCAAAGGCGCTTTCGCTATCGCAATCTGGGATCCGCGCGACAAAAAGCTCATACTTATCCGCGACCGAGCCGGAGAACGGCCGCTTTTTTTCTCGGTCAACGACGGTGCGGTTGTTTTCGCCTCGCTGATAGCGGCCTTGGTAAGCTCAACTTCACAGCCGTTTAAGATCGGCACCGACGCCGTTCACGCTTATCTGCAAGCCGGTTTTTTTGTTTCGCCGGCAACGCCCTTCACCGATATTCAAAAAGTGTCGCCCGGAGAAGTGGTAACAATAGACGCCAACGGCATTCAACGCAGACGTTATTGGCGCTGGAATCCCGTACAGACGACGAAACAGCCCGGCTCGTTGGATGCGTTCGACGCCATTTTTCGGGAATCGGTACGTTTGCAAAGCGATGTGGACGTCGATTTCGGCTTATTTTTAAGCGGCGGACTGGATTCTTCGTTAATCACCGCGGTAACCCGGTCCATTCGCCCGGCAGCGACACTCAAAGCTTACAGCCTTCGTTTCAGCGAAGCCTCGTATGATGAAGGTCATTATGCCGAGCAAGTGGCTAAGCAACTGAATGTCGAGTTTGTGCCGGTCTGGGTCAGTCCCGAAGATTTTCCGCCGACACTCGCCAAACTAATTCGCCAAGTCGGCGAACCGCTGGCCGATCCGGCTTGGGTTCCCAGCGCCCTGTTGGCGCGGCGCGCGGCGCAAGATGTGCGCGTCGCTTTGGTCGGAGAAGGCGCGGATGAACTTTTCGGCGGTTATCCCACCTATTTTGGCGCCGGCCTCGCCAACCGGTATGCGCAACTTCCGCATCCAATCCGGGCATTGATACGGCGCACAGTAGAACGCTGGCCCGGCAGCGATAAAAAAGTGACGCTTGCCTTCCTGCTTAAGCGCTTCATTCAAGGCGACGAGTTGGACTTCATGGGCCGCCATATCCTGTGGAACTCCTGCATCCCGCCCGTCGTTTTAGAACGTTTAGGAGTAACGCAGCCATTGCTTGCAAGCTCCGGCTGTTTAGCGACAAACATGCTGGACCGACTGCAACAGCATGACTTGGAAACGTCATTGGCGGAAGGCTTGCTGACCAAAGCGGATCGCGCCAGTATGAAATCGGCGGTGGAACTGCGCGCGCCGTTTCTTGATCGGCAGGTCATGGAATTTGCCGCAACTCTGCCGGAAAAGCAACGTATCGATAAATTGCAAACCAAAGTTTTTTTAAAGCACTATGCCCTGCGCTATTTGCCTGCGGAAATCGTACACCGCAAAAAACGAGGGCTTTCCGTGCCTTTGAACAGCTGGTTGCGCGAACCGCTTTACCCTTGGGCTCAAGCGAAATTAGCCTCGCCCTTGCTGGATCGCGTCGGGGTTAATGGTGAGGTTGCGCTGGACTTGTTGCAGGAACATCGACAACGCAAGGCCGATCATGCCCGGCCGATTTGGACGCTGATCGTACTCAGCGAATGGTTGGAGTGGCTATCCGAAGAGCGCGGTTGAATGAGCCAAAGACGATTCCCAAAACGATGGAACACAGAAAGCGCCGATAGCTATGATTATAGAGCCCGCAATTAATAGAACGACGCAAAGTCTGTAGAGGGTCCGCTATCGTTCCCACGCTCCGGCGCTCGTCTTTATACACAAGTCTATAAAAGCACGTCATTCCGGCAGGGATTGCCGGAATCCAGAGCACAGGGATGTGAATGCTCGTCATTAGGCAATTCCCGCGTTGCAAGACGTACTGCTAACCTGGGCATTTGATTTCTCCTCACCCCTCTCCAGCAGGATAGGGAGCCGGTTGCCGCAGTTATTTCATGCGCGTTCCTAAGTAGTGGTTCAAAATTCTTTTAACGTTTTTCACTCACCGCGAAGATATGACGTTTTATGTTTTCCTTCGTGATCTCGGCAATTGCTCCATGCATTGCTCTACCTCCTCCATCCTTGGAGTCGTTCGTGTCTTCGTGGTGAATTGCTTTTGGCATTTTGTTAAAAAACATTTGATTGCGCCCTCTGCGTTCCATTCTTGCTTGATTCATCGACAACCGACAAGCCGCAATCATTTCATTTCCAACCCTGCGTAAATCCGCCAAGCTACTGCTTTCCTCGTAAATTCGTTGTATATTGCCGTAGCCATCGCACATCAGACTTTATAGAGAGGAATTTTCCATAATCATGTTCTGGAACATTTTCAAGAAAAAAACGCCCAAACCAACAGCAAGCAACGCTAAACCGACTCCATCACCCGCTCCTCCCAAAAAGCCCGCCGCGACCAAAAACATCAATATTCCGGTTTCCTTTTTAAAAAGGCTGATGCCGCTCGCCCAACTACTGACCGAACAGGAAATACAACAATTACAAATCAGCGCCGCCAGTTTCGCGCCCGGCGCTATCGTTTTTAACCGGGGCACTGAAATAGATTCTTTAATCTACATCATTAAAGGCAACATTTTCATGGAGGCCGATAACGGCTCCGGGCTTGAAGTCAGCGCTGATACCTTTAAAGCGCTGTATCCGTTGTCAGCCGGCAAACTGCATTATTTTACCGCGATTGCCGGCTCCGAGGTGACCGTGATCCATCTTGCCAAGACCATACTCCAGCAAAACCAAGGCGCTCTCGCCCCGCTGAATAACGACCTGAAAACATCCGATCATCTGCAAGACAACCCGTTTTTTAAATGTTTTTACCAGCATTTTATGCAAGGCGAACTCAAAACGCCGAGCTTCCCCGATATTGCGCTGAAACTGCGCAAAGCTATCCAGGAGGATTGCGGAATTGCCGATGTTGTCAAAATTGTTAACCGCGATCCGGTCATTTCGGCCAAACTGATTCAGGTAGTCAACAGTCCTATTTACCGCCCGCTAAGCCCGATCGGCAACTGCTTCGATGCGATCAATCGGTTGGGACTGACCACCACGCGTAATTTGGTGACCTCGTTCAGCATGAACAATCTGGTCAAAAGCAACAACCCGTTAATCAAAAAACTCATACAACACACCTGGTTGCAAAGCATCAAAATTTCCAGCATCAGCTATACCCTGGCGCAATTAACGCGAAAAGTCGATGCTGACGAAGCCTTGCTGGCAGGACTTGTGCATAATATCGGGGTACTGCCGATTTTGACCTTTGCCGAAAGTTTGCCGCAAGGCTCTTATCAAATGGCCGATATTAATCAGTGCATCAGTGAAGTTCACGGGCAAATAGGCAGTGTTATCCTGGAAAAATGGGGGTTTCCGGATAATTTAAAACAAATCCCCTTGTTGTCCGTAGACTGGTTTAGCAGCACCACTGAACATATCAGCCTGAGCGATATTGTGTTATTGGCAAAATACCATAATATTCTGGCCTCCCCCGGCAGCACCAAACTGCCCTTACTTATTTCCTTGCCGGCCTTTCAAAAATTGGGCAACCAAGCGTTAACCGCCGAAATGTCTCTACAGATACTGGATGACGCTAAACAACAAATTGCAGAGACGATGAGCTTTTTCTCGACTTAACAACGATGATTGCTTGAGCTTTTTAAACAGACACGATAATATTGATTCAATACTACCTTGGAGTCCGACCTAATGAATATAATAAAAAAACACCTACCCAAATCAGTCCTTATCGGTTTAGCCGCGATTATTTTGCCTTTTGGCGCACAGGCAAACGCCGATACCGCTAAAGATATGCATCGCTTATACGAAGACAATTGCGCCGGTTGCCACGGCTCCGATCATGGCGGTTTTATCGCTCCGGGCTTGAATGCCGAAACCTTAAAAGGCCGTAGCCCAACCGCTTTACGCAGCTTGATTATGACCGGCAGTTTCGACACCTTAATGCCTCCGTTCTACGGCCGTTTATCGGATGACGACATTCGCGGCTTGGTTAAACATCTGCAAACCACGCCGAAACAGGCCAATCCGGCTTGGACGATTGACGACATCAAGGCCTCGATCAAAGTCTATGTCAAAGACGAAACCACCCTGCCCGCAAAACCGACCTATGAAATCAACAGCATGGACGATGTAATCGGGGTCGCGGCTCGGGGCAAATACGGGCGCGGCTCGGGTTCCAAAGCGGTGTTCATCAACAGTGTGACCCATAAACAAATCGGCGAAATTCCTACCGGCACCGCCGCGCATATTATCGACTACAACCCCGCCAACCCGCGCTGGGCTTACGTAAAAACCGATACTGCGGAAATTTTCAAAGTCGATTTGTATTCGATGAAAGCGGTGCGCAGCGTTAAAACCGGCTTCAACGGGCCGGGCTTGGGGGTTTCCCGCGACGGCAAATACATCATGGCCGGGTCTTATGTGCCGCATAACGCCGTCATTCTGGATGCCGACACCTTGGAGCCGTTAAAAACCTTCGAACTGGAAGGCGTCGATCCGGACGGCAAAATGGTCTCTTCCGATTCCGGCATGATCATCGGCACCCCGTTTGCCGATATTTTCGCGATTGCTTTGGAAAACGCCGGTCAAGTTTGGGTGGTGGATTTAAAAGAAGGCTTCCCGGTTACTAAAATCGAAAACGTCGGTCGCCATTTACACGATGCTTTCTTAAGCCACGGCGGCAGCAAACTGATGGTTGCGTCTTATGACGACAGCATCGTGACTGCGATTGATTTAAAAGAGCGCAAAATCATCAAAAAACTGGAAGCCGGTTGTGTACCGCATGTCGGCGGCGGCTCGGTGGTTGAAGTTGACGGTCGCACCTTGGGCTTCGGCACCAATTTCGGCGACTGCGACAAAATGGTGGTCAGCGTTTGGGATTTGGACACAATGGAAGTGGTCAAGCAAGTTCCTGTTTCCGGCGGCACCGAATCGCCTGCGGCTCATGCCAATGCGCCATATGTTGCGGTGGACATTATTTCTAAAGACCGTCGCGCCCGCACCGTTCAGCTGATCGATAAGAAGAGCCTGGAAGTCGTTAAAACTTTGGATGTAGGCGGACATGCTTATTTCCCGGAATACAGCGCCGACGGTAAATTTTTGTATGTCAGCGCCGGTTACAGCGGCGATGAAGTCGTTGTTTATGATGCCAAGTCTTTGGAGAAAGTCGCTTCCGTACAGATGGAAAGCCCGGCCGGTATCTTCTCCCACGGTCGCGTCAGATACATGACTCGCGGCCTTTCCCCGGACGAAATGAAAGGAGCGAAATAATGAGCCTCCGCATTCTTTCAGGATTGTTGATAGTGGCTGCGGCGCAAAGCGTCGATGCAGCCAGTATTTATGCAGGCGAGGCCAAAGCGGCGGCGGTGTGTTCGCAATGCCACGGCATTAGAATGCCTTCGGCCGATGCGCCTTTTCCGCCGTTGGCCGGGCGCGATATCGACTATTTGAAAACAGCGCTCAAACAGTACCGGGATAAAACCCGCAAGTCCGACATTATGAACGCTATCGCCGGTTCGTTAAGCGATGAAGATATTAATAATGTCGCGACTTACTATGGCAAGTTGAAACCGTAACATCATGAAAAAACTGCCGCTGTTAATTTGGGTTATTACCGCCGTTTGGGCCGGCTCCAGTCTTGCCGGTGAACCCTCGCCGGAGCGGCAAACCACGCTCCGCAATCTGCTTAATCATGATTGCGGAGCGTGTCATGGTTTGACCTTAAAAGGCGGACTGGGGCCTGCTTTATTGCCTGAGGCATTGGCCGGGAAGCCCGATGAGTTGTTGATTTCGACTATTCTTGAGGGACGCAAAGGCACGGCGATGCCGCCTTGGCAGCCGTTTATGAGTAAAGATGAGGCGGCTTGGCTGGTTGGGGTTTTGCGCAACTCCAAACCACGGCAGTAGATTGCCTGAGGCATGAAGCCTAACCTGTGACACTTAAGGCTATAATTGAGAGCAATAGTTTTATATGCATTTTGTATCCCATAAATTTCAAGGTTGCGGAGAATCGTACGAAAACCTGGATAAAATTGATTTTTCCGTTATTCCGACAAAGATAAAGCAGCTGCCTTTCTTTGAAGACGATGTTTTCTTAGGTATGCAAGCAATGAATATTGGCGTAGTTGATCAACTTATTACTCACTACGAGTACGCGCTTTTGAATGAATATATTGCAATAGATAAAACACCTGACTCTACAATGACCGTCTCCGCTCTTTCTCAAATGTGGATTTATTCGCTGTATGAAGTTCTACGCATGTGGCGCGATAGAAAATTTAAGTTTGAAAATCTACAGAAAAACGGAGGAATCGTTTCAAAAGTTAAAGACATGATCGATGACCCGCTGAATCAGACCGTCAAGACTCGAAAACGGCAGATGTTGCGTTTTAAAGATGATACACAGTATCGAGAGCGTATAAATGCCGCCTGGAATGACATTGAGGAAATATATCGCGCAATTGAACTTATTAGAATGAACTTAGCCAAACATTGTGCGTCAGGTAACGATAACCTCATCCCGAGGTCTCCTGGGTATGCTCGAATTAATGACTGGTGTGGTGCTTTGGATTTCCAGCTTATAAAGAAAAACACAGATTATCCAGCTATAGATAATGGTAGTTATTATACGATTTTGAGTCGTCGTGACATTGCCGATGCGCTTCGCACCCTCTTTAAGTTTACTTAATTCATAAGACATGCCCCCCTACCACCTAAACGGAATACCATGCCAGCCAGATAGAGCAAGCATCACGTACCTTTTCGGGGCTTAAAAGCCTCAGAACGAAATTTACAACCTTTGGTTTTTAGTCATGAATATCCAAGCCATTGAACAAGAAGTGTTGCATCTTCCAATTGAAGACAGGGCGCGACTCGCTGAAAAACTACTTTCAAGTTTGGATAACTTGTCGGAACAAGAAAACGAAAAACTCTGGTTCGTAGAGGCACAACGTCGCGCTGCTGAAATCGATAATGGAACTGTCCAGCTTGTTTCTGCCGAAGAAGTGGAAAGCAAAATCCAAGCAATTTTAAAATGATCCATACTTTCCACCCCGAAGCGGCTACTGAATATGCGGAACATGTTGCATTCTATAAGTCTCTGCGTAAAGAACTCGGCATACGCTTTCACGAAGCCGTTAAATTGGTAATCGCCAATGTCTGTGCAATGCCTGACCGCTACAGCGCTGAATTTCCACCGGACATTCGTAGGGCAAAAGTTAATGGTTTTCCTTACAACGTCATTTTTCGGGAAGCTGATGGTAACATTCAAATTCTAGCTGTTGCACACCATCGCCGCCGTCCTCTTTATTGGCTTAACAGGGTTTAACCTACGAAATCCCCAATAATGCAAAACTAGGAAATATTTATGCAAAGCATTTTTTTTAAAGAGGCTCCAAGCGGGACGGGGTTTACAACCCCGTCCCTAACGTTTTGGTGATGTCTGAGCTAAATGGCTACAGGCAACCAATGCAAAACGTTTCGAACGGGGCAACATGCCCCGTCCGGCTGTGAGAAATCCGATAAAACAAAACCTAACTGAAACGATCAAATGAAGACGTATTGTTTTTTATTTTTGCTGGTTCTTTCAATCACCCAAGTCAATGCGGAAACAAGTATTGCTATTTTGGATTTTGAACTTAACGACTTGACGATGAAACCAAGGACGGCTGCTGAAATCAATAGAACAGCATCGTTAAAGCCCTTGCTGGAAAAAGAGCTTAAAAGCGCCGATTACCGTATTGTTTCAATTGATTCAGTCAGCCAAGATAAAGCCAGTAGCGGTTTCGGTTATCTGTTCGACCATGATGACGTTGCTGCCGAGCTTGGTCGAATAGTAGGCGCTGATTATGTATTGGTTGGAAGACTGCATAAGCCCAGCTTTTTATTTGCCTATATTATGGGGCACTTAATCAGGGTTAAAGACGGTCGCTTAATCGGTAACTATATTTCAGAAACTAAAGGCGGGGATGAGAAACTGACGCTTAAAGGTATTGAAAGTATTGCTGATAAAATCGATAAGGATTTGGATAATCGTTATACGCCGCCAGCTCCTAAGCATATCCCTTCACCCTAGCCTCGTAGGCCGGAATAAGCCTGTTCGAGCGGCGGCGAGAATTGGCGTTTCCGGCAAACACCGCTGATGCAAAAGGAATTGATTGAGTAATGAATCAAAGTGCTGGAACACTGCCATAAAACCGGAGAACACCCCCTATGCACACCATACAATTAGACCAACCCACAGAACAAGCCTTAAGCCATGCAGCCACTAGACAAGGCTTGACACCTGACACGATTATTAAAAACGCCATACTTGACTATTTAGCGGAAGAGCAAGCGATAACGAAAGCAGACACCGCTTATAAAAACTATCTGGACGGCAAAGAATCTATTCATGATTTTGACGATGTGGTGAAAGAACTTGGCCTGGACGATTAAAATTTTAGATAGCGCAAAACAAGATTTAAAAAAACTGGATAAACCTATTCAACAAAGGATTGCTTCATTCCTACGAAAACGACTTGCGGACACTGATGATCCGAAGCTGCTGGGAAAAGCGCTACAAGGGCAATATGCCGGTTACTGGCGATATAGAGTTGGCGATTACCGCCTGATCTGCCATTTAAAAAATGAAGAACTGATTATTATAGTTGTTGAAATTGGGCATCGAAAAGACATCTATCGCTAATACACAGAAACCTTATGACCAAACTACTCTTTCTTATAGTCTTGCTATTTTCCTTCAACGCCGTTGCAGATCTACGCGCCACCGGCGACCTAGGCATCGTCATCGAACGCGAAGACGGCAATGCGCTGATCGTCAACACCACCGAGCATAAACGCTTAGCCGAAATCGAAAAGCTGGGCGATTTATCCCACGCTTCGGTGGTTTTCTCCCGCGATCAGCGTTATGCCTATGTGTTCGGCCGGGACGGCGGCTTGACCAAAATCGATATGCTCAAGGACGCCATTGATAAACGCATCGTCCAGGCAGGCAACAGCATCGGCGGGGCGATTTCCCAGGACGGCAAATTAATCGCCGTGTCCAACTACACGCCCGGCGGCGTTAAAGTTTTTTCCTCGGACACGCTGGAACTGGTCGCCGATATTCCTTCCAACTATGGCGACGGCCTGCGCTCTAAAGTGGTCGGACTGGTCGATGCGCCCGGACAACTGTTTGTGTTCAGCCTGTTCGATGCCGGTGAAATCTGGCTGGCCGATTTTAAAAATCCCAAAGCACCGGTCATTAAAAAATTCCCGAACATCGGCAAGCAACCTTACGATGCGTTAATGTCGCCGGACGGGCATTATTACATTGCCGGTTTATTCGGCGAACCCGGCTTGGCCTTATTGGATTTATGGAATACCGATGCCGGAGTCAAACGCATTTTGCCCGACTACGGCAAAGACGATGAAAAACTGCCGGTTTATAAAATGCCGCATCTTGAAGGCTGGGCGGTCGCCGGCGATTATGTGTTTGCTCCGGCAATAGGCCAACATAAAGTCTTGGTCATCGACAAAAATACCTGGAAACTGCATGACACTATCGCGGTCGCAGGACAGCCGGTTTTTGTAATGGCCCGGCCCGATGCGCGGCAAGTCTGGGTTAACTTTGCCTTCCCGGATAACAATCAGTTGCAGATTATCGATGTTAAAGACCTGTCCCTGCGTCTTACCTTAACGCCGGGAAAAGCCGTTTTGCATATGGAATTCACCCCGCGCGGCGAACAAGTCTGGGTTGCGGTAAGAGACGATAATCAACTGGTGGTTTACGATACCGACACCTTGCAGGAAATTACCCGTTTACCCGCCAAGCAACCCAACGGTATTTTCTTTAGCTCGCGGGCGCATAAAATCGGTTTGTAAGGCCATGTTGACGACTTTGCATAAACAGCTGCTCAACGACTATCAGCACGATTTTCCGCTGTCGGCGCGACCTTACCGGGACATCGCCGATGCGCTGGGCGTGACCGAAGCCGAGGTTTTATCGGCTTTTACCGAGCTGAACGATAATAATTTCATCAGCCGCATCGGCCCGGTCATTCCGCCTAACCATATCGGCGTCAGCGCTCTGCTTGCTATGTCGGTTCCCGAACAGCAGTTGCAGACCGTTGCCGATAAAATCAGCGCTTATCCCGAAGTCAATCATAATTACGAACGCGAACACCGGCTTAATCTCTGGTTTGTGGTTATCGCTGCCGATGCCGAACATTTACGCGCCGTGATTGAAGCCATAGAACTGGATACATCTTACCCCGCCATGCTACTGCCGATGCTGGACGATTTTTTTATCGACTTGGGCTTTAAGCTGGAGCTGAATCATGATTGATGCCCGTGACCGCCAACTGCTCGAACATATTCAGTTAGGTTTGCCGGTTTGCGCCCGGCCTTATTTGGAAATCGGTCGGCTTTGCGATATGCCTGAAACCGAAGTGCTAGAGCGCTTAACTAAGCTTAAACAACAAGGCCTGATCAAACGCATGGGCGTTATCGTCAAACATCGACAACTCGGTTACCGCGCCAATGCGATGATCGTCTGGAATGTGCCGGACAATCTGGTTAAACAGCTGGGCGGTCATATCAGCCGGTTTTCGTTTGTGACTTTGTGTTATCAGCGCCCCAGACAGCCGGAATGGCCGTATAACTTGTATTGCATGATACACGGCAAAGACAAGGCGACGGTGTTAAAGCAATTAGACCAGCTTATCGATGCTTGCGGCTTAAGCGCTTTCAATAGAGAAATCCTGTTCAGCAAGCGCTGTTTTAAACAACGCGGCGCTGTTTATAAAAATACGGCTTTAGCGGATGGATGAAATAGACAAACGCATTATCAATGCCCTGCAAGACGGCTTTCCGATTTGCGCCGCACCTTATCGGCAAGTCGCCGCGCAACTGGGGCTAAGCGAACAGGAACTGATAGCTAGGTTAAAAGCATTGTTGGATAACGGCAGCTTAACCCGCTTCGGCCCTTTGTATAATGCCGAACAAATGGGCGGCGCTTTAACCCTGGCTGCCGTTAAAGCGCCCATTGAGCGCTTCGACGAAGTCACCGAAATTATCAATGCCTTTCCCGAAGTCGCCCATAATTACGCGCGCAACCATGAATTGAATATGTGGTTTGTGATTGCGACCGAAACGCCTGAACAAATCCAACAAACCATCGCTGCGATAGAACGGCAAACCGGCCTGAGCGTTTACAACATGCCGAAAAACAAAGAATACTTTGTTAACCTGAAACTGGAAGCCTGAACATGCTTGATGAAACAGACCGCAAAATCATCCAGGCAACGCAGGCCGGTTTGCCGTTAACGCCCGAACCTTATCAGACGATTGCCGAACAACTCGGCCTAACCGCTGATAATGTTATGATGCGGCTCACAGCCATGCAAAACAGCGGCATTATTCGCCGCATCGGCGCAGTGCCCAATCACTATAAACTGGGCTATCGGTTTAACGGCATGACGGTTTGGAATATTCCCGATGAAGTCATCGACGAGTTGGGGCAAAAAGTCGGGCAATTGGAATTCGTCAGCCATTGTTATCACCGTCCCCGGCATCTTCCCGAATGGCCGTACAATTTATTTGCGATGGTGCATAGTAAAAGCCAAGAAGGTGTCGATGAACAAATCCAACGGATTGCTGACCTGCTTAGCAGTTATAATCAAGGCTGCGACGTGTTATACAGCAGCAAAATTCTGAAAAAAACCGGCTTTCGCACCAGTACTTAGGCAACTTGCAATTAATACCCCCCTATTTTCGTTAAAACATTAGAAAGGCAATATCGTAGGATGTGGTGAACGCAGTGAACCGCATCAATCGAGGACGGCGCGAACGGCGCAAACGGTGCGGTTCGTTCCTCACCGCACCCTACGCCCCCCCTTGTCCACACGATTAAATAAAGCTGAAATTTAAGTGTTTTTTGTATTGTTCGCGAACCGATTGATTTATCCTAATCGTACAGGTCGAAATTTTTAACCGTAAATCCGCAGGACAGATGATGGGAACTACCTACGCAGAACTCAAGCTCACCAATTTATTCAGCAAGCAAAGTGTGAGCATACGCGCCTTAGTGGACACCGGCGCGACGTTCATGTGCGTAACCGAAGCCATCGCGGTGCAACTGGGGTTTGATACCACCGAGGTTAGCCGACATATCGTCACGCTTGCCGATGGCAGGCAGCTTAAGGTGCCGCGTATCGCTCCGATTGAAATTATCTTCGGCAATCGCTCGTATATTACGGAGGCGCTGGTGCTGGGCGATGAGGCATTGATGGGCGTGTTACCTTTGGAAGCCATGGACTTGATGGTCGATCCTTTGCGGCAACAATTGATTGTCAATCCCGCGCATCCGAACTTTCCCGTTGCACTGGCAAAATAAGTTACCGTCACTATTGCCTGAGCGCTTAATCAGCTGTTTTACAAGCTCAATCCTGTAGAGGTTTTACCATGTTCAGACTAAGCCACTATATGCGGGAACTGATAGACCCGACACCGTTAAAACCCGCTCGTAAACCGGCGGCTCCTGTCGTTATCTGGAATTTGATCCGCCGCTGCAATCTGACTTGCAAGCATTGCTACACGACTTCCACAGACATCAATTTTCCCAATGAGTTAACTACGCCGGAAATTTATACGGTCATGGACGACCTGAAAGCCTTTAAAGTCCCGGTGCTGATTTTATCCGGCGGCGAACCGTTGCTGCATCCCGATATTTTCGACATTTCCCGGCGCGCCAAGGACATGGGCTTTTATGTCGCACTATCGACTAACGGCACTAAAATTTCCGCAGCCAATATCGATGAAATCGCGAGTATAGATTATCAATATATCGGCGTCAGCCTGGATGGTCTGAAAGACACTCATGACCGCTTCCGTCGGGTGCAAGGCTCTTTCGACCAAGCTTTAAACGGCATCCGCCTATGCTTGGAAAAAGGCATCAAAGTCGGTCTGCGTTTTACCTTAACGCAAGATAACGCTCATGATTTTCCGGCGTTGTTACAGTTAATGGATCAGCGCAATATCGACAAATTTTATTTATCGCATTTGAATTACGGCGGTCGCGGCAATAAAAACCGAAAAGACGACGCCCATTTTGCAATGACCCGGACCGCGATGGATTTGCTGTTTGAAACCAGCTATGACTGGCTTAAGGCAGACAAAGACCGCGAATTCGTTACCGGCAATAACGACGCCGATGCGGTTTATTTTTTACACTGGGTCGCCCGGCATTTTCCCGATAAAACCGAACACATCAAAGCCAAGCTGGAACAATGGGGCGGCAATGCCTCCGGCGTCAATGTCGCCAATATCGACAATTTGGGCAATGTCCATCCCGACACGTTCTGGTGGCATTATGAACTGGGCAATGTCAAAGAACGGCCTTTTTCGGAAATATGGATGGATACCGGCGATCCGTTGATGGCGGGTCTTAAACAACAGCCAAGACCGCTCGAAGGCCGTTGCGCCAGATGCCGGTATCAAGAAATATGCAACGGCAATACCCGGGTCAGGGCCGCGCAAACGACAGGCAATTTCTGGGCTGAAGATCCGGGCTGCTATCTGAGCGATGCCGAAATAGCCTGATGAAAGCATTATGAACATTGATTTTCAGCACTGCCAAGTGCGCTCAGGCAACTGGAAAAAAGCCTTGCTTACGCCGGATCGGAAATGACGGAAAACAATAACGACTTGTTCGAACAATTTCGTAATTCGGTTATTCAATAAACATCTTTCCTAAATAATCGTTATAGGGTTCGTTTAGAATAGCAGTTCACCCTCTGAAAACACGGATAGCGCTGAGGCCTTAAAGACTAATAGCCGTCGAAATTACCGAAAAGCAGCGTAAATCCACGACCGTCGATTAGCAGGTGCGCGACAGCGTCCGAGCCCGGCTCAAGATACTGGTTCGGCGCACGTTGCAGCGTTACAAATATCCGCCGGATAAGGCCGCCGAAGCGGGTCATGCAGCAAGTCGAATCGCTGTCGAATTCATGGACCTCTTGAACGCTGTTTAATCGGCATTACCGCGTTTTCAGGCTTGGTTAGTTATCAGAAGGCGCTTTAATCAATATCCTTAATCAGCGCCATCATATCCTCAACCGACATTTTGCCGCTGACTTCGCCACCTTCCAGCAAACTATTGGCTAAATCGCGTTTGTGTTTATGCAACTCGACAATTTTGTCTTCAATGGTGTCTTTGGCGACCAAGCGATAAATCGTGACCGGGCGTTTTTGCCCCATCCGGTGGGCGCGGTCGGAGGCCTGATCTTCAACCGCCGGATTCCACCAAGGGTCCATATGGATCACATAATCGGCGGCGGTTAAATTCAAGCCGGTGCCGCCCGCTTTCAAACTGATTAAAAACAAATCGCCGTCCCCCGCCTGGAATGCAGTCATGGCTTTTTTCCGTTGCGGAACCGGGGTTGCGCCGTCCAGGTAATGATAGGCGATGCCTTTTTTGTCCAGCAATTCGCGAATCAGCGTTAAATGCCCGACAAACTGGCTGAACACCAAGGCTTTATGGCGGTTTTCCAGCAATTCATCAACCAGCTCTTCAAAAGCTTCCAGCTTGGAACTGGGCAGGGTGCTGTCTTCCATGACCAAACGCGGATTACAACAAGCCCGGCGCAGTTTCATGATTTCGGCCAAGACTTTCAGTTGCTGATGTCCGGGCTGGCCGGTGGCTTCCATCATGGTCTGCATCGCGTTCCGCCGCAGGGCTTCGTAAAGGGCGCGCTCTTCGGGGCTTAATTCGACATGCAAGGTCACTTCGGTACGGGACGGCAATTCTTTTAATACGTCGTTTTTAAGCCGCCGCAAGATAAAGGGGCGCAACAGTTTTTTAAGCCGTTGCTGCACTTCCCTATCCTGCTCGTTTTCGATGGACTGCGCGTAACGTTGGTTAAACTTTTGCAACGTGCCTAACAAGCCCGGATTGATAAAATTAAACAAATTCCACAGTTCGCCCAGATGGTTTTCTATCGGCGTGCCGGTAGTAATCAGTTTAAAGTCGGCCTGTAATTCCATCGCGGCTTTGGAGCGCTTGGTCAGCGCGTTTTTAATGGCTTGCGCTTCGTCGGCAACCAAGGTTTGCCAGTGTTTTTGCGCCAAGCGCTCGCCTTCGGTTTGCAACAGGCCGTAACTGCACACGATCACATCGAAAGGCCCGGCATCATCCAGCATCGCTTGCCGATCGCCGCTACCGAATTGCCGGACATTCAGCGTCGGCGCAAAGCGGCCGCATTCTTCCAGCCAGTTAATGCAGACCGAAGTGGGCGCTAAAATCAGCGTGGGCCCGTCCGGAGCGCGGGATAAAATCAGCGCCAACGCCTGTACGGTTTTGCCCAAGCCCATGTCGTCGGCCAGACAAGCGCCTGCGCCCCAGTGCGCCAAACGCGTCATCCATTGATAACCTTCGCGTTGATAATCGCGCAATTCGCCTTGCAAGGTTGACGGCAGTTTAGGGTTTAAATCGGCGGTTTCGTTAAGACGGCGCAATTGATCCTGCCACGGTTTGGCGGCGCTGATGTTCATGCCGGTGGTGATTTCATCCAAAGCCTGCGCCGCCAGCGGATGGAATCGCACTTTGTCCTTTTGCACCTCGCCCAATCCGGCTAAATCGTCCAAGCGTTGGCGCAATTCGCGGGTCAACGCGATAATTTGGCCGTCTTCGAGTTTTAAAAAGCGGCCCGGCGAGCTGTTTAGCAGGTTCATTAAACGCTGCATGTCCAGCACCTCCTGTTCGTCAATCTGCAACGCACCTTCGACGCTGAACCAGTCTTTTTCCTTGCGCACCGAAAATTGCGCTTGCGACAAACCGAGTTCGCGGCTGATTTGAATTTTTTTACCTTTCGGCCATTCCAGCACCGCAAAATCGCCCAAAGCCTGTAACTGCAACAGCGTATCCAGCGCCGCTTCGGGATCGTCCAGCAGCCACTTGGCGTCTTTGTCGGCGTAGAGCTGCGGACATTCGTTCAGCACGTGTTTTAAGTGTTTTTTCTCAAGCTTGAAATCGCGGGCGGTTTGCAGTTGCTTGCCGTCGATTTCCGCCAACACCGTGGTGCCGCCTGCGCCGGGCTTGTAAAGCGGCCCGCCGGTACTAAACGGTTGCACGAAAATCTCTATTTGTATGCCCTGCCCGACTGGTTGTAAATGAACATGCAGACGGCTGTCGGCATCGACGCTTTGCGCCAGACTGGAGGTGCCGCCTATATCGGATTGCACGGTTAACATCGAGGCGACCGAGGCAATCGAGTCGATCACTTGCTGGCGCGCCGTAGCCGGTACGGTTAAGCCTTTTTTACCCAGAATCTCGGCGACTTGGCGATGCTGGTCGTTAATTTTGTAAACCAATAAGCCGTTACCGGCGGTTTTTTGGGCAATGATTTTTTGTTTGCTAATGGCAGGAATTAATGAAATATGCAGGTTTGGCTGATGCTCCTTCACCAGCAATTGCGGTTCGGCGGTGCTGATTTCGACCGGAGCACCGGATAATTCCTGATTGACCCAGTAAATAGCCGGATGGCCGATGGCGGCTAAAATAGCCTCCTCCGACAACGCGTAAATCTCTCTACTGGAATAACCGTAGTAGCCGCTGCTTTCCTTTTCCATCTGAATTTGCGCGCAAATGCGATGATCGTGCTCGGATAAATAATCGAAGTCGGATAAATTATGATACAGACGCTTTAAAGACAGCGGACGGCCTTTTGTCCAACGGCCGCTTTTACCCAACTTTTGTTCCTTCGGCTCTAATAAAGCCTGATTATCTTCCAAGCTGAGTACCCATATCATCCGTATTTCCTGAGGCGTCTGGCCTGCTGCCGGAGAACTTTTTAATTGGCTTAGCGCATCCAAGGCTCTTTGCCATTTCGACACTTGCGGCAATAGATCGAGAATCGCACTAAACGGTGAATCCGCATACTGCTGTGCGATAGGCTCGCAAGCCCAGGTTGTATTCTTATAACCCAAACGTTGCAGCAATGCCGAACTCACGGCGGCATACCAGACAAAGCCCTGTTGTTGCGCTTTCTCGCAAAACTTGGCTAATCCGGCCAAAAAGTCTTTATTTTTAGCGGTCATCGTTTCGATTTCGCCCAGCCAATACAGCAGCAAGGCTTGGAACAAGCGTTCATAAGCAAAATCATTGCTTTTAAATAAATGCGCACTGCTTTCGACGGACAGCTTGCCTTGATAAATATCGACGGCATCCAGCAGGACTAAATTGAGCAGGTAAAAGGCATTGTGCAGCCCTTCATACTTAACCGTCATCTGCGCGTTTTGTTTAAGCAAGGTCAGATCGCTAAAGCTGCGATTGCGCAATAAGGCCAAATTAAAAAAATAACCGTGCACGCCGCTGAAACTGATATTGCGTTTACCGCTGTCTTTTTTAAGCGTTTTCAGCGCGGCATTAAACAGCTCTAAGGCTTCATCGTTACGGTTTTGTAAAAAACGCAAGACCGCCACTATTTTTAAACCGCGCATTGATGTGTCGCCGCTTAACCAAGCTTCCGCATCGTTAAAATTGCCGCGCAGCAAGCGTTGTTCAAGCACCGTATGGACAATTTCCGGCGTGTCCGATTTGACCGCGCCGAAATACTGTTCCAGCAATTGATACTGCAAGGCGAAATCGGTTAAATCCCAAAAATTGCCATTGACGAAATAACTTAAAACCCAAAATTTAATCCGCTCAGGCACACCGGCAAACCAGTCCGCATCAAAGTCATTAAAGAAAATCTTATAAATAACATCGGTAAATTGACTGGGATGCGTTGCCCGAATCCGGTCCATTTCAGCGAAAAACGTTTTCTCGTCACCCCGGTATAAATAAATGCGCATTCTTTTTATGTAATGAGCAAGAAGCACTCGAGCGTAATAATAGGACTTATGGTCGGCAACCACAAAAGTCGCCCACTCATTAAACCAAGGCTGCCGAACAGCAAGCCGCATCAAGGGCTCGATAATGTTCGGGTGGCACTGCCAACCGTCGGGTGAAAGCACAATCAACTCCGCTTGCTGTAGTTTATCCCTGACTGTTTTATTAATGATGACGGCTTTATTGGCTAAGGAGATGGCGGATTTTTTTAATAATGTTTGAAATTCAGTTTGCCCTATCGGTGCGTAATGCACAGCCAAAAGTTGGAGGATTTGCTGTTCGTCGTCTGATAATGCGTTAAAGGATGCGAGTTGTTTATTGTTCATTTAAGTTTTGTTATCCCAATTATGTATAAGCATATTTTGCCATAATTTCCGCGTACTTAACTAGGTTATGAGTGAGTGTACTTATACCGTAAAAACAAACAGTTTTTTGCTGAAAGAGACTTAGCAGAACGTGATAAATCGAAATACTGAGACTGATCGGCGTTTTAAGTTTTAAAGCGGATTCGCACGCGCGCCATAAGATATTGTTTGCTTATTTATAACGCGCTGATTAATATTATTTTTTTAGATTAATCTTTGGTAAGCCAATCCGGATAATCCGATCATTTCCAGTTAATGCCGACATTTAAAAATCAAGCCGTATGTATAAATACTTACATATCATGTATATTGACGGCTTTTAAGAATACAACCGGCTATCTATATCCACGGCCCGCTTATTTTTTGTAAGCCATTGATTACATAAGACGTCTTTACCCCCTAAAAGTAAAGCCGGCCTCTTCAGACAATACAACACACTGAATATAAAAACCGCTTTAAAAATAAGCAAACAGAGGTTTTAGACTTGACTAATAAAAAGGTGAAAAAAAGTTATGATTAGCGTCCTGCTTGTTGATGATCATGAGCTTGTTCGAACCGGGATTGAAGCGTTATTGAATGATGTTGAAGATATTACCGTTAGCGGCATAGCTAAATCCGGCGAAGAAGCGGTTGATGCTGTTGTCGCCCTGTCTCCGGATGTGGTGTTAATGGATGTTAACATGCCGGGAATAGGCGGAGTAGAAGCCTGCCGTAGAATCCTGCAACAGAACCCTAAAGTCAAAATCATCGCCTTGTCCGTTCATAATGACGGCCCGATTCCTCATCAATTACTTAAATTGGGTGTTTTAAGTTTTATTTCCAAAGGTTCCCCGGTAGAAGAGATGGTTCAAGCCATTCGCAAGGTCGTCGACGGTAAACGTTATCTGTGCTCCGAAGTCGCCAACAACTTGGCTTTTCAGGGCTTGCCGGGAAGCAATGACTCACCCTTCTCTATCCTGTCCCATAGAGAATCGGAAGTGGTGACGCTCATTCTTCAAGGCAACACCATTAAAGAAATGTCGGAAATGTTGCTGCTCAGCGATAAAACGATCAATACTTATCGCTACCGGCTGTACAGTAAATTGCATGTAAAAAATGATGTCGAATTGATCCGTCTGGCGATTAAATTCGGTTATATCGATAACGCTTTGATTTAAATCCGAGCACTTGCTCACGCCTCCAGCTAAGCTATTCCGCTTCCTGACAACGGTGGCTAAGCAACAGCCGCCGTTTATTAGTGGCGTGTCTCAAAAGTTTTCAGATTAAGCCGTAGCCGGCCTGTTTAACATTAAGTTAAGCATAGCGCTGTGGATAAAAGTCTTGCTAGAATCGGTACAGACTTCGTAATCCTTGCTCAAACGGCGATAACGATAAAGCCAGGCAAAGGTTCGTTCCACAACCCAACGGCGGGGCAATCATTTCAATCCTGAACTACCTTGGGGGCGGAGTACGGTCGCCCAGATGATTCGGCAGCATTCAGCAACCCAAGCGGTGAATGCCTTGCCGTTATAACTCCCGTCTACCCAGATGCGGCGTATTTTTTTGCAGTTGCCTGTCAGCTATGGCGAAAATAAGCTTCGCCCCTTCCCGCTCGGGTACATGGGCAGCCGTTACCACAGCCAGGATGAGCCACAAGGTATCGACGAGGATATGGCGCTTGCGTCCTTGGATACACTTGGCGGCATCTTTGATGCCCGTTGGAGGCAACAACAAGACGATTAGCCAAGACACCGGCTTGTGTGAAGACACGGTTGTTTTTTGGCGGAAACATTGGTTAGAGGGCGGTGCCGATTTGGAAAAGCCGGGAGGCAAACCAAAATTATTACGTGAAGCTGTCAGACAAGCCGCGCCGGGTAGCCTCGGCATCTTTACGGCAGAACAAATCTGCCGGCTATTGGCGGTGGCCTGTGAAACGCCACCGGAGCAGGTCAGCCCTTCTGGTCGATATTGACAGGACCTACTGCGGCTTGTATTTTCCTCGCTAACATCAAATATAAGAGCATGTGTTATTCGCTTGGACTCTAATTGTCAGCATTTATCTGTTTCAGCCAAAAATCAAGATCGGGATTAGTTAATAAACGCCCTGCAAACCGGCATGCTTCTGCCAGATTATTTTCAGCGTCTGCACTTAACCCTTCACCCAATTCGAATTTTTCGGCTTTTATACTCAGCAGAAAACACGGTGGCGGTATTTGGTTTTTTATCGATTGATATACATCCAACACAGCCGCAGGGCTCATCGCGTGAGTAGTGTAGCTTTTGTCCCGAGCGGGTTGCAGTACGGTAAAATCGAATGCCTCGGCGCAGGCTACCGAGGCATCGACAAACAACACTAAGCTCCGGTTTTCGAGATCCAGCGCATGTTCGATTTGGAGTTGAAAGTCGGACAATATTTCAATGGCGTCCAAACTACACTGGCTTTCGATATGCTCCAGCAGTAACGGCCCCAGCGCGTCGTCGCCGCGGCTGAGGTTGCCGTAACCGAACAGTAATACCGGTTTAGGCATTATTCCGCTCGATTTGACCGTCGCTGTGTTTGACCAGTTTATCGATCAGCTTGCCTTCGGCGTCGACCAACTCCAGTTGCAGCGGCATTTTGCCTACCGCGTGGGTCGCGCAGGACAAACAAGGATCATAAGCGCGAATCGCCACTTCCAGATTATTCAACAAGGGTTCGGTAAGTTCCCGGCCGGACAAATATTCCGCCGCTACTTGCCGCACCGACTCGTTCATCGCCATGTTGTTGCTGGTGGTCGAAACGATTAAGTTGGCTTTGGTAACGATGTCGTTTTCATCGACTTGATAGTGATGGAACAACGTGCCGCGCGGCGCTTCGATGACGCCGACGCCTTCGTAGCGCTTTTCGCCTTGTGCGACCAAATCATGACCCATGATATCCGGGTCGTGCAGCAAGCCTTTAATGCTTTCGGCGCAATGCAGGGTTTCAATCAAGCGCGCCCAGTGAAACGCCAAGGTACTGTGCACCATCGCTTCGCCGCTGTGCGCTTTAAATTCGACACGGGCGGCTTCCGCCAACGGCGTGTCGATATAGTCGCAGTTATTGACTCGCGCCAACGGTCCGACCCGGTACCAGCCTTGTTCCTGTCCTAACGACAGCAAGTAAGGGAATTTCATATAAGTCCAGGAACGCACTTCTTCATGGATATAATCGTTATATTTGCAATAATCGATATGATCCATGATGGTTTCGCCGTGCTCATTCTTGGCGCGGATACCGCCGTGATAAAGTTCCAGCGCGCCGTCCGGTTTGGTTAAGCCCAGGTAATTGCTGCGTATCGTGGCAAAGTCATCGTAAAAAGGCAGGTTGGAGCAATGCACTTTCTTGATCAGTGCGACCGATCCTTCCGCCCACGCTATCATTTGGTCTATATCTTCCAGCAGATAATCGCGTTCGGCTTTGCTTAATGATTTATTCATGCCGCCGGGAATCGCTCCGGTGCCGTGAACACGTTTGCCGGATACCATGCGGATAACTTCCTGGCCGTATTTGCGTAGTTTTACGCCTTGTACGCCAATGTCGGTATACTCGGCCAATACCGCAACAACCGAACGTTTACTGATGTCGCTTTCAAAGCCGAACAGTAAATCCGGGCTGGATAAATGGAAAAAATGCAAAGCATGGGATTGCAATACTTGACCGAAATGCAGCAAGCGTCTTAATTTATCCGCGGAGACGGGCAAATTTTCGGGATCGATACCAACCAGTTGGTCGATGGCTTTGGCGGCGGCCAAATGATGGCTGACCGGGCAGATACCGCATAAACGCTGCACCAAAACCGGCAGTTCCCAATAGGGGCGGCCCTGAATAAAACGCTCAAAGCCGCGAAATTCAACGATATGTAAACGGGCTTGCTGGACTTTGTTGTTTTCGTCCAGCAATAAAGTGACTTTACCGTGTCCTTCAACACGCGAGACCGGATCAACGACTACGCGTTTTAAATTGTCCCGATTTTCGGCTGTTTCTAAATGTTCGTACATAATAATTCTCGTATGAGTTATTTGTTGTAATGATACTTACAGCTGATAATAATCAGCCTGTCGGTTTCAACCTTGTACACTAAACGATGCTCATCATTAATTCGGCGTGACCAATAACCTTGCAACTCATGTTTTAAGGCTTCAGGTTTACCTAAGCCTGTGTATGGATTACGCACAGTTTCTTTAATCAAGCTAACAAGTCGTTTATAAAGTTTTTTTCCTCAGTTGCCCAGTAGGTAAAATCTTTAAAGGCATCTTGGTCAAAAACAATATTCATGACAGATTGTTTAAATCGACAGCGACCAATTTACTGTTTTTAACATTATCTATAGCTTCTAATAGACGTGCTTTATTCGCGGAATCTCGCAATAAATAGTCGGTTTCATCCTGTTCGACTTGCGCTGTTTCGCAAACGGCAATCTCAATATCTTGGTGTTGAAACTGCGCTTTAATTGATGCTATAAAATTTTCATTGAGTTCATCGGCATTGATTTTATAAACTGTGTACATAATCTTCTCCCTTGTTGAAGCGCTTAATCGTAATGAACCAACTCATATGGCAAGGAAGGTTCGCGCCCTTCAATTAAATCGGTCAGGAATTTCCAGAACACGTCCGCTGAGGGCGGACAACCGGGTAAAAAATAATCGATTTTGACCACTTCATGAATCGGATGCACCTGATTCAACAGCAAGGGTAATTCTATGTCGCTCGGAATCTGAGGGTTTTCCACGCCGATTCCGTCCAAATAAGCCTCGTTCAGGCATTCTTCGAGCGGGATATGATTGCGTAGGGCAGGCAGTCCGCCGTTAATCGCACAAGCGCCGACTGCAACCAGAATCTTGCAGTTGTTCCGAAATTCCCGCAACACATGCACGTTCTCGGAATTGCACACGCCGCCTTCAATCAGGCCTATATCGCAATTAGTGCAGTGCTCTATGTCGGTCAGCGGCGAACGGTCGAACTCAACCACTTCAACCAATTGCAGCATGCGCTCGTCTATATCCAAAAACGACATGTGACAGCCGAAGCAGCCTGCCAGCGATGTTGTTGCTACTCTAATTTTATTCGCCATGTTTGACATGCTCCGTTTCGACTGCCAAGGATGGTGGAAGTGCCTCATCCGGTCTGGAACCGGATGAGGCCAAGCTGACTTGATCGATTTGTTTATGATCGTAAATACGCTCACCGATCGGCACTTGATAACCGGTGCGTTTAATTAAAATCGCGCCGGTTGGACAAATATGCGCCGCTTGGTCTGTTGCCTCCAGGGCGGTATCTTTTAACAAGCCGCTTTCGGCATTAAAAATCAAATGCTTGTTAATGCCGCGTCCGCTGATCGCAAACACATTTTTACCATCTTTTTGTTGACTGGCGCGAACGCATAAGGTGCAAAAAATACAGCGGCTTTGGTCAATCATCACATCAGGATGTGAGGCGTCAATTTCCCGATCCGGGTAAAACAACGGAAAATGGTTGTCGAGCATATTCAAATGGTAACCGACCGCTTGTAACTGGCAATTACCGGTTTTTTCGCAGCCGGGGCACAAATGATTGCCTTCGACAAATAGCATCTGGGTGATTTTCCGCCGGTCGTCGATCAGTTCTTCGGTTTCGCTCAGTACATCCTGACCGTCCATGGCCGGAAAGGTGCAGGCGGAACAGTTGCGCCCGTTGACTTTCACCGTGCACAGCTTGCAACTGCCGTGCGGGGTAAACTCGGGCTGATGGCATAAATGCGGGATATAGATCCCGGCCGCCATCGCGGCATCCATAATGGTTTGACCTTCTTCAAAAGGGATAATTTTGCCATCAATGGTAATTGTTTTACTCATGTTCGCTCTCCGTTTGAGCTAAATGGGCTCCGGCATCATATCGATTCGCCATGCGCCGTGCTGTTTCCAACGCACCGTCCAAATCGAATCCCGGTTCGAAACTGATTTCTTTTAATTGGCTCTCGTACAGACCAAGGTAACGTTCCAATGTTGTTAATATCGGATTTGCCGCCGTTTGCCCAAGGCCGCAGTGGCTATAGTTTTTAACCAGCTGACACAGTTCTTCAAGTGCGACAATATCGCCCGCCGAGCCGTGACCCTCAACAATTTTATCCATCTGTTTTTTCAGTAATGAGGTGCCGACCCGACATGGCGTACAAAATCCGCAGCTTTCATGGGCGAAAAAATGCGTGAAATTCTGAACAGCATCGAGAATATTACGGCTGGAGTTGAAAATAATGAATGATCCGCCAGTCGCCAAATCTTCAAAAGCCAGCTTACGCTCAAACTCTTGATTGGAGATAAACGTGCCCGACGGGCCTCCGACCTGGACACCCAACACATCAACAGCTCCGCACTCGTTAAGAATGGTTTGGATAGTTGTGCCGAAAGGATATTCATAAATACCGGGACGCGCACAATCGCCGCTGATGCTGAGTATTTTGGTGCCTTTCGATTTTTCGGTGCCGATATCGGCAAACCAATCACCGCCATTGACCGCAATAGTCGCCGCCGCCAGAAATGTTTCTACATTATTGACTACGGTCGGTTTGCCCAAATAGCCTTGGGTGACGGGATAGGGCGGGCGATTGCGCGGAATACCGGCTTTGCCTTCCAGCGACTCGATCAGCGCGGATTCTTCGCCGCAGATATAAGCACCGGCGCCCAGACAGATTTCAATATCGAAATCCACGCCTGCGTTCTGAATGTTGTTGCCCAGCAAACCGTTTTGACGGCGCTGATCCAGAATATCTTGCAGTTTATCGTGAAGATGCAAATACTCACCGCGCAAATACAAAAAGCCCTGTTTGGCTCCGATAATAGCGGCGCACACGGTCATGCCTTCAAAAACCTGATCCGCATAAGAATTTAACAGCACTCGGTCTTTAAATGTGCCGGGCTCGCCTTCATCGGCGTTGCAAACTACATAGCGCTCGGTCTGTGGCTCTTCCGAGCAAAATTGCCATTTGATTGCCGTTTTAAATCCGGCGCCACCCCGACCCCGCAAGCCTGATTTATCGATTTCTTTAAGTGTCTCCTTAACGCCGCGGCTAAAGGTCGAGCTGAGCGCAGCGCCTTGCTTAATCTGCCGATTCAGCAGCAAGCCGGATTTATAAATGTTGTCTTCTACCTGAAATAACTCGGCTGGCCACTCGTTCAAGGGCTTTTGCCGATTAATCAGCTCTGCGATTTTATCGCACGCGGGCCGATCCAGGCGGGTCAATGCATAGCCGTTAACCAGCCCGGCCGGGCCTTGATCGCACATGCCGGTACAGGATGTATTGTCCAGGCTGACCAGGCCGTCTTCCCGAACTTCGCCTACTGTTACAGCCAATTTATCGGCCAGATAGTCGAGCAAGTCTTTTTTGCCCAGCATATGATCGGTTATCGAATCGCTGATTAGCAACTCATATTGACCTTTAGGAGTCAGGTGAAAAAAACTGTAGAATTCAATGACACTGATGATTTGCGTGCGGGAAATGTTGAGCGAGTCGGACAGCTGTTCTATCGCTGCCTCTGGGATATAATGATAACGGGATTGGATTTGTCTTAGAATTTGCAATAAATGGGTTGCTTGATAATGGTTATTTTCTGCGATGTCCTGAATAAATTGTCTCACTTTATCTCCCGTGCTTATCTTTAAGGATGTTTGTGGATATGATACTAGTGGGTTATTACACTAAAGCTACTTATTCCATTAAAGTATCTAACTATATCCCACTCTTTCCAATAAACCAATAATTCCGATAAAGACTTTTCGACTCTGGCGGATTAACTGAGCAGTATTAATGGCAATAAAACCAACTTCTTTTAAAGCGGCATTGTCATTCCCAAATCGCACTATCGCCCATCTTTATAGCCGGATCGAGCAGCAAAAACAGGTGCTGCAGCGTATTCATGAGGTATTGCCGGTAACGATAGCCAAGCATGCTTTGCACTGCGTTATTAATGGTAAGAAGCTGTTGGTTTACACCGATACGGCCGCGTGGGCATCGCAACTTCGCTTTTATAACAGCGCGATACTTGCCGCTATCGCTCCGCTCACCCGAGAATCGGTGTCGATCATGCAGATTAAAGTTAGGTTGGAGACTTCATCTACAGGACGTAGGGAAGGAGGACTGGCAGGTGTGGAGGTTTTTCAGTCAGGAAGAAAGCCGATTATTCCGTCGGCGGAAAAAATAGAACTAATCCGTCAGCATAGTCTCAGCGTTTCCGATCAGCAATTGAAGCTGTCTTTACTGAGATTAAGCGCAACGTTGACTAAGCTGTCGGAAGGTCAAGCCAAGTAGGACGACCGACTCGGCCGTCCTACAGCTGCTTGCAGCAAACTTATGCTGCTGTTCGAGGCGATTCCGCTGAACGCATAAAAGAAATCGGTGCGTCTTCGTTGTCGTCGAAAGTCACCATTTCCCAAGCATCTTTATCATTCAATAAAGCGCGAAGTAATTTATTGTTCAAGCCGTGGCCGGATTTATAACCGGTAAATTCGCCAATCAAGCTATGTCCCAACAGATATAAGTCGCCTATCGCGTCGAGAATCTTGTGTTTGACAAATTCATCCGCATAGCGCAAACCGTCTTCGTTGATAATTCTGTCATCATCAACCACAATGGCATTATCAAGGCTTCCACCTAATGCCAAATTGTTTTGTCTGAGCATCTCAATGTCTTTCATGAAGCCGAAAGTTCTGGCCCGGCTGACTTCCTTGACAAAAGTCGTCGAGGAAAAATCCATGGTGGCGGTTTTTACATGATCTTCAAACGCCGGATGTTCGAAATCAATCGTAAAAGTCACTTTGAAACCGTCGAAGGGCTCGAAAGACGCCCATTTATCCTCATCTTCAACTCTTATACTACGTTTTATACGCAGATACTGCTTAGGGCTGTCCTGTTCTTCAACGCCGGCAGACTGGAGTAAAAAAACAAAAGGTCCGGCACTGCCATCCATAATCGGAACTTCCGCGGCGCTGACATCGATAATGGCGTTGTCTATACCTAAACCGGCAAAAGCCGAAAGCAGATGTTCTATGGTCGATATTTTGACGTCGCCCGCAACTAACGTTGTCGACAACATGGTTTCGCCGACATTTTCCGGCGTGGCTTCAATCGTCACCGGATTAGCCAAATCGACACGGCGAAATCGGATTCCGGTATTGGCCTCAGCTGGCCGTAAAGTCAGATAAACTTTGTCGCCGGTATGTAGCCCTACCCCTGTTGCCCTG
The DNA here is from genome assembly GCA_026399025.1 of Methylobacter sp. Taxonomy (GTDB): domain Bacteria; phylum Pseudomonadota; class Gammaproteobacteria; order Methylococcales; family Methylomonadaceae; genus Methylobacter_A. Next base: position 46,128 of record JAPLRU010000105.1, read on the forward strand.
ATTGTATTTTTTAAAGTTCTCTGTTTAATCATAAAATAAATAACGCTAAGTGAAGAGGGCAAAAGGCGTGAATTTTACCATAATCAGGCCAAAAAACGGAGGTTGAATCCATTGTTACCTGCACTTACTAGTCAGCTTGGCGTCTTAAAAAGGCTGGAATATCCAGGTAATCCAAATCTATGTCTTTTTTAGGCTGAGCGCCAAAGCGCGTTTCTCTGCCTTCGGTTTTGTTTTGACGCATAACCGTAGGTTTATCCAGGCCTTCATAACTGACTTCGCCCACCACATTTTGATTGATGTAGCCGGCTGTCGATTTTGGCGCCATTTTAACCACTCGGGACGGCAAGCCCATTCCGGTCGCGACAACGGTCACTTTAATCTCATCGCCTAACTCTGGATTAATCGACATGCCGATTTTGATCACCGCATCTTCCGAAGCGAACTCATGAACGATATTACCTACCTCGTCGAACTCTGCAATGCCCATATCGGCGGCGGAAATATTCACTAAAATACCGCGCGCGCCTTGTAAATTGATGTCTTCCAGCAACGGACAGGCAATCGCTTTTTCAGCCGCTTCCCGTGCCCGATATTCTCCTTTTGCCGCACCGGTTCCCATAATCGCGGCGCCCATGCCGGACATTACCGTTCTGACGTCGGCAAAATCGACGTTAATCATGCCGGGATGTACGATCAGCTCGGTAATACCCTGTACGGCATCCAATAACACATCGTTAGCCGCTTTAAAGGCATTGACTAAAGACATATCGCTGCCCAGTACCGGCAATAATTTTTGATTCGGAATAATGATCAAGGAGTCGACGAATTTTTCAAGCTCCGCTATCCCTTGCTCCGCAGTTGCCTGTTTCTTTTTGCCTTCAAATGAAAACGGTTTGGTCACTACCGCCACCGTCAAAATACCCATGCCTCTGGCAATTTCGGCGATAACCGGAATCGCACCGGTACCGGTACCGCCGCCCATGCCCGCAGTCAGGAAAACCATATCGGCGCCTTGCAATACTTCCCTGATGCGCTCCTTGTTTTCGTCTGCCGCCATTCTTCCGACTTCGGGATTGGTTCCCGCGCCCAAACCCTTGGTTAATTCAACACCCAACTGAATAATCGTGCCGATATTCAGCTTTCTTAATGCCTGCGCATCGGTATTCGCGCAGATAAACTCAACCCCCTCGACAAGACTCCCCACCATGTGACTAACCGCATTACCGCCCCCGCCACCAATACCGATGACCTTAATCACCGCATGATCATTGCTCATATCCATCAATTCATATTTCATAGCCGTTACCTCTGCCCCTAGTTGTTATTCAAATCACTAAAAATTACCCTGAAACCAATTCTTCATTCTAGAGAACACGCCTGGGCCGTCAGAGTCGATGCCTCGACCAACCCCTTGGTGTTCCTTACCATACATTAATAATCCAACTCCCGTGGAGTGAATCGGATTTTTTACCACTTCAGTTAACCCGGTCACATTTTGCGGTCCGCCCATACGTACCGGCATGTGGAAAATCTCTTCCGCCAAATCGATTAAGCCCATAACTTTTGAACTGCCGCCCGTTAACACGATCCCGGCGGCAATGAGTTCTTCAAAGCCGCTACGCCTGAGTTCCGATTGAACCAGCAGCATGAGTTCTTCATAGCGGGGCTCAATAATTTCCGCCAGATTTTGCGTTGAAATCTTGCGCGGCGCTCTATCGCCGATGCTGGGCACTTCAATCACCTCATCAACATTCGCCAGCTGGGTTAAAGCGCAGGCATATTTACGTTTAATATCCTCGGCATTAAGCGTCGGTGTACGCAGTGCGACGGCAATATCATTGGTTACTTGATCGCCGGCAATGGGGATCACCGCCGTATGCTTTATCGCACCCTCGACAAAAATCGCAATATCCGTCGTGCCGCCGCCAATATCGATCAGGCAAACGCCCAGTTCTTTTTCATCGTCGGTGAGCACCGAATTACACGATGCCAATTGCTCCAACACAATATCGTCGACTTCCAGACCGCAGCGCCGAATGCACTTGACGATATTTTGCGAGGCGCTAACGCTGCCGGTGACCATATGAACTTTGGCTTCCAGACGAATACCCGACATGCCGATGGGTTCCTTGATGCCTTCCTGAAGATCAATTACAAACTCTTGGGGCAGAATATGCAGGATTTTCTGATCAGCAGGAATTGCTACCGCGCGGGCCGAATCTATTACTCTATCTATATCGTATTGGGTCACTTCTTTATCCTTAATGGCCACGATACCGTGAGAATTAAGGCTTCTGATATGGCTGCCGGCAATACCGGCATAAACCGACCGGATCTGACAGCCGGCCATGAGTTCGGCCTCTTCAATCGCGCGCTGTATCGATTGCACGGTCGATTCCAGATTAACCACAACCCCTTTTTTCAGACCGCGCGAGGGTGTTGATCCAATACCTATGATTTCTATATTGCCATCACTGGTGATCTCACCAACAATAGCCGCGACCTTCGAAGTCCCGATGTCCAGTCCGACTATTAAATTACGTTCTGTTTTTTTCGCCATTTTGTTTACTCTGTATTACCTTTGGCATTAGCCATTTATTGTATGTTGCGGAAAGGCACAATCTTCCGGAGGACGGAAGCGTCGTGTTCGGCCGGGAACCGATGCGACCAGTCGATTTCTTCAGTTCCCGGTTTCCATGAAACTGCATACCCGTTGGGGTATCTCAAATCAACTATTGCTATTTTCTCAACTTGTTCTTGTCCCAGTACGTCCAGCGTTTTCAAAAACCGTTGTAATTTCTTTAACTGTTCGTTTCGTCCCAGCAGTATTTCCAAGCCCGTAGTTAATTTAATCTTCCAGGCCCATCGGTCGTTAATCGTAAATTCCGCCATTTTCAGGGATTGATCGGCTAATGCCGTGTTAACGCCCTTCATAATTTCCAGTGTTTTAAGCTGTTGTTGTTTAGGTCCTTGCAGTATGGGTAAAGTTTTAAATAAGTCTATGTTTTTCGGTGTAATAATTTCGCCCCGTGCGCTGACCAAGCTTTGTTGACCCCAGCGTACATAAGGCTTTTTTTCGCGGATCTTGATGTCAATCGCATCGGGCCAGACTCGTTTAACCGCAACCGCATCAACCCAAGTCAATTCCGAAACGGCCTGATGAATGGCTTGCATATCGGCATCGAAAAAACCGGTCGTCACCAAGGGCTGCAAAGCCGTTTTTATCTCGTCCTTACTGAGATATTGAAAAACGCCTTCGGTTCGCACATATTTAATCGGTATGTCTTTAAGGCCGAAAACAGCTATCCAGACCAGAGCGATCAGCGCCGTTACGGCCATCGCGATTTTTATAACGGTCATCACTAAGTCGCTTGGAACTGATTTGCACTTGCCGATAAGGCATGGCAAAAATAGTTATGCATGACCCATTACCTGCAACTGGTTTCCAGAATGCGCCAAACCAACTCCTCAAAATCAATACCCGCTTGTTTGGCCGCCATCGGCACCAAGCTGTGGTCGGTCATGCCGGGAACGGTATTCACCTCAATCAACTGGTATTGCCCCAAGTCATCGATAAACACATCCACCCGTCCCCAGCCTTTAACGCCGACCGCCTTGCAAGCCGTTACCGCCAAATCTTTTATAAACTGCTCTTGATCCCGGTTCAGGCCGCACGGACAATGATATTGCGTGGTTGTTGCCTGATATTTTGCCTCGTAATCATAAAATGCATGAGGCGTTTCCAAGCGGATAACCGGCAACGCTTCATCATCCAGTACCGCAACGGTATATTCTTTACCGGTAACCCAGGCTTCCGCATAAACATCGCAGCGATATTTTGCCGCCACGGTTAACGCTTTTTGCAGTTCTTCCCGATTGCCGGCCTTGCTCATGCCGATGCTGGAGCCTTCCTGCGCCGGTTTGACGATCATCGGGAAGCCCAGTTTTTCAATGCAATCGTCAAGATCGGTTTCGTCTTTCAACACATGCCATTTGGGCGTAATCAGTCCGTAACCTTGCCAGCACAGCTTGGTTCTAAGCTTATCCATAGTCAATGCCGAGGCCATCACGCCGCTGCCGGTATACGGAATTCCTAATACTTCCAACACTCCTTGCAATACGCCGTCTTCGCCGCCGCGTCCGTGGATGATGTTAAATACCCGGTCGAATTTTTGTCCTGCCAATGCTTCAATCGGATTGCCTGTTACATCAACGGCAAGCGCATCCACGCCTTTAGCTTTTAATGCTTTATAAACGGCGGCTCCGCTTCTTAACGAGACTTCCCGTTCCGCCGCCGAGCCGCCCATCATGACCGCGACCCGTCCGAATTGCTCGGGATTATTTAACGCTAATACTTTCATAATGCTACACCTACCATACAAACCTCAGTCTGCAAGATTACCCCCTGCTGTTGCTCAACTTTATCCTGCACATAACGAATCAAGGTTTCTATGTCTGCTGCCGTTGCTTTGCCGGTATTGACGATAAAATTCGCATGTTTTTCAGATACACAGGCACCGCCGATGGCATAGCCTTTTAATCCGCTTTGTTCAATCAATCTTGCCGCATAATCGCCTTCCGGGTTTTTAAATACCGACCCGCAACTGGGTTGATTGGTCGGCTGCGTCGCCCCCCGCTTTTCCAGCAAGGTTTTGATTTTCTGCTGGCTCTCGGCTGTGTCGCCCGGCTGTAATGTGAGTAGACAAGACAGAAACCACTCGTTTTCAAAGCCCTCTACAGATCTATAATTCACCCTAAAGTCCTGCGCTTTCCTGCCGATAACATTTCCTGACGCATTCAACATTTCCACACTGTTAACAATAGCCCATGTTTCTCCGCCAAAAGCACCCGCATTCATTTTTAAAGCCCCGCCCATGGTTCCGGGAATACCGGCTAAAAACTCGGCTCCTATTAAGCCCCGTTCTCCGCAAAATCGCGCGACATGCGCACAGGGGACTCCCGCTTCAACATAAACCAAGCCGTCGCCGCTCAAGTTCATCTGTTTTAATCGGCCTTTGGTATTAATCACCGTGCCACGTATGCCGCCATCCCTGACCAATAAATTACTGCCTAAGCCCATCCAGAATATCGGTTCGGTATTGGGAAGAGTCTTGATAAACTCGATCAGATCCTGCCGGTCTTGCGGGATATACAGTTGATCGGCCGGGCCGCCAACGCGCCAGCTGGTGTACTTTGCCAGTTTTTCATGTTTCAGCAAACGGCCTTTCGCCAGTGGTTCCCTGTAGTTGTTTTGCTTCCATTCAGATGCTGTTTCAACGGTCATTTCTTGTAAGGACCTTGTCCTGCAAGGTCTCTCCCAACAATTGCGGCAATTGCGCGGCAATCTGCCCGACATTGCCGGCCCCCATAGTCAAAACCACATCCTCGGTATTTACGATGCCCGCTAATAATTGCGGTAATTCTTCCCAGTTTTCGACAAACACCGGATCAACTTGGCCGCGTATACGGATCGCTCGGCTTAACGCTCTGCCGTCGGCACCGGGAATCACCGTTTCGCCTGCCGAATAAACGTCCATCAGGATCAGCACATCGACGGTAGACAGCACTTGCACGAAGTCTTCAAACAAGTCCCGAGTGCGGGTATAGCGGTGCGGCTGAAAAACAACGACTTTACGCCGATCCGGCCAAGCCTGACGCAAAGCTTCAAGCGTCGCCGCAATCTCACGCGGATGATGGCCGTAATCGTCAACCAGTGTCAGCTTGCCGCCGTCCATCATCACGTCGCCATTGATTTGAAAACGTCTGCCGACGCCTTTAAACGCTCCCAAGCTCTTGATAATGGCGTCATCATCGACCGCCAGTTTGGTCGCGACGCTGATAGCCGCCAGCGCATTGAGCATATTATGCCAGCCGGGCATATTCAAAGTAACTTGCAACGGCGGATAGTCGCCTCTTCGTAGCACGTCAAAAGAGGTATGCATGCCTTCTTGTTTAATATTGATTGCTCGCACATCCGCATCTTCATGAACACCGTAAGTCGTTACCGGTTTCGATATTTCCGGCAGAATCGCTCTGACGCCTTCATCGTCCAGGCACATCACGGCCAGTCCGTAAAAAGGCAAATGATGTAAAAACTCTTTAAACGTATCTTTCAAGCGTTGGTAGCAGCCCTTATAGGTCGCCATATGATCTTGGTCGATGTTGGTAACTATCGCCATCATCGGTTGTAAATATAAAAACGAAGCGTCGCTTTCGTCGGCTTCGGCGACTAAGTAATGGCCTAAACCTAACTTGGCATTGCTGCCGGCGCTATTTAAACGACCGCCGATTACAAAAGTAGGATCGAGCCCGCCTTCGGCCAAAATGCTTGCAACCAAACTGGTGGTTGTGGTTTTGCCATGGGTCCCGGCAACGGCAATGCCGAACCGGAATCGCATCAATTCAGCCAGCATTTCCGCGCGAGGAATAACCGGTATTCTCTGAATATAGGCTTCGTCGATTTCTTCATTACTACGGTCAATGGCGCTGGAAGCCACCACTACGTCGACCTTGGCTATATTTTCCCGTTGATGTCCGATGTTGATGGACACGCCTAAACCGGCCAATCTTTGGGTCACGGAGCTTTCCCTGATATCCGATCCCGAGACTTGATAGCCCAAATTCGACAATACCTCGGCAATGCCGCTCATACCGGTTCCGCCTATGCCGATGAAATGTATTCGATTGATACTGCCTAAAGCCTGAACCGGCATTGGGTTATTAGGCGGAGTCATAGTCCGGCCTCGGCTATGCAAATATCGGCAACGGCTTCGGTTGCATCCAACCGGGCGTATTGTTTTGCTGTTTTACTCATGACATCCAATTGTTTAACTACCTTTGTTATATGCTCTACCAGCGTTACTGTATTCAAATCTTTTTGCATTAATATAAGTCCGGCTCCGGCATCGGCTAAATACCGAGCGTTAGCGGTTTGATGATCGTCAATCGCGCTCGGCAACGGTATAAAAATAGCCGGAACTCCTGCCGCCGCCACTTCACTGACGGTCATCGCGCCGGACCGGCAAATCACCAAGTCCGCCCATTGATAGGCCGACACCATATCTTCAATAAAGGCATGGACTTCGGCTTTTATGCCTAAGGACCGGTATTGATCCTTAACTTGCTTGTGCATTGCGACACCGGTTTGGTGTTTTATGTGCAGCTCGTTGGCCCCTAAAGCAGCCAGTGCATTCGGCACGACTTCATTCAATATCTGAGCGCCTTGGCTGCCGCCAACGACTAATATTTTAATCTCCCCTCGTCGACTCTTTGAAAAAGGAGCATCGAAGGCGATTGCAAACTGTTTTCTTAACGGGTTTCCGGTAAATTTGGCCTTGAGCTTCTTATTAAAACTGTCCGGAAAGGCTTCCAGAACTTGATTGGCCATACGCGCCAACAACCGGTTCGTTGTGCCGGGCACCCGGTTTTGCTCGTGAATAATCAGCGGTATGCCTAATAGCTTTGCCATCAGTCCGCCCGGACCGGCGACAAAACCGCCCATACCCAACACTACATCCGGTTTGCGTTTGCGCAATATTTTGAAGGCTTGTAGGCAGGCTTTCATTAATAACAACACCGCTGTAATAAGCGACAACAATCCTTTGCCGCGTACTCCCGCAACCGACAGCCAATCGATCTCTATGCCCTGCTCAGGAATGACCCGGCCTTCCAATCCTTTTTGAGTACCCAGCCAGCTCACCTGCCAGCCTTTTTCGATCAGCGCTTGAGCTACCGCCAGTGCGGGAAATACATGACCGCCGGTTCCGCCGGCCATAATAACAATGCGCTTACTCATGTCGATTCCTCTTTCGCGCACCGGCATTGATTGCTGCGATTTCACTCTGCACCCGAAATAACAACGCAAGCGCGCAGCACATGATCATCATGCTGCCGCCGCCGTAACTCATTAAGGGTAAGGTCAGGCCTTTGGTCGGCAAAATACCCATGTTAACGCCCATGTTAACGAATGACTGAAAGCCGAACCAAATCCCCAAGCCATAAGCAATAAATGCGGAGAACCGTTGGCCTGCCTGCTCGGCGGCCGCGGCTATCGCAAAGGTACGCCATACCAATACCGAAAATAAGCCGATCACCGTCACCACACCGACAAAGCCCAACTCTTCTGCTATCACTGAAAACAAAAAATCGGTATGCGCTTCCGGCAAATAAAATAATTTTTGCACGCCGCTACCCAAGCCTACGCCCAACCATTCTCCGCGTCCGAACGAAATCAGCGCTTGCACCAATTGAAACCCGGTTTTTAAAGGATCCGCCCAAGGGTCCATAAAACTGGTGACCCGAACTAATCGATAAGGCGAGAAATAAACCAGTAATATCGCCAGTACGCCAATGATCAACAGCAGCACTATAAATTGCGACAATCTCGCCCCGGCCAAAAACATGATACCCATGGCGATCATTAGAATAACAACGGACGAGCCGAAATCCGGTTCCAACAACAACAAAAAGCTGGCTACCGAAAACAGTCCCAGCGGTTTGAGCAAGCCGAACGCCGAGTTTTGCACCGATTCCTGATACCGAGTGACATAACCGGCCATATAAATAACGGAAAAAAACTTGACCACTTCCGATACCTGTATTCTGACTCCGGCTAAGGACAGCCAACGCACACTACCGTTAACCTTTACGCCAAGGCCGGGAATCAGAACAACGATGAGCAACAGCAATCCGGCTAAAAACAACTTAGGGCCGTTTTCTTCCCAGACTCGCATCGGAACTGCCGCTACGCCGATACCGAATACCAAGCCCAAACCGATATGCGCTAATTGCCTGACCGGGTAATACATACCGTTACCGGTCATTTTTATGCCCAGATGCAATGAAGCGGAGGCCACCATTACATAGCCGATTAGCAATAAACCGATACTTACGGAAAGCAGCACCGGATCAAAATGAAAGCGGCTAAAAGGGGCTAATAAGGATTTCATTGGCTTTAGCTGCGCTCAGCCAATGTGGTTCGATGATTATGCGGAACTCGTTGGCTGAGCGAAGCCGACGCTAAGGGGAAACTGTCAACCAAGGCCAATACCGCTTTGGTAAATTTCTCACCTCTATCCTGGTAGTTTTTATATTGGTCAAGACTGGCGCAGGCGGGAGACAGCAACACGCTTTCGCCAACATCGGCCAAACTCGCTGCAATCTGTACCGCTTCCGTCATAGTGTTCGCCGAATAAACCGGGACGCAGTCGTGCAGAGCCTGTTTTATCAAGTTCGCGTCCTTACCCATCAATATCACGCTTTTCGCTTTTTCTTTGATCGCAGGCGCCAACTCATTCATGTCGGCGCCTTTCGCATCACCGCCGGCGATAAGGATCACCTTCCGTGAATAACCTTGCAAAGCCGCAACGCAAGCGCCGATATTGGTTGCTTTTGAATCATTAACCCAAGTAACGCCGCGTATTTCCGCGACGCGCTGCATTCTGTGGCTTAAGCCTTTGAATTTGCGTAAGGCGTTACACATCACCTGTTCATCCAAGCCGACAGCTACGCCCAAGGCTAAGGCCGCCAGCGCATTGGCCGCATTATGCCGGCCTTCAAGCGGTAATTCGGCCAGCGGCATTAGGCACGATTCGTTGTGCATCAGATATTCGGTATCGCCCTGATAGGCAAGGTGAAAATCGGCTTTTGCGTTTATCGAGAAGGTGTAAGTATTCCTGCTGTTGTTATACATAGCGTAGACAACAGGATCATCGGTATTGATGACCATGATGCCGTCACCTCTGAAAATTCTTTGTTTTTCCCGTGCGTATTCGGCTATATCGAGATGCCTGTCCAAGTGATCGGCACTGACATTGAGCACTGTCGCAGCCGCTGCATTCAAAGTTGAAGTTCGTTCCAACTGAAAACTTGAAAGTTCCAATACATATAACTGTGCATTTAATGCCAGTAAGTCCAAAGCCGGCGTACCCAGATTGCCGCCCACACCCACTTCGATCCCGGTAGCTTTGGCCATTTCACCGAGCATGGTGGTCACGGTGCTTTTACCGTTGGAGCCGCTGATTGCGACAATGGGTTTGTCGACAGAACAGGCGAACAGGTCAATATCGCTGACTATTTTTGAGCCGTTGGCTATCGCTTTAATGATCGCCTGTTCGTTCAGCGACACGCCGGGGCTGACTACCAAATGTGTCGCCACTTTAAACGCGGCTTCGTCAAAACCACCGGTAAACACCGGCGTATCCGGCATTTGCTGAAAAAACTCCTCCATCATCGGCGGCTTGGCGCGACTATCGATAATGGCGAATTTAAAATCTAAGCTATGTAAATAATGCGCGACCGAAATTCCCGTGTTGCCCAGCCCCACGACCAATATCTTGGCCGTTTGCGGGTCCAAAGCGAAATTCTTTTGCAACAATGCAATAATCGCGGCACTATCCATTTCTTATCTCAGTTTCAAGGTAGCCAAGCCGATTAATACTAAAATGACGGTAATAATCCAGAACCTTACGATTACACGAGGTTCAGGCCATCCTTTCAATTCAAAATGATGATGTATCGGCGCCATGCGAAAAACCCGTTTTCCGGTCATTTTGAACGAGGCCACCTGAATAATCACCGATACCGTTTCCATGACGAAGACGCCGCCCATAATCATCAGCACGATCTCCTGTCTGACCAGTACGGCCAAAACGCCTAAAGCTCCGCCCAGCGCCAATGCGCCGACATCGCCCATGAAGACCATCGCGGGGTAGGCGTTAAACCACAAAAAGCCCAATCCGGCGCCGACTAAAGCCGCACAAAATACGATCAGTTCTCCGGCATTAGGTAAATAAGGGATGGCCAAATATTCGGAAAAAGCGACGTGGCCGGAGAGATAGGCAAAAATCCCTAAGCCGGTAGCCACCATCACGGTCGGCATAATCGCCAGTCCATCCAGCCCATCGGTCAAGTTGACCGCATTGCTGGTTCCGACAATCACAAAATAGGTCAGAACAATATACATCCAGCCCATGTTCAACATGACGTCTTTAAAAAACGGCACAATCAACTGCGTTTCTGCCGGCAATATTGCAGTTTTGTATAAGAAAACCGCCGCTATTAAACCTATAATCGATTGCCAGGAATATTTGGCTTTAGCCGATAAGCCGTCGCTGTTGCCCTTGATAACTTTTCTATAATCATCGATAAAACCGATCACGCCGTAGCCCATGGTTACCAGCAAAATAACCCATATATAACGATTGCCCAGATCAGCCCACAACAGCGTGCTGATTGCAATGGCGACCAGTATCAGGGTTCCGCCCATGGTAGGCGTACCGGCTTTTTCGTAATGCGATTGAGGACCCAAGGTGCGGATGCTTTGCCCGATCTTGTTGCGGCTCAATTTCCTGATCATGACCGGGCCGATAATAAAAGAAATGATCAACGAAGTTAAAGCGCCAAGAATGGCGCGAAAGGTCAGGTAATGAAAGACCCGAAAACCGCCGTCAAAGGTCATCAAATAATCTGCAAAGTAAAGTAACATTATTTTTATATCCTGAAATTTTCAACCAATGCAGCCGCTACTTTCTCCATGCGTTGAGCCCTTGACCCTTTGATCAAAATCGCTTCATCACCTTTGAGTTCTTGCTTTAACACTTCAATTAAATCGTTTTGGTTGTCAAAAAAAGTGGCGGCTTCACCGAAAGCCGCTGCCGTATGCCGAGCGTCGGAGCCTACCGCGAAGAGACGCACAACACCGCCCGCTTTGATGAGTTCGCCCATTTGCTCATGTATTTTCAGGCTTTCAGGACCCAACTCGCCAAAGGCCCCTAAAACCAGCCAAGGTTTGCCGGGGCAGTTAGCCAATACATCCAGTCCCGCTTTCAGTGAGGCCGAATTGGCATTATAAGTGTCATCTATAACGATATTGCCTAAACGGCTTACCAATGGTTGCAAGCGGCCAGTAACCGGTTTTACATTTTCCAGGCCTTGTTTAATCTGTTGCAGATTTATGCCCAAGGCTAAGCATGCCGCCGTTGCGGCCAATGCGTTACCGACGTTATGTCGGCCTGCGAGCTTTAGCTTTACTGTGAGCGTGCCTTTCGGTGTCGCTAATTCAAAGGTGGTGGCGAATTCATGATTAATAATTTGTGTTTTAATGGAATGCGCGGTTATATCTGCATCCTTATCTATTCCAAACGATATAATCTTTCTGCTCCCGGCTACTGATTTCCAATAGTCGAAATAGGCGTCATCGTGATTAAGAACAGCGACGCTGTTCTGTTTCAGCGTCCGGATGATTTCCCCTTTCGCTTCGGCAACCCCGTCAACACTACCGAAACCTTCTATGTGCGCGGCTCCGACATTGGTAATAATCGCAACATCGGCTTGTGCATATCGGCTGGTATAGTCAATTTCGCCCGGATGGTTTGCACCCATTTCGATGACGGCATACCGGTGTTGTTCGTTCAAGCGCAACAAGGTCAAGGGCACGCCAATGTCATTATTTAAATTGCCTTGCGTAAACAGCGTAGCGGCATTAACACTCAAAATCGCCGCCACCATTTCCTTGACGGTCGTTTTTCCGTTACTGCCGGTAATGCCGACTACGGATACGGCTGATTTCTTCCTCCAAGCTCCTGCCAATTCAGCCAGTGCCAAGCGCGTATCGTCAACAACAATATGCGGTATTGATGGTCGCATCAGTCCCCTCGGCAACGGCTCCATGCGTTGCTCTACCTCGGCAACTGCTCCCTGCGTTGCTCTACCTCCTGCATCCATGCAGTCGTCCTGCTTCCGTGCAGTCATACTGATTGCGACACTTCCGCCATCCATGGCGGTCGCTGCAATGCCTTGATGCACGATTGCTGCCGCAGCGCCGTTTTGTTCCGCTGCCGCCACAAACTCATTGCCATCGAAGTTATGGCCTTTAATCGCGACATAAAGCTGACCGGGCTTTATCGCTCTTGTATCGATACTAATCGACGATATCGCAATATCGTCCCCGACCAACACTCCCTGCACACAGGTCGCTATCTCACTCAACATCATATTCATTGATTGCGTCTGCTCAATGCATCAAGTACAACTTGCCTGTCGCTGAAAGGTGCGCATATCCCATTGCTTTCCTGATATTGCTCATGGCCTTTGCCTGCAATCACAACGCAATCGTTTTGAGCCGCACTTGTTACCACTCTTTGTATCGCCCGTTCTCTATTTTGAATAACTTCAACCTTCGCTGATTGCACCGGTTCCGTACCGATTGCGGCACTCCCATTATCCCTGGCAGTCGAGCTGCAACCGGCTAAAATATCATTGATTATATCCAGCCCGTTTTCGTAACGTGGATTGTCATCGGTAATCACTACATGATCCGCCCAAAACTCTGCAATTTTTCCCATTTGCGCACGCTTGCCGGTATCTCTGTTGCCGCCACAGCCGAAAACTACCCATAAAGCCTGTTTGCAATGCTTGCGTAAACTGGACAAAACCTTGTCTAAGGCATCGGGGGTATGAGCATAATCGACAAAAACCAATGGATCGGCTTCTGTACCAAAGCGCTCCATGCGACCATCAACCGGCTTTATGTCGGTTAGCCTTTGGACTGACTCATTCAATGAAATACCCATAGCCAGCATTACCGTCAAGACAGCCAAGACATTCTCTACATTAAAATCGCCGTAGAGCGGTACTTTCACTCGCTGAAATTGATCCTGCCGGCGCAGATCAAATTCGATGCCATCGGCTTTATGCAATATGTTTTCCGCACTGACGCATTCGCCTGAATCGGCTATTTTTCCTTTCACACTAAACTGCCAAAGTGTTACCGATTCAGGTACGGCAGCAATAATTTGGTTGCTGTAAATATCATCCAAATTTACCACCGCGAAAACTAAGCCCGGCTTATTTAACAACTCCAGCTTGGCTTGTACATAAGCGTCCATGGTGCCGTGATAATCCAGATGATCACGGCTGATATTGGTAAATACGGCGCCTTTAAACTTCACGCCGTTGACACGGCCCTGCTCTAAGCCATGCGAAGAGACTTCCATAGCTACCGTGCATTTTTTATTTTTTAATAATTCAGCCAGTATTTTCTGAATCGCCAAAGCATCAGGGGTAGTATTCAATGTCTTGTTGAGCTTACCCCATTCTCCCCAACCGAGCGTCCCTATAATGCCGCAATCGTCCAGCATTTGGCTCAAAAACTGACTACATGATGTTTTGCCATTGGTGCCGGTAATGCCGATAACTGTCATAAATTGGGAAGGATCGCTATAAAAGCGCGTAGCCAATTCACCCAACTTTATGCCCAGATTTTCCACGGCGACCATGGGTACATCAATAACAGTATTACGTTGCAATGTTACCGCCAGTTGCCGACCGTTTCCGGCAGGATCAAAAATGACTGCACAGGCACCATTATTAAGAGCCTGTTCAGCATGTGTTAAACCATGTTGTTTGGCGCCGGCTAACGCAATAAACATATCTCCTGACACCACTTCACGACTATCCAAAGCCAAGCCGGTAACAGATATATCGATATCATCGGTGTTTACAGAGACTAGTCCGTTTAGTAACGCTTTAAGCGTCGGCATACCGCTACGTTGCTCTTGCATTGCTCTATGATGTTCCAAATACGATTCTGTCTATCTCATTCATAGGGACATACCTGCTGCACAATTCACACGGATGTGTAGCGAGGGTAAATATCTCAAGCACTACGCATAATGTGTATTAAGGTAATACGGGAACAGTTATTTATTTATGCACCCTGTTAAGAACCTTGTCCGGTTAACAAAATGGGCATATTGTCTTGTTGATCGGGAGCAACTTCCAGTACCCTCAAGGCCCCGGCCATCACTTTAGAAAACACCGGAGCCGAGACTATCCCACCGTAGTATTGCCCCGCGGATGGCTCATCAATCATGACGACGATAATCAAGCGTGGATTTTTTGCCGGCGCCATACCGGCAAAAACGGAAAAATAACTGTTCTCGACATAGCCGCCTGCGCCGGCTTTTTTTACCGTTCCGGTTTTTCCTGCTGCGCTGTAACCATCGACTCTGGCTTCGTAAGCGGTGCCGTCTTTCATCAGCACGGTTTCCATCATGGCCCTGACCCTCTTGGCGGTCTTGGCGGAAAATATCCGCTGTTGATCAACATCTTCATCCCGCTTTAGCAAACTCACCGAATGCAAAATGCCGTCGTCGGCCAATGCGGTATAGGCTCTTGCCAACTGCAATGCTGATGCATTGACGCCATAACCAAATGACAAGGTCGCTCTATCGAATTCATGCCATTTTTGATACTCAAGCAAACTTCCACTGGCTTCTCCAGGAAAACCGGAGCCTGCCGCAACACCAAAACCCAGCTTGTTGTAAACACTCCAAAAATATTCCGGCGGCATTCTCAACGCCATCTGGCTGACTGCAACATTGCTGGATTTCTTCAGTACGCCTGTCAGATCCAGCGTCCCGTAGTTATGCACATCTTTAACCACATGATTACCGATCTGATAGAAGCCATGAGTTTCGAAAACTTCGTTCGGTTTGACGTAGCCCCCGTCCAAAGCAGCTGCGACAACAAATGGCTTAACCGTTGATCCAGGTTCGAACACATCTGTTAATGATCGGTTTCTGTACAGGCTTTCTTTTAAACTCTTCCGGGTATTCGGGTTAAACGACGGCTGATTGACTGCAGCCAAAATTTCCCCACTCTGAGCATCCAACACCACTAGTGCTGCTGATTTTGCCTTGTTAAGGTTAACCGCCAACTGCAATTCCCGGTATGCCAAATATTGGATGCGCTGATCAATACTTAAATCCAGATTCCTGCCTGCAACCGGCTCTTTAATATTTTCTACATCTTCAATAATCCGGCGCTGACCATCCCTGATAACACGCTTGCTACCTGGAATTCCTTTTAACGATTTTTCGTATCCCGCCTCAAGCCCGGCCTGACCTATATCGTCAATATCGGTAAAGCCGACCAAGTGCGCTGAAACTTCTCCTGTCGGATAAAAACGTTTAAATTCGCGCTCGAAATAAATACCCGCGAGCTTCAATGCTTTCACTTGGTCTGCAACTACCGGACTAATCTGTCGGGCAATGTAAGCAAACTGCCTATGCGTATCTCCCTTCATTAGCTCATCAATCTTTCCGTTCGGCAAACTCAGCAATTCTTCCATTTGCCTGATTTCATTTCCTTTGGTCGATTCGATCTGTTGCGGATTCATCCAAATCGACTCGACAGGCGTGCTAATTGCCAGCGGGGCGCCATTTCTGTCTTTTATCATGCCTCTGTATGCAGCGACTTCCACATCAGTAACATGGCGCATATCGCCTTGTTCTTTAAGAAACTGCTTATTCAGCACCTGCAAGTCGATGGCTCTACCAACCAGTGCTGCCATACAAGCCATTATAAAAACAATGACTATTTTCCTTCTACCGCCATAGATGGAGGATGTGTCTCGATCGGTAGAGAACCGGTGCGAGCGATCTGAAAAATTGCTGACCGGCTTACTGGTCTTATGTCTACCTTGAAAATGCATCATTTACGGTTTTATATAAATAATTTTTTCCCGTAACGGCATGACCAGCTTCAGTTGTTCCCGCGCCACTTGTTCTACCCGGTTCTGTTCTGCCAAGGTTGTCAACTCCAATTGCAGTTGGCCCCATTCCACTTCATACTGATCAAGGGCTCTTTCCTGTTTTTGGATTTCAATAAAAATTAATCGCGAATGGTACTTGCTGTAAATCACGGCCAGTGCGGATAACAATAGTACTAATAGCATTCCGCCTATGCCTAAGTAGCGAACTATTACCACTTAAATTCTCTCGGCTACTCGCATAATTGCGCTTCGTGCTCTGGCATTTTGAGTGATTTCCAGTTGCCCTGCTTTCAGCGCCTTACCTGTTTTATTCAAAATCCCCTTAGCTATATCGCTCTCTTTGATCGGTAATTTGCCCGGATTATATTTAGCTCCGGACTCGGACCTGATAAAGCGCTTGACGATTCGGTCTTCTAATGAGTGAAAAGAAATAACTACTAAACGCCCGCCGGGTTTCAATATCCGGGCGGACTGCTGTAGAACCGCTTTTAATTCATCCAGTTCATTATTGATTTCGATACGAATTGCTTGAAAACTACGGGTTGCCGGATGCTTGTGTTTTTCTCTTACCGGGACTACATCTTCAATAAGCTTTGCCAGCTCTCGGGTTGTCGTAATTGGCGTTTCAGCTCTTTTTTCAATAATTGCGTGAGCTATGCGGCGTGCAAATCGCTCCTCGCCATACTCAAATAAAACCGTGACCAGTTTCTTTTCATCAACACAGGAAAGCCATTGTTCAGCCGTGACGCCTGCTGTGCCGTCCATTCGCATGTCCAACGGTCCGTCGCGTAAAAAACTGAAGCCTCTTTCAGGATTATCCAACTGGGGTGAGGACACGCCCAAATCGATTAGAATGCCATCAATTTTTCCCGTTAAGCCTTCATGTAGGATTATGTTTTCCAACTCGGAGAAATGGGTGTGCTTTAGCATAAAGCGCTTATCTTCAAGCAGAGTCCGTGCATAATCGGAATTAACCGCATCCAAATCTCGATCAAAAGCCAATAACCGGCCTGTCGGTCCCAATCGGTCTAGAATTCCTTGGCTATGCCCACCCCGACCGAAAGTACAATCCAGATAAATACCGTCTTTTTTAATCGCCAACTGCTGCAAAGCTTCTGCAAACATCACGGGCAAATGTTCCACTCACAAATCTCCCGTTATTAAAAGGATAAGGAACCTAAATCTTCCAGCCCTTCATTATCATCACCTTCCAGCCATTCATTTTCCTTTGCTCTCCAAGCTTCTTCATTCCAGAGTTCAAATTTATTGAGCTGACCGATCAGGATAATTTTTTTATCTATATTCGCGAATGTTCTCAGTTTCTCCGGTAGCAACAAACGACCCTGGACGTCCATTTCACACTCGGATGCATTGCCGATAATAAACCGCCTTAATTTACCGGCCATTTTATTTAAGGTGGGTAACTTACTGATTGTTTGCTCGAGCTTTTCCCATTCAGGCATCGGGTAAAGCCATAAACAACCATTCTCTCCAACACATCGTTCATTTACCGCAACTGTTACAACCATCTGGCATTCGCAACAGTCCTGCAATTCTTCCCGATAACGGGTAGGGATTGCAAAGCGTCCTTTGCCATCTAAATTGAGCGAACTAATGCCTCGAAACAAAATTTACCCCTAAAAAACCATTTTCCTCCACTTTTCTCCACTTGTGTCCACTATAAATTTCAAAGAACACCTAGTCAAGGAGGATTTCACTTAGATTCTTTCTTTTTCGCCAACGACTTACACAGTCATCAAAATGAAATATAACCATATAAAATTTAGAAAAATAATTCCTATTCTTTATCATAAAGTTAATTTGTTTCAATAAGAAATTACTTTAAGTATAAGACTGAAGTGATTTCCAGGTTTTTTGACAACGGATGGAAATTAAATTTAACACTGCTGCCGCGGTAATTACCTGGAAGTATTTATGCTTTTAGCGAGGCAGGAAGGAACCAAGTACAAAGTACTCGGAAAAGGAAGGAAAGAGTCGGCCTATAAGCCGGGTTCTGTCTAGAACAGTCATTCATCTAGGTTGCAAGTCGCCTTGCAACTCAAGCAATCTACCCAGGAACCGCGCGGGCCACGCGTCTGTCCCTCTATTTGATCTTGCTCCGGGTGGGGTTTACCATGCCACTCCTGTTACCAGTTGCGCGGTGCGCTCTTACCGCACCTTTTCACCCTTACCGGTTATAAAACAGGCGGTATATTTTCTGCGGCACTTTCCGTAGGCTCACGCCTCCCAGGCGTTACCTGGCACCCTGCCCAATGGAGCCCGGACTTTCCTCCATTTCATCTCGCGATAAAACAGCGACTGCTCAGCCGACTCTTTCGACGGCTAGTGTAGCACATATTCATTTCCATAGTGACGAAAAGAGGTCTTTATATAAGCAATAACCAGACCAGCAAAACAGCTTGTTTTATTAACGTAAAAAGTAAGTTTTATTGGTTTTTATTGTTTGAGCTTAATAGATTTCTTTTTGGCTTCACTGATTTTCAAAATCAATTTCACCGTATTAATAAAGCATTTAGTCAATAACATTCGTGCTGCTCATAAATAGCGAAACCGAGAACTAAGCCTCTTTCTCCATATCCAGTGCCGCTTGATACAATAGCTTTTTCCTGACTCCGGTGATCTCCACCGCCATTGTAACGGCGGTCTTGATAGAGCATTCGCGCAATAACACGCTCAGTATTTTTTGCTGCTCAGGTGTAATAATCTGCTCTTTCTTATCGATAACAGCGCCGTCGACAATCACCACAAATTCGCCTTTCCTCATATTGGCATCTTGTTCAACCCGCTTTAGCATTTCGCCCAAGCTGGTTTTTACAATGGTTTCATGCAACTTGGTCAACTCCCTGGCAATAACAATTTGCCGATTCAACGGCAATACTTCCGCCATATCCTGCAATGACGCCAGAATCCGGTGACTGGACTCGTAAAATACCCACGTTGTCGGGCACATCAACCGCTCGCTAAAGAACGCTTTTCGGGCTGACGACGTTCTCGGCGAAAAGCCTTCAAACGCAAATTGCGTGACCGGCAATCCCGACGCCGACAATGCCGCAATCAACGCGCAAGCGCCCGGCACCGGCACTACATCGACATTCGCCTCCTTGAGCATTTTTATCAATGGCATGCCGGGGTCGCTGATCAACGGCGTTCCGGCGTCGGACACCAGCGCGATAGATAAACCTTCGCGCAGCTTTTCCAACAATCCCGTCGATGCTTTGTCTTCATTATGCTGATGCAAGGAAATCAGTTTATTGCTGATGCCGTAATGCTGGAGCAGCATTTTTACATGCCGGGTGTCTTCTGCGGCGATCAAATCGACCCGTTTTAATATTTCAACCGCCCGGAAAGTAATGTCCGCTAAATTACCTATCGGCGTAGCAACAACGTATAATTTGCCGCATTCACTTGACATTCGGTGCACTCACTTGAAAACTCCTGAAAAGATGCGGCTCCCATACAAGCCGCCATTATGGTGTGTCCTGTTCCCCAGTCTATTGCTTTTTTCCGGTTGCGCATCGACGCCTGCAAGCAGTGCCTTGCCTGAGCAAGAAGTGCTGGTGACTCATCCCTTAATAGATAATGACCGGCCGGAACGGATGACTGAATTATACCAGCATCCCTTCGCGTCTTCGTCTCTGGAAAGAAATCAGCAGCGTTTACAAGCCATTGAGACTTTAATTCAGGCTGGCGACGGTGCCAATGCAAAACTGAACGCCGATGCGATCCGCCCCGCCGAACTGTCGTCCGAACAACGCGCCCAACTCAGTCTTCTTTACGCCCAGATTCTGCTCAGCTTCGGCGAAGCCGAACAAGCTATCGAGAGTTTGGCCTTGATACAATCGCAACAGCTTAGCCCGGATAACCAAATCAAGTATTTTCAATCGCAAGCTTTTGCTTACTCGTTAACGGGAAACCTGCTCGACAGCGCTAAATCCAGAATTCAATTGCACCCGTTGATCACCTCGCCCGAGGAGCGGGAAAAAAACCAGGCTGCCATTCTTGAAGCGTTACGGCTGTTGCCCGATACCGCGTTGCAGACCCATCAAACTGACACCTTGGCCGGCTGGATGGCCCTAGCCAACGTTTTAAAATACATTAACCAGCCCGATTTTGACGCTCAAATTAACCAATGGCGCACCACCTTTCCGGGGCATCCTGCCGATTTAGGTTTTTTGTATCGCCCTCAGGACACGCCGGAAAATACGCCTTTGCAAGCCAAAGCCATGGCCTTACTGCTACCCGAATCAGGGACCTTTGCCCAGGCAGGCAAAGCCATCCGTGCGGGGTTTATGGCTGCCTTCAACCATGCGGATAATGCATCCAAGCCTACGATTCGCTTTTACGATACCCAAAAATCGGCGCCGCAAGCCTTGTACGAGCTGGCTGTTGCAGACGGCGCTCAATTGATTATCGGACCGCTGGACAAAGAGCATATCCAAAGTTTGGCCGATACCGTTACCTTTAGCGTGCCTGTACTGGCCCTGAACCATATTCCGGGCCTGCAAAGAAATAAGCTCTACCAGTTTAGCCTCAGCCCTCTGGATGACGCCGACCAAATCGCTCATAAAGCATCGGCGGACGGGCATCGGAAAGCGCTGCTGCTGATTCCTGAAAATGCGCAAGGCAAACGCGTCACCAATTATTTAACCGAAGATTGGCAAGATCTGGGCGGTACTGTCCTGGAAACACAAAGCTATAACCCCAAAGAAACCGACTTTTCGGCGCCGATTCAAAAGTTGCTCAATTTGGATGAAAGCGAACAGCGTTACACTAAAATTCTTGCGCTGATACCTAACCTAAAATATACCCCTCGAAGACGCCGGGATGCAGATGCTGTCTTGTTAAGCGCTTACAGCGCAGAGGCTCGTTCTATAAATCCCCAGCTTCAATTTTACCAAGCCGGCGACCTTCCCGTTTATGCGATGCCCAACGTTTACACCGGACAAGCTAACGCGTCGTTGGATAGCGACCTGAATAAAATAACTTTTTGCGACACCCCTTGGTTATTCCCTAAAGTTTATCAAGGGGAACTCGGCATGGACGCGCTGAAAGAAACCTGGAAGCAATTTCCCAGCGCCTATTTTCGCTTGATTGCGATGGGTATTGACGCTTATAACTTGACTGCACGCTTGGACGACCTGGAAACCAATTCCTATTCCGGCGCTACCGGAAATTTGTCGCTGACTGTCGACCGGCGCATCGAACGCGAATTGATATGCGCCAAGTTCATCGACGGACAGCCTGAAGTCAGCGGCTTTATCGGCGGAAATTACGATGTCGCCATGCCGCCACCTGAGCCCAGCCAATCGATAAAGCCGGTTGATCATGCTGTTTATTAAGTTCAAGGAGAAAGCGGCCCATTTAATTCGCGGCGAAAGCGCTGAAGAACAAGCCCACAAATTTCTGATTGACAAGGGACTGAAACCGGTGAGCCGAAATTTTCGCTGCAAACAGGGCGAACTCGACTTAATAATGACTGATCGGCAGACCCTGGTTATTGTCGAAGTCCGCTTCCGTAAAACCGACAAATACGGCAGCGCGGTTGAGAGCATTACCCGCACCAAGCAATCGCGCATTATCGCGGCAACGCATATTTATCTTTCCGCGCAAAAAACAGACCGCCCGATCCGTTTTGACGTGGTTGCCATTTCCGGCAACGGCAACATCGATTGGATCCAAAACGCGTTTTAAGCCATCGCGCTTTACAGGGTGTGCTAAAGTTTTAGCTATTCTTAAGAATGAACAGATTCGCTTTATTTATTAGGCAACCGTAAACAACGCTGGAAAAGGACGGACATCAATGGCTAAATTAAAAAACGAACCTCAGTTGTTAAAAAAAGCGCTGGAGGTTGCTGAAAATTATGCAAAAAATCGCGGCTATTCAGGATTCGCTTCGACCAACTCGGCGAAGGATAAGGTTGAATGTCTTTATCGCCTGCTGGTGAACGATCAGCTGATTCAGCCCTTGGCGATCGATCAGGAAAACGCGTTGAATATGAAGCATAAATTAGCGTTATGGATAGCGCGGCAATTGCCGAAAGATCATCCGCTGTTAAAGCCGTAACGGAGCTAAAAAGCAGTCACCACGAAGGCACGAAGAATACGAAGAAATAAAAATTTCGTGCCCTTCGTGGTGAATTTTTTTACGTATACAAAGCCGTATTCGGAAAAGGCGGTCTATTTAACAACTCCCTCAGGCGAGGTATTAGTCGAGGTATTGGTGCTGATAAAAAGCGACTGATCCGACAGGTCATCCGGTTTACTCAGGGCGTTCAATAACACCGCGTCATGCCCATAAATATCGGGAAAAAACTCTAAACCCTCCTTTTGATCGAAAAAGGCCGTAGTATAAAAAAACAGCACCGGTATCGGCTTTTTCAATATCACACGTTGCGTTTTGGGCGTGTTCATGGCCAGTTGTATCGTCTCGGGAGTCCAATTGTCCTGGTTTTTAAGCGCAAACTCAGCCAATTTCTGCGGATTGGCAACCCTTACGCAGCCATGGCTAAGATCCCGTCGCGATTTACTAAACAAAGAATTCGACGGCGTATCGTGCAAATACACGTCATCTTTGTTAGGGAAAATAAATTTCACCTTGCCCAGCGCATTTTTTCCTCCGGGACGCTGTCTGATTCTTAACTTGCCCTCTTTCAGCAAATTCATAGCTTCCGGGGTCAGCGCAGTCGGTTTTTCAGCGTCGCGAAATACCGACACCAGTTCCATATTTTCCTTGTTAAGATAATCGCCGTTTTGGCTTAACTTGGGTAATATTTCATTTTTTATAATGCTGTAAGGCACATTCCAATAAGGCATGAAATCGATAAAATGCATTTCCGCCATCAACACCGGAGTTTGGGTTTTCAGCGCATTGCCGACCACCACCCTCATATTGACCACATCGGCATCCGGCTGATCAATCGACTCAAACGCCCATAATTGAAAGGCCGGAATATTAACAATAATAGAGGATCCGGTACTCAGTTCCGGTAACCAGCGCAGCCGTTCCATCGCCAACTCGATTTGCGTTACCCGGTAGCTTAAAGGCACATTGAGCGCGGCCACCGAACCTTTTCCGAGATGCCCGTCCGCGGTCAAGCCATGACGTTTTTGAAACTTTTTAACCCCGTTAACGATTGCGTCACTGTAGCGCAAGGATTTTTCGGCGTTGCCGGGCGCTTTATCTTCAGGCATATCGCCGATAAAAATTAAAAACCGGCGCAGCTCGGCCACTTGCGGATGACTCTCGCCGGGATGCAAGGTTTCTTTAATGTCCAGTTTAAACGGCAACGCTTTCGCGGCAAGTTCACGGTAATCAGCCAATGACTGCTTTAACTTTTGATATTGCTTTAATTGGGGCTCAGCCGATAGCGCTAATTGAGCCAGCGTGTTTTGCGCCAGACTGTTTTTAATCAGCAGCGGCAAATCGACCAGCTTTTTCTCCCTTAACTTTAAGTTAAAATTGATGCCTTGCGGGTTGACTCGACCATAATGCAAATCATGCAGGAAGCGTAGCAACGAAATACTGAGCGCCGTATCGTAGAGCGCCAAGTCTTTATAGGCGTCCGGTTTCAATGTTAACGCGGGCGGCAGTTTTTGCCGTAGCGTTTCCGTATCGTAATTTTTCGAATTTAAGCCGTCGGCAGCCGCGTTCGCCAATAGATTAAGCGCTTCGTTGATGTTTTTTTCCGCATCCGCGTTGCCTAGCCATAGCAACCGGTGCTCCGACTGCTTATAGAGAGACTCAAGGTCCTCGGTACGATTGGGGAAATTGGACAGCGTCAAGTAAGGATGCTGTTTCGCCGCAATAATAGCGCTAATTTCCTGAGCGACGCCGGGAGGTTGTTCCTGACTGACGACTTCTTCGGCAAGCGCGGCTTGCAGGGGGAGCGCTAAGAAAAGAAATATTAGCAGTCGGGGAATAGGGTGGCTTATGATCTTTTTCAATTGATGTCTTCGCTGAATGGTCGTGATAGTCGGTTTTGCGCTTAGGGCGCGCCAAAACTCTCTAATATAGGATAATCAGTCTTTTACTATACGAGTCGATAGTGCGGCGATTTTAACATCAACTCTATCGTTCGAGGAAGTTTTGAGGCAACAGGGACGCAGGGGCATTGCCGTGAGGTTATGAAGCGATTGTACATTCCATTGGAATCAAACCCGGTAAACAAAGCATTTATTCACCCCAGAGTCGATGACCCTCAACAAAATTGTCGGCGGAGTGGTTATTCATGCGGGCCCGATTTCAAGCGTGTTGGGGCTGTCGAATATCCTTAAAGCTGGGGAGAGGATTACCATTTAAATCAGGCGCCGTCGATTTTTAAAGTGCAAACGTGTTGCTGGTACAATACGCCTCCCACAGAAAACCGCCCGCAAGGGTTTCCCCAAATTAAAGAGAATGACCGATGCGCCTTAGTCCCCAAAACGTCGCCGCCTTGCGCGAAGCTATCGGCTCGATTGCGCCGGATGCGGCAGCCATCCGCTTGTTCGGGTCCCGGTTGGACGATGACGCACGCGGCGGCGATGTCGACCTGATGATCGATTTCGACCATCCCGTTGAACATCCCGCAGCGCTTTCAGCGCGCTTGGCTGTCCGCGCCTCACGCGCAATCGGCGGCAGACAGGTTGATGTTTTGTTACGCGCGCCCAATCTGACCCAAAGCGCGATACACCGAATTGCGCTGGCAGAAGGCTTCTTGCTATAACTCAACTTACTCCTCAGCAAGAAAGACTGCTGTTTCTTGCCAGAGTCGTCAGGCGCGAGATCAAGCATCTGCAAAGCACCGATAACCGCTTATTTGCCCAGTCATTGACGGTGACGCTTGTTGCCGAGCTGAATAACGATGAGGATTTGGCCGAAAGGGTGGAAGCCTTCATCAGCCGGTTCGGACGACTCCAGGATACCTTGGGCGATAAGCTGTTGCCCCATTTGCCGGCGTTCGTCGGCGAGCGCACCGCCACGGCAGTGGACAACCTGGATCGTGCCGAGCGCTTGGGCTGGATCAAACCCAGCGATAGTTGGTTGGAAACCCGAAAACTCAGAAACAAAATGGTGCATGAATATATCGAAGTCCCGGAAGTACTCGCCGATGCGCTCAACACAGGTCATCAGTGCGTAGCGGATTTGGTTTATGCCGCCAGCCGGATGTTGGCGGAAATCGACAAGCGGATAGTGGAAAAATAGGGCTTTTATCCCAAGTAATCGGCATTTTTAGCTTTTTGCCGGTCAATTCATCCTGAATTGGCGTTTATCCCAAACGGCTTAGAAACGAGCATGAAATAAAGTGAACAACTGTGTGCGGCAGGAGTGCAAGCTTTGCTTACACATGCAGGCGAAGCCTGCACTCCGACTATTGGCAACTTGCCTAAGGAACGTGCATGAAATAACTTCGGCATCTGGCTCCCTCTCCTGCTGGAGAGGGTTGGGGTGAGGAGAATCAAAATGCTCAAGTTATTCCACGCCCCACTCATTCGGTGCTGAACTGATTTTCCAGGTTGGTAGCTACGGTCAATTGCTGTTCCGGTGATAAAATAGCCCATCACTTTTATCGTTACATAGGAAATCCTTATGTCACCCGCACCGCGCTCGCCCCGGAAAATGGTTATCGCTTTGTCCTTGTTCCTGGCCGTATTGATCTCGTGTTTAATGCAAACCAATGAATATTTTGTCAATGGCAAAGGATTGGATAGCGATTGGTTAAATCTGCAAACTTGGTTGACGCCGCTGAGTAACCATGAGGCTTTGGGGCAGGCTGGGGTTAATGTAGGTGCTCTGAATGATGTGATTTTTGTAGACTCGCAACACGGCTGGGCGGTTGGATGGGATGGCGTCATTTTAGTTACCGATGACGGCGGGCAAAACTGGCGGCAGCAACAAAGCCGGGTGAACGCAGTGCTTGAGGCGGTCCGGTTCACCGACCCGCAACACGGCTGGGCGCTTGGGGAAGGCGTCATCCTGGCTACCGACAACGGAGGGCAAAGCTGGCGGCAGCAACAAAGCGGCGTGAAGGCAGGACTTAACGCGGTTCAGTTCACCGACCCGCAACACGGCTGGGCGCTGAGTGAGTATGGCATTATCCTGGCTACCGACAACGGAGGGCAAAGCTGGCGGCAGCAACAAAGCGGTGTGAAGACAGGGCTTAGGGCGGTTCAGTTCACCGACCCGCAACACGGCTGGGCAGTTGGATGGGGTGGTATCATTCTGGCTACCGACAACGGCGGGCAAAGTTGGCGGCAACAACAGAGCGGAGTGATTACAGCTCTGGACGCGGTACATTTCACTGATCTGCAACACGGCCGGGCGGTGGGACAGGATGGGGTTATTCTGGCTACCGATAATGGGGGTAAAAGCTGGCAGCAACAACAGAGCGGAGTGAGCACAGCGCTGAACGCGGTACATTTCACTAATCTGCAACATGGCTGGGCGGTGGGGGGGGACCCTATGCGTAATTACGGCATCATTCTAGTCACCGATAATGGAGGTCAAAGTTGGCATCAGCAACAGAGAGGTGTGAAGGCTCGTCTTTACTCGGTACAGTTCACCGATTCGCAACATGGTTGGGCGGTCGGATATGACGGCATTATTCTCGCTACCGACAATGGTGGGCAAGATTGGCATCAGCAACAGAATGCTGTGAAGACTTGGTGGCTTAATGGGGTACAGTTCGCCGATTCACAACATGGTTGGGCGGTCGGATATGATGGCATTATTCTCGCCACTGACAATGGTGGAGGAGGTTGGCATCAGCAACAGAGTGGTGTAAAAACAATACTTGGTGCGGTACAGTTCATTGATCAGCAACATGGTTGGGCGGTGGGTGATAGGGGTATCATCCTTGCTACCGATGACGGCGGGCAAAGTTGGCGGCAGCAACAAAGCGGAGTAAATACAATGCTTTACTCGGTACAGTTCACCGATTTGCAACATGGTTGGGCGGTCGGATATGACGGTATTATTCTCGCCACCAATAACGGCGGACAAAGTTGGCATCAGCAACAGAGTGGCGTGGAAACAAGGCTTGTCGCGGTGCAGTTCATCGACCAACAACACGGTTGGGTGGCGGGGTGGAATGGTATTCTCGTTACTGACAACGGCGGGCAAAGTTGGAGACAGCAACAGAGTGGCGTGGAAGCAAGACTTGTCGCGGTACATTTCACTGATCTGCAACATGGTCGGGCGGTGGGACAGGATGGGATCATTCTCGCCACCGACAATGCCGGGCAAAGCTGGCATCAGCAACAGAGCGGGGTGACAACGTTTCTTAGTGCGGTACAGTTCGTCGATTCGCAACACGGTTGGGCGGCGGGTGAGAATGGCGTTATTCTCGTCACAGACAACGGCGGCGTAACTTGGCAAAATCGCGCGCCTAATCCAAAAGTATTTGCCGAAGGCCGCGCCAAACTAGCCGTTTTCCCGAGCCCTTTAGCTCTGCTGTTATTACTGCTTACCGGTTTCTCACTGTTCCTACACACCTATCGCTATTACGCCGAGCCGCGTAGGCTGCAAGGCGGCATCAGCGACGCGCCCGTCACCCAAGCCAAAGAAGACTGCTTAGGACGACTGGAGCTGGTCAAAACCCTGGCCAATTTAATCCGCAACCGCGATACCGTGCCGCCGCTGGCGATTGCGATTACCGCGCCCTGGGGTAGCGGCAAAAGTTCGGTGCTGGGCTTGTTAGAGCATGAGTTGAAAGGCGATGTGTTTACGGTGCAGTTGAATGCTTGGCATTACCGCGATGATGGGCAATTGCTGGCGGCGTTAATGGAACATGTTCGCGAGCAAGCTTTGCCGCCGTTATTAAGCTGGGACAACCTGCTGTTTCGCTTTCATCTGGTGCGGCTACGCTGTTTTGCGGGCTCCGGCTTCCGTAGTTTGATAGCGCTGTCGGCAGGTCTTACGACAACAGCGTTTTTTGCCCAACAACAGCAATGGCAAATCCTCGGCGATTGGCTAAACCGTGAATTACCGGCATTAATTCCGTCGTGGTTGCAACCATCAGCCGCCGAACCCTGGTTTAAACTGGTGTTGGCGCTGTTGGCGGCATTGCTGGTTTACCGTTTGCTGAAATCGTGGCTATCAGTATTTTCCGCGTTTTCCCCGGAGTTGGTCGCCGTGGCAAATCGTTTGAGCAAGTCCACCCGCGAGGCGATGCAGGTTGCCGACTGGTCGAAAGATGCCGGCTTGCGCTTTCGCTTCGCGCGGGATTTCGAGACGGTGGCAAAGGCTTTGGGCAAAGGCCGCTTGCTGCTGTTGATCGACGACCTGGATCGTTGCGAGCCTAAGCAAATCGAGTCGGTGATGACGACGCTGAACTTTTTGTTTTCAACTCCCGCGCCCTGTTATGCGGTGCTGGCGATGGATTGGCGTTATGTAACCGATGCCTTGGGGCTGGCGTTTAAGGACTTGGCCGTAGCCCGCGCCGATACCGATACCAAAGGCAAAGCTTTTGCCGAACATTATCTAGAAAAAATTATTCAGATCAGCATCGATTTACCGGCAGTGGACGGCAGCCGAGTCGCACTCATCGACCGGACTCAGCGTAAGACGGAAGAGGTTATCGATTGGTGGGATAAGCTGACCAGCTATTGGCCTTGGCTGAGCAATGCGCCGGGTGTGTTTTATCCCCTTTCTCCCATTCTTTCCCTGAGGCAGAGCGGGCTTGAGCGTGTTAGCGATTTGCCCCGTCAGCGTTGGCGGCGTTTTGCGATTGCCGTGTTGCAGAGCCCGTTGCGTTTGTTGGTGTCGGTCGGCTGGCGGGAGCTGGAGGCCGGTTTGTGGATGGGGTGGCAAGCCATTAAGCGGCTTAACGGCAAGATGTTGACGCCGGTTTCCGATGGCTTGCTGATTTTATGGTTGGCGACGGCATTGGCTTTTGCCGGAGTGCAGCTGGGTTTGATTACTCAGGAGTTTGCCGCCCGGCAATTGAAGCCTGATGCAGTGGAAAGTAAAGCGACCGTTATTGATCCCGCTAAAAATGCCAAGCCTGAACTTGAGAAAAAGCCGGTCGAAGCGCCTGAGTCTAAAGCCGCAGCCGCGCCTGTGGTATTTGTCGATGAACAACGCTATCCCACGTATTATGGGTTGTGGGCTTTTGTCGGTATTTTAAGTTTGATGTTGTTACTGATGGTTTGGCGTTTAAGTTTGCGGCTGCAAGATACCCAGGTTTTTATCGAGGTTATGAGTCAATGGCAGCTTTGGCTTGCCCAACACCATGACACGCCGCGCGATTGGAAGCGTTTGTTCAATCGTGCGCGGTTGTTTGCGATGCGGGTGCGCGTTTATCGGCAAAAGCCGTGGTACGAGGCGTTCGATGAAAAATGGCGGGCTTGGCGTTTTCAAGAGTATTCTCCGGCTCAACGCGACGAATTGGATGAGCGTTTAGCGATGCA
Organism: Methylobacter sp.; assembly: GCA_026399025.1. Classification (GTDB taxonomy): domain Bacteria; phylum Pseudomonadota; class Gammaproteobacteria; order Methylococcales; family Methylomonadaceae; genus Methylobacter_A. The sequence goes on from JAPLRU010000105.1 coordinate 76,090, forward strand.
TTTGTTGATGCTGGATGTTTATATGAAAGGTGAGCTGGCAACAATCGTATGGCAATTTTTTAAAAATAAAAAAGATAATGATAGATTCCACAGACTCATTGAGGCACTTATGACAAGGTCGAACGATTTTCCTGAACTGAAGATACTAATGAATCATCTTGAACGCTCGTATAATGAGGCCAATGATGAACGATCTGCCGAACAAGAAAAGGCTGAGGCTCAACTGCGCTTATGGTTTAGTTTGTATGCGGCCTTGAATACGTTGCGCTTGTAATTGCAATAAAACCAGCGAGTTGTCGCTGTAACAGTAACTTATTTATTAATAAGGAGTGAATACAAGAGTTCGGCTAAAAACCTAAAAAATCACCATGAAGGCACGAAGAAATAAAACGTCGTGCCTTCATGGTGAATAAGATTTTTTAAAACACTAAATGAGCTTTGTAAACCGGGATGCAGGCCAGTCCTGCATTTTTTTCAATTAACACCCACCACAGAGAACCCAATATGGCCGGAACCAGTCTTTTAGCGTTACTTGACGATATTGCCTCAGTCCTGGACGACGTGGCCTTGATGACCCAAATGGCGGCGAAGAAAACAGCCGGCGTATTGGGCGATGATTTGGCGCTGAATGCCGAGCAGGTGTCCGGTGTTCGTGCGGATCGAGAGTTGCCGGTGGTGTGGGCGGTAGCGAAAGGCTCACTGAAAAACAAACTGATTTTAGTGCCGACGGCGCTGGCGATTAGCTGGAGTGCAGCATGGCTGATCATGCCGCTATTAATGTTGGGCGGCGTTTATTTGTGTTTTGAAGGCTTTGAAAAACTGGCGCATCCGTTGTTGCGGGAACAGGGTGAACATGACGCCTATCGTGCCGAACTGGCTGCGGCCGTCGCCAATCCCGAGATTGATTTGGTGTCGTTTGAGCAAAGCAAAATTAAAGGAGCCGTGCGTACTGATTTTGTATTGTCGGCGGAAATTATTGTGATAACTCTGGGAGCCGTCGCAACCGCGGCTTTTGCGACTAAAGTAGCCGTGCTTGCCGGTATTGCGTTGATTATGACCGCCGGGGTATACGGCTTGGTGGCGATTATTGTGAAACTGGATGATGTAGGGCTTTACTTGTGCCGGAAGCCAAGTCTAGGGCTCTGGACGAAAATCCAGCATAAAGTCGGTCGAATGTTTTTGCATGGCGCGCCTTATTTGATGAAGTCGTTGACGGTTGTCGGTACTGCGGCGATGTTTATGGTGGGTGGCGGGATTCTTACTCACGACATCCCCGTCGCGCACCAGTTCATCGAGTATCTTGGTCAAAGCGCCAATGCTGTGCCCGGCATTGGCGGCTTGCTGGAAACGCTGACTTCTTCATTGCTTCACGTATTGGCGGGTATTGTTGCCGGTGCGCTGGCGTTGGCGGGTATGACGATAGCTGAGCGGATTTATAGTCGCTTTGAAGCAACTTGCAATAAATAAACGACATGATGAATCAACCCGGAATAGAACGCAGATGGCGCGGATGATTATGATAAACACGGATACGATATGAAAAACCCGCGTCAATCGTAACTATCCGCGTTGCCTCGGCAACTGCTCCTGCGTTGCTCTACCTTCTACATCCATGTAGTCGTAGAGGCGCCTACTTTTGGCATCGGCGTTCTATTTTGGCTCGATTCACCTTATTGCGAGTTGCCTGGGTTATATAGCTACACGTATAGCATGTAAGATATTCGGGCGGAGCAGCAGGCAACTACCGCGAACATAAGCCGTTGACATAATCGATAACAATTCCGGAGGAAATCCTAATGCCAAAGAAAACTTTAACAACAAAAGAAGAGCTCGAAAGACCGGAACATCGGCCGGATTTGCAACGCCGGGCCAAAGAATTCGTGGATGACGAATTGTCGTTTTTCGAGTCGGAACAGCAGTCCTCGGCGTTGCAGAAACAGTTCATGGAACACGTAGCGGCCTTCGAGGACGCCGAATGGACGACGAATTTCGATCAACTGGCGCAGGGCGGGATGACCTTGCCCGCTCCGGACGATCTGGACGACGCTCAATTGAACGCCAAGCTGTGGGAAGTGATACGCGGTTTGGCGATGCTGCGGACCTTTCTATACAACACCGACCATCTCAGCGATCGGGAACTCTATGAGGAATTGTGGCATCAGGTGTTGCGGGAGGAATCGCCGAATATGCCGATTAACGCGGATTCGGCTTGTCATATCGATTTGGTGGGCAGCGGTAGCGAGCAGGATAATGAATTTTACCTGCGCTACTACGCCGATGAGGAAGATCGGCGTCTTTGGGCTCAAGACTGGCCCGACGACGTCCTGCCGGCACATGAAACGCTACCTTATGACCGCGACCGGCATTTGCCAAACCGTAACACGGAACTAGGAACTGCATTAGATAGAGTGCATTAGCGGCACTGTAGGAAGAATCGCTGTGAGTTGCGCAGCCCGCCTACGCTGCAAAATCATTTTTCCATCGCATTGGCCAGTATTTCATCGACACTTTCCAACCAGATAAAGCGGAGCTGGTTTCTGACCGCTTCGGGTATTTCTTCAAAGTCTTTTTGGTTACGCGCCGGAAGCATGACTGTTTTCAAGCCCGCCCTGGCCGCGGCAATGACTTTTTCTTTAATGCCGCCGACCGGTAACACCAGTCCACGCAGGCTGATTTCTCCGGTCATCGCCATATCGCTACGCACGGTACGCTCGGAAAATGCGGAAAATAAGGCGGTAAACATCGCAACGCCGGCGCTGGGGCCGTCTTTAGGAATAGCGCCCGCCGGTACATGGACATGAATATCGTTTTTCTTGAAGATGTCCGGGCTTAAGCCTAACTCGTGAGCGCGCGATTTTACCAAGCTTAATGCGGCTTGAGCGCTTTCTTTCATGACTTCGCCTAATTGGCCGGTCAGGATCAGCTTGCCGTTACCGGGTACGCGGGTGGCTTCGATAAACAGAATATCGCCGCCGACCGGCGTCCAGGCAAGCCCTGTTGCCACGCCCGGAACGCTGGTGCGCATGGCGACGTCGCTGTAAAACTTTTTCGGCCCCAAAATGCCCGGAATGTGTGCGCTGTCGATGTGTTCGTTAGCGACGATACCCTCGGCAATGCGCATCGCGACATGACGAAACACCGAGCCAATCTCACGTTCCAGATTTCTGCAACCGGCTTCGCGGGTGTAGTCCTGAATCAGGGTCAGTATCGCGTTGTCGGTAAGTGCGCATTGCTCGGGGCTTAAGCCGTTGCTTTCCTGTTGCCGATGCACCAGATAGCGTTTGGCAATCTGAAGTTTTTCCTCGGTGGTGTAGCCGGTTAATTCAATGACTTCCATCCGGTCGCGCAAAGGTCCGGGGATGCTGTCCACGACATTGGCGGTGCCGATAAACATGACATGGCTCAGGTCGAAGGCGACCCCCAGGTAATTGTCGCGAAAGCTTGAGTTTTGCTCGGGGTCCAAAACTTCCAGCAAGGCCGACGAGGGATCGCCATGAAAGCCGGAGCCGAGCTTGTCCATCTCATCCAGCATGAACACCGGGTTATTGGTGCCGGCTTTGCGGATGGATTGAATGATGTTGCCCGGCAAAGCGCCGATATAAGTGCGGCGATGGCCGCGTATTTCGGCTTCGTCGTGCAATCCGCCCAAACTGGCGCGGACGAATTCGCGTTCGGTGGCGCGGGCGATACTGCGTCCCAACGAGGTTTTGCCGACTCCGGGCGGCCCGATAAAGCATAAAATAGGGCTTTTGCCGTTAGGGTTCAGTTTGCGCACGGCCAAAAATTCCAAGATGCGCTGCTTGATTTTATCCAAGCCGTAATGGTCTTCGTTGAGAATATTCCGGGCTTTTTTGATGTCGATAACGCCGGCGCTGGAGACCGACCAAGGCAGTTCGGTCAGCCAATCGAGATAAGTACGAACCATCGAATATTCACCGCTGGCATCGGGCATATGCTGTAAGCGGGCGAGTTCCTTGCGCGCTTGCTTTTCGACGTCTTCAGGCATCTTGGCCGCAGCGATGGCGTTGCTGATTTCTTCGATTTCGGCGGCGCCGCCTTCTTCTTCGCCCAGTTCCTTTTGGATAGCTTTCATTTGTTCGCGCAAAACGAATTCGCGTTGCCTTTGGCCCATGGTTTCTTGGGTTTTGTCGCTGATTTTATTGGAAAGTTTTAACACTTCGACTTGATAATTGAGCAACTCCAGAATCTTGTCGATACGCTCCCGGATATTAAACAGCGACAGTATTTCCTGTTTTTCTTCCGGTTTCGAAACCAGGTAACTGGCAATCAGGTCGGTCAGCATCACCGGCGACGCGATAGAGCGAATCGCATTAACCAGTTCGTCAGGCGCTTGGCGGCTCTGAGCCAGCGCTTCCAGCGCTTGCTGTTTGAGTGTAATGACGCGGGCTTCGACATCCTGAGTGTTTAATTCAGGCTCTTGGTAACGCTGAATCCGGGCGACCGGAAACGGATAGCCGGGCAGAAATTCCTGTATCCGAAACCGTTGCACACCTTGGCACACGACATGATGGGTGCCGTCAGGAGCGGTTATGTAGCGTAAGATTTCCGCCACCGTGCCGACCGTGTAAAGATCGGCCGGGGTGGGCTCTTCATCGGTGTCGCGTAATTGCATCAGCAAGCCGATCGCTTTCTCCGAACGTACCGCCTGTTGCACCGAGGCGATGGAGGATTTGCGGCCTATCACCAACGGAGCGACGTTTTGCGGAAACAGCACCGTCGAGCGCATCGGCACAATGATCAGTGCGTCATTGGGAATCGGGGGGAACTGCGGCGGCGTTTCTTGCTTTGCCTCCGAAGAGGTTTCCGCCGCGTCCGCCGTCGATCCCAGAAGTATGTTTTTCAGATCCTTGATTTGCATAACAAGCCCTTACGTTTTCCGCAGTGAAATAAGTAAACAACCGTTTGTTAATTCACACGTGCTGATTTCAAAAAGTCCGGCGGGCAGTTCAATGCGCCGCTCAAATCGTCCATAGGGAATTTCCAAGCGTAAAATATGCGATTCCGCGCAGGCTGAATGCCTGCGCCGCCCGCTGATAATCAAATGATCGTCTTCCAGCATTACGCTTAAATGCTCAGGGTTGACACCCGGTAGCGCGATCATGATGGTGAAGCCGTAAGCGGTTTGATAGATATCGATCGGCGGCTCCCAATTAGGCTGATCGGCCTCGATAGACACCGGTCTAAAGAATTGCCGATGTAGCTGATCGGCTCGATCCAGTATTTGGCAAGCTTCGGTCCACATCCAGGTTTCAAGATCGCGTAATGGCATAAGGTGCAATTCCAGAGTGTTGCTGTTTAATCCTGCAAGCCGTGTCATTGTTTGGTCCGAGGAAAAAGTAAAGCCGGCTTCTGTTTTTTCACATGGGTTTAAGCCGCCCCCTCGGCGTTACCAATTGTTAAGACGGGCAGTTGCCGGATTTAATTTATTCCGCCGGGATTAAATGGTGCTGGATATGTTCAGGGATGACCTCGTTGCCGTGCTCGATTTGCTGCGCTTCAAACCATTCATGAAGAGCCTGAACAAACTGGGGGTATTCCGTCGAATAGTGAATCTGAGCGCCATCGGGTAACGCTTTATAGTCGAATTTTATATCGTCGGGTTGCGCCGTTTTTAACCGGGCCAAGCCCGGCATTGCAGCGCCATGCATGCGTTCCGTCACAGAAAAGTTGCCTTTTCTGAACTCATTGGCAATTTCAAGCAAGTGCGCCTGAATCAATTTTATTTGCCGGGTATTGTCGGGCGATTTGGCGACAACATGCTGAACGCCGCCATGAACGGTTTTGGTAAACGTTTGTCGAACTTGATCTAAGGTATAGGGCACTATTTGCTGTACGCGTTGGCGCACTTCAGCGACGGATTCAGGCTCGGTTTTTTCAACAGCCGAGACTGTGGTAGAAAAAAGCAAAAGCCCAAGCATGGCTAATAGGTAATGTCTCATCAATATCTCCCTTACCGAGTTGAGGCCCAATGAACGCCGCTATAAACTTTCTAAATGTCTATGTTGAAGTATCTCCTGTTCGTGAGCTGCGATAAATCCGTACGGCTACTTAGGCAAAACTTCATGCAAGGGAACGTAGATCGGGCCGTTTATTGATTAGCCCGGATTTTTTATGATCTATCAGGGGCATCGGTGTGGTTTGCGTTCTATTTTGGCTTTTTCAGTACGCAGCTGTTTTCGCTCGTCCGTGCTTAAATCACGGGCCTCGGCTTCAACTGCATACAAGGTAGCGATACGGTTTAGGGCTTCTTGCGCGATAGGACTCTGGCCGGCTTGAAACAGGTCGAAGAATTTGCGCCGCGCATGGGCCAAGCAGGCCAGTTCGATACACGGCTCAAGCAGGCGTTGCGATTCAGGATGTGCGCGGGCAGCGGCAAACAGGGCTTTATAGCCGCCGCCGTAGTCATCAACCAACAGAGGGTCGTGCCAGTCACCCGAAAATTGCTGCGCATACCGGCCACTGCGACCGGCTTGATAGTCGAAGACGATAATCTTGAGGCCCGGTTGCAAATCATTACTGCGATAGGCCCACAGATAGGCTTTCTTGGTTTTACCCTTGCCGGGATCGAGTTGCAGTACGGGCGTCTCACGGCGTGCAAGCTATCTCTCTGCAATAAATGCCAAGCCAATCGATCGACTAAGGGCGCTAAAGCGATACCGAGTCGCCCCACCCAATCCGCCAGAGTGGAGCGTGACAAGATCACCCCATCGCGAGCGGCGATTTGTTCCAAGCGGCGATTTGTTCCAGCCGGTACAGCGGCAGATGATCCAGGTATTTGTTGATGATCACCCAGGCCAACAAACACAGACGGTCATCCTCACCTCTCAATGTCGAATAGATGCCATCCGCCCAGATGTAAACGATCTTTTCATCGGCTAAATCTCGGCGATTCCAGGCCAGATAGTCCTCAGACCACTGCGCCTTGAGCCGACTCACCACTGCCGGCGACAGGCCTTTGGCTTCATCTCCCAACAGCACTGACAAGGCGTCCTGCATGTTGCCCGTGGAAATGCCGCGCAAATACAGCCAAGGCAAGGTCGCTTCGACCCGCTTGGCTTTTCGCACATAGGGCGGAACAATCGCTGAGTTAAATTTGACCCCAGCACCGGAACGATCACGTACCTTGGGCACCTTAACCGTTACCGAGCCAAGTCCCGTTAACACTTCACGTTCCGGTAAATAACCGTTGCGGACTATCGCTTTCCGTCCGTTCAGGTCTGTTACGTTCTCATACTGACTCAGGAAAAATTGCAGTTCTGTCTAAACCGCTTTTTCTATCAGCCCTCGCGCTCCATGCCTTAATAGCTCTGTCAGGCTATCGTTAATTGTCCCTGGAGTATCCAGTCCTTTTGCGTTATCTTTGTTCATGGCGTACCTTTTTTGCTGATTATTTGATCTCGTTAATCTTATTTCAGCAGAGGTCGCCACCTTGTTTCAAGTTTGTCATACACCAGATTTATTTATACCTCCAATATTCCGCTTGCTATAAACCGCTACGTTGCCACGCTTCAATATGTTGACGCCATTTCGATGTGATGGCCATGCCTTCTCCTGCTCAAAAAATCACAGAATGCCGTAGCCACCCCAAATTAGGAAACCAGTCATGCCAGTGATTATGAAAATAGCGCCATATACCCTCGTCATGGTCTTTGCCCATAAATTCACCCATGATCTCCATCGTGATGGCTTCAGCATCGCTCAGCTTGGGCATAATCCCTCGGATTCTTAGCGGTTGGTTGACGATGATTCGGCAGATATCTTCTACACAGCAATAAACATAGATAATAACGTCTTCTAGGAGCCTGTCGGACTTCACACTGTAACTAATTGATAAATATGGATTAAGTTATTTTTAGTAATTTAATAAAATCATTAACTATCAATTGGTTAGGCTATAAGTCCGACAGCCTCCTAGTAACATGACCCTTCTCTCTCATAAAGTTGCTTTTGGTAGAACAACTCTAAGGGAGTCGCAACCTTGTCTTCAACTCATTTAAAGTTGAGCATCGCGTATGAATGAGTTGATGACCTGGACCGCAATGGCGCTGTCAAAACGGTGATACACAAACGCTGGACCGGCAAACATTACGAAATAGACACCTACCGTTATGTGAGCACTGTGCCCTTGCGCGATACCGATGATGCGTTGCTTGTGAACTAGTGCGAAATTACCACGCGCACGGAAGACGGCAAGGTTCTGTACCGGAATGCATTCGCTACCTCCTTGAGCGTTAACGATGGCAATGTGGCAGAGGTGATTGCTTCAGGGCGGGCGCGGGAAGGTTGAAAATCAAAACAATAATACATTGAAAACCAAGGGTTACCACTTCGAACATAACTTCAGTCATGGCGAACAGTTTTTATATTCTTTATTGGCAACGCTTATTTTGCTCGCCTATTTGCTGCATACCCTGTTAGATCTAATGGACGGCAGCTTTGTTTGCTTCGTCAGAAGCTACCTTCGCGCTGGCGTTTGTTCGATGATATGAAGGCGATTACGGCCTACTTGTGTTTTGATAGCTGGGAGCACCTGCTCCATTTTATGCTGGAAGGCTGGTCTTATAAGCCGGAAAGTCGAGTCGGTCGGCCGCCCCCAAAGCCTGACATTGGGTAGATTGGGCTCATAATGAGAATTTCTGTTAATCAGTCACGAAGTAATTGTGAATTTAATTGATCTCACAACAACGGAACAGGGATTACGATTCAAGCCGAATTAGATGAACACCTATCCCAGAGGGATCAAGATAAGTGATGAAAATCTACAAGGAGCTAATCTCTCGCCAACAAGGTTCCAGGACAAGGGCTGAACTATGCCATCAAATCTCGATAATAAAAGGGATTAATAGGACAGTTAACACCTACTTAAGGCTGTTTCTCAAGGCCAGACTAACCTTATTTAAAAAATCAGCAGGGAAAGCTGAGGGCTGCTTGCGCCTTACATTTATCAGAATTGAGCGATTCACCACTTTTACTCAAAAATCAAGTAACTCCCGAATTTTTCAAGTTTTTTTATTTTTTACAAGCCCCCTATATAAAAAAACCCCCGTCACCTTATTTGGTAACGAGGGTCTAATTCCTTAACTAATAACTAAAAGTTGTCAGTTAATTATTTCATTAGATGAAAGATGGAATTAATGGAGCATCTACCATAACCATTTGACGGTTTCCAGCTTCATCAAAGAAGAATAACAAACCAGCAAAACGGCTGTCTGGATCATAGATCAAGTCAGCTAAACGGTAAACTTCCCAAGCAGCGTCAGAAGCAGTAACTTGAACAGTTCTTGATGTACCAGGAGCGATTGGGCTGTTATCGCTAACAGTCAAACCTTCTTCAGCCAACAAGTCATCTGGATAACCTGTTTCATCAGTGTGAACTTTAGGATCCAAGAAGCGAACACCAGCAGTATTGAACTCGCCCAAACGAACTGATGAATCACCGTTATTAGTAATAGTCAATGTCATTTGCATTGCACGACCTGGGACACGATAAGTTGCATCTTCAACTTTAACGTTAACAGTTTTTGCAGGCAATTCAATTGGCTTCATTCCACGTAACAGACCAGCTTGTAATGGAGTAGTTACAGGATAAGCTGCGTTTGTACTGCTCATACCGAAAGCAACAACCGCAATAGTACCTACTGCAAAACCCAAAGCAACTTTCTTGTCAGCAGCAGTAATCAAAGAATCCGCTTTACCAGCTTCAACAGCAATATGACGTGGAACGAAGATTGGTTTACGAGCCCAATATGCCAACCAAGCCAAACCTAAAGCATACCAGAAAGCGTGCCAGAAGTAAGTGTTGCTCAAGTTATACGTTTCCAGGTTGATTGTATCACCTAACAGCGTAGTAACTGGGTTAACAAATGATCCCATAGTACCAGTAACAGTTACCCATTTACCTGGACCGATGATTGGACCACCACCTTTAACGTTCATCATAGTGTGTACGTGCCAGTCACCTGGACGACGTGCTTTCAACAATACTTTAAACTCATAAGTTTCGCCCAATTCCAGAGTAACTGAACGAGGAACTAATTGACCACCGATCCATGAACCTTGACGAATAAATACAGGTCCTGGAATACCGATGTTCAAGAATGAAATTTCGGGTTTATCAACAGTTTCAGGCCATCCTGCGAAAACATGGAATTTACCAGAAATTGTCATAGTATCGTTAACAGGCACTGTATCTTTTGACCAGTTCAAGTCAAACCAGTGAATTGTACGCATACGCATAAATGCAGCTTGCGATTTTTCACCATGAGCAGATGCAGTTGGTGCGTAAAACATCGCTGCTGTAACAGTTACCAGCAGTGCGACAAAGGATAATTTAGCAACCTTGTCTTTTATTAATTTCATATATCCTCCTCTATAATAGAGAATCTATAGTTTCCAGAGTATCTAGTGTCAACTAGCATATTGCTTCTTGTTAACACCAGTCTTTTTGTGTGATTTCCTACAACCAAACTCTTAAATTAAGAGCTTTGTGTGAATGAAGTACCACCGAACCATTTACCGAAGAAATGCCACAAGAAGTAAATCAAGATACTCACGAAAGCAGAGAAGAATGCTGATACTGGAGCAACGTCTTTACCAAAAGTTCTTAATGTACCTTTTTCAACCATTCTGATGTACTCAGGTGTACCAGTTCTTACGTAGTGGTAACCTTGTAAATCAGCAAGAGTCATCATCATGCCATTGTATTCAACAGGAACATGTAATGGAGCCATGATTGGCCAGTTGCCTGGATAGAACAACAAACCATAAGCCATACCACCAATTACCGCTGTAATTGTCATGCTGTTTGTCAGCATTAACACAACGTCAAGAACGATAGCACCTGGCATCAGGTTTGAAGGGAAACAGAAATTCACTGGGAAATAAGTCCAACCCCAGAAGTTCATATATCTGTTGATCCACTCACCTAACAGAAGACCTAAGATACAAACTACCGCACCGAAAGGCAAACGGTAACGCCACCACAAAACTGCTTGAACAGCTGCTGGGAAAGTAATTGAAACGATTGGAGCTACAGTTACCCATAGACGTCTATCTTTCCAGTCAGTCCAGAAATCCCAGTCACCACCAGTTAACATATAGTGAATGTGATAACCGCCAAGTACAACGAAGAACAATGTAAACAGAATTAGCCAGTCGAACGTACGTGAAACTTTAACTGCTTCAGCGCGTGAACGTACAGCTGATTGAGATGCGCTCATTAGCTTACCTCCTAAAGGATTTAAATTATTTTTATTAATGACTATCTTCATCTTTAGCTGCTTCGCCCTGAAAAAAAGCGAAACAGCCAGGAGGAGATAGTAATTACAACCAAAGACTTATTAAGCTAAGTCTTTTTTCAGAAGCTTAGCAATAGCTATAACTTCTGTGTTCACAACACCCATTACACCTAAAGCAGCCCATCCGAAGAATACGAAACCGTAGTGCAAAGGAGCAACAAACAACTCTTCCATAAACCAGAAAGTGTGACCCCATTCGTTCAAACCAACATTTGGCAGAATCATGAAAGGACCAACAACTGCAACCATATATTGAAGGTGCAGACCTTGCTGATAAGTAGGAAGTCTTGTTTTCGCATACAAGAAACAAGCGCCACCAGTGATGATGTAGATAGGATAGCTCAAGTAGAATTCAATGATATGACTTGGTGTAAAGTCAGTATCACGAACGATAGTTTGATGCCAAGTTCCATCTTGTTCTGTAAAGTAGCTAGCGCCGTAATAAATAGCGAAAGCGTACATTACCAACCAAGTCCAATGAGTAAAATGTCTTCTTAACTCTTCTCTTGGTGTGATTGACATTACTTTACGATCACGAGTTTTCCAGATGTAGCCCCACAGGATACCTGCAGTTGAAACTTCCAAAACAAACTCAATATAAAGAAAGTTCATCCAATATGTTTCGAATTCAGGTGCGAATGAATCCAGACCAGCTGACCAGCCATAGATACCTTCATACCAACGAACCCAAGCATAAAACACTACATATAGCAGTGATCCAAGGATCATATTTTTCTTATTTAACAGCGGTGCTTCCGCAGCATCAGCTCTCACTGATTCAGTTGTAGCTGCCATTTCTACCTCCAAAAATTATCAAATCCCTAACTTATTATGGCCAGGGGCTATAGTTACAACTCCATTTTCTCACTCGGACTTAATAAAACTAAAAACCAAGTACTAAGTGCCACCAAGTCAATTTAGTGAGCTGTCAGTCTACCAGTTCAATTCGCCTTGTCAAGCCAAAAACAAACATCCTGTTACCAATAAACAGAAATATCCGATTTTAAGCACATTGACTGTCTAGTTTTGTGGCGCGAGCAGGGGAAACAACAAAGGTTGCAACACTAACTGCATCCCCACACACCACAAAAACGGAATGACTTACTATCAAATTTAACCCCCCAGACTATATACTCTCTGCGGTCAAATTTGCGGAAAATGTAAAGAGCATAATACCTAGTACTCAGTCATTTTTTATAATGTCGGGTAGAGCTTCTTCAACTTTATCCGCGCATCCTCATTAGTAAATCGCCATTCCATGGGGCGCGTGATCACATTTCTATTTTCTTGCCAAGTTGCGACTTCTGTTTTTAATGCCTTTTGGTCTGGAATACGCCGACCCAGGCATTGCCTGGATAAAATGCTTAATTCGATTTCAGCCATGTTCAGCCAACTACCGTGCTTTGGCGCGTAGTGGATTTCCAGTTTATCTATATAGTCGCCGAGCTTCCTCAGGCGGAAAGGCCTTATAAAGCAATGCACCGGGTATGGGTATTTAAGTTATCCATCACCAATGAAATACGTTCCGCGCGAGGATACATGACATCAAACAAGTGGCGTATTTGATGCGCCCAATCCAGCGCTGTTCGCTGATCTGTCACCGCAACATGCCGTCTTCCTTCCAGCGACTCAAAAAACATAAACAGATTGCTGACGCCATTGCGTTCATATTCGGTGTCGTATTTTTCAACCGATCAGGATTTGGCGGGTATCGGCCGGCGTGTTTCCTTGAGGTGCTGTTTGCCACTTTCATTTATACAGATTAATGGATGCACTTCGTCGTAAGAACGCTTGTAAACATCCAATATATTTTCCATGGCGCAGACAAATTCAGCCTTCTCTTTTACCGGAATACACCATTCCTTGTTCTGCCAAGGTTTTAACTCGTTTTTTTTAACGCCTGACAAATCGTTTCATGAGCGATGCTTTCAACATAGCCCAGTTCCACCATCTGTTGTCCAAGCAAGCGTAATGTCCAGCGACTACGGACATCAGGGCGCATCCCAGCACATTAAAGCGACCAGATGAGTTTCGTTTTCACCATCAAGCTTTCGCTTTATAGCCCGAGTCGTGACCATCCGATTTAAGGCGAACGCTAAACCTTCTTGAACCAGTCGCTCCCTGACGCGGTCAACGGTGCATGTCGGAACCCCAAAGGTTTCACTGATTTGTTTATCCTGCCATTTTTCACCTAAGTGCGTGTTTTAAAAATAGCCGGTACCGGGGAAAACTTAGAAAATGGCAATTTTTTTGCTATGTCCAAACGAAAACACCCTAAACGCTACCCGACCGATTTAAACACCCGTAAATGGAATGTGATCCGTGACCTGTTGCCGACCGCCTTGTCCGGTGGACGACCGAGAAAAGTCAACCTACGGAAAATACTTAACGCCACTTTAACTATATCGCCCGGCGTGGTTGCGCTTGGCATTTGTTGCCGACGAACTACTTTCCGCCGTACCAAACAGATAGGACATCCGGTATCGGCACAAGCTCCGCTGTTTTGCTGAGGAATTCACAAAAAACCGTAACTACTCGCCCCCTAAATATCAAACTTACCCGCCAAAGCCAATTGCACAGCAATGAGCGGGTTATATCCCTTATTTGCCATAGTTTGCAAATAGCTTGAAATGCGGCAATAGGCCTTGGCATAATCTTCCGACCGAA
>JAPLRU010000075.1:0-5153 GCA_026399025.1 Methylobacter sp.
CTTGTGTATAACAATGAGCGCCGGAGCGTGGGAACGATGTCGCTTTATTCATTTCGGGCTCTGTATTTTTCAACGTCGTAGGATAAAACCCCAGTGAGTATTTTTTTATATTGTTATGTAACGGGATTAGGACGCTTGGCTACTTTAATGTCCTCAATGGCTTTATTAGGCTTTTCAGGTAATACCTTGGCCGAACCAACTGAAGTTCAGGAATTAAAACTAAAAGTTGAGGTTCTTAAACAACGGGTGCAAGAGCTGGAATCAAGCCAACCGCTTAGAATCGCTAAAGTTACAGGGAGTCGATGGCATTCCTTACAGGTAGGCCTGTCTAAAACGGAGGTCATGGCGTTGCTTGGAAAACCCGGAAGAATCGATAAGTGGAAAACCGGAGAAGCCTGGTATTTTCCCAATCGTAAAGGCGGCGAGGTTGATTTTGACGCTGAAGGTCATGTTACCGGCTGGCTGGAACCTTAAAGCCGTTCCCATCCAGCGTTCGAATACCCGATAATGTGCCTCACCCTGTTGAATCAGTCCGGTTAGCGCATTCGCCTTGGGGCGTCCAGTCTTTCAAAATGTTGCTTGCTGGAATTAATGTCGTTTTTCCAGTCGGCATCGCTGCCGATAAACGAGGCTTTAAGCAATATAATCAGTTCCGATTTTTGCGAGGTGCCGGTATTGACTCTGAACAGGTTGCCGAGATAAGGAATGCGCGCCAAGCCGGTGATGCCTTGTTTGTTTTCATTGTCTTTTTCCTGCATCAGGCCGCCCAGTACAATAATCTGGCCGTTTTTGGCCTTGACGATGCTGTCCGATTCCCTGACCGTAGTCAGCGCCAGCGGTAAAGTGATGTTAAGGCCGAAATCTTTGGTATCTTTTTTAACCTGGCTGATAGAGGGGTGAATATGCAAGGTTATATCTTCGTTATCGTCTATCTGCGGGGTAACATCTAAAGAGATGCCGGAGAAGAAAACGTCTATCAGCACGGTCGGTGAGGTGGGGGCGACACCTGTGGCGCCGGGAGTGCCGCCGTTAAAACCGGTCGCGAAATATTCATCCTGGCCAACTTTAATGATGGCGGTTTGATTGTTTAAAGTTGAAATTCTCGGGCTGGATAAGACATTGGTTTTGCCTTGCGTTTCCATCAGTTCGACAAAGGCGCTGAAATCACCGGTGTGAGCGCCCACAGTAAAAATCGAGGTAAAGGCGGTCGGGTCCATAACGCCGCCTATGCCTGTTAACAAAGGGGCCTTGTTAATCCCTTCCCGGACAATGCTTTCCCAGTTAACGCCGTCTTGATGATTATCATCCAGCGTGACTTCCAGAATCTTAGCCTCAAGGATGACTTGTCGGCTGATTTGGGTTTGGGTAACGGACAGGAAGTTTTCGACCTCCCGCAGCTGCATGGGTTTGGCTCGTACAATGACGATGCCCGATTGCTGGTTAATGTCGACGGTTGCTTGCGGGTCGACAGCAAGAATGTGCGTTAAAGAGTCTTTCAGTTCCTTCCAAAAGTCGGTGGCGGTTATGCTCAGGACGGAGCTGCTTGATGAGCGGGACGTTTGCATGGTATTTCTTTGCGGTCCGCTCCCCAGCGGATTAGCTCCTTGAGAGCTGCTGTCTTGCTGATTGCCGCTACTTTGCTGATTACTGCTGCCTTGCTGGTTACCACTGCCTTGCTGATTGTTTTGACTGGCTTGTCTGCCGGACGAAACGCTGGTATTCGAATTGCCGAAGCGTTGCAAATCCAGCCGGTCAACTTTAAACGTTTTGCTTTGCAGGGTTGCCGGATAAATGATGTAGCCCATGTCGTTTTTTTTATAATCATAACCGTAGACTTTTTGCACCGCATCAAGCACTTGATCGATGGTGACATTCTTGAGCTCCAGCGAAATGGTGCCGCTTACTTCAGGATGCACCAACATGTTTTCATCGGTGTCGACCACTAATCCCATGAAAAACTCGCGGGCATCGACATCATTGACCGAAATATTAATACGCGCCTGCTGTGCGGTATTTTGCGAGGCGAACAGGGTTTGATTGAAATCAGGCAACAAGGCATCGGTTATGGCGGCAGGCGTTTGGGTGGTGTTGCGGGCCGTTACCGCCGCCTCCGGAAAGGTGTGGGCAACACTGGAGGGTTTAGGCGGCTGGGGCGATACGCACGAACACAGCAGCAATGTTAATGTCAGGGTAATGAGCGGAGTGGTGTTATTCATGTTAGTTTGCACTGGGAGTTTTAGTGTGTTTTATAGGGGCGTTGCACCAGTTGCAAAGTCTTGAGTTCGCCATTTTGCTCGATGGTGACCGAGTTAGGGCGAACACTGATGATTTTAATAGTGCTCGAAGGTGTTGAGCTATAGCTTGTTTTCGATAACGGCATGGGCGCCGGAGCTTGCTGACTGCCGGAAGCGGAGCGGCGCGAGCCGTTTGCCGGCTGAAGCCGGCTGTCTGTAGTGTCGGCAGCGCTTTGATCGGGGCGCTGCAACAGCTTACTGCCCTCAATTGCTGCGGAAAGCAACGGAGCAATCATATTCCCCATCGGAGCCATTGGCTTTTGTTGGGATGAGCGTTCCGTTTCTATGTCCTCCCCCCCATTCGATAGATTTAGAGCCGATCTCATCGTTTGAGTGAGCCCGTCTTTATTGTCCGTAGCTATCTTGTCCTTTTCCGGAAGTGCCCGATTTACCACCGAAACCGGCCCGACGGCAATGGTTTGGCCTTGCTTGCCCGATACGCCGTTAATGGTCGCGCGCCGGGATTGCGATGAAATCCAGATAGCCGATAAAACCAGGTCATTGTCGACGGAAGCGCCATCGCTGCCGAGAGCGGGCGGTAGCGGATAAGCCGGTTGCGTCGGGTCGCGAAACTCAGCGCGGCAGGACATTGAAACAAGCCCCGCGAGCAATAGAGCTATTATTTTAAACACCAAGCCAATTCTCCTTAAAGCTGAGGGTATACGCTTTAATAGTGGTTTCCGCCAGCGGATAATTTTTAACCTGATAGTCGATACTGTCCCAAACAAAATGCCAATGCAGCGCCTCCAGTGCTTTTAAGTAATTAAGCGTGTCCAGATAAGTGCCGGAAAAAGTAATGGCCAGTCCGTGTTTATAGATTGGATTCGGCTGCGGCTGCTTGGATTCTTGTAAGGTCGTGACCGGCAGTGTGTTCAGTTCTATTAAGGTTAATTGCTTGTTCTGGTTCAGTATGTCGCTTAATGCGGCAGCCATTAAATGCGGAGGAACCAGGCTTTTGTCATGAACCAGACGTTCTTGCAAGCGGCTATGTTCGGTTTTTAACTGTGCCAGTTTGAGCCGGTTAGTCAGGTTAGGGTCGATATGGCTGCTGTTTTCCAGCTTGATTGCGGCGAGTTGTTGCTCGCTTATTTGCAGTTTAAGACGGCTGATTTCCTGTTGCAGCGCTTGCTGTTTTTTTTGTAGGGGTTGATAGAAAAAGTTACCCCAGCCGAATCCTAGGCCGGCGACGACGGCAATCACTACGATGATTTTTTCACGCAGGGTCAGGGCGTTGAATTTTTCCTGGAGCTTCAGCTTATCGAGCATGGTCTTTTTTAGCCGGTGCTTCCAGGGTCGTACTGAGTTTAAAATCCATTTGGCCCGGTATATCCTCCGATTGCCGCATAGTCAGTTTGGCGAAGCTGTGTCCGTTAAATACGGTTTCTTTTTGCAGTTGTTGCAGGAAGTAAGGGATTTTCTCCGGTTTAAAGGTGCTGCCTTCCATGCTGATAATGTGCTGTTGCCCGTCAAAGTAGAGCGCACGTAGCCAGACCTCGGGAATCGACTGGTTGGACAGCGCCTGGAAGTAGCTGGAAAAGCCCACCGATTTATCCGTGACTTTGCTGGATAGCAATTGCAGGGTTTGTGTTAATTCGTTCAGCATGTTTTGCCATTGCTCGATTTCGGCGGCGAGCTGCGGGTTAAGTTCCTGTTTGGGTAGTTGGGCGGCAATCAGTTGTACCCGCATTTGTTCGGCTTGCAAACTCTGGCGAAGCTGTTGTACTTGAGTTTCGGTGTTTTGGCTATGCCAGATTAAATAGCCGGTCAGGCCGATAAACAGCAGGACTATGACGGAAAAACCGACCCAGTAGAGGTTGAGCGCGGATTTGTTTTGCTCTTGCCTAAGGATGTCCTTGTATAAATTGACTTGTTGTATCATGCGGCTTCCACGGCATAACGTAAGGTTGCGCCGATAGCCGGGGCGCATAGCGATTGCGTCCCTCCATCCACTAAAATGTCGCAGTCGATCAGGAGGGTCAAGTCTATCCTATGAGCGGCAATGCCCAGATTGCGGCTCAGGCTGTCCAGCAAGTTATGGGTATTTTCCGCCAAGGGAATGACGGCTAAAGTCGAAATGGGCGGAACGCCATAATAACTTTCTACATAATTCAGCGAGCGTTGTATTTCCAGTGCCAAGTTGTCGTGAGCATTGGCTGACAGGCTATCGCTGGAATAGGGGCTATCCAGCTCCAGTTTCTTATAACCGATCTCAAATTTACGAAATACATAAATAGTTGTTTCTTTTTGTATTAACAGGGTGCCGGAAAGTTCCTGTAGGTACAAAAGGGCGACGCCGCGTTCATTCTCCGGCAATTGCACGGCCAGATTGCGCAGGGTGGTTTCTTGAATGTCAATGACTTTGAGCTGTAGCCCGGCTTTGCTGCATTTTTCGGCTTGCGCCTTAATGATGTCAATAGGGCTGGCGATGACTTCGAGCATTTTACCGCTGTTCGCGCGAACGCCCTGCGGAGCCGGGTAATAATCGAGAACCGCCTGTTCGACCGGAAAATCGATAAGGTCGCCGATTTTCCAACGTACCGCCTCAAGGATTTCGTTTTCAGCGACGGCGGGGGCCTCAATATTGACGCGGCGGTAATGGTCGCCGGTCAGTACCAGATGGCAGTCATAGTCGCCAAGATGATGCCGGACGGCCAGTTCACTGAGGCTATTGCATTGATCCTCGGGCTTTGCGACATACAGGAACTCGCAGTGAATCAGGGTTAACGGCGTCTGTTCTGAAAATCGGGATACGGCGACAGCGATTCCGTTGTGCAAAAAGCTGATGCCGACAATACCCTTGCAAACGGCTTTTTTTCTAAAGAATTTTTTCAGCAATTGCACGATAGGTGAGTCCGGATC
>JAPLRU010000075.1:5191-45436 GCA_026399025.1 Methylobacter sp.
GTCCGGATCGATTTCTGTAAGTAATTATAACAATATAATAGCTTCCAAACACGCATGGATATGTGCAATTCGACTTTTGAGTCGTGTCGCTCGGGTGAATGCCTGTGCTAACAGGCATGTGGATATAAGAAATTACTTACGCATCGTCGCCCAAAGACAGCGCTATTTCTCTGGCTGAAGCCGGATCTATGTTAAATCCGCGCAGTTCTAAAATGCCTTTGGTGTTCAGCGAAATGATCAGGTAAAGCGCTTCGGGGTAGGTCGCCAGCTCTAAATCGGCAATAGAAGGCGTTGCCGGTGCGCTGGGATGGGAATGATAAATGGCGAATAGCCGTTCTCCTTGGTCGCGCATTTGGGCCATGGCTGAAATTTGCTCTTGGGCGTCAAGCTGGAAACGCTGTTGAGGGTGTTCAGCCGTGTTTTTAACCGGATAGCAACTGCGCGGCAGGCCGTTCTTACTGCCGATGAGCCCGCAGATTTCAGCATCCGGGGAGATTTGCGCAAGATGCAGCAGTCGATTGGCTATTTTGCGGGGAATTTGAACGTGATCTTGGTTCATAATATAGTGTGTGTCAGGTTGAATTTCATGCTTGGATTTAAATACAATCGAATTCGCTTTGCTTAAAAGCGCCCTATTTTTGCATTAATCCTCATTATCGGCGTTCTATTGTTGCCGGATTCGACGAGTATTTTATTGATTGCAAGTTGCCTAAGATTTATTTTATGAGACACTTACCCTTATTAAAGAATCCCCGGCTTAGGCGTTAAATCGGTTACGCTACCCTCAAGACTGAGGGATTTTGACGTTCATCACCTAAACTTAATTATATATAAAGCTCATGAAAAAGAATAAAGCAATACTTTCATTAATCGCAGTCACCGCATTAACGTCCGGTTGCGCAACTTACATTAGCCGATCAAGTTGGCCGGTTGCGATAAAAAGCACACCCACAGCCGCCTTATTTACAATCACTAACAAAAAAGGCGAAAACATTCGTACAGGAATGACGCCGACCACACTTTATCTGGATAGCGGCGCCGGCTACTTTGACGGCGAGGTCTATACGCTGCACTTTACCAAGGCGGGCTTTCAGGAAAAGGCCGTCACCTTAAAGGCGAGCCTGAATAAGTGGTATTGGGGGAATCTGGCTTTTGGCCCGATCGGCTTTTTGGTTGTCGACCCACTGACCGGCGCAATGTTTAGGCTTCCTGAAACGTTTAGCACGGAGTTAACGGTTCAAACCGGCGGCGTGCCGCCCTCGTCATCGGCCGAACTCAACATTATCAGCTTGAACGAAGTTCCGGAAGAACTGAAAAGCCGGCTTATTCCTGTCGAGTAGGTTTCGCTATCGAAATTAATAGAACGCAGACGCCAACGCCAACGCTAGGCGTCTTCACGACTAAGTAGCGGTTCAAAATTCTTTTAACATTTTTCACTCACCGCGAAGATATGACGTTTTATGTTTTCCTTCGTGATTCTTCGTGTCTTCGTGGTGAATTGCTTTTTGCATTGTGTTAAAAAACTGTTGGTTGCCTGCTTACATTCATCATTAGCTTAAAAAATATAAAAATCCGTGACGACTTTATTTCCTATTCCTGAAAACCATCCGCAACGCTTTATCCTTCACAACGAAGTTCACGCCCGAGCGCCGTTTGTGCTTAATTTGCCTGTTAGAGCCAGTCATCTTGCGTTATTACTGTCCAGTGATGAAAAAATGCAGGAGCGTAAGCATTTAACTACACTATGTGAACGTTTCGGCGTCGCTCCGCCTGAAAAAGAAGCCGATCACTTTAGCGCTACGTTTAATTCCTTTCAGATACGCTGGGAGCAACACGGCGAGTTCAGTACTTACAGCTTTTATGTGCAAGATACGCCTAAAGATCCTTTTGCCGAGTCCGTGCTAAAAAAAGTGCCGGTGGATTGGATGGCGCAATTACCCGGACAAGTCATTGTCGCGGCCAACGCCACCATCGTGTCCGCTGCCGATATTAATTATGACGAAAATGCCGATTTAGCCTCTCTTTCGGTTTATTTTGCGGATAACCCGGTTATCGGTTCTAAAGTGACCGGCGGCGCCGCCTCGGTATTTACCGATTTTCGCATTCATGTCGACGGCTTTAGCCGGTTTTTGATTATTAACCATGGCCTGAGAACGGAACAGGCCGGGCGCTTACTGCAACGGCTATTCGAAATTGAAGTGTATCGGGTGATGGCGTTACTGGCTTTCCCGATTGCCCGCCAATTGCGCCCGGCATTAAATCGGTCGGACCGGCAACTGTATACCATCACCAACGCAATGACGCTGCCCGATAATAATGACGGCAAATTATTGGATGAGTTAACCACGCTGGCCGCTGAAGTTGAAAATTATATCTCCAGCAACCATTTTCGCTTTGCCGCCGCCAGCGCCTATTATCAATTGGTGGAGCAACGCATAAACGATTTACGTGAAGTGCGGATTCAAGGTATTCAGACCTTGGGCGAATTCATCAAACGGCGTTTGGAACCGGCGGTTAATACCTGCGAATCGATCTCGCACCGTTTTACCCTGCTTTCCGAACGGGTCAGCAATGCCAGCCAGCTGTTGCGCACCCGGGTCGACATCATTATCGAGCGGCAGAATCAGGGTTTGCTTACCTCAATGGCCTTACGCGCCAAAATGCAGCTCCGGATGCAACAAATGGTTGAAGGCATCTCAATGGTGGCTATTACTTATTACGCAGCCAGTCTGATCGGCAAAATAGCCGAGGCGCTTCATGTTCTCGGCTGGAAAGTCAATCCTGAACTCATTGAAGGTATTTCCATTCCTTTCATTATGATCATTATCGTCGTTAGCATTAAACGGATTCATAAAATCATCGCCAATACCACCGAAACCGTTGATTAAATTTTGTCGGTCGGGTTTACCCTAAAGGGCATAAAAGCGGCAGCATAACCCGACACATGCGCTACGCCTTTGCGATCATACCCCGATTTACCAAAGCCTGATGACCGGTTACGCCGCTAAAGGCCGCGCCTGAAGGTAAAGAATTTCTAACGGCTCAGCAATCGAAAGCCATGGAACACGTACCGGTAAATTATAAAAAAATCCGCGCTTATCAATCATCTGCGTTTCCTTTTGAGCGTCCGTCGACCCGGTCCGCCAATTCATAAGTTTCCTAGGCAAATACTTCTCTGTAAAATCTGCCGCTTTATTATCATTGGAGCAACAGCAAAATGGGTAGAGCCTATCAAAACCGTAAAGTGTCTATGGCCAAAACATCGGATGCCAAGGCAAAAGTCTACAGCAAATACGGCCGGGAAATTTATGTCAGCGCCAAATCGGGAGGCATTGACCCGGCCGGAAATTTAGCCTTGCGGGGCTTGATCGAGCGCGCCAAGAAAGACCAAGTCCCTACCCATGTGATTGAGAAAGCCATCGACAAAGCGAAAGGCGGCGGCGGCGAGGATTTCGCCCCGGCCCGCTATGAAGGCTACGGCCCCGGCGGTTGCATGGTGATCGTCGATTGCCTGACCGATAATCCTAACCGTACTTTTGGCGACGTGCGTCAGTGCTTTACCAAAACAAAATGTAAAATCGGCACTCAAGGCACGGTCAGCCACATGTTCGACCATGCCGCTATCTTGGCCTTTAAAAATGACGACGAGGATGCAATTCTTGAAGCCTTGCTTGCGGCCGATGTCGATGTTAGCGATATTGAAAGCGAAGAGGGGAAAATCACCGTGTTCACGCCGCAGGCCGATTACTTCAAAGCCAAGCAGGCGTTAACGGATTTGTTAGGCGAAATTGATTTTGAAGTGGACGAGATTCAATTTGTGCCTAAAGGCAGCAGCCCGATCAGCGGCGACGATATTGCGTTGTTCGAACGCTTTTTAGACTTATGCAACGACTTGGACGATGTGCAGAATGTTTATCACGATGCCGAGTTTTGACGGTCGCCGTTGTTTTATCGACAGCTCAGGTTCTGCGGCTGGAAGATACTGCCGCGCCCGCGATAGGCTAAACGATAGCTGAGTTGTAGCGCCTCATCCAAAGCAAAGGAACGCAGATGGCGCAGATAGTTATGATTAACGCGGATTTTTCTTGGCTTATCCGTGTTGATCATAATCATCTGTCTGTCTGTCTGTCTGTCTGTCTTTCCTTCCTTCCTGAATCACCCTCTTAATTTCGGTCAATGATCGTCCGAAACGTTTCGTATTGTTGCAGGCTTTTTTCGGTCAGTTGGCGGTGTTCCTGTACTACCTTAGAACCCTGCTAATCGCTTGCTATGCCGGTATATTTATCGAATGATTGTGAAGGGAGTTCTCCGCGATAGCGGCTTCGTCCAACTATCAATTATTGAAAATGTTGCAATTCCGTCGAGATAAGGTGCTTAAAATACGCGCTGGTAACGCTCAGAGTGGGGAGCTTGGAAACGAGCAAGAAGCAATTCGCACCCGTTAAAATGTTTGTAAAACCAAATTCATTAAAATGTCACAGCTAAGTTATAGAGTAAAGAAGATCGAGGAGATAAAGATTCGCTTGCTGTCTTCGCCTAAGCTCTTCGGTATTAGGAAAAGAGACCGAACGCTGTTTCATTAGATCGACTTAATGTGTTGAAATAATTATTATAATTTTAATTAAAGGTCACAATATGAATAAAAATTTACTTGCATTGACACTCACTATGATGTTTTCCGGTACTTCAGTTGCCGCTGGCGATTTCGGCATCGAAGCTCAAAATTTACTGAAAGCCCGGTCTATGAAATTATTCGGTATTGCTAAACCGCTGGACAGCTCCGAAACCGTTTCAGTTTCACGCGCACCGGATCAAAAGGCGGAAGACCTGATCAAACTGGCTCCAGGCCTGACGGCTAAGATTGTTACCCGCAAATCGGGCGATAGCTCGGACCAGATGGCATTCTGGCCTAACGACACCAATCCTACTCACATCGTTACCTGTATCGAAGCGGGTAATGACGTCATTGATACGTATCCAAGCGGGCAAGCTAAGCTGATTCCCTCTATACAAACCGTTAATCTGAAAACCGGCGCGGTCAAAACCATTCTGCGCGGCATGACGGGTTGCGATGGTATCCGGCGCACGCCCTGGAACACAATCGTTGCAACAGAAGAGGAAAACGATGGCGGTCTCTACGAAGTCCTGAATCCTTTGACGACTGTTGAGCAAACTCTGGTTGCCCGCGGTGCTAGCGAAACCGTTGATACTTTAGGCAAATCAGTTACAGGACAAATTGAATATCGCGGGGCTGTAGGCAAGTTGGCATGGGAAGGTCTTGATCTGACCGGACAAGGCGTGCTTTATTACGGCGACGAAGAACGCCCAGGCAGCGGCGGCGCGGATCATGACGGCGGCAGCATGTTTAAATTTGTGCCAAGCACTCTTTGGAACGGCACACCTGTGACCAGCTTAAGCCAGTCTCCACTGGTTTCCGGTAACATCTATGCGTATCAGGCTTCTTGCCAAGGCAGAACCAGCGGCAGCTTTCCGCAATTCGGTCAAGGCTGTGAAATCGGCGAAGGCGCTTGGGTGAAAGTTGACCCTGCAAATTTGCGGACCTCAGCTTTTGCAAATTCAGCCACCGGATTTTATCGTCCTGAAGATGGCCATTTTGACCCCATGTATACCGGCGCGGGCGTAAAATTTTGCTGGACCAATACCGGCAACAGCAGCGCTAAAAACTACGGTGAAGTGGTTTGTTTGATTGACACTAACCCGGTAGGAGCGGGCGAGAAGACTGTAAACGATACTTCCGTGAATGCTAACGGTTTAACTTATTTGGCAGACAGCGCTGAGTCTAAAGGTTTCGCAGTTGCTGCTGTTAACCGTGCATTGGAAGGCGACACTGACCTAAACGCGCCTGACAATCTGCATTTTCAACCAGGCACCGGCAATATGTATGTGATCGAAGATAATTCTTTTGGTGATGTATGGGCATGTTTGCCGGACGGAGAAGATCGTGACCTCAAAACAGACGGTTGTGTGAAAATTTTGTCCGTGCGTGACAGCAGCGCGGAACCTACCGGTTTTCAATTTACAGGTGACGGTAAAACCGCTTATCTTTATATCCAGCACAGCGGCGACAGCGCGTGTGTCGATGGCAGCAACTGCGCCAGTAACGATGGTTACGTTACTGACGATTTGATTAAGATCACCGGCTTTAAAATCAGCGGAAAATAATCCCGTTAATTTTTAAAGTTTTTGCTTAAAGAAAGGCCGCTACATGCGGCCTTTTTATTTTTTATCGTTCCTACGAATGCGGGAGCCAAGTAAGGCGCGCCTCATTTACGAATGGCTGAAGAATGAACAATTTTGGAATCAATGGGGTCAGTGTCGCTGATTTTAAGACTTTCATCTGGTGTTGGCATGGCCTCTGTATCTATTTGGCCTAACACATCGCTCAAAGGGACGCGCCCCTGGTGGCGGTTTTGAAGTTTCGTTATTTATACAGCTTCGGCGGCTTCGCTTATCTTCCGTGACAGGCGCGCGCCTGTCTTTACGTTAACCTTTTCAAATCAATTCGACGCCCAAGTGAAAATCACGTTGCTTAATCCCCCACATACCGCGATTGGGAGCAGGATTCCCCGCGAACATTTACCGCCATTGGGCTTGTTAAGTTTAGGAGGACCTTTGCTCGATGATGGTTTTTCTGTGAACCTTATTGACGCAGAGTTTGGGCCAATGACATTAGGTGAAATGGTGCAAAGCGTCCGCGATGCAGTACCGGATGTGGTGATGATTGGTCATTCCGGTTCAAGTTCTGCTCACGCCACAGTGCTTGAAATATGCCAAGCTCTCAAGCAATCCATAAATAACATCACTATTGTGTACGGGGGTGTTCATCCTACCTATCACTGGGATGAAATACTTCGAGAATGCTCTGAAATCGACATTATCGTCCGAGGAGAAGGCGAGAAGACTGCGCTGCTTCTGATTCAGACTCTGGCTCGCGGTCATTCATTGGAAACGGTTGACGGCATTGCCTACCGGAACAATGGGCAAATTTTAAATACCCGGCCGGCTCAAATGATCCTCAACCTTGATGATTATCGCGTAGGTTGGGAGTTAATTGATCACCAACGTTATTCATACTGGGGCGGTAAGCGAGCTGTGGTTGTGCAGTTTTCACGGGGGTGCCCTTATCTCTGTAGCTATTGCGGTCAACGCGGTTACTGGACTCAATGGCGTCATCGCGATCCCGTAAAATTTGCAAAGGAATTGGCTCGGTTATATAACGAGCAAGGCGTGGAGCTAATCAACTTTGCCGACGAACTTCCAACAGGTTCACGTAAAGCATGGAAAACTTTTCTTGAGGCATTGATTGCTGAGGATGTTCCATTATTGTTGGTTGGCTCAACACGAGCCGGTGACATCGTGCGCGACAAGGACATTCTCGCCTTGTATAAAAAAGCCGGTGTCATCCGATTTTTGTTGGGTATTGAAAGTTATGAGGAAAAAACATTAGAGTCCATTAAAAAAGGTGGCAGCGCAACAGAAGATCAACAAGCTATTCGGCTTTTAAGAGCGCACGGCATTATTTCAATGGCTACTTATGTACTCGGTTTTAAAGAGGAAAAAGATTGGGATTATTGGTCTTCGTTCAAACATTTGCTGCGCTACGATCCTGATCAAGTTCAGTTACTATACGCAACGCCACATCGCTGGACGCCTTTTTACGCGGAAGTGGAAGAACGGCACGTTATTCAGGCAGACACGCGGCGCTGGGATTACAAACACCAAGTTTTAGTTACGCGTAGCCCGGCTTGGCGAGTGTTTTTATGGTTCAAGACTATCGAAGTGTTGATGCAGATACGCCCTAAGGTGCTGATGCGTTTGTTATTTCATCCGGGCGCCGATTACCGGCATGCCATGCGTTGGTATACTCAAGTGGGTCGGCGCGTATGGTTTCATGAAGTGGCTGAGTTCATCTTCAATACGAGAGTTATGAAACAGGGGCCTACTTTGCGGGATTTTATGGGAAGTTCACTCGCGCATCGGGAATATGCGCTCACCAAGAATAAGCGTGTGCTAAAAAACAACAGTGGTGAACAGAAACTAGGAAATGGCAAGGCAGCAGGCTAACAAATCGGCCAAAGTGATGCCTCCATTGGCTGTTTCCAGACCATGTAGCGACGTAATCTTCCACAGCACAGCTAAAATTCCATACAGACTTGCCCGATCTTAGTGCGGCCGATATCGTCCATGACCGGATGTCGTTAAACCAAGCGAATTGCTTGCTATGTCCGCGTATTTTAAGTAAATTCCTATCAAGCCCCGTTTCGTCATTTTTGGAGTAGCCGCTATTGGATAGTTTGCAGATACAACAGGAACATCGTCCGGTCATCGGAACTATTGTTGAGGTGCATGGTCCGGTGGTGATTATCGACTGCACTCAATTACCGCCTTTACGCCAGGCTTTGTGCGCCCGTTTCGATCATACCGTTTATCTTTTCGAGGTACACCAGCATTTGGATGAGCGCCATGTCCGCGCGATTACGCTGCACGGCACCGCCGGATTAAGCCGGGGCATGAGCATATTCGATACCGGCGCGCCCTTGCATGTTCCGGTGTCCGAACACTGTTTAGGCCGCTTATTGAATATCTTCGGCGAGCCGTTGGACGGGTTGCCATCCTTGCCTAAAACCGAATTCCGCAATATCCACGCTAAACCCTTGCCGTTATCCGAAGCCATCGGCATCAGCGGTATTTTGGAAACCGGCATTAAAGTGATCGATTTGTTATGTCCGTTTGTTAAAGGCGGTAAAACCGGCTTATTCGGCGGCGCGGGTGTCGGCAAAACCGTGTTGGTGATGGAATTTATCCATGCGGTTTCGGCTATCCATAAAGGCGTGTCGGTGTTTGGCGGCGTCGGCGAGCGCATTCGCGAAGCACACGAATTATGGCGGGAAATGCAACAAGCGGGGGTCATGGACGACACCCTGATGGTGTTCGGGCAAATGGACGAATCGCCCGGCGTGCGTTTTCGCGTCGCCTTGTCGGCGCTGACTTACGCCGAATACCTGCGCGACACCCTGCATAAAGAAGTGCTGTTTGTGGTCGACAATGTGTTCCGTTTTGTGCAAGCAGGTAGCGAAATCTCCAGTCTGTTGGGGCGTATGCCTGCAACCGTGGGTTATCAGCCGACTTTAACGTCCGAAGTTGCCGAGTTGCAGGACCGTATTCTATCCACCCGGCAGGGTGCGATCACTTCGGTGCAGGCGGTCTACGTACCGGCCGACGACATGACCGATCCGGCGGTCAGCGCGATACTCAGCCATCTGGATACCAAGGTTATCCTGTCCCGCGACCAAGCCAGCAAAGGTATTTACCCGGCGGTCGATCCGCTTCGCTCCAGCAGTAAGCTGATGGATAAACATACCTTGGGTGAACGCCATCATTCGGTAGCCGAAAGCGTGCGCGAACATCTGGCGCGTTATCATGAATTGGAAGATATTATCGCGATGCTGGGCATCGAAGAGTTGAGTGAAGTCGACCGAAAAATCGTGATGCGCGCCCGTAAATTGCAACGTTATTTGACCCAACCGTTTGCGGTGTTGGCTCAACACAGCAAGCAAAGCGGGGTTTCAGTGCCGCTGGAGCAAACCCTGACCGATTGCGAAGCCTTTTTGGCCGGACATTACGATGAGCTGTCCGAACAGCAATGCTATATGCGCGGCTCCATGCAGGACGAGCCATGAGTGCTTTCGTACTGAACTTGTTCGATGCCGTCCATGAGCAACGCTTCACCGACGTGACGTCTTTTGTCGGCGAAGACGCTTCCGGTTGTTTCGGCATTCAAGCCCATCATGCGCGCTTTATGACCACGCTGGTGTTCGGTCTGGCGCGATTTCGCCGGACCACCGAAGATTGGCACTATCTGGCGCTACCGGGAGCGGTCGTTTATTTCAATAATAACGAGTTGACGATCAGCACCCGGCATTTTTTGGTTGATACCGATTTTGAACGGATCAGCCTTTTATTGGAGCAGCACTTGATTGCCGAAGAAGAAAACCTGCATGCGACCAAGGAAAGCCTGCACAAAATGGAACAAGCCATGCTAAAACGCATGTTGGCGCTTAAACGTAAAACCGGTTGGCAGTCATGAATAATCAAAAGCTTCTTAAAAAAAGAATAGAAAGTCAGGTCAAACGCATCAAAAAAGCGGAACATGAGCCTCGCCCGAACCTGCCGTCAATGGGTACGCTGGGTCTGGTCATGATATTGCCTATTATCGGCGGCGTTTATTTAGGCCACTGGTTGGATGACAAGATAGAAGGCTATTCGATGCACTGGACGATCAGTTTATTGTTTATAGGATTAATCGTTGGGATTTTTAATGTGTATTTTTTGATTAGAGAGTGAACTTACGTCTCTATGCTTGAGCGTCTCGGACCGCGTGAGAACTATCGGGCCAATCGTCTCGCTTGACAAGTTTAAATACGGCCATATGCTTTGATATAGGCCATCAAACCGGAGCCATCATGCACAACGAACGTCATGTCAGTTTATTCAGAAGCGGCCGTAATCAGGCGATACGGATTCCACGCGAATTTGAGCTGGAGGGATCGGAAGCGATTATCCGCAAGGAAGGCGACAAATTGATTATTGAACCGGTCAAAGCGAAAAGTTTGAGGCAGTTGTTGGCTGTACTGCCTGCTCTGGACGAGAATTTTCCAGACATTGCCGATCCCCTCATCAAGCCTGAAGATATTTTCTGACATGGCGGATTTTCGTTATTTACTGGACACCAATATTGTTTCCGAACTGATAAAGAATCCACGCGGCGCGTTGGCGGAAACCATGCTGGCATCTGAGCGGGACCGGTTTTGTTGCACCAGTATAATAGTCGCCTGTGAACTGCGTTACGGAGCCGCAAAAAAGCAATCGCCCAAGCTGTGTTCAAATGTAGAGCAAATGTTGAACAGTTTGCCGGTATTACCTTTGGACAATAGCGTTGACGAAGTGTATGCCCAAATCCGTACCGACCTTGAGCAACGCGGTCTGCCTATCGGACATAACGATTTATTGATTGCTGCACATGCTTTGTCGCTCGGGTTAACCGTGGTCACAGCCAATGAACGCGAATTTTCGCGGGTCGATCAATTAAATGTTGAAAACTGGCTAAATACTTGAATATATGGAAAACGAATTTACTTTTGCGCTCGGCCCGTTGGCAATAAGCGCCTCAATCATCACCACTTGGGGCATTATGCTGGTCATTACGGCAATAGCCTGGCTTTCAACCCGGCATTTGGCGATGTTGCCGGGAGCCTTGCAAACCACCGTTGAGGGCATTGTCGCCACTATCGACGAGGCGGTTAGCGCGGTCGCGCCGGAACACGGGCGGCAAATCATGCCTTTTATCGCCTCCCTGTGGTTATTCCTAATTATTGCCAATCTGCTCAGTTTAATACCGGGTTTGCATTCGCCTACTCAAGATCTTTCAGTGACCTCGGCCTTGGCGATAGTGGTATTTTTTTCGGTACACTGGTTTGGCATAAAAACTCAGGGCTTGAAAAAATACCTGCATCATTACCTAAAGCCCAGCCCGATTTTGCTGCCTTTTCATATTATCAGTGAACTTACCCGCACCTTGGCGCTGGCTATCCGTTTATTCGGCAACATGATGAGCCTGGAAATGGCTGCGATGCTGGTGTTGCTGGTGGCAGGGTTTCTTGCGCCGATTCCGATTTTAATGCTGCACATCATTGAAGCGCTGGTACAAGCCTATATATTCGGAATGCTGGCGCTGGTATACGTAGCCGGCGCAATACAATCCCAACAACTTAATTCACCGGAGTAATTTATGTCTGATATAGCCTCGATTGTCCTTGGCTCCAGTATCGCCGCTATTATCGGTATTGCGCTGGGCGTCATGCTCCCGGCCTTGGCTATGGGCAAAGCCATCGGCAGCGCCTTGGAGGCCTTATCGCGGCAACCGGAATCGGAACAGTCGATCATGCGCACCTTGTTTATCGGTCTGGCCATGATCGAGTCGCTGGCGATCTATTGTCTGGTTATTATTTTGATTGTGCTGTTTCGAAATCCGTTGCTTGAATATATCGTTAAGTAATTGAAAAAGCATTCACCACGAAGACACGAAGGGCACGAAGGTATGGAATTTGACTATTTATCAAGACGTGTCATTGGTTGTGCGATTGAAGTCCATAAAATTTTGGGGCTGGGTTATTAGAGTCCACTTACGAAAAGTGCCTAGAGCATGAGCTTTATCTCGCTGGACTTTCTTATACGGTGCAAGAACCATTGCCTGTTAGCTATAAGGGCGTTGAACTGGATTGTGGATATAGGCTTGATCGTAAGTATTCACCTCCCCCTTTGAAAAAGGGGGATCGAGGGGGATTTATTTAGAATAATCTCCCCTAACCCCTCTTTTTCAAAGAGGGGGACTGAATAATTACGCTTGATCTTGTGGTGGAAAATAAGCTGATTGTTGAATTAAAAAGCGTCGATAAATTACAAAAAATTCATGAAGCACAAATACTCACTTACATGAAATTGACTGGTTTAGGCGTAGGCCTGCTGATTAACTTTAATGAGATACTCTTGAAAAATGGTATCAAACGTTTTGTTCTTTAGAATTTTAAAAACTTTCACCACGAAGGCACGAAGAAAAACGCGACGATAAGAATTATGAAAAATTGATCATACAGCCCTCAGTATATTGATAAGACCTTCTTAAAAATAAGCGTTAAAACTTCGTGCTCTTCGTGCCTTCGTGGTGAATAATTTTTTCACTGAACACCTAATCGACAATAAAGCCTATGGAATTCAACCTATCGACATTTGTTCTTGAGATTATCAACTTCCTGATTCTGATTTGGATTTTGCAGCGGCTTTTTTACAAGCCTTTGCTGGAAGTCATCGCCAAGCGTAAGCAGTTTATCGACCAATCGCTGAGCGAGGCCAAAAACCTGAAACTCCATGCAGAACAACAATGCAGCCTGTATGAAAATCGGCAAAAGCTGTGGGAGCAGGAAAAACAGGCCGCTCTCAATGAGCTGCACCGGCAACTTGAAGCCGAAAGAAGAGCCGCTCTGGACAAGCTGAATGCCGATCTGGAGCAAGAGCGGCAAAAAGCCAAAGTAACCTTATCAAGGCAACAGCAGGAACTGCGGCAACAGACCGAAAAACAAGCCTTACAAAACGGCGCTAAATTTGCCGGAATGCTGTTGCAACAAGCCTCAGGTCCTGAGCTGGAAGCCCGTTTATTTAGCCTGTTGCTGGACAATTTAACCACCTTGCCGGAAGCCTGCAAACTGTGCTTGACCACCTTGAGCACTAAAAAATCGATACCTATTAAAATAACCAGCGCCTATCCCTTAGCGGATGAAATGCGCGGGCAACTGGAGCAAAAACTGACGTCATTAATCAACAGCCCGATCAATTTTCAATATCATCAGGATGTAGCATTAATTGCCGGACTGCGTATGGACATCGGCGCTTGGGTGCTGAACGCCAACCTGCAACACGAACTGGTCGGTTTTACCGAGATCGGCTATGAATCGGAATGATGCAGCGTCTATCGTTCCCCCGCGTGTGAATGCAGGGAATGCGGCTCCGGCGGCGCGGGAGACCCTGCTGGACCAACAAGCGGACTGGCTGGCTAATTACCAACCGGGCCTGCGTATTACCGAGCAAGGCACCGTCGTCTCCATCGGCGACGGCATCAGCTGGATCAAAGGCTTGCCGTCGGCGGCTATCGAAGACATCCTGGTGTTTGCCGACGGCAGCCGGGGCATGGTGTTCGATCTTAACCGCGACCGCATCGGTGCTATTTTACTGTACGAAACCGAAGCGTTAACGGCGGGCACTACCGTTCATCTGTCCCGGCACTCGCTGAGCATTCCGGTCGGCGACGCCTTTTTAGGCCGAGTGATCGACCCGCTGGGAACGCCGTTGGACGGGCAAAACCCGCCCTCGCAGACCGGCCGGGAAAATATGGAAAAAGCTTCGCCCGCCATTATCGCCCGCGATTTTGTCCATAAACCGTTATACACCGGCATAAAAATTATCGACACCCTGATTCCGATAGGCAAAGGCCAGCGGCAATTGATCGTCGGCGATGAAGGCTTGGGCAGAACGTCTATCGCGATCGACACCGTTATTAACCAAAAAGATAAAAATGTAATCTGTATTTACGTGCTGATCGGGCAGAAGCGCTCCGCCGTGGTTAACACCCTGGAAATCCTGAAAAAGCACGGTGCGCTGGATTACACCGTGTGCGTGGTTGCCGAAGCCAGCGCCTTGCCCGGCTTGCAATACATCGCCCCGTTTGCCGGTTGCGCGCTGGCCGAACACTGGATGGCGCAAGGTCGGGATACCTTGATTATTTACGACGATTTATCAACCCACGCCAGAACTTATCGGGAGCTGTCGTTGTTATTGCGCAGACCGCCCGGACGCGAAGCCTATCCCGGCGACATTTTTTTCGTCCATTCCCGCCTGCTGGAACGTTCGACCTGTTTGAATGCCGAAAACGGCGGCGGCAGCATGACCGCGTTGCCGATCATCGAAACCAAACAGGGCGAAATCGCCGCTTACATTCCGACCAACCTGATTTCGATTACCGACGGACAAATCTATCTGGATAACGATTTGTTTGTGTCCGGCTTTCGCCCGGCCATCGACATCACCCGCTCGGTGTCGCGCATCGGCGGCAAAGCGCAGGATATGAGCATCCGCGATCAAGCCGGGCAAATGAAACTGGATTACCTGCAATTTTTGGAACTGGAAGCCTTCACCCGCTTCGGTCAGCGTCTGGAAGCGTCAATGGAAGCCCGGATCAAACGGGGCCGACTGCTGCGGGAAATCTTAAAACAAGACCGCTTGGCGCCGCACAGCACTGTTTTTCAATTGGCTTGGTTAACGGCATTTAATTCCGGATTGTTTAATCAAGTCGATGCTAAAGACATTGCACGGATGTTGATGCGCATCGAACAAGCGATTAAATCCACGCCGCTAACCTTGGACAGCGCCCCCGAGCAATGGCGCTTGGCGGTCAGCGAATGGCTTAACATCGATCCCGCAGCAACATCATGAGCCTAAGCCGCGAACTGCAACTGCATATCACCCAGTTGAAAGAGATACGCAGCATTTTAAACGCCATGAAAAACCTGGCGTTCATGGAAATCCATAAACTACAGCGTTTTAAAACCCTGCAAGGTCAAGTCGTGGCTAATATTGAACACGCGGCGCTGGATTTTCTGAATTTTTATCCCGATTTAGTCGAGGCTGAGCAAGGCGCTACGCATATTGGTATTTTGCTGGGGGCGGAGCGCGGATTTTGCGGCGATTTTAACGAAAGCCTGATCAATGCTATCGCAAATCAAGCGTACACCGGCATTATTGCGGTCGGTAGCCGACTGTGTAATCGGCTGGAAGGCATAAATCAGGAAGTCATGGCGATGCTCGAAGGCGCGAATGTTGCCGAAGAAATACCCGAGATCATTAACCGTCTGCTTGACGCTATCAGCTCATTGTCCGACAACGAGGCCGGGAATAAAGCCGTGTCCCCGTTTCGCTTAACGGTTGTTTATCACGATGACGCCGGCAACCGAATCAGCCGGCGGCAGCTGCTTCCGCCTTTCCCTCAGCCACATGAAAAAACTTTTCATTACCGCAACCCGCCGGTATTGAATCTGGAGCCCGGCGAGTTTTTTGCGGACTTGGTCGATCATTATTTGTTTGCGCTGCTGCATGAAATTTTTTATATCTCGCTGATGGCTGAAAATAACAGCCGCCTGCAACATCTGGAAGGCGCGGTCAACCACCTTGACGATGAAACCGTCAAGCTGCAAAGAAAATCCCAAATTTACCGGCAGGAAGAAATTACCGAAGAGATTGAAGTTATATTGCTGAATGCGGAGAATCTTTAACTGTCTGCTTGGCAACGAGCGGCGATGATGTGAAGGCATTGACGCGGGTTTTCATCGCTTGCGTCTCCCAAAAGTGGTCACCGAACCCTCAGCTTTGTAATTATTCAGTCCCCCTCTTTGAAAAAGAGGGGTTAGGGGAGATTTTTTAAATAAATCCCCCTCGATCCCCCTTTTTCAAAGGGGGAGGTGAATACAATTACCGAGAATGCCCCTGTTACTTTATTCGCCTAAGGTATGACCAAGGAATAGTTTAGTATTAGTGCTTGTTGTGGCTGTGTGATTTAGTGGCATGATATAGAGCCCGGAGTTGGTAAGTTTTTTTGGGGTGGATGTTATACTTTGGCAAAATTGAATCAATCGAAGGTAATTTTATGAGCGCTGTCGCCTTACATTTATACGAAAAACTGAACGAAGCTTCAGATGATAAAGCGCGTTCAAAAGCCATTGTGGAAGCTTTTAGTGAATTAGAGGAGCGTTATCCAAACCTTAGGGAAGTGGTTACTCAACGGAATTTGAGCGAAACCGAATTGCGCTTGCAAAAAGAAATCGAGAAAACCCGCCTTGAAATCAAGACGGTTGAGGCGAATTTGCAAAAAGAAATCGAGAAAACCCGCCTTGAAATCAAGACGGTTGAGGCAAATTTGCAAAAAGAAATCGAGAAAATGCGCCTTGAAATCAAACAAATCGAAGTGAATTTTTCTAAAGCTATCCACCAGCAAACCCTTTGGGTCATTGGTTCAGTGGGAACGATTGTCATGGGTGTTCGCCTGCTCGAATGGTTCTTGGCTCATTTAGCCGCGTAGTTCGGGTAATGCTTTCCTCCCACCGCTTTGTTGGCAACTGGTGGGCAAACGATAAAGCTGTTTGCTCAGTGCATAGCTAAAAATAACGTATAAATATGTTTATTTTTAAGGTGTCTGACGCCTTCATATTGTTTTTCATCTCTCCCAAAGCTGTTTAATCAATGCATGAGGAGACTCTTTAAATTGACATTTTATCAACTTACCGTACTTGGTAATCCCAAAACATCTTCATTGAACAAACGCAAGGCTTCTTGTTCTTTTGTAAAGGCGATGTAGCGTAGTTCATTAGCCTTAAGCACGAGGCTATTGATTTCGCGCATCTGGGCTACGTCGATAAGCATGGGAACGGGCACTTCCGCAAGTTGGTATTGGTCAATTTCAAAAACGACTGCACCATAGGTGTGGCGGCGTATTAGCGGTAACGCCCATTCAGAACTTAGCCACGCATACAGATAGCCTGCCCACTCTGCATTAGCGGGTACGGCTCTGAGTATATGCTGACTACCCGCCCAGCCTTGCCAGTGCTTAGGCACAATATTGACTTTACCTATCGTGCCGCTGCATGTAATCAAAATCATATTTTCATCTAGCGTCAATTGTTCGGCAATGCGTTCGCCATGATGCTTAAGTGATAAATATTTTTCACCGCGTGGGTCGAGTTCCAAAATTTCTTTTCCACCCAAAAACGGCACACCTTGTTTTTCATCAACATAAATTCGCTTGAAACGACCAGGTAAAATAATTTTTTGCGTAAGTTGTTTATCGCCTAATGCTAAAACTTGCGAGGCATGTTTATGTAAGTGTTGAGTGATTGCCTGTGCTAACGGGTTGTGATAATTGGCTTCAAGGCGGTAGTTTACATCCGCGACATTCACGCTGAAACAGCGTAGCCCATTGCCGCCGCTCGCTGGTGAATTCAATTCTTCAACCGCTGGAAGTTTTAGCGCGGCTTGTAACTTGGCGCGGGCTTGTGTAATCAAATCATTCGATTTGTCACGCAAATTAAAGGATTCTGTGACTGTGTGATGGATGTGTGTTTTAAGTATTGGTGGTGCGTTTGGAATCGGTAGATTTAACAAATGCGTCGGCTCAACGTGTTGAATTACAGCGCCATAATTTGAAGATTGTAGAATGGCGCGACCAGTGCGGCTTTTTAGGTAAATATAAATATAACCAAGATTATGCGTTTGCTTTGGCGTAAGGCGAATCACGTCATCTGAAAAAATACCGCCAAGCAATGTCTTACTGGCAATGGTGCAGTTTCCTATTGTTCCAGAGCGGGTAATAAGTAAGGTATTTCCTTTAATTCTTAACGCATCAAGCTCTTTAATTTTTTTGACTGCTAAAAATTTAGTTGCACTTGGCGCAAGCTCATTGAGCTGAGATGGTAAGAAAAATTTCTCACCATGTTGTTTTAATACATAAGCGCGTTTAAAACGACCCGGATAAGTGCATTCATTGGTCAACTCAGTGAGCGGTATCGCACCATATTTACATTGAGTGACAAGTAACTTTGAATTTTGCGCCTCTGTTGCATAAACACTCGCTTCCAGCCGCAAGCCGTTTTCAAATACGCTTTGAATAGGTAAACTTACCCAGCTAAAGTTTTGCGGTTTACTAGGCGCGTCCCAAATGACGGGCGACTGATAGGCAGTCGTGGCTACCATGCGATACCCTCGTTAAGCTTCCATTTCGCAAATATAGCGGGAACGGCGCGGGTTTGGTCATCGGGTACTTTTTCGAGACGTTTAGCCGACTTCACCGTGGTTTGTCCGTCAGCAGTTTTATCCAGTTCAGTTACGGTTTCATTGACTTCAATCAGTATTTCTTCACCATGTTCATCACGCTGGTAAAGATTATTGCCACGTTTATCGTGACCGACTTTATCAATCACCGCCATGAAGATATTGTAAGGGCGTAGTATGCGGGTGCGTTGCTCTTCGGTTCTTTCTTCTAGAGTTTTTTTTTGCAGAATTAAAATTGACGTTTGTACGCCTGTGTGGGGCTGAAAGGTGTCTGAGTCTAAATCGAGACTGGCAATAATTTTTGCTTCGCCCAATAACCATTGGCGAATATGCCCTAAACCTGGTGAGCCAAGAATAGAGTCTGGCAAGACAATTGCCATACGCCCGCCGGGCTTTAGCATTTGTAGGCAGCGTTCAATAAAAAGCTGTTCGGGTGGTGAAGCAGATAAAACGGTTTTCTTTTTCCATTCCCCGTTTTTTGTTTTTTTAGGGCTTTCCCAACCATGCCCAATATCGTATTGGTCGAGCATGTACTCTTCTTTGATGAGGATTTTGCTACCAAACGGCGGATTAGTAACGATAACATCAAAAAAACCGATGCTGTCTTTATTGCTAAGTGCAGCGGGTTTAATTTTTAGTGACTTAGCCAGTGCGTTTTTAAAATCAGCTTCCCATCTATGTGGGGGCAATAACGAATCGGTGCGGAGAATGTTGCCGCTGCCGTCATTGTTCATCACCATGTTCATTTTGGTGGCTTTGACCAATTCGGGAGCAATATCAAAACCGAAAAATGAGCTTTCGGCCATTTCACTAATACGGCTTTGCAGAGCTTTCTTTTCGTCATCATTCCATTCGCTTTCCGGTTTACCCAAGTCTTTCGCCCAATCCAGTTTGAGCTTTGCAATGACTACATTCATAGCCGTTACTAAAAAACCACCTGTGCCACAGGCCGGATCCAATATTTTCTCGTCCAATTTTGGGTTGAGCATGGCACGCCATATGCATGACATTACGCGGCGTGAAAAACTGCCCCTTATCACCTTTAAGGTTGGAACCTACGATTTCTTCATAGGCGCGGCCTTTAAGATCAATGTCTGTTGCTAAAAAACTGTAGCCTTGTAATTCGGCCACTATTTGCGCAAGGCTGCGCGGTGATAATTTAATGTCCTCGTTACCGTCAAAAATCTGGTTGAATTTGTTTTTTACGCGCTCGAAGATAGCTTCAATGCGTTGTTTGCAAGCGATCTGTCCGTCAATTGAGATGCGCTCGTTGGAAGCGACATAAAACTCAAGCGGTTTGGGAATGTTGCGTTCATCTTCAATTTTGCAGAAGATGATTTTTAAAAACTCAAAAAAGGCGTTTTCTTTATTAAATCCGTCACTCACATGAATGGCGTTATGGCTGCGGCGGAAAGCTAAAAATAAATTATCACCGTCGGCACGTACCAGCTTGGGGCGCTTGGGTCGATCAATGTCTTCGGTTGAGCCTGATACGTCAGGAATATCGTTGAATTCTATCAATTCAGCTTGTCCGGCGGCATTTTTAATTCTGCGCCACACCTGCCGTTGTTTGCCGTTAGTCCATAGGCCCCATTCGCAATTAAGACAAGCCGACATATAACTTTCGAGTTGCTTAATCCCGTCTTTTTTGTCAGACGGTGACACGTTCTCTTTTTTACATTCTATGATAATGTGAATGTTTTCTTGAGTTTGCGGAAGTTTTTCCAAATAAATGACGACATCCGCACGAGGCTTGTTACTGCCCATTTGTAATGTCACTTCAACGCCAATCCGTTCACGTGGGTATTTCAGTTCATTAACCAATCGTTTTTCTAGGTTTTGGCGTACATATTCTTCAGGGGTGTCGTTTCTAAAATTGCCGCTAATAAAGTCGCAAATTTTGCCTTCTGGAATGGTTAGGTACTGTGTCATAAATCAGGTGAGAGTTTCTAATATTTGAATACTTTATGGGGCGCTTATGTTCTCATAGCTGCTGTTTATTTGCAAGTTATTTATATTTAAAAATCAATGAGTTATGTCGTAATTGGCGTTGGCAATGCGAGTTTGTAGCTTGTTGATTTTATGGTGATTATTCCGGCTTTCTATCGTCAGAAGCTCCCCAAGCGGGACGGGGTTTGTAACCCATATGCGCCAACTTAAGGAAAAACGGCGGCTGGACGGGTTATTTAACCCGTCCACACGTTTAAGTGATCAAGGCAACTCATTGATAAAAATGTTAAACGTTAAGGTCGGGGCGAATGCTCCGACCGGCACTTTTCAACTTTCAATGACTTAGCTCTTAAGTTGGCGCATATGGACAACATGCCCCGTCCGGCTATCGGTTGGTAAGTTTTTTTTGGGTGAATGTTATACTTTGGCAAAATTGAATCAATCTAAAGGTAATTTTATGAGCGCTGTCGCCTTACATTTATACGAAAAACTGAACGAAGCTTCAGATGATAAAGCGCGTTCAAATCAAAAGCCATTGTGGAAGCCTTTAGTGAATTAGAGGAGCGTTATCCAAACCTTAGGGAAGTGGTTACTCAACGGAATTTGAGCGAAACCGAGTTGCGCTTGCAAAAAGAAATCGAGAAAACCCGCCTTGAAATCAAGACGGTTGAGGCGAATTTGCAAAAAGAAATCAAGACGGTTGAGGCAAGTTTGCAAAAAGAAATCGAGAAAACCCGCCTTGAAATCAAGATGGTTGAGGCAAGTTTGCAAAAAGAAATCGAGAAAACCCGCCTTGAAATCAAACAAATCGAAGTGAGTTTTTCTAAAGCTGTCCACCAGCAAACTCTTTGGGTCATTGGTTCAGTGGGAACGATTGTCATGGGTGTTCGCCTGCTCGAATGGTTCCTGGCTCATTTAGCCGCGTAGTTCGGGCAATGCTTTTCTAAAGTGTCTGACCCTTTGTTTAGAATGCGGATAATCTTTAACCGCTCAAAATGAAAGTCCGGTACGCGAAGCTTATGCTGCGCGTCCGGATGGTCTTCGGCCAATCCAGTTTTGCCACTCAATTCATCCAGTTTTCACTCGTGCCAAACACGCGTGATGCCTTGAAGGGTGCATTTATCTAAAATTAAAGCCCGGTTTTCCTCATGCTATAAAAAATATTGTCTTCAAAATGAAATAAGTCGATAATAGTTTCGTATCGCTATCTTATTTGAGTCAACTTTCTTTCCGGGAGCAATGAACATGAAAAGCCTATTACGTTACTTGGCCGTATTTGTATTTTCGTTTAATGCATTCGCTGTTGATGTTCAGGAAGAACCCAAAGGCGTTATGCCGGACACTTATTTAGCTACTCATATCGTTAACAGCCATACGATTCCTCAAGCTTCAGCCGAGAAACCCAGTGAATTTATAACGGCTCTTGGCGTATATTTAATCATCATTATTGTTTATTCGATTTACGGGGTTAAAGCTAACTCAAAGAATGCCAAAACTGAGCATTAATACAGCTAGTCGATACGAGCAAAACAAGGGGTGACCTTACCTTCATTGCTTATAAAGGATGAAGGTTTTTTTAGCCTCACACTTCTCTTTATTTCTGACATCGACGTGGCGCAAAACGCAAGAAGGATAAAAGCCCAGCGAATACATTCTTATTTTAGCTTCCCGCTCCTGCCCGCGTGGCGCGACCTTGGCTAATTCATGTTCGCGATTGCAAAACTCACCAATAGACATCGTCATCTTCTCCACTTGAATTAAAATAAAATTTCAATTGTTCGAACCGGCTCTTTAACGACAGGCAACTCGAAAAATACCTGATAATTCAAAAAATTGTAGGCTGTGGCAGGTTATTTTTACTTTATCCCTGTGCAGTTATGGCTTGGGCAGAGTCCATTGAGCGATGCTGACAAACGCATCTACAATCAAATCTACCGACAGTGTGGCGAGGATTATGCCCATGATACGCTCCAGTATCGCGGCGCCGTTCTTCCCAATCAGACGCAGAAGATGTTCCGCAAGAAGCATTAACACATAAGTCACTGCCAGCACACTAAGCATTACGCCTGCTGTTATCGCCTGCGTGGTGATGGAGTAGAGGTAATTGTCGATGAGTAAAATCACTACCATAATGGACTCGGGCCCGACAATGGATGGTATCGCCAGCGGAAACACCGCCATGTCATGCCCCGCCTCGGACTGACTAAAGGCTGTTGCCGTTTGGCCGAAAATCATTTGCAGGCCAAAAAGAAACAAAATGATGCCGCCGGCAATTTGCAACGAAATAAGTTGAATGTGCATGGCGGTGAGAATAATTTGCCCAACAAGAATGGCGCTAAGTAAGACGATAGCCGAATAAATAATGGCCCTGGTTGCGGTTTTTCTACGCTCTGTCGGCGAAAGTCCGGAAGTCAGGGCCGCGAAAAGCACAACAGTCCCAATCGGTTCAATGGTGACCCAAATCATCAGTGCGTCGTGGATTATCTTGTTAAGCACATGCACCTCCTTAGTCGCCTTAACTTACTTATAGGCATAAGTCCGCACGCTGGGTAATTCGCGCCTGCATGGATTACCTTTATCCAGCTGAACAACCCGGTTCCCGAACTCAAATCAAGCATTTTGTTATGCAGGCTTTCGCGGTTTCGTATTTCCGAACTGCATTACAGGCTAAGGCGTTCTATTTTAACTAAAATTTGCGTTATCATAATCGGCAATCGTACTTATAAAACAGGCTTTATTATGGAATTACTTTGGGTGGGGAGCGCTTATTTGGCCGGTTTGATAAGCAGCCGATTATATTTGCCGCCATTGGTAGGCTACTTGATGGCGGGCTATGCTTTGAATATGCTCGGCGTTGAAGCCAACGAAACGCTGAACTATTTAGCCAACATCGGCATTGAATTGCTGTTGTTTACGGTCGGCCTGAAATTGAAGCCGGCCTCGCTGTTACGGCGCGAAGTGCTGGGCGTCGGTAGTTTACATTTATTGATCGTGACCTCAATTTCCACGCTGGTTTTCTTCGGCGTTCATGGACATCTGACTGGCGGCTTAGTGATCGGCGTGAGCTTGGCTTTTTCCAGCACCATTCTCGCGATTAAAGTGTTGGAAGACAGGGGCGAGCTTTCC
Source organism: Methylobacter sp. (assembly GCA_026399025.1). GTDB lineage: Bacteria > Pseudomonadota > Gammaproteobacteria > Methylococcales > Methylomonadaceae > Methylobacter_A. The sequence continues at coordinate 28,715 of JAPLRU010000075.1, forward strand.
ACTTTGTACGGCCGCGACGTACTGAGCATTTTAATTTTACAAGACATTGTCGCCATCGGCCTGCTGGCTGTCGCTAACAACAAACAACCGTCGCCTTGGGCGCTGTGCCTGTTGTTGCTGCCTTTTCTGCGGCCTTTGGCTTACCGGCTGCTTAGCGCCAGCCGCGACGATGAATTGAAATTGTTATTAGGCGTCACCTTGGCGCTGGCGGGCGGCGCATTGGCGGAAAACGTCGGTATTTCCAACGACATCGGCGCATTGCTGATGGGGGTTATGTTGGCCGGTCATATCAGCACTGACGATCTCGCCAATAAATTGTGGGGTTTAAAGGAAACCTTTTTAGTCGCATTTTTCGTTCAGATCGGTTTGGCCGATTTGCCGGGCTATGATGAAATTTTGCAGGCGTTGACGCTAATCTCCCTGCTGCCATTGCAGGGCCTATTGTTTTTTGCGTTGTTTTTGTTGGTTGGACTACGTGCCCGCACGGCTTTTGTGTCTTCGCTGGCCTTGATGACCTACAGCGAATTTGCCTTGATCACCTCGAACGTGGTGGTCGAAGCCAATCTGCTGCCGCCTGCATGGGAATCGATTATCGGTTTGGCGGTGGCGATTTCCCTGGCTGTTGCGGCGCCGTTAAATCGATTTTCTCACCGTTTATTTTCCTGGCTGGAAACGACGCTGGTTCGTTTCGAACGCAAAGTCGAACATCCGGACCGGCTGCCCAACAGCATAGGGGGCGCGGAATGGCTGGTGGTCGGCATGGGCCGCACCGGCATTTCCGCTTATCTTGCTTTTAATCAACGCGACACCCGTGTTTTGGGTTTGGATGCTGACCCTACCGTGCTGCAAAATTTACTGTCCGACGGGCGTAGAGTGCTGTACGGCGATGCCGAGGACTCGGCGCTATGGGAAACGCTGCCTCTGGAGAAAATCAAAGGCATTATCCTGACCATGCCGGAATTCGACGTCAGAGCATCGTCGATCAGGCAATTGAAAAATCTGCAATTTGTAGGCTGCATCGGCACGGTTTATTTTCACCGTAATGAGGAAAGCGAACTTTATCGGCTGGGCGCCACGTTTGTTATTCATCCTTTTATCGAAGCGGGTAAGCAATTGACCGAGCTTATGCTGGGTTCAATATCAGACAAAGCCAATGTCAGCGATTGATGGGCCGGTATCTTAGCGATACGAGCCGGAGTTTGGGAACAAGCGAAAAGCTAAGTGCGGCGTTCGGGAAATTTCCCCGGTATATTTCACCATCATTTTGTTTTTACACTAGCTTTTGTTCAAATTAATGAGTTTTCATTGCCCAATAAAGGCTATTGTATTAACACGCCGGGTTATTATTGATGGATAATAAAGTGCTTAGTGCGATAGCGCATGTGTACATCGCTATCCGGATATATTTTGTCTGTTATTAGAGGGCCTGCGGCTGTTCCAGCTTTAACATAGAACGAACCTGTTCCGGAACGTTATATTGGTGGGTCAAGGTATTATTTTTTAACGGGGTTATTTTATTAATGATATTAAATGGAGGTTTATATGTTCGAAAAAGTTAAGTGGTGTTTTTTTCTGATCGTTTTGTTTAATCAAAACGTGTTCGCCCAACTACCGGATTTTACCGAAATGGTAAAAACCAACGGTGTTGCCGTGGTCAATATCAGCACCACGCAAAAAGCGCCACCCCAGGCTGAAAATGCCCCCGAAGAACCGCAATTACCGGAAGGCATGCCTCCCGAAATGGAAGAGTTCTTTAAACGTTTCTTAGAGGAACAGGGCGGCGGCTATGTGCCCCGAGATACCACATCCCTAGGCTCGGGCTTTATTATTTCTCCGGATGGATACATTTTAACCAATAGCCATGTGGTCAAAGACGCCGATGAAATCGTGGTCAAATTTTCCGACCGTCGCGAGCTGTTAGCCAAAGTAATCGGCTCCGATGCGCGCACCGATGTGGCTTTATTAAAGGTCGATGCTAAAGATTTGCCCGCGGTCACCATCGGCGATCCGAGCAAACTTCAGGTGGGCGAGTGGGTATTGGCGATAGGTTCGCCTTTCGGCTTTGAGCAATCGGTCACGGCCGGTATCGTCAGCGCCAAAGGGCGCAGTTTGCCCGGCGGCAATTATGTGCCGTTTATTCAAACCGATGTCGCGATCAATCCGGGCAATTCAGGCGGGCCGCTGTTTAATATGGAAGGCAAAGTCGTCGGCATCAACTCGCAAATTTACAGCCGTACCGGCGGTTTTATGGGGCTTTCATTTTCCATTCCGATGGATGTGGTGATGAATGTCGTCGATCAAATCAAAACCACCGGTAAAGCCGCGCATGGTTGGTTGGGCGTCCAGATACAAGACGTCACCCGTGAATTGGCCGAATCCTTCGGCATGAAAAAACCGCAAGGCGCGTTGGTTTCCAAAGTCCTGCCCGGCAGTCCGGCGGAAAAAGCCGAATTGCAGATTGGCGACATCATTACCGAATTTAACGGTCAACAGATTGAAGCCTCGGGCGATTTACCGCCCATGGTCGGCATGACGCCGATTAACAACAAAGCCACCTTAAAAATTATCCGGCAAGGCGAAATTAAAACCGTTGAGTTTAAAGTGGGGCTGTTGCCGGATGAAGTGGATAAATTGGCGGAAGCTAAAGCGGCCGCGCCGAAACTATCGCATAATCGATTAGGCGTTAGCGTTATCGATTTAACCGATACCCAAAGAGAAGCGTTGCAAATGGCTAAAAACGGCGTGTTGGTGCAAGACGTTGCCAAAGGCCCTGCCAAAGATGCCGGTATTCAGCGGGGCGATGTGGTTTTACGCATTCAAAACACCGTCATTCGCGATGCTGAGGATTTTGAAAAAATAGTCAAAAAACTGCCGGCCGGAAAATCCGTCGCTGTGTTGATACAACGCCAAGGTAGTCCGGTGTTTTTAGCCGTTAAAGTGGATAAATAAGCGGCAGTTTCAGTAAATGGCTAAAGCTATATATTTAAGTTTGTCCAAGAGTCGTCATAGCGGTTGACGGCTCTTGGCTCATCGGCCAACTTAAAAAAAGCGGCGGCTGGACGGGTTATTTAACCCGTCCATACGTTTAAGTGTTCAATCCAACTCATTGATAAAAAACGTTACGGTCGGGGCGAATGCCCCGACCGGCACCTTCCAGCTTTCAACGACTTAGCTCTTAAGTGGGCGCGTATTATTGCCCAATCCGTTTAAAAACCTATTCACCTCGAAGGCGCGAACGCCATAACATCCGTTACTTATTGCGAATTATCTAACACTTGTACTGAAGCCATAAACAAACTTAAGGGGATCACAAAGCGCTTTTGGCTGGGCCGGCAAATAACAGAAACTTGATCCACAGTACAGTTATCAATATCAAGGTGCCATTTGATGATAGACGAGGATTCGCTCTGATTAACCATGTTAATAACCAAATTCTTAAGTTGATCGTAAGTGAAAAAATCGTCTTCAAATTCAACTAAGCCAATCGTGCATAAGTCAATAAAACGGCTGCGCTGCTTGGGTAAATAATCCTTACCGTTCTTGTAAATATACATTTCAATCACACCCAATATTTGGGCCATTTTTTTAATGGGTCCGAATTGATCCTGCATGATTTTTATCCTCTCGTAACATTAAATTCGCCGCTGCCGGATGTTGTAACTAAGTCATTAACACGATTCATCAGGAGCCGCGATACGTATTTTCTCGTATTTTAACGAGTAGCGGCCATTCAAAAGCTTGTATTAAAACATGTCCAACCCGCTAACGATGGGAGAAATTATTCCTCAACAATGCTGTTATCCCGTATAGTCAAGTTGTACATGGCTTTAAGGCCGGCATTAAAAATATTGCGATACATCGTACTCGGCAACAAATTGTTTTCGGCCGCTTTAGCATCAACAAATGCCTTAACTTCAGCGTTATGGCGTAAATTCATCACAACCTTTTTCTTTCTCGGCGAGATAGATTCTGTCTGCATGGGGGATTCCTTGTATAATAAAAGAAAACTTATGGATCAAAAGAAACGTTAAATATGAGCACAATAACACGTAAAAACAGGAGGTCAATAAATAAAACACCTGAAATTACAAGGCTCCTTCAGTTTATGGATGCACTGGGTTTAAAAGCCGCTGATATTGCAAGTAAAACTAAAATATCGGAACGGACGATTACTAATTTTATTTGGAACGATACCCCGATTGGCGCGCAGTTGCTGCGGGAGTTGCACGCTAAATATGGGGTCTCCATCGATTGGCTGTTGTCGGGATCGGGGTCAATGCTGTTAGGTCAAACGAATGAACCGGCCGCCGTCTACGACGTTACGCCCGGCAGTGATCTCCGTGTGCAGCGCATGTGCGCGCTGGTTCAAGAACTGATGAGTTCGGCTTCGCCTGACGAGCAGGCATTGTTGGAAACGCACTTTAAATTTTCCATGCGTCAATATCAGCAAATGTTATCGACGACGAATCATGAATAGAAAGGCTGGGGGGATTTAATTGCTCTCAAGCGGGACGGGTCGATTAACCCGTCCACACCTTGAATAGTTTCAACGCAGCGCGTTGATCGAAACGACTTTAACGTTAGGCTCGGCTGTAAGCCTCTACCCTCTGATGCACTGCATCGTGCGATTTCTTAGCTTGTTTCAGGCTTATTTTTTATAAAACTTTTTGGTGTAGCAGGCCATAAGCAATCCCTTGACGGTGCCAATATCGCTTTGTTTATAGAGTTTGCTGTTCTTATCGCTCATCGTAGACATCAGGTTTTTTGTATCGTCGGAGATATTACTGTTGCTAAACACGGCGTCCGCTGCGCAATCACAGTAAGATTTGGCCTGTTCCACCGAACGCGTGGAGCTTTCCTGCTTGACACAGTTATTAATGAAAGCCGCTTTAACCGAGTATTCATTGCCTTTCTCCGCACCGCATGCGGATAAGCCCAAGCATAGAGCCGCGATAACCGCTAAAATTTTCTTATTCATCCTCAGCCCATCCTATGCATTTAAAATGTGACGCGGCAATTATTTTGCCTTAGCCGGAACACTGTTCCATGATTTTTTATTAAAGCCTAAAGCTGTTGCCGCCGCCCGTTCTTCATTGCTTAATTTATTCCACGAAGCCCCGTCGGATAAAACACTCCAGAGTTTTTTCTCCTCAGCGGACAAATCATTCCAATCGATTTCATCCCAAAATTTACTGACATCCCCGGTAGGTGTGCGAACGCCGGTTTTTGCATCAGCAATTTTTTCAGTAGGCGTAGTCGCTCCAGCGGCAGGCGCCGACTCAGCGTAAAGCCCATTAGAAAAGACCGCCAACGCCAACATATAAACTAACTTTTTCATAAAATCCCCATCGGCAAAATTAACTATCAGTGACAGCTAATTAGAATAACATATTGATATTTTTTTGAATAATTTGTGCTGGGGGTTTAGGGGAACGGAGCGGAAATGCGCCAACTTAAGAGCTAAGTCGTTGACAGTTGGAAAGTGCCGGTCGGGGCATTCGCCCCGACCGTAACATTTTTTATCAATGAGTTGCATTGAACATTTAAAGGTGTGGACGGGTTAAATAACCCGTCCAGCCGCCGCTTTTCCTTAAGTTAGCGGCCGACTTTTAAAAGGCATACTAAGAGTACCTTGTTCTAAAACCACTCCAAGCGATACAAGTCCGGACGCCGGTTGGCAAGATTACGGGCGGCGCCGCGCGTGCGAACTTGTTTTAATAAATCCAGATTAACATCGGCAATCAAGGTCATCTCAGTGTTCGGGGTTGCTTCGGCCAATATCGCATCATGCGGAAATGAAAAATCGCTGGGACTGAAAATCGCCGCTTGTGCGTATTGAATATCCATATTCTCGGCATGAGGTAAATTGCCGACACTGCCGGTAATCGCGACAAAACATTCATTTTCGATAGCGCGGGCATGAGAGCAATAACGCACCCGCTGATAGGCATTTTTGGTGTCGGTCCAGAACGGCACGAAAATGATTTGCGCGCCTTGTATAGTCGCCAAACGGGCAAGTTCGGGAAATTCGGAATCGTAACAGATTAACACCGCGATTTTGCCGCAATCGGTATCGAATACTTTCAGCGCATCGCCGCCTTGAACGCCCCAACAACTGACTTCATCGATGGTGACATGAATTTTGTATTGCGCTTCGAAAGTGCCGTCGCGCCTGAGCAGCCACGACACATTATAGAGTTCGTGGTTGCTGTACTCGGGCATGGAACCGGCAATAATATTAATGTTGTAAGACATGGCCATGTCCAATAAGCCATTTCTTATTTCACTGGTAAAACCGGCCAAGGCGCGGATCGCATCGGGAGGATTTTTGTCGTTAAATAATCCCATCAGCGGCGCGCTCATGTATTCGGGAAAGAGCACAAAGTCGGCATGATAGCCGGCGACCGCATCGATAAAAAATTCGGCATGTTTGAGCAATTCTTCGACGCTGGTTAATGTGCGCATCTGCCATTGCACCACGCCTAAGCGAATGATGCTTTTGGAGCCGCCGATGGAGGGCGCTTTTTCTACGTAATCGAGATTGACCCATTCCAGCAGTGTCGCATAGCCCTTTGACTCGGCATCGACAGGAAGATAACCGGTCAATACCTTACGCACATGAAAGCCGTTAAACAGTTGAAACGAAAGCACCGGATCGTAAATTTCCCGGTTTTTAACCTCTTCGATATAACGCACCGGCGTTAAACTGTCGGCGTATTTGGCATAGCCGGGAATACGCCCGCCGGCGATAAACCGGCGCAGGTTCAGGTTGCAGCATAATTCCTTGCGCGCATCATACAAGCGCCGCCCCAAGCGCAATCCCCGATATTTCGGATGCACGAAAATATCGACGCCGTACAAGGTGTCGCCGTGCGGGTCGTGATGAGTCAAGTAACCGTTACTGGTGATTTGGGCATAAGTGTGGACATCGCCAAAGCGGGCGTAATCGACGATCATACTTAAGGCCGCGGCGACTAACTTGCCGTTATCTTCAATGACAATCTGGCCTTGCGGAAAACGGGTGATTTGAGAGGTATATTGGTCTTTTTTCCAAGCCCCGCCCAAATTACCGTAGACATGCTCCATTAACACCGCAATGTTATCGTAATCTTCAAGCGTTAAATGCCGAAGTAAAAGCTTATGTTTTTCAATTTTAGTTTTTTTCATAACCAAAAAGTATAACTTTGCTTTTTGACGACTTTATGACAGTGCGATTATTTTTAGAGCCTTTAAAAAAATGACGAGAGACAAGTTTTATCTAAGTGCTTTGTTAGTGCTCGACGTGTGACACATTCACATCGCTCCAGACGGCCTCGATAAAATCCTCATCTATTTCCGGCATACCGTCCTGTATCCAGTGCACCAACACTTTGGCGATATTCGGATAGCTGATATGAACGGCGCGGTTGTCATGCAGCCAATGATCAATCGCATGGCTGTTCATATCCTGCATGACATGACCGTAGCCTAATTGGTGTAAAGCGGCGGCATTGGAAATCTGTTCCATTTGCGCATGCAAGGGCTTGGCCAGAATCTTCTTGCCCAGTTGCAGCGATTCGCTGGCCAGTTCAAACCCGGCATTGCTGATAATGCCCGCGCAATCGTATAAATCTTTCTGGAAACCGTCGCGAGACAGCGGGTTGCAGATAACATGACTGAATGTAGAAGGCACCGGTTCCGGCGAGTAAAGATGAAATTCAAAGTTATTAAACGGCGACAACAGCCGGATGACTTCATTCTGGTCTTCGAAAGGCAGGTAGACAACGATCTTGTTTTTGATCATGCTTTTAGGCAGGTCCGGCGTTTCGATAATCGGCGGCAAAATGGGTTGGCCGAAATGATGCCAGTGCAAGCCTATGCCTTTATCGGCCGGGGCAAAATATTTCATCACTTGGTCGGCGATGGGGTCTGAGCCTTCTCTGGGGATTTTATGGTTAAACGCGTATTGATGGCCGATACCTAAGACCGGTATTTTCCGGCTTTTTGCGGCCCACGCGGTGACCGGTTCAAAATCGCTGATGACCAGATCGTAGCCGCTTAAATCCAGCGACTTCATGTCTTTGATAAAGGTGATCGGTTTGGCGTCGAGCGCCGTTTTTAAATAGCTGACTTGGCCTTTTTCGGTATGAAAAGTCAGGCCGGTACGCGATTCGTAGCCGTTAAAGACTTCCATGTCGAAATATTTATCCGCCGGGCGTCCGGTAAATTGAAAGTGAACGTCAATGCCGGCGGCATGAAGTTCTTTCGCCATCACCCGTGCACGCGTGATGTGGCCGTTACCGGTGCCTTGTACGCCATAAAAAATTTTCATATTACGATATGTCCCAAACTAAAAAATGCGGTGCCGATGCCTAAAAGAGCGCCTACTAAGGTATCGGTCGGAAAATGCACGCCCAATACCACACGGGAGAAGCCGACCAAGGCCGCCCACGCGTAAAGCAGGATCATTAACGGCGGTAAGTAATAGCCCAGCAGCGTCGCCATCATGAACGCGGCGGAGGTATGCCCGGACGGAAAACTGAATTTGTCCGAAGGCGTGATAATGCTGCGGAAGTTTTGTAAAGCGGCTTGCGGCCGGTTGCGCTTCAGGCCGTTTTTCAGCATGAAATAAACCGGTCTTTCGATTGAAAAAGCCAGCAGAATCGCTTGCAGAATGTGGCTTTCAAGACCGTAGCGCCAATAGAGCAAGCCGATAATGACCAAATACAGATAGCCGTCGCCGGTTTTCGACAGATAGCGGCTGAACGTAGTCAAAGTGCCGTGCATCTTGGCGTTGATCAGCCAAGTGAACATGAAGACGTCGTATTTATGAATGGAATAGAGCAATTTCATGTCTTTATCCTCTTAATCAGAAGTTCTGCAAGAATTGGCTGCGATTTTTGCAGTGATAAAAAGCATTAGCTTTAAGGGTAAAGAGTAAAACTATTCTGTGACAAAGCAGTGAAGGTTTGTTTAAGATTTGATGACGATGGGGAGGAGAAATCGGTCACATGGATGGTGAACGGTTATTTCGTCGTTTCCAGGTAGAGCTTCGCTGTCATTAAGTTAAAAATCGACCTGTTTGAGCTTAAAGTTGATTGGGTTAAGCCAAGGGGGTGTGCGCTGTGCGCGCCGGAATATCGCGCAAATTCCGGTGCGCGTAGACCGGAATAAGGCCATCCAAGGTTTTCCTGAGCAATGTCGAAGGACGCGTAGCGCGAGGTGGCGATTCCGGCCTACAGGACTGATGGCAGTATCGGATCAATGCCCGTGTTTGAGGCGTCTTTTTTTAAGGCCATTTATTAACAACCCCGCATTGACACCGGCCAATTTTACAGGCTACTTTACTGACTTTAACTTAACGAGCGCGCACCATGACTACAATAACTTTCGACACCCAAGAACTTGTCCATGAGCTTGAAAACAATGGATTTACTAGGCAGTAGTCAGAAGCAGTGGTCGCGGTTCTAAAAAAGGCCCAGAGCGAATTGGCAACCAAGACCGATATAGCGCCACTCGCATCCAAAACCGACCTGCTTGAGCTTAAAGTTGATTTGGTTAAGTGGATGGGGGCCTTAATGCTGGCTCAGGTCGCCGTGATTGCCGCATTGGTCAAGCTTCTCTGAAGTATTGGCAGTCGATAGCCTTGCCGATACTTAAATAGCCACCAAGCAGGATTTAGACTTGAAGCAAAGATAAGCGACATCAAATACGACTTGGTTAAATGGATAGCGGGAATGTTGTTGGCCCAAGCGGGTTTAGTTGCCGCATTGGTTAAGCTTCTTTGATTAACAAGTCCCCGCTCTGCTATCAGCATCGGGCTTAAGTCCACCTCGGTGGCAGCTATGCATCAGAAATTGCAATCCAGCATAGTATGCGTAGGCCGGAATAAGGCCATCCAAGCGTGTAGCGCGAGGTGGCGTTTCCGGCGAATTTGGGAGGTGGTGTTTGCCGGAGACGCCGGTTCTCGCTATCGCTCGAATCGACTTATTCCGGCCTACAGGACTGATTTGTAGCGCCGAAGTACCGGCTCAGGAGCTTTACATTGAAGATGAAGGCGCGTTTGAGTTTGAACGGACGGTGTCGAGATTGATTGATATACAGTCGGAGTGTTATTTGCAGAGTAGGCATGTTGGCGATTAATTACGGCATCGAGATTTGCCTGCTCTAGTCTTTAGGTTTATTATCCTCTTCCGTTGTAGGTATTTGTACTTACTCGTGCTTTATTTGACGTTACCTGAGTTTAATTTAGGATGTGCTAAATTCATGCAACGATATGAAATAACAATGAATTTTAGTTTTTATAATGTGTTAGGCAAACCTTTGACGCGATGCTTTGCGTCTATTAGGATGGCTAATATTAGTTAGGCTTTAAACGACCAGTGTCTTTACATGTCGTAGGTAAAAACCGCACCTCGACATATGTTTGAAATATATTGCGGTTTATTAAATGATGGAGTTAATTATTATGTCCGAAGAACTGATAATCCAAGTAAAGAAGGGTGTTCCATACAAAATTGAAGAGCTTGATGAAGTTCTTGATGGTGCATCTGCTCATGTAACTACAACAGATGAGAGCAAGTTGCGAGTATCTGTTAAAAGGGTTTCAGAAAATGCACCAGGTATCTCTTCTCGAGTAGTTGATGTGACTATGTGTGGTTGATTGACCTTGTACCGCGCTAGTATTGCCTTCCAAGACAATACTAGCGCATTTTTTGTATTGAGATTGTATATATGAAAACAACCGATAATATTGAATTTCCTCGTCTTCGTCATTGTACGTTAATTACTCGTAACGATACGACCGGTATCCACATGATAGTGGGACGAGAGAATTTTATCCTCGGAAAAGAGATTGGTTCACTAGAAAAGTTTCTGGAAGTAAAAAGGTATTTTGATGGTCGCCATTCAATTAGTACTATTTCAAAATTAACTGGTATAACATGCTCAGACCTGACAGAGATTGTTAACTCCTTTTCAAATTTGGGTTTAATGCGTGAAGAAAAACAAATATCTGATATTTCGGCTAGTGAATTTGTTTCACAAGTAAACGAAAGCTGTGAAATGTGGAGGCGGCAAATTGGTTATCATCAATTGTTTGGGAAGCTAGAGCGAAAAGAAGTACGAAAAGAAGTTTTTTTGGGACTAATTTTAGAAACATATCACTATGTAGCCTCTGCACCTCGCCATATTTCTACAGCAATATCACATTGCCATGATAAGAAATTGAATAGTATTTTAACCGAATATTTCCTTGAAGAACACGATCATGCACTTTTGTTTATTAATGCATTGGAACAAATGGGTATTCCCAAATCTCAAATTATAAACGCTCATCCGATAATAGGTACTATCTCACTAACTAATATGCTTTGTGAAATTGCTCGACAAAGTCCTCTTGCATACATTGCTTGTACATCGCTAATTGAAGCACGCGCAACTGCCTTTGTTGAGGCATCAGAATCAATTGTTCGAATAGCTACTCAATTTGGGTATAGCCCGAGTGCTTTAGATCCAATACTTGCACATATGCAGGGGGATATTGAAGCTGGGCATAGTAATATGCTTGAGAATGCTTTGATATCACATCCTTTTATAAATGCTAACGACGCTCATTTTTCTGTAAACTGTTTACATGACCTCAAGCATTCATTTGATCAGTTTCACGACGATATTCTACGATATTATTCTGATGTTTCGAATTATATCCCTCGACTTTCTGTTGATTATTTTTCTCTATAATTTTTGTTACTAATATGTCGATTTACAAATCAAGCCTAACCAAAAAATCCAGCTGACCGTTGGCAGCGCAGATCGTTTCCAAAGGTTATTTTTATATCATAGTTCAGTGCGTTGTTGGAGTTCACCGAACACCTGCCAACGGCCGCTGATTTGGTCGTTAGGCCCTTCACTACTTGCTGGACATAGCTATAGTGGATAAAGGTAAGCTATAATAAAAGCATGGAAAAAATTGCTATTAACCCTAATCGTTTGAACTGGTGCATGAACGCAGTACAGATAGATATTGAACATCTATCTTCTGAAGTTCATATTGTCAAGCCAACGCTTGTGTTAGCAATGGAAAACCACGCGGCTTTAAGCATCTCTCAACTGGAAAAAATAGCAAATTATTTTAAACGTAGTTTATTGTTTTTTCTTGACCCAAATGAAGTTCAGGAAGAAAAAATCTACACCCCTCAATTTCGTACAATCAATAATCAAAAGCCAATCCACTCTTCCAAGCTAAGAACATTTATTGAGCGTGTAGAAAAACAGCGACAAGTTTACATTGGCTTACTAGAAGACTTGGGTGAACCAATTAATGAAAATTGGTACCCTGACTTGGATTGGAATATTACAGATATTAAAAAAACCAGTGCTAATATTCGTGAGTGGCTGGAGTTGCCAGAATATTACGATTTTAATAGTTTGAGACATGCTGTTGAAAAAAAAGGAATAATCGTAATTGTATCCAATGGGTATAATGGAAAATGGCAAATTGATAAAAAAGACCCTGTGCGTGGTTTTTCTTTATATTATGAAGTTTTGCCAATTATAGTAATTAAAAAACAGGCAAGTGAAGGAACTCAAGCATTCACTTTAATGCACGAGCTGGCGCATTTGTTATTACATAAAGAAAGCACCATTGATAATAATGAGGATTTTTATAATTATCAAGGTAAAGAAAAAGAAGCGAATGAATTTGCCGGAAATTTGTTAGTTCCTGATGTTTTTTTAAACCAAATTGACATAGAAAGATTATTAAGACTAGAAACTTACGAATATGATATTTTTCTGGATGATTTCAAAAAACAATGGTGTGTAAGTGGTCAAGCGATATTAGTAAGACTTCTGAGAAATAATAAGATACCAGAGGATTATTATAAGGAATATATCGCTTTTCAGGAAAAAAAATACAGCACAGAAGAAACTCGAATCAGCTTGGATAGAAAACCGATACCAAGAAAATATAGGCATAGAGAACCTATTAATGTATTTGGAAAACCTTTTGTCTATGCGGTACTTGACTCTTTACACAACAAAAATATTACATTAGCCAAGGCTAGCACTTATTTAGATAACTTGAAAATTAGTGATGTCCGCCAGTTGGAGCGGTATGTATAGTTTTGATGCGTCATCAATGATTCACGCTTGGGATAACTACCCTATTTCTAATCCACATTTTGAGTCTCTGTGGCAATGGTTTGCCGAACAAATTGATAACGGTCAGTTTGGTATATCAAAAATAGCACTTGATGAAGTGAGCCATAAGATACCGAAATGCGGCGAATGGCTAAAAAATAATCATATTAAAGTTTATCCTTTAACGCCCAGGAGTTTATTAACGGCACAACAAATAAAAACTCTTTTAGGTATACTCGAAGAAGAGTATACGAAAGGTGTTGGTGAAAATGATTTATTTATTATTTCTATCGCAAAAGAAACGACAACGACTTTGGTTAGCGAAGAAGCGCGACAGAATAACCTGCCTTCTCTAAAATCTAATTATAAAATTCCAGCCGTCTGCAAGATGCCCGAAGTTGGCGTAACATGTATTAACTTGATTGAGTTGCTCAAGTGATAAGATGTGCTGAGGCACGAAGCGCATTAATCGAAAAACAATTGCCTAACGAATAAATAACTGGGGGCAGAGTAAAATTAAATTCGTCTACATTTCAATCAACGGGAACACGGACTCAATCTATGTTTAATTTTCATTCTTCGTACCGCGTCCCGTTATTTCTACGTTATGCCCCTTAGGAGAGTCGCTGTGAGCCGTACCGACCACATTTGCCTTATGGCAAAGTATAACGAATGGATGAATACTAAGCTGTACGAGGCTGCAAGGGGTTTGCCCGACGAAGAAGTTGTCGTCGATAGAAAGGCATTCTTTGGCTCCATTCTGGGGACGCTTAACCATTTGGCTGTCGCAGACACAATTTGGTTAAAGCGCTTTGCAACCCATCCAGCCAACTTTTCAGCGCTTGAAGTGGTAAGAAACCTCCCTAGCCCGGCAAGCCTCGACCAACTCCTCTGCTCGAATATTGAAAGTCTCGCAAGCTACCGAGCGATGCTAGATCAGACCATAACGAAGTGGGCGCATTTGATGGCGGACGCCGATCTAGATCATGTTCTGCATTATGCAAACACAAAAGGGGTACTCGCAGATAAGAACTTTTTCAGCCTTGTCATGCATTTCTTCAACCATCAAACGCACCATCGAGGCCAAGCTACTACCTTGTTATCACAAGCAGGTGTAGATGTTGGAGTCACAGATTTACTTGCCATTATTCCAAATGAAACACAGGCATAACCCCTCGGTCAACCGGACCTTGCGCATAAGGCCGCGCAAGGCCGGTTACCTCAAACGTTATACGTTACAAGACATTCACTTACACACAGGAGCATAGATGGCCCGCAATCGTCCAACTTTGTTAAGCTGGTTCCCAAGCAGGAGAGACTGTGAAAGTATTCGTTTTAGAACAAAAGCAAAAGCCTTCACCACGAAGACATGAAGTACACGAAGCTTTTAATGCATTGAGTTTCATCAATTATTTTTTCTTCGCATCCTTCGTATCTTCGTGGTGAATAAAAGATTTTCGATCCAGCCAGTCTTTCAACTGCAACACCACCCATGCGCCGTCATCCAAAGTCAAGTCGTGGCCTGCCCAGAGATGGCGGCGAAGTTCCAAACCCCATTTTTTGTGTATCGCCTCAGAGCAGGCGGGTGCAACTAAACGATCGCCTAATCCGTTTAATAATAAAACCGGCTGCTCGGGTTTCATATCGCCGGGCCGATAGCTTGCGGCCGCTATTATCTGGCGGAAGCTGTTGTTAAGGCTGATCGGGCGCTCGATTTGTATCTTTTCCCATAGTCGAGCGATTTGTCTATGTCGGTTTCGACGATTGCTGGTTAATTGCAAAATGCCCAATTCCCGTTCATACAGGTCGCGGGTCATCGCCAAGGCCAGAAAATCCCTATAACTTTCCCGGCGTAGCCGTTGATAAAAAGGGCTTAGATCGGCAAAACTGGTATTCATCAGCGCAGCACCGCCAATATCTTCGGGGTAGCGGCGCATCCATTCCCAAGCCACCATCGCGCCCAGCGAAAGCGCCAGAATCGTTACCGGCTGTTGCAACAAGCCCTGCTCGAGGGCATGACGGCGCACGCTGTCGGTTATCGCCTTGATCGAGCTGGGGCTGGTTTCCCGATGGAAACGGCCGGTGCCGGGCAAGTCCAGCAACGTTATTCGAGCGTCCGGAAATGCCGCTTGCAACAGCGGGACAAAATCGCCCCAATGCCCCGACTCACGCGCCAAGCCTCGCAGCAGAATCCAATTTTGGCCCGGCGCTTTAGTCATACCAAAGACCTAAGGCTTTTTTCTCATAAGCCGACTTTTGTCGCGGCTTAAGTTGCGTCCATTGTTCGGGATATAAAAGACTTCGGTATAAAAAATCGAACAGCATGAAATGCCGCCGGAAAATCCGTTGCTGGCGGTGCGGCAGTAGCGGATGAAACAAGCCGTGCCGGGAGAACAGATGCATCGGGCTCTTGCGCAGCCAAAGCCACGAACCCATTTCCAGCGTCAGCGGTAAAAATAGCCGCTCGGCTTCAAACCGTTGCACAAAGTCATCGAACAGATAATCCCACAGGTCGCCGTTAATCACATATTCCAGACAGGTCGGCTCGATCTTGTAGATATGATGCGGATAGCAGCGGTCGAAGCGTTCTTTTAAGGCCAGCGTTTCGGCAATAAATGCAAAAGGGGTCGGACGCGAAGCATACGGAAACCATAAGCGATCCTGAATGCCGAAGCCTGAGTGTAAATCCAGCGCAATCGATAAAGACGAGTTGAACAGGTGTTGATCGACGACACGGCATAGCGCTTGCGCTTCTTTTTCCATTTTGGATTCATCGCCGCGATACCAGGGCAGGTGGGGGGTGATGCGGTGGCCGCTGAAAATACGCGTTGCGCCGACGCCTTCCACCGGTGAATTACGCATCAAATCAACGCCGTTGCCATTGCTGCGCGTACCCAGATAAACGCCGACCGGATTGACGATAGGGACAAACACCAGCCGGGATTTTTCCAGTCGGGCTAAAAACTCCTGGTCCCAGTCCAGCAACCGGCTGATGGTTTCCATATAAGACAAGATCACTTCCGAGCCGATCTTCTCCAAGCCGTGAACGCCGCCGAAAAAAGCCAATACCGGCACATCGGGCCGGGTTGAACCCAGGGTGATGCAATGAATCGGGAATTCATGGCCTTGGTAGTGAATCCGTTCTATGACCTCCGTTTGAGCGCGGTCGCCTAATTGCTCAATGATGCGTTCAAGTTGTTCAAGCTCGGGGAATTTAATGCCAATCATATAGTAAAGATGAGGTTGTCGGGATTGCCGGGCAAAGTATCTACTTTAGCCCGGCAACCCGTATCAGTGAACGGGCGATTAAAATCACCCACCCTGATAATCATACCTGGAATTTAAGGGTGGCGGTGCTTTAGAGACTGTGAAAGTATTTAGAGTCCGCAGCTAATATAGAGATATGCGCTCCTTCTCCCTCAGGGAGAAGGTTGGGATGAGGGGAATATAAATAGCATTTTCCTTATTTTAGATTCCCCCTCACCCAACCCTCTCCCGCTGGAGAGGGCTTTACGTCACTTTATCAACTGAGGTGTTTATATCCACATCAATTTAAAAGCCTATTCACCACGAAGGCACGAAGAGCACGAAGAAAAAATA
>JAPLRU010000090.1 GCA_026399025.1 Methylobacter sp.
AGTTTAAAACAGCCTTTAGGTGGGTATTCCCCTGCATACCTATCGTGACAAAGCTAGTATAGAGTCCACAGCTACTAGAGTGACATTTGCTCCTTCTCCCTCAGGGACAAATCCGCCGGGAGCGGATTTGCACTCGCCCGTAGGGTGCTGGACAGGATAGTCCGGCATGATTAGGTTGGGATGAGGGGATATAAATAAGCATTTTCCTTATTTTTGATCCCCCTCACCCAACCCTCTCCCGCTGGAGAGGGCTTTATTACGTCGCTTTATCAACTGAGGTATCTATATTTGTTTCGATCTGAGTATTAGGTTTGGCGTTATAGCATACTTGAATCCAGGGTCGAACGGTCAGCAAACTGCCTTTGAATTGCTAAAGCTGTTCCAATAACTAATTATTAGGCACCCAACTGATAGGGTAACTTGGCCTCAACGTAATCGCTCACGAACGGCGAAAAAATAAGACCGTTATTTCTTAGTAAGCTGTTTACGGTTGTTTGGCTTACCTGAAAATGTTCTGTTGCATCTTCAATAGCGGATTCCGAATAGTCATGTTGTAAAAAATCTTGCAAGGCCTCGACCGGGCAAAGAAATTCGGCGGCAAACGCGCGTTGATATTTTTGCCGCGAGGTGGACAGATCTGTACTGGTCAGCCATTTGCCATCAGCACTTCCTGTTAAGATGTAATCGCCGAGCAGGCGCGCCAATTCAAAGCGCTTCGCCAGCGGGTGCGTTTTGCGGGGTACGAATTTGAATTGTTTGTTGTTCTTAGGAATGGCTATGGCTGCGCTGTTGCGTGCGGCGGGCTTCCAGTCTTCTACGGCGGAGGCTGACAAACCCAATAAATCATAAAGTTGCTGGTTGTTTATCACTCCATCCCGTTTACTTAGCGAGTTGCGCAATTCGCGCGCAACAGCGATGGCACGTTGCCAAGGTTCGCCTCTTGTGGATTGAGCCCTTTGTAGCGATGGTACGCTTGGTATCCCGGTCAGGCCGGGACTCTCGATAATGTCCTCAATGGCATTAAGTGGTGATTCGCCGCCGGCTCTGCCATATATCGGCGCGAGTTCGGTGAGTGTTGCGGCCCCCATCCGTTGTTCTAGCGCTTGTGCCTTGCTCATCAGTGCATCAGGACACTCATCCGGATCGAAACCTAGCTCGGCTTCAAGACGGCGGTAATTCAAACTTTGCGGCTCGGCACGCTCTTCCTGTATCAACTGCCAGAGATTCCACAGGTCGGTATTTCGGCAGCTAACTGCGTCGAGGCGGTTCAGTACTGACGTAATAAAATATTCCAAGCTACGCTGAAAGTCGGTTAATTTGATGGAGGCCGAAGTATTCAGCCCGTTTAGATATCTGACGGATTGTTGGGGCGTTGCGTTTGACGGAGTCGCCCAAATTTGCATAACTTCGCAGTCCGATGCAAACAGGGTCTTAGGCCAGACAAAGCCGTGATTAGCGGCGCCCATTTCATGCGCCATGCGCCAATCGATAGACGGGGTAACATTATGAGCGGGCAAAGGCTCATAATTCAGCCGCCACCAGGAAGATGCCAACCACATCGCAAGAGGGTAAGCCGATACCAGAACGGAATCCCGAATTGTCTTAGCCCAGATGTCTTCATTTTGCATCAGGTTAACGTCGCCAATATGCAACGCTAAATTGGCCATGGTGTGGAAGATTTCCGGCTTATCGTGTCCGGCCGCTGTCCAGTCGTGGCTAAGCTTAAAGGCGGTCATTTAGAGTTTCCATAACTTGGTTATCTCGGCTGCAAGAGGATCTGATTCAGGCATCGGGTAGCCGTGATAAATGCCGGTTTCCGGGTTCTCAAGTTGAGCTTCCAGCGCAACACCTTTTTGGGTGACAGACCAAATATTTTGAGGCCACTCTCCATTACAACGCTCACTGATAAGTCCTTGACGCAATCCGGATTGGAGATGTTCCAAAGCAATTTTTTTTGAAAATATTTTGACGGTATCGCACAGGGATTTTCCGGGACGTGGGCCGCTTGGAGGCGTAAGGCCAAAATCGCCTGGGTTCATTTTGTGTTCCGGATTACCGCCATAGCTAACTTTCTTTGCAAGTTCTGAACAATGTTGCAATTCGACAGCGGTCAGCTTTTTGATTTTTCGCTTGTGATTGAACTGTTGGTATCTTTTCTTCATTTTTCCACTCGAACATGCTCATGCAGAAAATGTAGAAATCTGTAAGCGATCATTTTTAAATTTTGAAACAGTTTTAAAGAGTTAGTCTATACCAGACATTCGTTGTAGACAAAAACGGCTTCCAAAGCCAACGTCAAGAGATGCAAGGAAAGCGATCTTGCAATCGCTTAACGCTGCTTGCGTTTACGCCAGATATAAAACCCCGTGCCCATTAACAGCAACGGTATGATCAGCAAAAAGCCAAAGCCGATCACGGCAACGCCGACTTGGCTTAATTGCAGGCTTTTATCGGTCGCGATTTTGGCCGGGATGTTGATGAAGCGGTCGTCATGAATCAACCAAGTGATCATTCTTAAACCCATGTCCAAGTTGCCGACATTGCCAAGATAGGCGTTGGACAGGAAATCGCCGTCGCCGACTACCACAATGCGCTGTTCTTGAGCCTGTCCTGAGCGTGTCGAAGGACGGGTTAAGGCATAAGCAAAGGTCAACGGGCCTTGTTTTTCCTCACCATCGGCATCAAACAGGATTTTTCCGGCTATCGGGCCGGTTTCGGTCCATGATTTGGCGGCGCTTTTCAGTAACTCCACGGCTTGGAAATCCGTTTCTTCGCTGATTTCCAGCGCAGCGCTAAGCGGATAAAGGCTGATGGTCTGCAAGCCTTGGGTGATCGGATGCGCAGGATATTCGCCGGCAAGGACGAAGCTGGGGTCGTTGATGCCGTATAGTTTGGAACTGCTGTCCACCAAAGTTCCCGGCAGTTGGCGCAAGCCGAGGACTTGCTCCAACGGCTCCAACTGCCGGTTGTCCGGATCGGTCAGTAATAGCAGGTTGCCGCCTTGCCGGATATAGTTTTTGATCAGTTCGATTTCGCCCGACAATAAGGGCACGGCGGGAGCGCTCAGCACCAGCAGCGCGGAATTATCGGGAATGGCCGGCAGCGTCGCCGGATTGACGCTTTGAGCTTTGATTTTGCGACGATCCAGTTCCTTGCCGAATTGGCCTAAATCGAAATTGGCGATGCCGTCCGGGGCGCGTTCGCCGTGACCGCTTAAGAAAGTGACCCAGCGCTGGTCGGCGTTGGCCAGTTGCAGCAGGGCATTGGTCAGCGAGGATTCGTCGATAAAATTCAGTTTTTCAGTGCGGCCCTGGTATTCGACAATAACGGCGCCGGTCGGGTCTATATTCAGTTCGTGGACTTTTTCCGGTTGAGAATCGGGGTCGATAAAAGTCAGCGTCAGCTCGGTTTTATGGCGTTTATAGCGGGCCACCAATTGGGCAATCTGGCTTCTTAAGGACGGGTCTTTTTTAATATAGGCGGTGAGCCGGATTTTATCGGGCAACGATGCCAGTAGTTTTTGCGAGGCTTGGGACAAGCTGTTACCGGCATTGGCGGTGATGTCGGTTTGGATAGGATAACGGGTGCTTAGCCATGCCAAGCTGCCGAGCACACCTAATAACGCCAGGGTGATGAGCCCGTTTTTTAAGCGAATTTGCCGATGTTTATGCGGGGATATTTTCATTTTTGCAAGCGGTCGTTGTCCAGGCTGCGGATGCTGAGCACGATGAAGGTGGTGATAAACAATACAAAATAACCGACATCGACCGAGCCGATCAGGCCGCTTTGAATGCTCTGGAAATGTCTGAGCATCGACAGGTATTCGAATAATTCGCTACGTTGATCACTGCTGCCGTTAGACCAGTCCAAAATCCACAACAGCAGTAAAAAGCCGAAAGTACCCATCGCGGCAACGGTAGGGTGTCCCGCGATACAGGACATGAACAGGCCGACTGCGCTAAAAGCGGTAACCAGCAGCAACAAGCCTAAAATATTGGCGAATAACTTGCCCAAATCCAGTTCGCCGCCGCTGAGCAAGGATAAGGGCATCAGGGTGATCAAGGCGATTATCAGCAGCATCAGTCCGAGTATGCCTAAATATTTGCCGAGAATAATGTCGATAGTGGACACGGGCGCCGACAGCAACAGGGACAAGGTTTTGTTGCGGCGTTCTTCGCAAATCAAGCGCATGGTTAATAACGGCGTGACCAGCAACAGGATAATGCCCGCGTTGCCGAATAAAGGCGGCACGATAATGTCGGTTAAACCGGGCGCGCCTTCAATCGAAGCCAGCTTGGGCTGGAGTGTGGTGAACGCTTCAACCTGGGTTAAAAACAAAAACGCCAGAATGAATTGCAGGATGGCTAATATCGTCCAGGCCATCGGCGATAAGAACAGGGTTTTGAATTCGCGGGAGGCGATGGCTAAAATCATGGCGACTGGTCAAGTGAGTCCATAAAAATCGGTTAAAAAATATCACCACGAAGACACGAAGGGACACGAAGTTTTATTTCTTCGTGTCCCTTCGTGTCTTCGTGGTGAATAAGTTTTTTTATAATGTCATCTACGAGCAATGAACGCTTATAAAACATGCTCATAACTCGCGATGCTCTTGAGTTAAGCTGATGAAAATATCTTCCATCGATCTTTTTACCGGCGTCAGTTCCAGCAGGCCCCAGCCTGCGTTAATGATGCGCTCGGCGATTTGCTCGGTCGGATTGGCGGTTACGCTGTGGTGAATTTTGATCCGGTTTTCTGAAATATTTTCGATAGAACTGACGCCGGCAATGGTCATCAGGCTGTCGACGTCAGGCGCTAAGCGGGTGGCGACTTGCAAGGTGCCGGTATCCATTTGCCGGTTCAGTCCGGCGATGGTTTCGTTCAGAATCAGCCGGCCTTGATGGATGATTTGCACATGCGAGCAGGATTCCTGCACTTCGGTCAGGATATGGGTGGACAAAATGACGCCGTGATCCTGGCCCAATTCCCGTATTAAGGCGCGGATTTCGCGGATTTGAATGGGATCAAGGCCGACCGTCGGTTCATCGAGTACGATGACTTCAGGATTGTGCAGGATGGCTTGGGCAATGCCGACCCGCTGCTGAAAGCCCTTGGACAGATTGGCGATCAGCCGGTCGGCAACGTCGGTTAAACCGCAACGTTGTTTGGTCCGGTCGATAGCCTTAGTGGCGGCGCTTTTGGCGACGCCGTGCAGTTGGGCGCAATAAAGCAGGAATTCTTGTACGCTGAGTTCTTTGTATAACGGCGGCGTATCGGGCAAATAACCCAGATTCCGTTTGGCGGCTTTGGGCCGATCCAGTAAATCGAAACCGTTGATGTTAATCCGCCCGGCGCTGGGCGCGAGATTGCCGCACAGCATCTGCATGGTGGTGGTTTTACCGGCGCCGTTGGCGCCTAAAAAACCGAGCACTTCGCCTTTGGTCAAGGTAAAACTGACATCGTTAACCGCGCAATGTTGGCCGTAATAGCGGGTCAGGTGTTCGGCTTCGATAAGGGGAGTCATGCCGATGGTTAAAGCTTTTGCAGCAGGATTTGCAATTCGGCCTGAATTTTTTTACGGTAAAACAAAAACTTCCAACGGGTGCCGCCGCAACGCCGCCAAAGAATGGCGGAGCGTATTCCGGCCAGCAGACAGGCGCGGATTTTATTGACGATGTCGGGGCGGGATAAGAATTCCTGTTCGCCGTTGACCATGATTCTCGGTTGCAGGGTGCTGATAGTCGAGTGATAAATGTCGCCGAGATTGGCCAATACATTCTCATGCAAGAGACCGAAATGCTCCGATTGCGCTTGGGCGCGTTCGATGCCCGCGAAAATGGTTTTCAGCATGGCCGGTTGCTTGGACAGTTGACCTTCCAGAAAAACCAGCGAAGCGGCATAGCGCGCCTGTTCGGGATTGGCGATTTTGAGGCCGCCCATTTGCTCGCTGAGCTGTTCAAGTCCCAGTTTTAGGCCGGACAAGCCGCCGTAAACATGGGCCGCGCCCTGCTCGTCGCTAATAAAGAGGCTGGCAATGCCGGCCTCAAGCGCATTTGAGTCGGCGCTGCCGGTGGTTGCGAGTTGTTGAACCAGCGCCACTGCTTGAGCAATGCCGGCGAGCGCGATAGTTTGGTTGGTGATGGTATTTAACGACATAATTAATTGATATTGCCCATAACGTCTTTTGCCCAGCTTATACTTTTTATATAAGTATCGCCAATAATGGATTGATCGATATTCTTAAACGATATTGATGAAATATCCCAATGCTCATAACTCATAACACATTTAAGCGCTTCGCCGCCCAGCCCTTGTTGGTGCAAAATCGCGGACACGATATCATCGGCCAAGGGCAAGTGGCTGAGCGCTTCTTCCAACGGAATGTCCAGCAACGTGTCCAGGTTGGACAAAATACCGATCAGGAAAAAATTGTCCGATTTGTCGCCGCTCAGGTTGGCCAGTTCTTCGCACATTTTTCCGCGAATCAAGGCGTTTTGCATGACCGCTTCCGGTTTGTTGGATAAGGAGGCCAGCGTTAATATATTGATCCAGCGCTTTATTTCTTTCAAGCCCAGATAAGAAATAGCATGACTAATGGACGAGATCTTATTGGGCAGCGAGAAAAACGCCGAATTGATATAGTGCAGCAATTTATAGCTGAGGCCGACATCCAGGGATATTATTTTAGTCAGGTCTTCAAATTCGACATCCGGGTTGTTAACGGTGTTGAGCAATTGAATGGCGGCGCTTTGATTAACACTCAAACGTTTGCCGGACACGATATTCGGTTTGTTGAAAAAAAAGCCTTGAAAATAATCACAGCCCAATTCGACCAGATATTGATACTCGGCGTAGTTTTCCACTTTTTCCGCGAGTAACTGTACATTATACGGTTTGAGCCGTTTTATCAGTTCTCGGGTTTTGGACTCGCCCATTTCCAGAATATCCAGCTTGATAATGTCGGCAAATTCGACCAGCGGCATCCATTCATCGGAAAACACAAAATCGTCCAGCGCGATGATGTAGCCTAGTTTTGACAGTTCTTTTAAGTTGCCGACAATTCTTGAGTCGATTTCAACATTCTCAAGAACTTCAATAACAATCCGATCTTTAGGAAGGTGTAAAGGCGTCTTGTCCAGGATGTTTTGCGTCGTAAAATTAATGAAGGCCTTATGCGGTCCTACTATGGTGTTGAGTCCGATTTCTAAAATAGTATCGGTAATAACCTGATTGGTGGCTTGCGTCGCGGCTTCTTTAAAAGCCAGATCAAAATCAGTTCCTCTAAAAAGAAGTTCATAGGCGTAAATATTCAGCTTCCGGTCAAAAATCTGTTGCCGCCCGATTATAATGTCTGCCATTTTAAGTGCTTGAGGTGTCGGATTTAAAGGATGGTCGATGAGGGGCGGGGTTTGCCCTGAAAGAGATAAAAGCGTACTGTAACTCCATATATAGCTGAATTTATACCATGATTATCGACTGTCAGTCGAGTATGATATAAGTTTCGTTAACAATAATAGCTCTAACAACAAAAGGAGACTGAAATGACTGAATCTGTATCTCTGACCGTTACCGGCATGAAATGTGGCGGTTGCGAAACTAATGTAAGCACTAAACTGCAAGCGATCGATGGCGTGTTGTCGGTTCATGCATCAAGCAAGGACAACGAAGTTAAGGTCGAATTCGATGCTGACAAAACCAGCCTGGGTGTCATTACCGACACTATCACTGACGCGGGTTTTACTGTAGAAACAGCGTAACGCCTCAAGGAATTTTATGACTACCAAGACTGCCGATGAAGTTCGTTTATCCATTTTAGGTATGCGTTGCGCCGGCTGCGTCAGCGCCGTTGAAGGCGCGTTGGCGGCGGTGGACGGCGTGACGTCGGTCAGCGTCAATTTTGCCGATCATTCCGCCGTGGTTAAAGGCCATGCCGACCCCGAGCTGTTAAAGCAAGCCGCTAAAACGGCCGGTTTCGATGCCGCGGTGATGGAAGGCTTTGAAGATCCTTCCGAGCAGGAAGAACAAGAACTGCAACGTTATCGGCAGCTGATGAAAAAAGCGGCGGTCGCGGCGGTCTTCGGTATGATGTTGATGATAGCCGAGCATCTTGACTGGCTGCCGGAAATCGGTTCATCGGCAGGTTTATGGGTGTGGCCGGAAATCGCATTGATCACCCTGGGCATTATGATCTATTCCGGCCTGCATTTTTATACCGGCGCGTACAAATCGTTAACGCTCGGGCAGGCCAACATGGATACGCTGATTGCGTTGGGCACAGGCTCGGCGTGGCTGTATTCCTGCATCGTTATCGATTATTACAGTACCTTGCCGTCCTTGGCCAAACATGCCTATTTTGAAGCGGCCGTGATGATTTTAGCTTTTATTAATTTGGGTTCCGGACTGGAAACCCTGGCTCGCGGAAAAACCTCCAGCGCCATCCGTCAGCTGATCGGCTTGCAGCCGCGCACCGCAAGAGTGGTCAGGAACGGCGAAGAAATAGATATCGCTATCGAGCAAGTCGGTTTGGGCGAAACCTTAAGAGTCAGGCCGGGCGAAAAAATCGCCGTGGACGGCGTGTTGCTGGAAGGTCATTCCAGCGTGGACGAATCGATGCTGACCGGGGAATCGTTGCCGGTAGAAAAAACCGTAGGCGCTCAAGTCGTTGCCGGAACCATGAACCAAAGCGGCAGTTTTTTGTTTACCGCCACCCGCATCGGCCGCGACACCGCATTGGCGCAAATTATTAAAAGCGTTCGCCAAGCGCAAAGCAGCAAACCCGAAATCGCCCGTTTGGCGGACAAAATTTCCAGCGTTTTCGTACCGGCCGTGGTTGTGTTTTCAGTGCTGACTTTTTTGCTTTGGTACGCGTTCGGGCCTGAGCCTTCGTTGGGTTATGCTTTTGTCACGTCGATGACCGTGCTGGTTATCGCCTGTCCCTGCGCTTTGGGTTTGGCGACGCCGATTTCAGTGATGGTCGCGGTGGGCAGAGCGGCCCAATCGGGGATTTTGATCCGCAAAGGCGAAGCCTTGCAAACGGCGGGCAAATTAACCTGCTTGATACTCGATAAAACCGGCACGGTCACCGAAGGCAAACCGACCGTTTCGACCGTCGAAGCCGTAACGGGCATCAGCGTAGAGCAAGTTCTGCAATGGGCGGCGAGTATTGAATCCGGTTCGGAACATCCGTTGGCGGCGGCCATTTTATCGGCAGCGGCGGACCGCCAAATCAAACTGGAAAAAGTAAAACAATTTGCCGCCGTTGCCGGCCACGGAGTGACGGCCACCATCAACGAACAGCAAGTATTGTTCGGCAACAAGGCGCTGATGGATCGGCAAGGCGTTAATTTCGAGTTGTTTAACAAGCGCTTGGAAGACTTGTCGGTTTTGGGGCAAACCCCGATGCTGCTTGCCGTAGACAACAAAGTTACCGGTTTAATTGCGGTTTCCGATCCGATCAAAAAGGATTCGGCGCAGGCGGTGCAAGTGCTGAAAGAGCAGGGCATACGCATCATTATGGTGACCGGCGACAATCAAATTACCGCCGATGCGATTGCCAAACAGGCGGGTATTGCCGAAGTGCGGGCGCAGGTGTTGCCCCAGGATAAAGCCGCCGTGGTTAAAGAGCTGCAATTGGCGGGTGAAATCGTCGGCATGGTCGGCGACGGTATTAACGATGCGCCCGCATTGGCTCAGGCCAATGTCGGTTTCGCCATCGGCACCGGCACCGATGTAGCGATTGAAAGCGCCGATGTGGTGATCTTGCAAGGTTCTTTGTTGAAACTGCCCGAAGCCATCGAACTGTCCAAAGCGACCGTGATCAATATCAAGCAAAACCTGATCGGCGCTTTTTTCTATAACACTGTCAGTATTCCGGTCGCTGCGGGTTTGTTGTATCCGCTATTTGGCGTTTTGTTAAACCCGATGATTGCCGGTGCGGCGATGGCGATGTCTTCAGTAACGGTGGTCAGTAATGCCAACCGTTTGCGCTGGGCAAAATTTGCCGAGCACCGATAGTTACACATAGGACCGAACGTATTCACGGACGAATAGCCGCATCGGCGCATTGCGCTGTTGATATTGCTGGTAAGCCTGGCTGACATCGACCGGGGTAATATGGGCATATACCCCGAATCCGGTTCTGGCGGTAAATTCATCGCTTAAGACTTCGGTAAACACCGTCCAGGATGAGTCTACTGTCGTTGCGTTTTGCGCTGTCATGGCGGTACTCCTAAAAATGAGTTGAAAAATAAAATTCATTTTGTATCAAGCATAATCAATGCCGGTTATAAAATATCTTTATAGAGCATTGTGTTAACGTATTACGATAGATTATCTTGAAAAATACGGCAATCAATCGGCAGCTCGAAGTGGCTGAATACCGACGATTTGGTTGTTCCTAACAGCAATAGAGGGAGGGCGACTGATGAAGGCAGACACCGGTAACACCCGCACAGAAACCGACTCTTTCGGTCCGATACAAGTGCCTGCCGACAAATACTGGGGCGCGCAAACCCAGCGCTCCCTGATGCACTTCAAAATCGGCAGCGAAGGCATGCCGCGGCCTTTGATCCGTGCACTGGGCATTGTCAAATATTGCGCCGCATTATCGAATATCGCGCTGAACAATCTCGATCAGAAAATCGGTTATGCGATAGCGGACGCGGCTCAGGAGGTTATCGACGGCAATCTGGACGACAACTTTCCTCTGGTTATTTGGCAGACCGGCTCCGGCACGCAATCCAACATGAACGCCAACGAGGTGATTGCCAATCGGGCTATCGAGCGGCTTGGCGGCGCGATCGGCTCGAAAACGCCGGTACATCCGAACGATCATTGCAACCGCAGCCAGTCTTCGAACGATGCGTTTCCAACGGCCATGCATATCGCCACCGTCGAGCAGTTGCACTATTTATTGATTCCCTCGCTGCAATATCTTCACCGCGCGCTGTTCGACAAATCCCAATCATGGCATGAAATCATCAAGATCGGACGCACGCATTTGCAGGATGCAACGCCGTTGACATTGGGGCAGGAGTTTTCCGGTTATGCGGCTCAGGTGCAGTTCGGCATAGACCGGATTAACGATAGTCTTAAACGTTTGTATCCGTTGGCGCAAGGCGGAACGGCGGTAGGCACCGGCCTGAATGCGAAACCGGGCTTCGGCGACCGTTTTGCCGAAGAAGTGGTGAAGTTTACCCGGTTGCCGTTCGTCTCCGCGGCTAACAAATTCGAGGCGTTGGCCGCGCACGATGCGCTGGTCGAAATCTCCGGGGTGCTAAATACCATCGCGGTCAGCCTCAATAAAATAGCCAACGATATTCGCCTGTTGAGTTCAGGCCCGCGCTCCGGCATCGGCGAGTTGTCGCTGCCTGAAAACGAACCCGGTTCTTCGATCATGCCGGGCAAGGTCAATCCGACCCAATGCGAGGCCATGACTATGGTGTGCGCACAGGTCATGGGCAATCACACCACCGTCACCTTTGCCGGAGCGCAAGGGCATTTGGAGCTTAATGTATTCAAGCCGGTCATTATTTATAACGTGCTCCAGTCGATTCGTTTGATCGGCGATGCGGCGATGAGTTTCACCGATCATTGCGTGGTCGGCATTGAGCCGAACACTGAGCGTATTGCCGAGCTGATGGAAAAATCGTTGATGTTGGTAACCGCGCTGGCTCCGCGCATCGGTTACGACAATGCCGCCGAAATTGCGAAACGGGCTTTTAAAAATCGCAGCACTTTGCGTGAGGAGGCCGTTTCCGGCGGTTTTGTGAGCGGCGAAGAATTCGACCGTGTTGTCCGCCCCGAGGACATGATTACTCCAAAATAATCCTAAGATTTTATAGGCGGGTGATGAATGATTCTCTCGTTATAAAGTCCAAAGTCGATCACGCGACAAAAAAAACTGCCCTTTCGATACGAGAGGGCGGGCTATCGTTGCCACGCTCCCGGAGACTGTGAAAGTATTATTAAACCTATTCACCACGAAGCCGCGAAGGATACGAGATTTTATTTTGTTCGCGCCTTCGTGGTGAATGTTTACCTGTTATTAATGTGCGTCTGAGCATCACGCCGACCCTAGGCGCTTCTTACCATGAAACCGGACATTTTTATCGCTAAAAGCCCGTGCCGCTCTGAATCCGTCTCACCGTGCTAACCAATAGATCGACCTCCTCATGCGTATTGTAAAACGCCAGCGACGGTCGCACGGTGCTCTCCAAGCCGAAACGGCGCAAGATAGGTTGAGCGCAATGGTGGCCGGTACGGACCGCAATGCCGACGCGGTTTAAGGCGACGCCAATATCCTGATTGCTATGCCCGTGCAGCACAAACGACAACACGCTGGTTTTTTCAGCCGCGGTGCCGATCAAGCGCAAACCGGGGATGCTGTTCAGCGCCGCCATCGCATAGACCAGCAGATCATGCTCGTACCGCGCGATATTATCGATACCGATTTTCAGCAGATACTCAATAGCGGCAGCCAAGCCTACCGCATCGGCGATATTGCCGGTGCCGGCTTCAAACCGGGCGGGGGCGGGTTGATAGACGATTTTTTCAAAGGTCACATCTTCTATCATGTTGCCGCCGCCTTGCCAGGGCGGCATGGCTTCCAGCAATTCGGCCTTACCGAACAACACGCCGATGCCGGTGGGGCCGAAGATCTTATGCCCGGAAAACACAAACCAATCGCAGTCCAGCGCCTGCACATCCACGCGCAAATGCGAAATCGACTGAGCGCCGTCCAGCAACACCCGCGCGCCGACCCGACGCGCCATCTCGATCATTTCCCGAGCGGGCGTGACCGTGCCGAGGGCATTGGAAACCTGCGTAAACGACACCAGTTTGGTACGCGAATTCAACAGCTTTTGATAGTCGTCCAGCACTACTTGGCCGTCGTCGTCTACCGGCACGACGCGCAGCTTTGCGCCGGTGACATCGCACAGCTGTTTCCACGGCACAATATTGGCATGATGCTCCAGCCAAGTAATCACAATCTCATCGCCGGCGCCGATATTTTGCCGCCCCCAACTGTGCGCCACCAAGTTGATGGCTTCGGTTGTACCGCGCACAAAAACAATTTCCGAAGAAGACGGCGCATTGATAAACCGGGCAACGGTATTGCGCGATTTTTCGTAAGCGTCCGTCGAGCGCGCCGCCAATTCATGCGCGGCTCGGTGAATGTTGGAGTTTTCGTGTTGATAAAAATACGAAACCCGGTCAATCACCACTTGCGGCTTTTGAGTGGTCGCGGCGTTATCAAACCAGACCAGCGGCTGCCCGTTGACCTGTTCCTTAAGTATCGGAAAATCGCGCCGTATCGCCTGGACATCGAAAGCCGGATGCGCGGCAGCCAAGGTTGGCGTTTGCGCATTAAAGCCGCCGGTTTTCAATTCATCGAGAAAATAAAACGATGACGCCGATTCGGTCCTTGCCGGAACAGGTGCTGAAGCCACGAACAGCTTTTGCAATTCGTCCTCGCCGGGCAGGCCGTAGACCTGAGGCGAAAGCCCGGCTATCAACGAAGTGTCAAGACCGGTCAGGGAAGAGGCCGGACCGTAAGCCGCTGCCGTAGCCGGGTTGCTTGCCGCGCTTTTAGAAAGGTTTCCGGCCGCGGCTGTATAGGTGCCAAAAAGTTTTTGCAGTTCCGCTTCAATGCCTTGCGTTGAACGCTCCGCGTTGGCTAATAGGTCGCTATCGGCCGCCGAAAACGGTGCGGCGGGTATGGACCCGAGGCTTGTATTTCCCGGAATACGGTTGTCCGACGGCACTCGCGAAACCAACAGCTGTTGCAGTTGCGCTTCATCGGGCAAACCGAAGTTGTGCGGCAACATACCTTCCAACACGGATTTGTCCAAGCCGGCCAACGGTGATGCCGAAGACGGCTTGCCGAAAACCGAATCCGTATCCAGAGCGTCGGGCACCGTTTCGAAAGCCGGTTGCCGCGGCGCAAACAGTTCTTGCAACTCCGCTTCTCCGGGCAGGCCGGAACCTTGGGCGAGTGCCGACTTATCCGCAGTCAACGGCGAACTCGGTTCGCTCCGTACTGCCGACGAGATCAAGCCGATCCGCGAGCCGTCGCAAGGCAGGGCCGTAAACAATTCGTTGGCCCATTGGCTCAATTGCTCAATATCAGGCAATGCTGCGTTTTGGCTAAATTCTTTTTGCGCCGAATGGACAGGCTCAGCGTTAGTTGTATTCATGGTATTTGCCCACTTCGACATTCTCAAGCACGCCGAGCGCATCGTCAGTCAACACCGCCAGCGAGCAATACAGCGAGATCAGGTAAGAGGCTATTGCCTTATGATTGATGCCCATAAAGCGGACCGAAAGGCCCATGCTCAGTTCGCCGGTCAAGTTAGGCTGGTACAAGCCGACCACGCCTTGACGGCTTTCACCGGTACGTAACAGCAAAATATTACTTTTACCGTTGATCACTTTAAGCTTGTCGGAGGGGATAATCGGCAAGCCGCGCCAAGTCAAAAACTGCGAACCGAACAACGTAACGATGGCGGGCGGTACGCCGCGACGGGTGCATTCGCGTCCGAACGCGGCAATGGCCTGCGGATGAGCCAGAAAAAACGCAGGTTCCTTCCAAACCCTGGAAATCAACTCATCCATATCGTCCGGTGTCGGCGCGCCGGTACGCGGCTGCACTCTAAACCCCGGTGCTACATTATTCAGCAAACCGTATTCGGCGTTGTTGATCAGCTCGCTTTCCTGGCGTTCTTTAATGGTTTCGATGGTCAAACGCAGCTGTTCATGGATTTGATTGTGCGGGCTGCTGTATAAATCGGAAATACGGGTATGCACGTCGAGCACCGTATTAACCGCATTCAAACGGTACTCACGGCCCCATTCTTCATAATCGACGAAGGTTTGCGGCAGTTCTTTTTCATCGAGACTGGAACAGTCGACCAACAGGCCGGTTTCGTTTTTAACTTTGTTGACGCGATAAATACCGGCTTCGAGCGGTTTCCATGGCAACAGATGAACCAACCAGCGTGGTGTGATGGTTGACAGCATCGGGACGGTTTTGGTGGCGTTTGCCAGGGTACGCGCTGCAACATCGCCTAACGCGGTATGGCTTTGGCCTTCATGAATATCGGACATGATTTTTTTCCTATTGTGGTTAATGTGTTTATTAGTATCGTTCCCACGCTCCGGAGAGTGTGAAAGTATTCGTTTTAGAACAAAAGTAAAAGCATTCACCACGAAGACACGAAGGACACGAAGTTTTCAATACACTGAATTAAATAATTATTTTTCCTTCGTGCTCTTCGTGCCTTCGTGGTGAAGAGTTTTTTAAACCGATTTTGATAATACTTTCAGTAATTATTCACCTCCCCCTTTGAAAAAGGGGGATTGAGGGGGATTTATTTAAAAAATCTCCCCTAACCCCTCTTTTTCAAAGAGGGGGACTGAATAGCTACTACTTTCACAGTCTCTCCTGCGTGGGAATGCGTAGTGACGCTCCGGCGTCGCGTTTGGCGCCCGGAGTAGGCGCTCTTTTGGCAACGCTGGAGCGTTGCCGGATGCATTCCCACGCCGGAGCGTGGGAACGATAAAACCTTTAGCCTTTTCCCCTATATCCCAGCCCCATCGTTAAACAACTCGCTACGCACGTGTGCCTGAGTAATATTGCTGCCCGGCGGTACGCTGTAGGTCAGCCAAACGTTGCCGCCGATGGTCGAGCCGCGGCCGATGGTGATACGCCCTAACACGGTCGCCCCAGCATAAATCACGACATCGTCCTCAACGATAGGATGTCGGGCATTGCCCTTGACCAAAATACCGTCCTCATCTTTCTGAAAACGTTTAGCGCCCAAAGTAACCGCCTGATACAGACGCACATGCCGCCCGATAACCGCGGTTTCACCGATGACCACGCCGGTGCCGTGATCGATAAAAAAACTTTCGCCGATCTGCGCGCCGGGATGAATATCAATGGCGGTAGCCGAATGAGCCAGCTCGGAAATAATGCGCGCCACCAGCGGCGCGCCCAATTGATGAAGCACATGGGCAAGCCGGTGATAAGTAATCGCGGTGATGCCCGGATAACAAACCAGCACTTCATCGGAACTTCTTGCCGCCGGATCGCCTTCATACGCCGCCTGAATATCGCTGTCGAGCAAGGCCCTGATCTCAGGCAAACGCGCCGCAAACTCGCGGGTAATAAGGGTGGCTTGTTCATGAGCCGCAGGGTCGATGCCCTGTTGGCCGGAAATAAACTGAAGCTCGCGGCGAATCTGTTTGTAAAGCTCGCGTAACAGGGTATCGAGGGTATGCCCGACAAAGTAATCAATGCCTTCATCGTTCAAATCCGGCAATCCCAGCCGGTTTGGAAACAACACCGCGCCCAAGCCGTCGAGAATATTTTGCAGCTCCTTGCGCGACGGCAGCTTCGGCGGTCGGTCGAGGCGATGCCGGGTTTCCAGCGATTGCACACGTAACTGGCGCAGTTTTGTTACCAGCTCATCGACGCCCCAATCCTGCTTGATGCTTGGATAGCCGGCAGCGTTCATGCGGCTAAACCGCCGGCATCGAAAACGCCTTCGAACAAAGGCGAACTCAAATAACGTTCGCCGGAATCCGGCAACACCACGACAATGGTTTTGCCCGCGTGTTCAGGCCGTTGACCGACCCGCACCGCGACCGCCACCGCAGCGCCGCAGGAAATACCCGAAAGAATGCCTTCTTCCCTGGCCAGACGGCGCGCGAACGCAATGGCTTCTTCATTGCTGACTTGCTCTATTGCATCGATTAACGACAGATCGAGCACTTCCGGTACGAAACCCGCGCCGATCCCCTGGATTTTATGTGGTCCGGGCTTTAGCGCTTCGCCGGCGCGATACTGGCTGAGCACCGGACTGGCGGCCGGTTCAACCGCTATCGACAGGATAGGCTTGCCCTGAGTCTGCTTGATATAACGGGAAACGCCGGTAATCGTGCCGCCGGTGCCGACGCCGGAAACCAGGATATCGATAGCGCCGTCGGTATCGTTCCAGATTTCGGGGCCGGTGGTTTGTTCGTGAATAGCCGGATTCGCCGGATTTTTAAACTGTTGCAGCAAGACATAACGCTCCGGGTCCGACGCGGCGATTTCCTCGGCCTTCGCTATCGCGCCGCTCATGCCTTTAGCGCCTTCCGTCAGCACCAAGTTAGCGCCGTAAGCGATCAGCAATTTGCGCCGCTCTAGACTCATGGTTTCCGGCATGGTTAAGGTCAACGGAATATTCCGCGCCGCCGCGACAAACGCCAGCGCAATGCCGGTATTGCCGCTGGTCGGCTCGACCAGCTCTGTGCCGGGACCTAACAAGCCGCGCCGCTCGGCATCCCAAATCATCGCCGCACCGATCCGGCATTTGACCGAATAGGCGGGATTACGCCCTTCTATTTTTGCCAATAAAGTAACCGGCGCGCCATCACTGATGCGGTTAAGCCGAATCATCGGGGTCTGCCCGATGGAATGGGAATTGTCTTCGTACCAATGCGGCATGAGAATCTCCTGTAGTGTGAGTCGTTAGACTGAATGGAGATAAAGGATCGCTACCGACGCCGGCTAATCCCGAATCCCTCTGTTTAAAGCTCGCCACACATCCCGTTAATTTTTGTTTTGGGCTGTGTATGGGCTGTTACTTTAGCAGCAGGCGGAGATAACTTTAAATGATAAAATATCATGATGTTATCTAATTTGGGCATATGCTCGATTGATATAGATACCTCAGTTGATAAAGCGACGCAAAGCCCTCTCGGCAATTGCTCCTGCATTGCTCTACCTCCTGCATCCTTGCAGTCGTCCAGCGGGAGAGGGTTGGGTGAGGGGATTTAAAATAAGGAAAAATGCTTATTTATATCCCCTCATCCCAACCTAATCATGCCGGACTATCCTGTCCAGCACCCTACGGGCGAGTGCAAATCCGCTCCCGGCGGATTTGTCCCTGAGGGAGAAGGAGCATCACTCTATTAGCTGCGGACGCTATAACTGAATCGATAGGCAGCACACGGCTTTTTTACCAAAACTTGTTGATACAGCAGCATAGGATCAGCAGCTATTGCTGCCGTATCAACATCCGTTTCTACTAGAAAATAAATAAAATATATATAAATCAAATAATTAATACTTGGCACGATAAGTGCGCTATGAAGTTCAGTATCAGGTCTTTGGACTTGTAAGCTGCAAACTCGCTGAATGTTACTAACTGGAAAAGGTATTTATTATGAAAAAATCAAACACCCTGGCGCTGGCCGTCTCTTTGCTGATCGGCGCGCCAAGTGCTTATGCGTTGACGCCGTGGGCCAACGGTAAACCCGACATTATTGTCTACACATCCGGTGGCGCGGCACAGGACAAAGCTTACGGACAAGTTGTCACTACTACGCTGGCGGCATCCGGCAGCGTAGATACCTTCAGCGATGTCGATCCGGCAACGGGTTCGGTGGGTTCGCGTTGGGCAGCCTATTATTTCACCGGCAATGCCAACTTGGGCTCAGGCTTGGCCGGCAAGAAAATCTTGCTGGAAAAACGTTCTTACGGCGCCGCAGGCTATGGGGTTGTTCCCTTAGTAGCCAATATCGCGCTGGAACACTTAAAGGTGGCGGGACAACCTCAAACCGATTGGGACAGCAACGGCACCCAGCAATGGAAAAAAACCATTGACGGCACCAATGCCAACCGATACTTAATCAAAAAAGTGTCCGACGGCGGTTTTTTGGGCGTTGATCCCGATATTTTGCTGAAACCCGGTACCGAGAATTATCCGGGACAAGTCAACGAACTCGGCACCGGATTGCCTGAAGCGAATTGGCCGTTGACCTTAAAATCGATCCCCAAAACCGGCGCCAATCCCTTTACCGTCGTACCTACGGGCGGGCTGGTTTACGGGGTGGCGGTCACGCTGGACTTGTACAAAGTCTTGCAAGCGGCGCAGAAAAGAGCCGGTACGCTGCCAAGCGATGTCGTTATAGGCAGTTATGATGAAACCAGCCTGCCCAACCTTAACCGCAATGTCCTCGCGTCATTGCTGGCAGGCAAAATCGGCGTTTGGGAGCAAATCAAAATTGTCGATAAAACCGACGGCAATGCGGTAAAAACCTTGCTGGACAGCACGATTCTGGACGATGCCGGTGTTACCGAACCGTATAAGGAATCAACGACAGGCTCCAACTTCACACCGGTTGCGGTCGGTCGACGTAATAAAGGCGCGGCGATTGGCGCCGTTGCTTACGCCAAGTTCCTGAACTATCCCGGAACCTTAAACGCTTTTGCTCCGGCGCAAAAAACGGCCGATAACGCGGTGGATGAAGATGCTACATTGCCTATCGTGAAATCGCCGGGCGGCGCTGCCGATACCGGCAACCTGCTGAAAGACTGGCAGAACGGCACTAACGCAACCGGTTATAACAATGTCGTAGACGGTTTGAGTTACGCCAAACGTTGGGGGATCGCCATTAACAGCGCCGACCGCAACAGTTCTGTGACCGTGGACGGTAACGGTGGCGACCCTTGGCGCTATATCCGAATCGACGGCTATGCGCCGACCTTGGAAAATGTCGCGGCGGGCGTTTATCCGCATTGGGCGGAAGGTTCGGTTATTTATCGGACCAACAAGGCTGCCGATGCGCAATGGGCGCTTAAAGCAAAACTGCTGAAAGCTTTCGCCGATGATCTCGGCAGCCCGACCGTCGCCAACGCGGTTAACACCACGCAGGCGTGGGGCAAAACCGGTATTTTCGCGACTACCGCAGATCCGCGCGGATTTAGCGCGAGCGTTCCGTTCAATGCCGGCAGCCCTGTCGTACCGTTAACGCATAATAACGGCGGCAGTACGCATGCCGATATTGTTCCGGTTGCTAATGATACGGCGGCAGGCGGTTTGGTTATTCAGCTGAAATAGTGAGCTGCGTTTTTCCACCTATCTAAACGTCTGATATTCATGCATTAGACGGCTCGGCCGCAAGGCCGACAGATCAAGACAATCATCAAAGTGGGATTACGGATGAACGAGGGGAAAAGGATTTCCACAGGAGATCGATACTTACTATGTGACGTGTATACCGGCTGACACAATATGCGCCTCAAGATGACTTGCAAACAGCGTTGGCAATTGGAATAAAACTGTGGCGAATTCACGCCACGAGTCCCTGCATTCATACCGTTGTGGCGGGAATCCGTCCTACGCTTTTAAAGCAACTAAGCAAGAACGCCCCCCCAAAAAAACGATCCGATAGCCCTCAGTAATACACTCTGAACGATTTTTGTATCTGCTCAAACTCATACAAATAAGGCAAGGCCACTTCGTGATTGGCGGCTACGACCAGTAAATCATGGGAAAAAACCGAAGTGTTGTACCAGTTAAAACTGCCTTCAATAACGATGTAATCGTCAATAATGCAATATTTGGAATGAATCGGGGAATACGGCACCGGATGGTCGTCTTGCCCGTAAACCAGGCCGACCGCAATACCGGCATACTTTAAGCGGTCCACGGTCGGCAGCAACGGGCGCGCCAGTTCTTCCGCCATCGGCCGTTCCACGCCGATACGTCCCTGCCGGGCCAGATGGCCGTTCAGCAGCAGATGGACGTGGACGCCCCGGTTCTTGGCGTTGATCAGCGCATTGACCACGCTGTCGTGATGATCGCCCAACAAATCACCTATCAGGAACAATGACACTTTAATCGAATACCGGGCGCGGTTAATTTCGGCCAAGATGGCGTGGTGCGGACGGTAAGGTTTGCCGTTCAGCATGACGTGTCGACCGAAGGTATACAGCAGGTTGAAATGACTCAACGGGTCGATGCCGTATTTTTGAATGACGCCGCCGCGTTGGCTTTGGAAGATGTTATCCAGCAAACGGCAAATGCCTTTGGAATGAAAGGTCATGCCCGATTCCCAATTCGCCCACCAGCGGTCGAAGGTGATATTGAACGAGCCCAAAATGCTGTCCTCGTCATTAAAAATAATGAATTTGGTGTGCATGTCCGGTTCTACTTCGATCAGATGATGCTTGGGGCTGCAAAACACGCCGATCAATTCGATCCGCGAACGCTTTAGCCGGGCATAGTTTTGGCTGTTGGTCAGCGTCATTTTTCGCCAATCGACAATGCATTGAACCAATACGCCCAGCTCGCCGGCATGGATCAAATGGCTGATAAAATCATGATCGTCAATGCAATCGACGCTGACTTTTATCGTGCATAAGCGGCCGGGGTTTTCGCGCTTACAGTGGATCACTTTGTTGATCAGGTCGTGGATATAGCGCTTGGGATGATAGGGGTGGTGCTGCTGGCCTTTGGTGAATTTAGGCACCAATTGCAAGCTTTCAAAATGATGGTTATACCAATCCACATCGCTTTGCAGTTCTCCGGCATTCAGTTCGTAGCTTCGATAGTGGTTGGCCGTCGCCCAATCTCCGGTAATCCTGCGGTATTGCGGCCGGTCGCCTTGAAGTTGCTGCCAGTCCATGAAGATATATTCGTTTTCGGAGGCAATGGAACGCTCGTCCAGATGCACGATAAAGGCGAATTTAACGCAGTTGATCGGACCGAAATTATTGGAAAACGGGTGTATATAAAAATCGCGGGTACAACGTTTGTGGCGATCCCACTGAATATCATAGGCGTCGGTATCGACGATGTAGGTTTCGCAAATCGTGTCGCGATAGACTTTTAGAATCACTTTGACATTGGCCCGAACGCCGAAGAATACGTCAAAGTCTATTTTTCCCCAGCGGACATAGAATTTGTCGTTGAAATCGTTCACTCTTTGAAAAGAGCCGCCCAAGTTTCCATGGGTGGGCGAGGCATAGTGTTCGGCTATCTGCATAGTGTTAATCTCCATGATAAAGGGGCGTGGGTAGTCATGCCGGACGGGGTTTGCAGCCCCGTTAACGTTTCATATGTTGTCGAATTAAGGAATGAGCATGAAATAATTTGAACAAGTCGGCCGTAAGTTTTCAGCGGGAGTGCAAGCTTCGCCTAAAGCGCCTACTGTTGGTGCTTGCGTTGGCAGGCGAAGCCTCACTGCCATTAAGTTAAGGCTGGACAGTCCCTTCTCCCTCCGGGACAAATCCGCCGGGAGCGGATTTGCACTCGCCCGTAGGGTGCTGGACAGGAGAGTCCAGCATGATTAGGTTAGGATGAGGGGATCAAATAAGGCTTTTTTCCTTATTTTTATTCTCCGAGGCGAAGCCTGCACTCCGGCTATTAGCTCTTTGCTCAATATTTTGTGCATGTTCCTAAGGTTGCGGACGGAGCCAATATCCCGTTTGTCAAAGGTGTCAAACTATACAAACCGGGCGGATTGCCGGAAAGCTTATACTTTAGGCTCAAAAGTCATAAAAAAGCCGCAATGATCGGAAACCCTGCCGTAATCCTGTTCGGTGAATAAAACCTTCGCCGAAGTCACTTGCAGGCTGCTGGTTTTATTCAAGAAAATATAATCGATCCGGTAATCGTCGCTCAAGTAATCGTTCCAGTAGGGGTCGTTAACCCGGAAGATTTTATCAAACACGCCTTGCGCATTGGCGGCTAGATATTGGTCGTCGTATTGGTGGGTATCGACGATCAGGCGGTAACCGATCGATCCCGCGGCAATATTAAAATCCCCGCAGAGCAAGGTCGCGTTGATTTTTGCCGACTGTTTAGCTTGCGCCCATTCGCACAGACGTTGAAATTGCTCGGCAAAGCCGTCTTCCCACCAACTTAAATGGGCCGAAAAAACATTAACCGAGCCCATATAAGGGACTTCGACCTGGGCCATGATCACTTTTCGGGAGTGGATGCTGTAGGCATCGTGGCTGCCCGACACGTACCTCCCGTCCTGATTGTTTAGCGGATATTTGCTCAAAATAGCCACGCCTTCGCGGTACTTGTCAAAGCCCAGATGCGACCAGTCGGTGTGGATATGATAGGGGCTCGGCAGGCGGTCGTTAATTATTTTGGCGGAATTGGAGTTCCAGTCTCCGGCCCCATTGTTCCAAAGTTCAGCCACTTCCTGAAAACACACAACGTCGGCGTTCAGTTCGTTAATCGCCTTGGCGATTTGGGAGAATTTATAATCCTGATTGTCTTCTTGGTAGCAGTGTAGGTTAAGAATTAAAATTTTCAGCGGCTCGCGGCTGATCGAGTAGTTAAGGCCGTCGTTATTGTCCCAGAAAACTTGCCCGTCGCGTTCGACCGAAATGCTGTATTGCAAGCGAAAGGCTTGGCCGACTCTAAGCCAGCCTTTCCAGATTGCGCTTTGGTACTGGTTGGGATTTCTGGCATTGCTGAGCGCGATTTTGTCCCAGTAGTTTCTTTTAAAATAGCAGGGGGTTTGGCGGCTATGTTGCCAGTTATCGGTGGTCCAGTGGACGCTGACTTTGTCGTCGGGGTTAACTTGGTTCACCGCGACGGTGATAGGGACAAATTTTTGTCCGTCTTCCAGCTTGCTTGCAAAGTCGATGTTTAAAACTTGGGCGGCGTTCGTTACTTTAATACCTGAATCGGCTTGGCTGGAATAATTTAAGCCCTGGTTATTGTCCCAGTATTCCGCATCCGCAGTTCGATAGCGAAGCCCGAATTCGATATTGCCGGGTAATGATGTGTCCGCGCTAAGCTGGAAATCCATGCGGGCCAGCCAGTAGTCTTGGTCGTGTTTCAGCTTGCTGTGATAGCTTGCCGGCAAGGTTTGCCAAACGCCGTCTTCGCCCGCCCAGATGACATCGATTGCTTTGTCGTAACTCAGATTTTCTACCCGCATAAAAAAGCTCAGCGATTGTTGAACGCGTGACTTTTTTCGAGTGATTACATTTTCAACATACAGCAGTTGGATTTTGTCCATCCTTTGTCTCCATCAGGGCTATCCTGGGAATACAGGACGGCAGGAAAGATACGACATCGTTTCCACGTTGGATTGTGGGGACGATAAATCATTTATGCGTCATTTTGCGGATAGCGCCGGTAAGGAAAGCCTTTTTAGGCTACCGATTTAAGACTAATTTAAAAAAATTATTCACCACGAAGAAACGAAGAGCACGAAGGAAAAAATAATGCTATCGTTCCCACGCTCCGGCGTGGGAATGCAGTGAAGGACGCTCCTGCGTCCCGTACCGCTAGAGCGGTACTTCGGCATTCCCACGCCGGAGAGACTGTGAAAGTATTCGTTTTAGAACAAAAGCAAAAGCATTCACCACGAAGGCACGAAGGACACGAAGTTTTCAATACATTGAGTTTAAATAATTATTTTTCCTTCGTGATCTTCGTGCCTTCGTGGTGAATAGGTTTTTAAACTCATTTTGATAATACTTTCACAGCCTCCGGAGCGTGGGAACGATGCTGTTTTATTCACTCCGGACTCTATAAGGCCAATAACCGGGAACGCAGAGCCCCAGCTCGGCAATGTCGATCAGTGCAGACACCCGCCAAGCTGGGGCTTGGCGCTCCCAGCCAAAATTTGTGCTCTTCGTGGCGAATTTTTTAAGTTCTCAATTCAGCCCTTGTGAACTTGCTTAATAAAGCCTAGTCCCCGCGCCGGGGTTGTAATCCCGAAAATCAATATCCGGAAAAATGTTATCCATGATCTCCAGTGCGGTCAAGTAGCGCTCGTTGATCCGGTTTTTGCGAAAACTGTCGTGTAAATAGTTAAAGCGCGCCAAGTGATCGGTGATGCGTTTGTTCGCATAGTCGATAGTCGTCCCCGATTTCATGATAAACGGCCAATCGGAAGCTTGCGCCAGCAAAATCGACCGGGCCGCTTGATTCAAGGCCCGCGTTTGTAAAGGAGTGAGGCTTAATTTATGGACATCGCGCGCCAGTTTTTCCATGTCCAGTTCGGCCTTGTGCAGCAAAGGATAAATCCAGTCGTTGCTCTCGTTGATCCAATAACCGGAATAACCTTGAGCGCCCCAGGTCGATGCGGCGGGAGTCGCAACTTGAAGCGGCGACTGCTGTTTTAAATAGTCGCTGCAATGGCTGAGCTGAACGCCGTTAACGTTTTCGCTCGCCAATCTTAAAACGCATTCCAGCCAATACGCGCCTTCAAACCACCAATGGCCGAACAGCTCGGCATCGTAAGGCGCAATGATCATCGGCGCTTTGTTTAATGCAGGGCCAAGCCGATCAATTTGGCGTTGGCGTTTATCGATAAAATCCCGTGCATGTTCGCGCGCTTTTGCCCAGGCTTGTTTGGGCTTATAAATGTCCTTGGGCCGATTGTCGCCGGTCACGCGATGATATTTGATGCCGGTGTTTATGCGGGTTTTGCCGTCGAGAATATAGGGCGCGATATAGTCCGGGTCCAGCTCAAAACCGATGTCGCTGTAGTATTCGCGATAATCGAAATCTCCCGGATAGCCTTCCGTGGAACTCCAAACCTGCTGCGACGATTCGGGGTCGCGGGCAAAGGCCGCAACGCCGTTGCCGCAATCGATCGGCGCATAAACGCCGTTACGGGGCTGTGGTTCGGCATCCGTAACGCCGTGGCTATCGACAAAGAAATACTGAATGCCGGCATCGGCCAGCACCGTTTCAAGGCCCGGATAATAACCGCATTCCGGCAGCCAAAAACCGTTCGGCACATCGCCGAAATAGGCTTTAAAGGCTGCGATACCGGTATTGATCTGGTTGCGCACGGCGGTTTCGCTGACATTAAGCAAAGGTAAAAAACCGTGCGTTGCGGCAGTGGTGATCAGCTCCAGCTTACCACTAGCTTGATGCTTTTTAAACGCGGCCAATAAATCGCCTTGATAGCGGTCTTGGTAAGTATGTAACGCGTTCAGGAAAAAACGCCGATACAGTCGGGCTAATTTGTGATATTCCGGCTGTTTGCGGGTTCTGGCGATTTCTTTTTCCGCCAATTCCAGCCGAGTGTGCAGGTACTTTAAATAACGTGTTTGCAACAAGTCGTCGCGCAGCATCGATATCAGCGTCGGCGACAACGACAGCGTCAGCCGGTAATCGATATTATCGGCGTGTAGCCGGTCAA
This sequence comes from Methylobacter sp., assembly GCA_026399025.1. Taxonomy (GTDB): domain Bacteria; phylum Pseudomonadota; class Gammaproteobacteria; order Methylococcales; family Methylomonadaceae; genus Methylobacter_A. Next base: position 25,963 of record JAPLRU010000090.1, read on the forward strand.
GTACGCCGATCAGCGGCAGATAGCATTCGGTCATCGCTTCGAACAGCCAGTTTTCCTCAAAAAAACTATCATGCTCAGGGTGCCGCACATAGGGTAGATGGGCATGCAGGATTATGCTCAGGAAACCTTGCCCGGCATACGCTAAGTTGTTTGTGGTCACGCCGGTTTGCCGATTCCTTGACCTGAGGCGGTTTTGCTCAGGCAATTGCTGAAGTGTTTAACGTTCCGATGCCCACGGGAAGCGTGAGTTCTGTTCGATTGCGCAACAATAATAAAACCGTCGTCCGCGCCGCATTGGCCGATAGCGGCCGAATAAACGGTATCACCGGCGCGGTAGGGTAAAGATATTTGTTGCCGAGCTACGGGGCTATCGATGGCGACATCAAACCATGTTGCTGTTTCGGCAAACGCTTTCTTTTTTTCGGGTTGCGCATAAATTCTTAATGTGAGTTTATGCTTGCCGTCATTAATAGACGGAGCGGCTTGGTGTTTTTCGTTAAGATTCCAATAGGCGTACAGATGGCCGGGATCGATCGGCAAAAGCATTAACTCGGGCGTTTTATAGGATTTTTGAGGGGCATAATCGCGACCGATTTCCTCGCCTATATCCAATAACTCCTTGGGCGTAAACTTGATTTTTTCGACAAGTTCCGGCGTCCGGCTTGAAAAACGCGGGGTAAAATCCCGGCTGATTTCTTCGCCTATGTCGAATAACTCTTTGGGCGTAAATCGGGTTTTTCCGATAGGCTTTGAGCTTGGGCTCGAACAGCTCGGCGTAACATCTCGACCGGGTTCCTTATCGATAGTCCCTGATTTTTTGGGCGTAAACCGGTTTTTCTCGGCAAGTCCCTGCGCCTGATTTGACCAGCATGGGTTAAAATCCCGACTGATTTCCTGACTGATTTCAAGCATTTCATTCGCCGATAGATTAATTTTGGGAGTGTATCCTGAATGCAACAACGTCATTACCAACCTTAAACGGTACGATTACCTTATCTAAAACGCTTCCGTACAAAATAAATTGAGCTGTTTTTCCGTGGCACTGCTTTGAAAAATCAGCGTGTAGACAAGTATACGGAGTAAATTTAACAGGGTCTAGGCTAAGGTAATCCGCCATCAATAACCGATACGATGAATCGGGCTAAAATAGCTCCCGGATGACGCAGATAATTACGATTGACGCAGATCATCATGGCGTCGGCTTAGCGCTCTGCGTCCGGCGCGTGTATGTTTCATGGCTTCTTGGCATGTTGCTCGGGGGATACCCGCAACTCGCCGATGCCGATCCGCAATGCCTCGACGTCCAGTTCATATTCAAGACGATGCAGAATCTCGTCGCTGATGACGCCGTTGTTGCGAAGCGAGATCACCGTCAAGCGCTCGGCGGTTAAGGTCTCATGGCGCAAACGCCGGAACGCCTCGGTGACGACTTTGGTACATTCGGTGTTGGCGGCTTCAACGTCGACATTGCGTTGCAGCCGTTGACCATAGTGGATACGCAATTGTTCGATGTGGTCCGGAACCGGCCAATCTTCATTAGTCACCGCATCAAGCAGCTCTAAAGCCGCCGTTGCCGCGTGTTCCCGAGCCAATCTCTCCTCATGTTCGATACTCGTGTCATCACTTAAATCCAAGCGGTGGATCAGCAGCGGGAGCGACAAGCCTTGCACTACCAAGGTGACCATAATCACCATGAATGCAATCAGGATAATTTCCGCACGGAAGGGGAAGGGCGTACCGGTCGCTGTCGTTAACGGCAGAGCCAATGCTGCGGCAAGCGATACGACACCGCGCATACCGCTCCAACCGAGGATGAACAGGTTCGGCCACGACGGCATTGGATCCTGTGTCCGTAACGAGGCACTGAGACATCGAGGCAACCAAGCCGCAAACGGAACCCAGACCAAGCGTACAGCGATGGCTGTCGCACTGACCAGTATCCCGTTCACAGTAAGTGAGCTCAATTGACTGGATGGAATCGCCTCGCGTAGAGGGTCAAGTTGCAAACCGATGAGGATGAAAATAAGGCCGTTAAGTATGAACACGAGAAGCTCCCACACCGCTCTAGCCTGAATTCGGGTAATCGGCGCCACGATTGCGCTGAAATGTTGGCGGATATAGAGCCCCCCGGTCACGCAGGCCAATACCGCGGAAGCCTGGGCTTGTTCGGCCAGAACCCAGGCAATATAAGGAGCCAACAGCGTAATAGCGATTTCGCTGAAACTGTCTCCGGTCAGACCTAACACCCGGCAGCTCACGATACCCACGACAACTCCGACAGCGATGCCCATGCTCGCTGCCAAGAAAAAATCCATGACGGTATGGCTGAAGTCAAAGGTTCCGCTAACCGCCGCCAGCAGCGCGGCTCGGTACAGCACCAGGGCGGTGGCGTCGTTTACTAAGCTTTCGCCTTCCAGTATGGTGACTATTCGGCGAGGCAGGTAAAGTTGCTTCATGATCGCCGTAGCCGAAACCGCGTCAGGGGGCGACACAATGGCTCCCAACATAATGGCTCCGGCCCAGCCTAGGCCCGGCAGTACAGCATGGGCGACACTCGCCACCGCTGCCGCGGTCGCCATCACCAAGCCTACCGCCAAGAGTATGATCGGGCGAACGTTGGCGCGAAAATCCCGCCAAGAGGTGAAATAAGCGGCGGCCCAAAGCAGGGGCGGCAGGAACACCAGGAAGATGAGGTCGGGATCGAGTCGCACCGAGGGCAGGCCCGGTATGAAACTCAAGATCAAGCCGCCGATAACCAACAGAATGGGGTAGGGAATGGTCAGCTTGCGCGCAACCGTGGTTAAAGCGAGCACGGCCATTAAGAGTAGAATGATGAACTCGAGCTGGTGAAGATTGTCCATACAGACTCCTATTCCGCCGCAAATATTCAACGCCTTAAACGGTGACCCATTTGCGGACGAAATTATAGTGCTAAAACTATGCGGGAATTGGGGTTGAGCGCTACGAAGAGCAGCGTCAGGCTGTAAAACAGGCTACGGAATTTACCGATTCCGGTTTATATTTTTACCATGAAGTGAAGAGGCAACACCACTAAAACGATGACAAATTAACCTTGATGAGTTGAGCGGAGTTCGTTTTTATCTTGAATTCCGTCGAGTAAGGGAAATGCGGCTTTCCATTTAAAGCGCGGCGCATAAAAGGCTTAACCGTTTGCTCCGATCCTGTGGCTCGCTGCCATTAAGTTAAGAAAAAAAGTAACAAACACATGTTAATCGAGTAGGGCGTGCCGTGCGCGCCAAAGGGATAGCAAGATGTCTCAAGCATAGTGAAAGGCGCGCACGGCACGCCCTACGGCTGTTTACTTTTCTTTAACTTCATGGCAATGACCGTTTGGCTTGCTGTTATTAAGACGTAGGCCGGAATAAGTCCGCCCGGCGATAGCCAGGGTGGACGTTTCCGGCGCTCCCAAACCTCGAAATGCCGGAAACGCCGGTCCTGCGCTAAGGCGCGGACCGGCTTACTTGTGCCCTATGGGTATTCCGGCCTACATTGAGATGTGTATAACGATGAGCGCCGGAGCGCGGGAACGGTCGCTTTATTCATTTCGGACTCTATATCTTGCTGGAGAGGGAGCCGGCTGCCGAAGTTATTTCATGCGCGTTCTTTAGGCTAGAGAGCTAATGAGACGAGGGATTAAAAATAAGTTAACATTTGCAGCCGATTACACCTTCTATCCACTTTCTAACTCATGTTTTTCGCCAAGGATTTTATCGAAACCGCCGAAGGGCTTATTTTTGCTGTTGTCGCGCAGGGCCTGGAAAATGGCAAAGTGCTGTGTTTTTTACGGTATGTCCATGAACCTTCCGGCTGGAAAAAAGTCGCAACAGCGCCGGCCAATCATCTTTTACAACAGCGCCATCCTGACTATCTGTATTACTCGCCGGTTTTAGATGCGCATTTGCACGCGGTTGCGGTAGATCGGATAGTGCAACATCATCGACCTCAACATAGATTACAACAGCTGATACAGGCAATCCGGCATGATATCGCCAGGGATGGTGTGTATGCCGAAAACCTGCCGGGAGCAGGTTCGGCGGCTGTCGAGCGGGATTTGTTCGATTTATGCCGGTTATTTGAACGGCAGGGCTTGGATCCGGCGCAACTCGGCATTACCGGATCACTCTTAGTAGGAGTTCAGAACCATTCTTCGGATATTGATTTGGTCTGTTACGGCAGGCCTGTTTTTCACCAATGCCGGGCAATAACCGGCAAACTTATCGAGTCGGGGCAGTTGCAGACTTTAAATGAGCAGGACTGGCAATTGTCTTACGAGCGCCGTTCATGCGCGTTAAGTTTTGACGATTATGTCTGGCATGAGCGGCGTAAATGCAATAAGGCAATGATTAACGGGCGCAAATTCGATTTGAATTTTATCGATCATAAGGCCGGTGCAGAGGCTGTCAATTACCGAAAAAACGGGACAATAACCTTGCAGTGCCGGGTAAGCGACGACACTTTCGCCTTCGATTACCCGGCTGAATTTAAAATAGATCATGAGCGGATCGGCTCTATCGTCAGCTTTACCGCGACCTATACAGGGCAGGCGGTGCGCGGCGAGACGGTGGAAGTGTCGGGTGTGCTGGAGCAATCGGAACAAGGCCTTCAGCGCATCGTGGTCGGTTCCAGCCGTGAGGCGCATGGGGAATATATCAAGGTTATTCAATGTTTAAGCTAGCTGACTTTGCCGCGGTTATTTTCGACATGGACGGCTTGGTTTTGGATACCGAGAGCACTTATATAGTTGCGTGGCAACAGGCTGCCGGCGCGATGGGTTACTCTTTTTCCGAGGAGTTTTGCGGATCTTTATCAGGGCTGCATTATCAGGATATAGAGCCGAAACTGCTGGCGTATTGTGGGGCCGGATTTAATCCGGCAACGTTTAAGCGCTTGAGCGGCGCTTACTGGCGCGATCATGTCAATACCCACGGCATCAACATCAAACACGGTTTCACAACATTGCTGGAGTTGTTAATCCGGCGGAAAGTGCCTTATTGCCTGGCGACCAACAGCCGCACGCTGAATGCGCTGGAATGCCTGGAGCTGGCCGGGATCGGTGAGGTTTTTTCAGTGATCGTTACCCGTGACCACGTTCCCTGCGGCAAACCGGAGCCGGATATTTTTTTAACGGCCGCCGCATTATTGCAAGTCGATATTACGCGGTGTTTAGTGCTTGAAGATTCTCATGCCGGTATCGTGGCCGCCTCCAGAGCCGGAGCGGTGTCGGTGTTTATACCCTCGATAGCGCGGATCGACCCGCGGACGCTTGAGTTATGCGATTTGATGGTCAATGATTTGGCCCGATTGACCGACGTGATTGGCGCTTAGTTCACAGCCGATAGGGCGATCATGTATACTTCCGGCAATTTTTGCAGAACAAACACAGCCATAATCCTTGATAATTCAACATTCTAAAGTTTCAGTTATTGCCCCGGCCAGATTGCACATGGGCTTCATTGATTTAAGCGGATCCTTGGGTCGACACTTCGGCAGTATCGGCATTGCGCTTAACGAAATCAGTACGCGTCTGTCCGTAACAGGCGCCGAACACCTCACCATTACCGGCTTCGCTACGTCGCGGGCCGAAAAGTGCGTATCCAGGCTATGTGAGGTGCTGCAAGTATCCGACAAGCTCAATATAACCATCGACAGCGCGATTCCGGAGCATGTAGGCTTGGGCTCGGGCACGCAAATGTCCTTGGCAATCGGTACCGCATTGAATGAATTTTACGGCTTGGGCTTGACTGTGCGAGAGCTTGCCGCGGTAACCGACAGGGGTTTGCGTTCAGGCATCGGTATCGGCGTTTTTGAGCAAGGCGGCTTGGTTGTCGATGGTGGTCGCGGCGAAAAAACGCTTACGCCGCCGGTGCTGGCGCATATGGATGTACCGAACGACTGGCGCTTTATTTTGGTGTTCGACCGGCGCGGCCAAGGCTTGCACGGTCAGCAGGAAATACAGGCGTTTAAAGAGCTGCCGCCTTTTCCCCGAGAAGAAGCCTCAAGGCTGTGCTATTTATTGCTGATGCAGGGACTGCCTGCGGTGGCTGAAAACGACATTATTAAATTCGGCGATGTGATTAGCCAACTGCAACGCTCGGTCGGGGAGCATTTCTCTTCGGCTCAGGGCGGCGTCTTTACCAGCCCCGAAGTGGCGGCCGCGATGCAATGGTTGGAGCGGCAAGGCGCGGTGGCTATCGGTCAAACCTCATGGGGGCCGACCGGGTTTTGCACGATTGATGGCGCCGAACGGACTGAGTCGATTGCCGATCAAGCCCGGCAGGCGTTTGCGCATTTCGATACATTGAGCTTTGTGGTTGCCAGCGCGCGAAATAGCGGAGGGGATGTTTTTGTTGGTTAGAACGATGTAGCGTGGACATGATATTAATCGTCGCCAATTCGGGGCGCATGTTGGCGCAGGCTGCACAACAAGCGGGTTTGAAGCCTTTGGTCATTGACCTGTTTGCCGACCTGGACATGCAAGGCTATGCAGAAGATTTTCGCCAGGTAAAATCTTTAGCCGAATCCGACCTGGCTCCCGCTGTCGATTATTTCACCGAACATTACGCTGTCACCCATGTCATCTACGGCAGCGGCTTTGAATGCCATCCCGAAAGCCTTTTTTATCTGAATAGTCGCTTGATTATAGTGGGCAATCATCCCGATGTTTTTGCCGGGCAACAGGATAAACAGGCGTTTTTTTCTACCTTGGATCGGTTAAATATTCCTTATCCGGACGTCGTTTTTAGCGCGCCCGATTACTCAGACGGTTGGTTGCTTAAGCCTATGCGAGGACAGGGCGGTTTCGGCATCAAGCGTTATGATGCCGATGCCGAGGCGGAAAATCCGGTCTATTGGCAAAAATTTCAGAGCGGTACGCCGCATTCCGTGCTGTTCCTGGCCGACGGGCGGCAGCTGCAAATTATCGGTTTTAACCGGCAGTGGGCTGTGCGTTTAAGCGATGATCGGGAATTTGTTTTTTCAGGTGTGATCAATAATGCGGACCTGCCGGATGCGCACAAAGAATTGATAAGCGACTGGTTAACACAGCTGGTTCCTTTGTTTGAGCTAAAAGGCTTAAATTCTCTGGATTTTATTTACGAGAAGGGCCGCAGCTATGTTTTGGAAATCAATCCCCGGCCTTCCGCCAGCCTGCAATTATATGATCGGGACTTGTTAATCAGGCATATTCAAGCCTGCACAAGCGCTACTTCGTTTACAGCGGGTGCGCCTTCTTTACCGGCCTGTTTTACCGGCTATCGGATTATTTATGCCGAACAGGATGTAATAATCCCCCGTCAATTCGACTGGCCGGACGGCTGTATGGATTTGCCCAATCCCGGCAATATGTGTCGCACAGGGCAGCCGATATGCAGTATTATTGCGCACCAAAAAAACTTACAGGCAGTAGTGGAACAGCTACTGGCTAAACAGCAACTTATTTTTAGTAAATTTAAAAGGTTTTGACCCTCATGGAATATACAGCCAGCGTTAACAAATTGACCCAGCCCTTGGTGCAGCATTTACTTGATAATGCCGATAAATTACGTTTAGGTGTGGAAAAGTTAGCCAACGGCTGCACGATCATTGATGCCGGCATTAAAGTGCCGGGCGGCATTGAAGCCGGGCGCATTATTGCTGAAATTTGTCTCGGCGGCATGGGCACGGTAAGCATCAGCCACAGTTCTTATACCGATAACTGGCCGCTATCGGTGAATGTACATACCGGTAATCCGGTGCTGGGGTGTTTGGGCAGTCAATATGCCGGCTGGAGCTTGTCTCACGGTAAATATTACGCCTTAGGCTCAGGCCCTGCTCGCGCGATGGCCACCAAATTGAAAGACGGCAATCAGGAGCCGGTTGAAGAGTTATACAAAGAGTTGGCTTATCAGGACAGTAATGATTCCACTGTGTTAGTGATTGAAAACGACGCTGTGCCACCGGTTGAAATCGTCGAAAAAGTTGCCGCCGCCTGTAAGGTCGATCCGTCCAAACTGACTATCATCGTTACCCCGACCAGCAGTTTGGCCGGTGGTGTGCAAGTGGTTGCTCGGGTACTCGAAGTGGCTATGCATAAGGCTCACGCTCTACATTTTCCGTTGGAAAATATTATCGACGGCAGCGGCAGTGCGCCGATCTGCCCTCCGCATCCGAATTTTGTTAAAGCCATGGGGCGCACAAATGATGCGATTTTGTTTGCCGGGCAAGTGCATATTTTTGTTAAAGGCAGCGACGAAGAAGCTGAAAAACTGGCTAAGGAATTGCCAAGCTCAACATCTAAAGACTACGGCAAACCGTTTGCGGACATCTTCAAACAATATGAATACGACTTTTTTAAGATTGACGCGATGTTGTTTAGCCCTGCCAGCGTTATTGTGACAGCGGTGGAGTCCGGCAAGAGTTTTCGCGCGGGCAAATTGGATAATGCCTTGTTGGATCAATCGTTTGGGGCGTAGAGCATAGGCGTGGGTCGTATAGCCATTTTTACCGATGATCCCGGCTGGCATGGCAAACAATTAAGCTTGGCCTTCGCCGGTCGAGGCTATCGCTGCGATTACGTTTCGTTAACCGAATGCCGGTTTGCCATCGAATCCGGCCGACAACCGGTTTTTATTCCGGGCTTTGAACACGAACTTCCCGATGCGGCTTTTGTGCGCGGCGTACCCGGCGGTTCGCTGGAAGAAGTGGTGTTGTATCTGGACTTTCTTCATGCGTTAAAAATACTGGGCATTCCTGTCTACAATGACGGACATGCGGTAGAACGTAGCGTCGATAAAGCGATGACCAGCTTTTTACTGCACAATGCCGGATTGCCGACGCCGATGACTTGGGTTCTGCGTGATCGTGAGCAAGCGTTAAGCATTGCAGAAACTGAACTAAACCAGGGGCATTTGTTGATCAGCAAGCCCTTGTTTGGGTCGCAAGGCGAAGGTATACGTCGTATTGAAAAATCGACCGACTTGTTTTGGTTGACCGGCAGTCATGGCGTTTATTACCTGCAACGCTTCGTCCATTGCGAGGGCGACGGTTTTTCCGACCATCGCGTTTTTGTGATTAACGGGAAGGCGGTTGCTGCAATGAGAAGACGCGGAACATTCTGGCTCAATAACGTTGCCCGCGGCGCCAGTTGCGAGTTGATTGAGTTGGAAGCGGAAATGGTCGATTTGGCGGTTAAAGCGACTGCGGTGTTAACGATGGATTATGCCGGCGTCGATATTATCCGGGATAGGGAAGGGCGTTGCACCGTTATCGAAGTTAACAGCATTCCGGCCTGGAAAGGGCTGGAAAGCGTTTGCGATGTTAATATTGCCGAGCTGATGGTCGACGATTTAATCAGTCGTAAAATCAATAAATGTGCAGCGGCATGACGATTTCCCCGGAGCAACTCAGAGAGCTTTACCGGCAAGCCTGCGAAGTCGATGTGCAGGCCTTTAAGCCCGGTAATGTCAGTGTTTATGCGGAGGGTCATGATATGACCGTAGCCGATTTCAGGCTCAGCGCTAAAGTCAGTGCGGAGCCTCTTTGCAATCCTGATTATTCCTTGGGCGAAAAAATCTATTATGCGGTCAAGGCGACGCGCGAGGCGGTCGGTTGCAATACTAATTTAGGTATTATTTTACTGTGCGCGCCACTGATTCAGGCAATCAGCGGCATACGCTCGGGATTAACATTAAGGCAAGCGGTTGGCAAGATTATTGCCGAGACCACAATAGCGGATGCGGATTGGGTTTTTAAAGCCATAACTTTGGCATCGCCGGGCGGCTTGGGTAACTCCGGTCAGCAGGATGTCAAGGAGCAAGCATCGGTTACATTGCTTGAAGCAATGAAAATAGCCAGTGCCAGGGATCGTATTGCGCTCCAATATACAACTGATTACCAAGATGTTTTTAATTTCCTACTTTTTAGGTATAATATCGGACTTGATCGATGGGGTGACCGGAATTGGGCGGCAGTGGCAGCGTATGCCGACATGCTGAGCCAGTTTCCCGACAGTCATATCGAAAGGAAATACGGAGATCAGTACTCTGAGAGGGTAGCGACCGGAATGGCTCAACTCAGTGAGGAGCTGTTTAAAACTGATAATCCCGAGCAAATAATGCCGTTGCTTTTTGCTCTGGATCAGGAGCTTAAACTTTGTAGTATAAATCCGGGTACGACAGCCGATATGATCGTGGCGACCGTATTCACCGCATTTCTAGAGGATCTTAATCAGTAACAAGACTGTACTGTTACTAATAGGGCTTCAAAAGGAATTTGTTAAAAACAAATAAGGGGACATTAATAATGTCAATAGTAGATTCAATCTTTTCATTTTTTTCTTCACAGGGGATATTAAGCATGGCTAAAATCAATAAATTGTGCGTTGGCGAATCTTTAGTGGGTGAAGGCAACGAAGTTGCTCACATCGATTTGATGGTTGGACCACGTGGTTCAGCAGCTGAAACTGCATTCGCAAATTGCTTAACAAACAACAAAGACGGCTTTTCAAGCTTGTTGGCTGTTGTTGCACCTAACCTGATGGTTAAACCATCTACTGTTATGTTCAACAAAGTAACCATCAAAGGCGCAAAACAAGCTGTTCAAATGTTTGGCCCAGCTCAACGCGGCGTTGCTATGGCTGTTGCTGATTGTGTAGAAGACGGCACAATCCCAGCTGCTGAAGCTGATGATTTATTCGTATCAGTCGGTGTATTCATTCACTGGGCTGCAGAAGACGATGCTAAAATCCAACAATACAACTACGAAGCTACTAAAGAAGCTCTGAAACGTGCTGTTGCGGGTTCACCTACTGCGGCTGAAGTTGTTGCTGCTAAAGGTACTGCTGTACATCCATTCGCCGCTAACTAAGATTTATTTAGTTATCAAGAATGATAAAAATACCCCGGTTTAACGGGGTATTTTTTTGCCTATAATTCTGCAATATCTCCAGTTTTGATAGCGCCGGAGTGCAAAGCGCTGGCGACAAGCGCTTGATGAATGCCTGCTTCGTTCAAAGCCGCTAAATCGTGTTTATCTCTTATGCCGCCCGCGGCAATAAAATGCTTGTCCGGATATTGCCTACAAAATTCGGTTAATTTATTCAGGTCCGGGCCTTGGTTACTGCCTACGCGCCCTAACGTCATAATGATGATATTTTTCGGCCAGAAAGCGGGATCGGAAAAAAGATTTTTCGCGCCCAACGCTTCCGAATTGGAATAATCCAGCGAAAGAATAAAGTTGTTTTTATAAGCTTTGATTTCCGAGAGAGTTTCATCTTCATAAGATTCACTAGCCAAAACAGGCAGGGCGTTGCGGAGGAACTGCGCGCTTTGGCTATATGTCTGATAGCCCTTGTCTATCCAAAATGTCAGTTGCGGGAAGCGGGTCAATACTTCAACGATTAGACGATCATGATCGCCTTGATGGGTAATCGCATTGAGGTCTGCAATATAAAAAGTATCGAACTGATAAACACCCAGAAATGCATTAATAACCTGAAAAACATCGGACGATTTGCATAAATTCGTGTTAATGGCTTGATAGTGCTCGCGATTGCCTTGCTTGGCGTGAACGACGACGCCGTTTTTTAAATCTATTACCGGGATTATTTTCATAAAATAACAGAGTGAGTCCAAGCAAATGTTGGACAATCAAGAATTACCAAGAGGGAGTTCAAAGCCGGCTTTGAACTGCTGATACAATATTATATTTTGATTTATAGGCATCGTGAAAATTCTAGTGTTCGAATATATCACCGGCGGCGGCTTTAATAGGCAGGAATTGCGCGGTTCTCTGGCCGGAGAAGGCAGTCTGATGCTGAATGCACTGCTCGATAACTTGATGCGGCTAAATAAGCTGGAAATCACCATCATGCGTGATTGGCGGCTTGAAGTATTGCCCGGAGTACATAACGTCATTATCGGGCCGGAGCATGATGTTACAGAAGAATTTGCTCGACTGGTTAAGCAAGCCGATCTGGTCTGGCCGATTGCGCCTGAGTTTGACGGTATTTTACAAAACCTGTGTCAAAAGGTTGAGTCGTTGGGCAAAATACTGCTGACATCAGCCTCAACGGCTGTCGCTGTTGCCGGTAACAAATTCAAGACTTATGAGCTGCTTAACCGGCACCGGATAAGCACTGTGCCGACCCGGATGCTTGACAATAGTTATTCTCCCGGTGAATGGATGGTTAAAGCGGTTGATGGCGTGGGCTGTTCGGACAGTTATGTCATCGCCAATCGGCAGGATTTTGAACGGCTGGAGCTCAGAAAGGACGCGTATATCATTCAGCCTCATCTACAAGGTGCAAAAACCAGTCTTTCGGCTTTATTCAAGCAAGGTAGCGGCTGGTTAATATGCGCCAATTTACAGCGTTTTGAACGGCTCAATCAGCAATATCATTTGACCGGCATTGTGGTTAATCATCATCCCGATCCGGGCTCATACCAGTCATTAATCACTGAAATTGCCCGCGCTTTGCCTGAGTTATGGGGTTATGTGGGCATCGATTTGATAGAAAACGATCAAACCTGGGTGCTTGAAATAAATCCCCGCCTGACGACTTCATTTGTCGGCATATACGACGCATTAGGCATCAATATTGCCGAGGCTGTTTTACAGCTATTGCATGGCGACCCGGCACTGAATCCACTTTATAACCAAGCGATTAGCGTTAAAACGAAACAGGAAAACCATGCAGGCTAATATTATCGGTTGGGATATAGGCGGCGCTCATGTCAAAGCCGCCGTCATCAGCTCAGGCAAAATTGTCGCGGTTTATCAGCAACCCTGCCCGTTATGGAAGGGGCTGGATCAACTGCAACATGCGGTAAACGCTATCATGCAGGAGTCGGTCGGCTCCCATTTCCTTCATGCCGTCACCATGACCGGCGAGTTGGTTGATTTGTTTGATAACCGGGACGATGGCGTTAAGCGCATCATCCAAACGATGATCGATCTGTTGCCGGGCGCTGAAATACTGGTTTTTGCCGGTCGGCAAGGTTTACTGCCATCCTCGCGGATTGAAATCGGGCACTCTATGGCCATCGCTTCCGCCAACTGGCTGGTCAGCGCCTCATTCGCTGCGCAAAAGTTGGGCAACGGGCTGTTCGTCGATTGCGGCAGCACGACTACCGATATACTCCTGCTCAAGGAGGGGCAAGTGTTGGCGGAAGGTTACACCGACTATCAAAGGCTATTATCCGAAGAACTGATTTATACCGGTATCGTCAGAACCGCGGTCATGGCGGTTGCACAGACCGCTCTGGATCAAGGTAAAAAGATCGGCCTGATGGCCGAGTATTTTGCCACTATGGCCGATGTTTATCGCGTCACCGGGGAACTCAATGAGGCTCACGATCAAACCGAAACCGCGGACGGTGCGGAAAAAACAGTCTTGGCCAGCGCCCGGCGCTTATCGCGGATGATCGGTTGCGATTTTTATCCCTATGAGCTGCCGCGTTGGCGGGAGTTCGCCGAAAACATCCGCGCCCGGCAAATACAGCACATACAACGCGGCTGCGAAACCCGGTTATTTCGGCATGAACTTGCGCAAGACAGCCCGTTGATCGGGGCCGGAGTCGGGCGATTTTTAGTTAAACGGATTGCGTTGACTTTAGGGCGGCCTTACCTGGATTTTTCCGAGTTATTTCCAGCGGCTGAAATTCACTCGGGCATGACCACGGCAGATTGCGCTCCTGCCGCCGCTATCGCTTATTTGGCTGAAAAAATGAATCCGGCAATCGGTTAAAATTGTAGATACAATATCGAATCGAAACTTAATTAGGTGTGTTAAAATATTATTTTTTGTCAACATTAATAATGTGTTTACAGGCTCTATGGAAAAAGTTGATGTATTTGACCTGATCGAGCGGATGTCCGCACTGATTCGCTCCGAAGAACGTAAAAAGTGTACCGAACTGGGGTTGCAACCGGTCCATTTGCAAGTGATGGATTATTTATCTCGTTGTAACCGCTACAGCGACACCCCGGCAGCGCTGACCAATTATTTGGGCATGACCCGAGGCACTGTTTCTCAAACCTTGCTGTTACTGGAAAAAAAAGGCTACATTAAAAAAACCGCCGATGAAAATGACCGGCGCATGGTTCATCTTAGTCTTTTGGCTGAAGGCGACGCTATTTTGAGCAAAGCGCGTCCAACGGATTTATACAGCTTAGCCTCAACTATTTTTAACGAAAACGAAAGTCAGGAAAACGTTTTTGTTAATGCGCTAACCGCATTACAAAAAGCCAATAAATCCCAATCGTTTGGGCTTTGCAAAACCTGTAAATATTTCACCACAACTTCGGACGGTTTTATCTGCGGCTTAACCAAGGAACGGCTTAGTCAAACCGATAGCGAGAAAATATGCCAGGAGCATACTGTCTGTTGACGGCTTTAATTGATTGACGCGTTTATGTCGGAACTAAAGCGATAGCGGATGACATCGAAACGGCAAAATGCGGTAACTCTAAATTGCATTATAAGTTGTTTTCTTGGGTCTCGGTTGTCAGGGATTGGTTTTGATTGCATTCGGAGTGCGCTGTTGCCGGCGCTTCGCTTTGCGCTACTTCAACAGGCGTCGTGCCTAACGCTACATCTGCCAGCGTCGCAGCATCCAGCATTTGCAAATAAGCATCGCCCGCGCGGGCTAATAATTGCTTTAAGCCGCAAGCGGGCAGTAAGCGGCAGTTCTGCTGGGTAGGGTCGAAACATTCCACCCAGTTAAAATGATTCTCCATGCTGCGTACCAACTCACCAATATTTATCATTTCCGGTGGGCGCTGCAAGGATAAGCCCCCTCCCTTGCCTCGCGTTGTTTTAACAAATCCCTTGCTGCCCAGCTGATGCACAATCTTGACCAAATGATTGCGTGAAATATTAAAAAAATCAGAAATTTCTGTGATATTTGCCTGACGGTTCGGGGTCATTGCCAGATAAAGCAATACCCTGAGTGCGTAATCCGTGTAACTGGTAATTTGCATGTTGCTTGCTGTTAGGAAAAGAACTATATTATAAGTTGTATTGTTAATATATCTTTAAGGAGGGCGATATATTCTTTAAAAAATTATTTTCTGTAATTATACCGTAAGCCTGTATTGCATGAGGGATGAGATGCGGTTTTCAGCGGGCAGGCTATGAAAACTCCAATCATTTAATACACGCTTCAAGGTCATTATGTCTACAGTCGATACTGTCACGCCCGGTCAACAGTCCCGTGCACTTGGGTTAAGCACCGTTGCTTTCACCACCTGTTTTGCGGTCTGGACTATTTTTTCGATTATCGGTTTGCAAATTCAGAAAGACTTGCACTTAAGCGAAACCGAATTCGGCTTGCTGGTCGGTACGCCGATATTGTCAGGCTCGTTAATCCGGCTGATGCTGGGCATTTGGAGCGATCAGTACGGCGGCCGTATCGTTTATCTGCTGGTGATGGTGACCGCAGCCATTGCTACCTGGCTGCTGACCCTTGTTGAAACGTATACGATGTTTTTGGTCACCGCGCTCGGCATCGGCGTTGCCGGCGGCGCTTTTGCGGTCGGCATTGCCTATGTTTCGCGCTGGTTTCCTAAAGAAAAACAAGGTACGGCGTTAGGCATTTTCGGGCTGGGCAATGTCGGAGCGGCGGTGACCAAATTCGTCGCGCCTTTTGTGATGGTCGCGTTCGGTTGGCATGCGGTAGCGCAAATCTGGGCGGCAGGTCTGCTGTTAATGGCAGTCCTATTCTGGTTTCTTACCGATGATGAACCGATGCTTAAACAGCGCCGCGAAACAGGCGCTAAGCCCGATTCATTTCTAAAGCAATTGGAACCGCTGAAAGATATGCGGGTCTGGCGCTTTTCGCTGTATTACTTTTGCGTGTTCGGCGCTTTTGTCGCGTTGGCGTTGTGGTTGCCGCGCTACCTGGTCGGCGCTTACGGCTTCGATATCAAGTCGGCGGGTATGCTGGCCGCGGCCTATTCGATTTTTGCCAGTCTGTTTCGTGCCTTGGGCGGCTGGTTGTCCGACCGTTACGGTGCGCGCTTATTAATGTACTGGACCTTTATTGTCGCTACGATCTGTACGTTTTTCCTGTCTTATCCGCCTACCGATTACATTGTTCACGGCATTAAAGGCGATATCGCTTTCAGTCTGGCGATTCAGCCGATAGGTTTTGTCTTGTTGGTTTCGGTATTGGGGCTGTTTATGTCCTTCGGCAAGGCGGCCGTGTACAAACATATCCCGGTTTATTATCCCGACAACGTCGGCGCTGTCGGCGGCGCGGTGGGTATGGTCGGCGGTCTGGGAGGCTTCTTGTTGCCGCTGACCTTCGGCATGTTGAACGATTTGACCGGCATCTGGAGCAGCTGCTTTATGTTGTTGTTCGTATTGATGACGATTGCGTTGACCTGGATGCATTTTTCGATTGTCAGGATGGAGCGCCGCGTCGTCCCTGAGCTGGCTAAAATCTCGACCGATCTGCATGAACTGAGTCATCCGGCGCCGCTGGTGCTGACCGATTGGAATCCCGAAGACCGGGATTTTTGGGAAAACACCGGCAAGCGTATCGCCGCCCGTAACCTGTGGATCAGTATCCCCGCCTTGCTGTTGGCTTTTGCGGTGTGGATGGTGTGGAGCGTGGTGGTGATTAACCTGCCCAGCATCGGCTTTAAATACACGACTAACCAATTATTTTGGTTGGCGGCCTTGCCGGGCCTGTCGGGCGCGACCTTGCGGATTTTCTATTCATTCATGGTGCCGATTTTCGGCGGTCGCCGCTGGACGACGATCAGTACCGCTTCGTTGTTGTTGCCGTCGTTATGGATAGGTTTTGCGGTGCAGAATCCCGAAACGCCTTATCTGTTAATGGCGGTATTAGCCTTGTTATGCGGATTCGGCGGCGGTAATTTTGCGTCCAGCATGGCCAATATCAGCTTTTTTTATCCCCAGTCCCAAAAAGGCACGGCGTTGGGTTTAAATGCCGGTTTAGGCAATTTGGGCGTCAGCACCGTGCAGTTTGTGGTGCCGCTGGTTATTGCGGCGGGCGTATTCGGTTCGCTAGGCGGCGATCCGCAAACGTGGGTTAAGGGTGCGGTGACCAAATCCATTTGGCTGCAAAATGCCGGATTTATCTGGCTGCCGTTTATCATCGCAACCAGTATTGCAGCGTGGTTCGGCATGAATGATATTGCCTCCGCTAAAGCTTCGTTCAAAGAACAATCGATTATTTTCAAGCGCAAACATAACTGGCTGATGTGCTGGCTTTATACCGGCACCTTCGGTTCGTTTATCGGCTATGCGGCCGGATTTCCGATGTTGACTAAAATCCTGTTTCCGGACATTAACCCGACCGACTACGCCTTTTTGGGGCCGCTGGTCGGCGCTTTAATCAGGCCGGTCGGCGGTTGGCTGGCCGACAAGCTGGGCGGTGCGAGGGTGACGCTATGGAATTTCGCGATCATGATTGCTGCGGTGTTCGGGGTATTGCATTTTATGCCTTCGGCCGGTAATGCCGGCGATTTCTGGGGCTTTTTAGCCATGTTCATGTTGTTGTTTATCACCACAGGCATCGGCAACGGTTCAACGTTTCGGATGATTCCGGTGATTTTTATGACTGAACGCTTGTGCGCGGTAAAAGGGCAGGGCGTTGATGCCGAGGTTAAAGCCAAAAAAGATGCGGCCAAAGAAGCCGCGGCGGTGCTCGGTTTCAGTTCGGCGATTGCGGCTTACGGCGCGTTCTTTATTCCCAAGAGTTACGGTACGGCGATCAGCATGACCGGTACGCCCGATGCGGCACTGTATTGTTTTATCTCTTTTTATTTGGTGTGTATCGGCATCACTTGGTGGTTTTATGCGCGTAAAACGGCGGCTATGCCTTGTTGATGCACAGCGCATCATTCCTACGCTCCAGAGACTGTGAAAATATTCGTTTTAGAACAAAATCAAAAGCATTCACCACGAAGTCACGAAGATCACGAAGGAAAAATAATTATTTAAATTCAATGTATTGAAAACTTCGTGTCCTTCGTGTCTTCGTGGTGAATAGGTTTTTAAACTCATTTTGATAATATTTTCACAGTCTCTGGAGCTTGGGAACTAATACTCACTCAAATCCTTAACTTAATGGCAGTGACCAAGAGTGTGGGAACGATGAAAAGCGTTGAAGTGCAGAGGCTGATGCAAACAGCCTCTGCACTTCACGAAATCACAAGGGCAACCACAAGAGCTTGTCCGCATTTATATAGGTAAATTTTATGAGCCATTTCCTGGACCGCTTACTTTTTTTCAAGAAAAAAGTAGATACCTTCTCCGGTAATCACGGTGTCGTCACCAACGAAGACCGAAGCTGGGAGAACAGCTATCGATCGCGCTGGCAGCATGACAAAATCGTGCGCTCAACGCACGGCGTCAATTGCACCGGCTCTTGCAGCTGGAAGATCTACGTCAAAAACGGACTGGTAACCTGGGAAACCCAGCAAACCGATTACCCGCGCACCCGGCCCGATCTGCCCAATCACGAACCGCGCGGTTGTCCTCGCGGCGCGAGTTATTCCTGGTATCTGTACAGCGCCAACCGCCTCAAATATCCGCTGATACGCGGCCGCTTGGTCAGGTTGTGGCGCGAGGCCAGAAAGACTTTAGAGCCGGTTGAAGCCTGGGCATCAATCGTCGAAGATCCGGCTAAAAGCGCGGAATACAAGTCGGTACGCGGCTTGGGCGGTTTGGTGCGGGCCAATTGGGAAGAAGTTAACGAACTCATCGCGGCGGCCAATATTTACACCGCCAAAACTTTCGGTCCCGACCGGATTATCGGCTTTTCGCCGATCCCGGCCATGTCGATGGTGTCTTATGCGGCCGGAAGCCGTTATCTGTCGCTAATCGGCGGCGTTAGTATGAGTTTTTACGACTGGTATTGCGATTTACCGCCGGCATCGCCGCAAACCTGGGGCGAGCAAACCGACGTACCCGAATCGGCGGATTGGTATAACGCCGGATTTTTGATGTTGTGGGGTTCGAACGTGCCGCAAACCCGTACTCCAGACGCCCATTTTATGACCGAAGCGCGCTATAAAGGCGCAAAAGTCGTGGTGGTGTGTCCCGACTATTCGGAGGCAAGCAAGTTCGCCGATCTGTGGTTGCATCCTAAGCAAGGTACCGATGCCGCGCTGGCGATGGCGATTGGTCATGTGATCCTCAAGGAATTTCATGTCGAACGGCAAAGCCCTTATTTCAACCAATATGTGCGCGAAAATACCGATTTACCGTTTCTGGTCATGCTCAAGGAACAGGACGGCCTTTATGTGCAGGATCGATTCCTGAGGGCTTCGGATTTTTCGGACAGCTTGGGCCAAGACAATAATCCCGACTGGAAAACGGTCGCTTACGACGAAATCAGCGGCCAAGTCGTTCCGCCTTGCGGTTCTATCGGTTTTCGCTGGGGCGAAAGCGGACAGTGGAATATCGAACAAAAAACCGCGGACAACCAAGCGGTGCAGTTACGCTTGAGTTTGATCGATAGTAAAGACGAAGTTGTCGGCGTCGGTTTCCCTTATTTTGCCGGTTCCGAGCATCCGCATTTTACTCATTCCGCTCACGATGCGATTCAACAACGCAATGTGCCGGTGAAAAAAATCACCCTGGCCGATGGCAGCGCAGTATTGGTAGCCACCGTGTTCGATTTGCTGGTGGCCAACTACGGGATAGATCGCGGCCTAGGCGGTGGCCATGTCGCCGGTTCTTATGACGAAGATGTTCCGTACACACCCGCGTGGCAGGAAAAAATCACCGGTGTTAAACGGCAAAACGTGATCGCGGTGGCGCGTGAATTTGCGACCAATGCCGAAAAGACGCAAGGCCGTTCGATGGTGATTTTGGGTGCGGGCGTTAATCACTGGTACCACATGGACATGAATTACCGCGGCATCATGAATATGCTGATGCTGTGCGGTTGCGTCGGGCAGTCCGGCGGCGGCTGGGCGCATTATGTCGGCCAGGAAAAACTGCGTCCGCAAACCGGTTGGTTGCCGTTGGCGTTTGGTTTGGACTGGAAGCGTCCGCCCCGGCAAATGAACAGCACCTCGTTTTTTTACAGTCACACCAGCCAATGGCGTTACGAAAAACTTAAAGTCAGCGAAATATTGTCGCCACTGGCGCAGCCGAACGACTGGCAAGGCAGCTTGATCGATTTCAACGTTAGATCGGAACGCATGGGCTGGCTGCCGTCCGCGCCGCAACTGCAAACCAACCCGTTGCAGGTGGTCAGGGATGCAACAGCAGCGGGTAAAGCGCCGGTCGATTATGTCGTGGACAGCCTGAAAGACGGCACCTTAAAAATGTCCTGCGAAGACCCCGACAACCCGCAAAACTTTCCGCGCAACATGTTTGTCTGGCGTTCCAATTTGCTGGGCTCTTCCGGCAAAGGTCATGAATACTTCATGAAATATTTGCTGGGTACGCAACACGGTTTGCAGGGCAAAGATTTGGGCGATAGCGGCGATAAACCCTCGGAAGTCGAATGGCACGAAAGCGCTGCCGAAGGCAAACTCGATTTGCTGGTGACGCTGGATTTTCGGATGTCCACGACCTGTTTGTATTCGGACATTATTTTGCCGACCGCAACCTGGTATGAAAAAAACGACCTGAATACCTCGGACATGCATCCGTTTATTCATCCTTTGTCCAAAGCCGTAGACCCGGCCTGGGAATCGCGTTCCGATTGGGATATTTATAAAGGCATCGCGAAGAAATTCTCGGAATTAACCGTCGGCCATCTGGGCTTGGAAAAAGATATAGTCGCCGTGCCGATTTTGCATGACACACCGGCAGAGCTGGCCCAGCCGCTTGAAGTCAAGGATTGGAAAAAAGGCGAATGCGAGCCGATTCCGGGCAAAACCATGCCGTCGCTGGTGGTGGTTGAGCGCGATTATCCGAACACTTACAAGATGTTCACCTCGGTGGGGCCGTTGCTGAGCAAGATCGGCAACGGCGGCAAAGGTATTGCCTGGAACACCGAAGCCGAAGTCAAACAACTGGGCGAGTTGAACCGGCTGGTGACCGATGAAGGCATCAGCAAAGGCTTGCCGCGCATCGAAACCGATATTGACGCAACCGAAGTTATCTTGATGCTGGCGCCTGAAACCAATGGTCATGTCGCGGTTAAAGCCTGGGCGGCGCTGAGCAAAATCACCGGGCGGGATCACACCCATCTGGCATTGCCGCGCGAAGACGATAAAATCCGCTTCCGCGATGTCCAGGCGCAGCCGCGCAAGATTATTTCGTCGCCGACCTGGAGCGGCCTGGAATCCGAGCAAGTCTGTTACAACGCCTGTTACACCAATGTCCACGAGCGCATTCCCTGGCGCACCTTGACCGGTCGCCAGCAGTTTTACCAGGATCATAGTTGGATGCGGGCATTCGGCGAGACTTTGTGCGTGTACAAACCGCCGGTCGATACCCGTTCTATTGCGCCGATTTTGGGGCAAAAGCCCAACGGCAATGACGAACTGGTATTGAATTTCATCACCCCGCACCAGAAATGGGGCATACACAGCACCTATACCGATAATTTGTTGATGCTGACTTTGTCGCGCGGCGGGCCGATTGTATGGATGGGCGAAATCGATGCGGCGAAAGTCGGCATTAAAGATAACGACTGGATCGAAGCGTACAACGTTAACGGTGCGCTGGTCGCTCGGGCGGTGGTCAGTCAGCGCGTCCCGGAAGGCATGTGCATGATGTATCACGCCCAGGAAAAGACCGTCAACGTGCCGGGTTCGGAAACCACCGGCGGCCGCGGCGGTATCCATAATTCAGTGACTCGGGCGACGCTTAAACCGACGCATATGATCGGCGGTTACGCCCAGCTCAGTTACGGCTTTAATTATTACGGCACGGTCGGTTCCAATCGCGATGAATTTGTGATTATCCGCAAAATGAGCAAAGTGGATTGGCTGGATGAACAAATCCCCCCTTTTTCAAAGGGGGGTGACGAAGTTGGTGGTATTTCAACTGAGCAAGCCGCATCGGGAGACGAACAATGACTAATTTGTCTGGAACAAATTTGGACCGCGAAGCGGGTTCCGAAGGAACGCGATCCAGGAAAGGATCGCGCAATATTCGCGCACAAATAGGCATGGTGTTGAACCTGGACAAGTGTATCGGCTGTCACACTTGCTCTGTTACCTGCAAAAACGTCTGGACCTCGCGTAAAGGGGTTGAGTATGCCTGGTTTAATAATGTCGAAACCAAGCCGGGCGTAGGTTTTCCGCAACAATGGGAAAATCAGGATAAATGGAACGGCGGCTGGATACGCAAAGAAGACGGCACTTTGGAGTTACGCCAAGGCGGCAAGCTCAAAAGTTTAAGGAATATTTTCGGCAACCCCGATTTACCGGAAATCGACGATTATTACGAACCGTTCGATTTTGATTATCAGCATTTACATACCGCCAAAGAATCCAAAACACCGC
Organism: Methylobacter sp.; assembly: GCA_026399025.1. Lineage (GTDB taxonomy): Bacteria > Pseudomonadota > Gammaproteobacteria > Methylococcales > Methylomonadaceae > Methylobacter_A. The sequence goes on from JAPLRU010000090.1 coordinate 48,406, forward strand.
CGACTGCGCGCCCGTATTCGGTGATTACCGGCGAGCGCATGGAGAAAATCGAAGGCGGCCCGAACTGGGAGGAAATTCTGGGTACCGAATTTTCATCGCGTTCGCGCGACACCAACTTCGACAATATCCAAAAAGATATGTACGGTGAATTTGAAAACACTTTCATGATGTATTTGCCGCGCTTATGTGAACACTGTCTTAACCCGAGTTGCGTTGCGGCTTGCCCCAGCGGCTCGATTTATAAGCGGGAAGAAGACGGTATTGTGCTGATCGACCAGGACAAATGCCGCGGCTGGCGGATGTGCGTTTCCGCCTGTCCGTACAAAAAAATTTACTACAACTGGGAAAGCGGAAAATCGGAAAAATGCACGTTCTGTTATCCGCGCATCGAAGCCGGGGAGCCGACAGTGTGTTCGGAAACCTGCGTTGGACGGATTCGTTATTTAGGCGTGTTGCTGTATGACGCCGACCTTATCGAACAGGCCGCAAGCTGCGAGAACGAACAGGATTTGTATCAACAGCAGCTGGATGTTTTCCTCGATCCTTTCGATGAGGAGGTGATAGCGGAAGCGCGAGCTGCCGGTATTCCCGAATCCTGGCTGACAGCGGCACAGGAATCGCCGGTTTATAAAATGGCGATAGACTGGAAAGTGGCGTTTCCGCTGCATCCTGAATTTCGCACGCTGCCGATGGTTTGGTATGTGCCGCCGTTATCGCCGATTCAATCGGCGGCGGAAAACGACCAAATCGGTATGGATGGCGACATTCCGGACGTGCGTTCGTTGCGTATTCCGGTGCAGTATTTGGCTAACTTATTGACAGCGGGTAAGGAAGAACCGGTCGTGTCGGCTTTGGAGCGGATGTTGGCGATGCGCGCTTTTATGCGCGGTCTTAGCGTGGATGGCACGGTCAATACCGATGTTTTGGCGCGCGTCGGTTTGACTCAATTGCAGGTTGAAGAAATGTATCGCTACATGGCGATTGCCAATTACGAGGACCGTTTCGTGATTCCAAGCAGTCATCGCGAATATGCCGGTTCAACGTTCGACGCTTACGGCGAGCAAGGCGGCTGCGGATTTAGTTTCGGTAGCGGCTGTTCGACAGGCAATAATGATACCAATCTGTTCGGCGGTAACAAGAGGTCGCAACGTAGCGGCGGCATTCCGATCAATATTCCTATTAAAGTCGAACCGGTAAGATGATCTCGTTCCCACGCTCCGGCGTGGGAATGCAGTCAGAGCCGCTCCGGCGGCTCGGGACGCAGAGCGTCCACCACGGCGTTCCCACGGAGACCGTGGGAACGATAAAAGACAATTCACCACGAAGACACGAAGATCACGAAGTTTTATTTCTTCGTGATCTTCGTGTCTTCGTGGTGAGCTAATCAATCTGTTTAGATTATAAATATTATGCAAACCCTAAAAGTTCTATCGCTACTGCTAGGCTATCCCGAAGCCGAGATGCTTGAAGCATTAGATGAAATGGCCGCTGTCGTCGAACGGGAAAACCTGTTGCCGGACGACCATAAAAAAGCCGTGCTGGCGCTGATCGATTCCTATCGCGGTGCAGACTTGCTGGATAGCCAAGAGCGTTATGTCGCGTTATTCGACCGTGGGAGGTTTTTGTCCTTGCACATTTTCGAGCATGTCCACGGCGAATCCCGCGACCGTGGTCAAGCGATGGTTAACCTGCTGCAAATGTACGAAGCGCACGGCTTTGAAATGTCCACCCATGAGTTACCGGATTACATCCCGCTATTTCTGGAATTTCTGTCGCAGCAAGAGCAAGCCGAAGCGGTGCAGCTACTGCATGATGCGATGCCGGTGTTAAGTTTGCTGGGCGCGCGCTTAAGCGAACGCGGCAGTGAATTTAGCGCGGTGTTCGACGCACTGGCAGGTTTTGCAGGCGATCCCGAAGCGCTTGATGAAATCCGCCAACAAGCCGCCGCCGAAGGCGAGGATGAAACTTTGTCTAACATGGATCAAATCTGGGAAGAAGAAGCCGTCAGTTTTATGGGGGCGGTAGACACCTGCAAAAGCCAAGCAGATGCTGTCAGCCCCATCACTATCATGCCACGCGATCAATTCATCACATCGCAACATCGTTCTGTTTAGAAGGAGTCCATCGTGGATTATCTCAATACCTTATTGTTCGGTTATTACCCTTATATCGCTATCAGCGTATTCTTCATCGGCAGCTTGGCGCGTTACGACCGCGATCAATACACTTGGCGCACCGGTTCCAGCCAATTTCTGCGCGCTAAAGAATTAAGGCTGGGCAGCAATTTATTTCATATCGGCATCTTGCTGCTGTTTGTCGGCCATTTTGTCGGTCTGTTGACGCCGCCTGCGGTTTATCATGCGCTGGGCTTGTCGACCTCGGCCAAACAAATTCTGGCCGTTATTGCGGGCGGTGTTTTCGGCGGCGTTTGTTTAAAAGGCATCATCATTTTGATACGCCGTCGCCTGACCGATGCCCGGATTCGCGCTACCAGCAGCCGCATGGATATTTTCATTCTGCTGCTGATCGGCGTACAGCTGGCGCTGGGCCTGCTGACTTTGCCGATTTCGCTTTATCATTATGACGGCGCCAATATGTTGCTGTTGGCGGAATGGGCGCAACGCATTGTGACTTTTCAAAGCGGTGCGGCCGATCAAGTCAGCGAGATCGGTTTCATTTTTAAGTTACATTTATTTTTAGGCCAAACTTTGTTTTTGGTTTTTCCGTTTAGTCGTTTGGTGCATGTGTGGAGCGTTCCGCTGGGCTATGTCACGCGCCCTTATCAAGTTGTGCGTAGGCGTTAAGACGCGATGAATCCATTACTGAAAAACGTCCCAGCTATCGTTATCGCTCCGGGTTTTGCTATGATGATTGAATTAACTTTGGCCCGCCGCCTTTGATTAAGAGCGCGTCGGCTGAATTATCGGGTATTCATGATGCAGCTTGATCGATAGTTTGCATTGCGAAAAGATAGCGTGGGATAACTTTTTACGTAACGTTTTTATGACATTAGCCAAATCTTCTATACCTCCTTCATCCGAATGGGATGAAGCGACTTATCTGAGTGAGAATCCGGATGTTGCTTTAGCGGTTGACGCTGGAACAATGAGTTCAGGATACATCCATTACTGCAATCACGGGCGCTTGGAAGGGCGGCGCGGCGCGTTTCTTTCGACTGCCAACAACACAACATTACGGCTTACGCGACATTGCCTTGATCCATGGATCAACTTTGAAGTCAGCGCGAAAGGGGAAGTGCGCCCCTGTTGCATTTCATCCGGCATGGGGCAGTTGGAGGATATAGAGAAACAGCGTCATGCCGCAGCCTTTCGTGATTTGCGCCGGTCTCTTCTGAGTGGTGAGTTGCCGGATATGTGTCAGCGTTGTCATATTCGCTCAATGACAGCCGTGGAAAATCTGGAATTGTCGGTTAAATCTTTATTTCCGCCCGAACAGGCCGATTTACTTTGCCCCGGAGCGCTTGCCGAGCTTCGGGTTGATATTAACGAACAATGCAACCTTCGCTGTACCTACTGCGCGGTAAGCCAACCGGGTTATCAGGGCATACCGATGTCTGAAACGATCTTACAAAAAATCATCGAATCTTTACCTAAACAAGTTGATAAGCTGCAAATCAATTTAAACGGTCATGGCGAAACCACCTATCACCCGTCTTGGGTAAGTTTTGCTAAGCGAATTCAAGAGCTTGGTGCGATGGCAACTATTTTGTCGAATTTTGCCAAGCCTTTTAACGACGAAGAAATCGATATATTCGCACGGATGAGGGTTATTCAGATCAGCCTGGACACAGTGGATGAGGATTTACTGCGCGACATCAGGCGTAAAGTTTCGTTAGGCACTATTTTGCGTAATATTCATAAAATTCGCATTCAAGCCTTCAAGCGCGGACTTAACCCGCTATGGTCCATCAGCTGCGGTATTTACGATAAGAATATTTCAGGACTGGATGACATTGCTGTTTTTGCGATAACGGAAGGATTCAAATCCATTACTTTTTGGAATCTGGTTGAATATCCTGCGATCTCTGAAGATGCGGTTACGGCCCGCTCTTTGTCTTCTTTGCCTAAACATGAACGTGAGCATGCAGCTAAGAAAATTGGCGAAGTTTTGGCGCTGCTTAAAAAACATCATGTATTTGTCGAGATACCCACGGACTTAACCGGCGGACTATCCGTTTAAGTGAACGGCCGTAGGCTGCGGTGAGGAACGAACCGCACCGTTCGCGTCGCCCTCGATTGATGCGGTTCACTGCGTTCACCACATCCTACATTATTGCCTTGTATAGTGTTTTTTGCGAGCTGCCTTATTCGGCTTTCAGGCGGCGTTTATAGCGGTAAAAGGCCCGTGTTCTTAAAGAATGCAAGCGCATCATATAATCCGAGGGTTTTGGCATCGTATAACTTACGATTCTAATGTCGTCGTAAAGTTTAAAGGCTTGTTTGGTTAATTCTCTGGGTGTCATAACATCAATTTCTCCGTTTTCATAAACCATTGTTGAAGGCGTATTTGTGGAAGGCAATACACTAAGTTAAATGGCTGGATTTAGGTATATCGCAAAATGCTTAGAACACGGAAAGAGGTCACGGCATCGTTAACCTTGACTTGCTTGAGTGGTTGATGGGGTTGTTAATGGCTGACGGCTTGGTGTTCAATGCTTTTGCGTTAACGGCTCGGCTGCTAAAGCGGTCGTCGGCTGAACGGAGCCGAAGCCAAACCGTGTTCGATTCGCTTAGCGAGACAAGCACGGGCATTGGCTTCAGACCCACTGAAGCTTTTTGTTTCATTCGGAAAATTTTATCAAGATGTTAACGCGCCGATTCTTCTCGCGTCCGGCCGGGGTCGAGTTATCGGCAATCGGCATGGTGTCGGCGTAAGTGGTGGCCCGCAAATGGCGGCTGTCCAGTTGTTGCGAGACCAAATAATGTAAAACGCTGGTGGCTCTGGAGGCGCCCAATTCCCAGTTAGACGGAAACTGGGCGGATTTAATAGGGAGGTTATCGGTATGGCCTTCAATCAAAATCAAGCCGACAGCTTGTTTCAATACCGGGACAAGGCGCTTTATCAAGGCTTCTCCCGAAGCGGTTAGAGCGGCCTCCGACGATTTAAACAGCACCTTGTCCTGAATCTCAAGCTGCGCATAACCTTGGGTTACTTTTATATGAACGGCTTTGTTAAGGCCGAACTCGTCGATTGCCTTGGTTAATTGCTGTTGCAATTTGTCTTCTTCGTCCGAGTGGCCGTTTGCTTGCAAAGGCGCGGTGGGTTGGGGCGGGTTGGGGTTTGCAGTTGCGATTTCAGGTGTTTGCGCGGGCGCCGGGGTAATGCTGTCGCTGTCTTTGGCTGCGGCTTTAAGGTCGGCGTTATCGGCTTTGATCTCGGCTGCATTTTCAGGGAGGGCGATAGCTTGAAGGGGTTTATTTTCAACGGCAACCAGAGGCGGGCAATTTACGATGACCGGCGTAGCCGCGGGAGGACATGTGACGGCCGGCGCCTTTTTAGGCTTGACCGCTTGCGGTTTTATAGTCGTTACTTTTATGTCGCCTAAAGTAATCAAGGTGATGACCAGCATGACGATCAATACAAAGACATCGAGGTAAGTTAACAGCCATTTTTTTGAGTCGTGTGTATTCGGTTGGTCCAGTAAATCCTCTAAAGACAGCGAGGACTGTAGTTTGGAAAAGGGGTCTTTACTCATGGCAGTCGCTGATCGGTTTGTTGGGCGGCGGGGATTTTTAATCTTTTAGCTCGTTGTCATAATGCATGATGAATGACTTCAGGGTTTCACGCACAAACGACGGACTGCGACGGTCCGCAATCAGGGTAATGCCTTCCATGACCATGCTCATGATCATAATGCGCTGTTCAGTGCGCCGCTCCAGTTTTATCGCAATCGGGTTAAAGACAAGGTTAGCCATGATCAAGCCGTAAAAGGTGGTAACCAGGGCGGTGCCCATGTTGTAGCTGATGCCGCCGATGTCTTTAAGCTCGATGATTTGCAGCATGTTGGTCATCGATATCAGGGTGCCGAGCATACCGAACGCGGGAGAATAAGAGGCCAGCGTATAGAATATATTGGCTTCGGCTCTTTCTTTGGCTCTCAGACGGGCAATGCGCCATTTTAGCAACGACAGAATATCTTCCACCGGCGTATTGTCTACGACCAGTTGGAAGCCTGTTTTTAAGTAGGGGTTATTGATGTTGTCGATGGTGTTTTCTATGGACAGTTTATCCTTGTTAAACCACATTTGCGCCACTCGGGTAATTTCGTTGGCTTCTCGTTGGGGATTGAGGCTTTCGTAAAAGAAAATAAGTTTCAGCGATTTCAAGCCGTGTTTAATGTCTCTTAACGGATAGCTTAAAAAAATAGCGGCTGTGGTGCCGCCAATCACAATCACCAGCCCCGGCAAGTTGATAAAAGAAAGCGGATCGTTCGCGGCAAATAAAACAATAAAAACGAATAACAGGATGCTGAGAAAAATGCCTAAAGCGGTTGAATAGTTAACTTTTTTTAGAAAGGTATTGAGCGATGGCCGTTTGAACTTCATTGACGTTGACTATGTGGGGGTGGGTAACTTTCTGGGTGAGCTGGTGCAGGGGATATCATACGCTGGAGATGAGTAAGATTGCATATTATTGATGATTGAAAGCGACCGGGAAAGTGATCGAAAGTGTGCTTGCAATCATTTTCCCGGTTGGCTTGGTAACAGTTTAGCGATGGCGGTGAAGACTCGCCTAAAAATAGCGGCCGTTTATAAGAAAGTGGACCGCGATACTGCCGAAATAGCCCAGCGCGATGACCGGCGTCCATTTCAAATGGCTGGTAAACGTATAAACCCCCTTGGCCTGTCCCATTAAGCCGACGCCCGCGGCGGAACCTACCGCCAACATGCTGCCGCCTACGCCGGCGGTCAAGGTCACCAGCAGCCATTGTCCCTGAGAAATGTCCGGCGCCATGGTTAATACCGCCAGCATGATGGTGCCGTTGTCGACGAATGCCGAGGCGATGCCTACCAGAATATTAGCTAGGGTCGGGTCGGTACCGCCGTACAAAAGCTGAGACGCTACGCCCAGATAGCCGATGAAGCTCAAACCGCCGACGCAGACCATGACGCCGTAGAAAAACAGCAGCGTGTCCCATTCCAATTGCGCGACTTTCTGAAAAACGTCAAAGGATTGGTTTTGCTCTAAATCGTGTTGCCGGTCTTGCGTTTTTAAGGCTTCGTGCAGCTGATGCTCGGTAATGACGTGTTCTTTAACCAGTAATTCGCCGAGGCGCGCTCTACGCGCCGCTAAACCTTCGATATGATGGGTTTCGATTTTCTCGGAATTGATGATGTCGTTATTGGATGTGGCTGTTTTTTGCAGATAAAAGCTGAAAAATTTCAAATAAGTCAGGCCGAGCATCATGCCGGCGGCCGGGGGCAGATGTAAGAAGTTTTCAAAGCAAGTCGCGGTAATAATGGTGCAGGCGAATAACGCGATGATGATCAGTCCTCCCCGTTTCATGGCCGGAGCTTCCAAAACGGCGTCGGGTCTTTGTTGGGGAATCCGAAAATGCATGATGGCGGCCGGTAACACAAAATTGACGATGGCGGGAATCAATAAAGAGAAGAAATCGGCGAACGGCACGACGCCTTTTTGCCACACTAACAGGGTGGTAATGTCGCCGAATGGGCTGAACGAGCCGCCGGCATTGGAGGCTATCACGACATTGATGCAGGATAAGGTGACGAAGCGCGGGCTGCCTTTACCCATCGCCAAAATAACCGAGCCCATCAGTAAGGCGGTAGTCAGGTTGTTGCATACCGACGAAATGAAAAATGCCTGAAAGCCGGTAATCCAGAATAATTGGCGGTAACTGAAGTTTTTGCTTAACAGCCAGACGCGCAGGTTTTCGAACACGCCTCGGTCTTCCATCGCGTTTAAATAAGTCATTGAAACCATAATAAACAAAAACAGTTCGGCATAGCCTTCCAGCGTTGCACGGAACGCCACTCCCGCTTGTTCGCTCATGCCGCCGTTGACGTAAACGGCGGCGATAAATATCCAGATTAAACTGGCTGCGAACACCATGGGTTTTGATTTTCGCAGCTCGGTGACTTCTTCGGTCATGGCCAGAAAGTAAGCGACAGCAAACAGCACCAACGCCAGATAACCGACCCAATGCTGAGTCAGATCCAAGGGTTGCGTTGTATTAACAGCGCTTGATGCTTCGGCGGCGCTCGATAGCGAAGGCAACAACAGTGCAAGTAACAGCAGCTTATATTTTGAGCGCGGCAATTTAAGAAGTCCGAGCGTTTTATCTACGGCGGGGCGGTTTTTATCCACTATGTCTACAAGCAGAGATGTTTTGAACAACGCAATGCCGGATGCGAGCATCATTAAGGTAACAATGAATAAAAACATTTCAAATTGCATATATAGCCCACCGGAATACAAAAGAGGATGAAAATTCTAGACTAATTTAATAAGGATATTATATTTGAAACAGCATGAGCATGTGCTAATAAATACGCAGCGTGTGGGCCGGGCGACCGCTATAGAGCCTATAAACGATAGCTTGGCTTAGGTCTTGGGCGGTTTAAGTTGATGCAAAACTTCAATGCCTTTTTTTCGCTGTGCTCTGATGATTTCCAATTCGGTTTGATAGTGTTTTATTAAGCAGTCTTGGTCTGCTTGTTGCAGTGCGTGGGTAATCTTTAGCTCTTTTTTCTTGAGTTTAAGCAGGATTTTTTTTAACTCCTCGATATGTTGTCTTTTTTTATGGTTGTCGGTGTTAAAGAAGGCCTGTAATTTATGGAGCAGTTTTTCTATTTTCATGGCTGGAATGACAGGTTTAGTGGTGTGCTAGCGCTTATCCACGCTGTGAATAACGTCATTAATTTCAGTTTCATTGAGGGCTAATTGGTGTTCAACTCCGGTAGCGCCGTTGTTACCGTATAAAAACAATGTTTCGGCGGCTTTCAGCAGGTTTTTCTTAATACTGCGCATATAGGCGCTGTCGTTAATCAACGAAGAGCCGGTTTCCGGGGTTATTTTTTGTTCTCTAATCAGCGTTTCAATGGCGCGATTCATCTGCAAGTCATCGTTTTTTATCGATGCTTTTAAGGTGTCTAACGACAATAAAGGTAATTCATTGCTTTCAAGTTCATGCCTGAAGGTTTCAATATTTTTTATATGCAAGGCTATTTGATAGGCAATTTTATGGTATTCATCAGCAGTGGCTTGATTGCTCGAGAGCCTGAATCGGCTCCAGTTCTTTTGCAGATGCTTGGTGTCTTTAATGGCTTCGACCACATGTTTGTTGGCTTCGCGTAACCAGGACAGCTTGGCCGATTGGGTCATTTGCCAGCTGAATCCGGCCTGACTGATAAACGCGATAATGGCGCTGTACAGACCTTTTATACGTTGTTCATAAGCGGCGTCTATATCGTATTCAATGGCATCGCCGGTGTGTTTTAGCCGCTGTGCCAACGAATCGTTTTGTTGAAGGTCGTGTTCGTCCAGGCCGAAAGTGCGCAAAATGATATGGAGAGCGTTTTCGTATAAATGGATGCTTTCCAGTCTGACCGATTCAACCACTGTTTCAGGAAAATCCATGGCGGATAAGTCCAAATATTTCGGCATGAAAGTCGTTGGGCGTTTTTCTGTGAAGATTTTTTCCAGTAATAAAACCTGTTGATTGATGAGCGGGAAAAAGATCACGATGCCGACAGCATTAAACAAGCTGTGAAAGATGGCCAGTTTCAGCGTCGGGTCCGCAACGGAAATGCCTAAATGTGCGCTGATGATGTCGACAGCCATGCTGAACTGCTTAACAAAGATCAGCACGATGATGCCGGTGCACAAGTTAATTAATAAGTGCGAGCCTGCCAGCCGCTTGCCTTGAATATTGGCGCCCAGCGAAGCAATGATCGCGGTGACGGTGGTGCCGATATTGGCGCCTATCACCAGCGCCAGCGCATTGTTATAAGTAATTTGATGCACCGAAACCGCAGTAATGGTGAGCAGCAAGGTGGCGTGGCTGGACTGCATGATAACGGTGGCGATGATGCCGATGACGGTGTAGATCAGTAAGCCTTTAATGCCGGACATCGAATAATGGGCCAGGTTTATCGTGCTTTCAACGTGTTCAAAACTATCCTTCATGTAATGGATGCCGAGCAGCAGAAAGCCCAGTCCGGTCAGGATATAGCCGATGCCTTTCAGCTGTTTGCCGTTCTGGAATATGCATAAAACGCCAAAAACCAGCAGCGGCATCGCGTAAGTGGCGATATTCACTTTTAACCCCAATCCTGCGATCAGCCAAGCGCCGGTTGTCGTGCCCAGATTGGAGCCGAAAATAATGCCGATACCGGCGACCAAATCCAGTAAGCCGGCGCTGAGGAATGACACGGTGATAACCGAGACCAAGCCGCTGGATTGCATTAACGTAGCCGACAAGAAGCCGAAGCCGAAGCTTTTCCAAGAGGTGTCGGTGGTTTTTTGCAGAATCCGTTCCAGCACGCCGCCGGTAAAGGCTTTAAAGCCTTGCTCCAGGGATAACATACCGAACAGGAATATCGAGACGCCCGCGGCAATGCCTCTAAAGGCATCGCTTAGCCAAAAGCCATAAGACAATAGCGAAATGACAATCGGCAAAAGCGCTCTGGGCATGTTATCTGAAAGGTTTTTTACTGGAGTTAAGACCGGCTTAGGCTAAGCGGGGCCGAAGTGAATGAGGGCGATTGTGCTCTCGCCCGGGCAGGCTTAGAGGGGCGGTTGTTTTTCGCCGGTCGATTTGATCTGCACCGTATCGCCGACAGTCAATTGCCCGCATTGATCATGCAGGGCATTTTGCCCGAAATAGACTTTATTTTGCCATTTTCGGGTGCGGTTAAGGGTAGTGAGCGGTTCTTTGCCGATTTGCGCGGTTTCAGGGTCGATGGTTGGAACGGAGCACCGGGAACAGGGTTTGGGCAGCCTGAAATCGATTGAGTTAATGCTGATTTCGCGCCAGTTGTCTTCCGCATAAGCGGGACAGCCGGAAATGACCAAGTTGGGCCTGAAACGGGTCATCGGTAAATTCAGTTGCATTTGATGATTCAAGGCGGCCAGCGAGTTTTCCGAAATAATCAGGAAAGGGAAACCGTCGGAAAATGCGACCTTATCGCTAGGCTTAGCGTAATGAGGATCAACCGGTCGAATAACATCGTCCGGCTGGTAAACCAAGCGGCACTCTTGTTTTAAAAAATCGCTGAGCCATTGGTCGGCTTCGCTTGAAACGCTACGGGCAGCGCACTGGTCATGCCAAATGCCGCTGTTAATGATTTCTCCTTCAACAGGATCAAGGGGGAGCGGCAGGTTTTCCATGTCCGGTGCGGACAGGATCAGGTTTTTATCGGTTAATGCGGTTTTAATTAACGCCATTTTCGGCAATTTCCGCTGGCTGAGGAATTGCCGGTCATTATCGATAAGCATCCATTTTCTGTCATGCTGAAAGCCTTTTTCAGTGATAGGCCAGCTGTTTGCGCTAATACCTGATAATGATTTGACGGGATAGACGAATATTCCGCTGAGTATAATGTGTGTCATCGGCAACGGGCTGCGTTGTTAACCTAATAATGATTTTACAGCACCGGAGAATACGTTACTGTGAGCGGCATGCGCCTGAGACGGGTTGCTTTGAAAATCAGAGATAAGCCGACTTAGAGCTTGTTGGGCTTGATCCTTGGTTTCAATTGAAACAGGTCTGTCGCTGCTTTTTACCGGTGAAGAAGTCGATAGTTTTAGTGATGTATTGGACAGTTTTACGGTTTCGGTGGAAAGCTTTTGGCTGTCGTCTTGATCGCTATCAGGCCGGGTTTCGATGGTAGGCTCATTATTTTCCAGGTTTTTCGCCCGGTTTGACGAGTGGGCGCTAATGAGCGGGTCTTGTCGTGGTTTTGTCGTGATCGGGTCCATTTTAGTGTCCTTTTAGCTTAAGTTAAGGGCCGTAAGAACGGCGTTGGTTCTGCCTTGAGTAAAATCTGATTTTAAAGCAGAGTTATTGTTATTGATGCTGAACTTTTTATAGGTCTAAGTCAATATTCATTTACAACTTATGCGGTTTAACTCAATAAAATTTATTTTGTTAAAACATAAATTATTTTAGTGAACTTCATCGAAAAACAAAACAAAGTTAATGAATCCGTTAAAATTAGCGTCTGTGCATTTTATTAAGGTTAGAAAATGATACGATCAAGTGGCTTGTTTTTTCGGGTAGCTGTTGTTTTTTTGTTTATTCTTCATTTACTTAACGCGAATCTTGGTTATGCCGAAACTAAACAGACAATCAATATCGCTTATTTGACGCAACAGCAAAAAGCCCCGCCTCCGTTATCTAACATGGATGCGTTTATCGAAGACAAAGGCGTTTTGGGCGCGGAGCTGGCAATTGATGACAATAATACGACCGGGCAATTTACCGGACAGCAGTTTGTGCTGAAAAAGTTCATCGTGCCGCTGGATGGCAATGTGGTCGATGCTTTTAATAAAGATATAGGCAGCCAATACGCGTATGTCGTTGTCAACTTGCCCGCCGATCTTTTAAATAAAATCGCCGATTTACCCGCTGCAAAACAGAAGCTGCTATTTGATGCGGCAACGATTGACGATGCGCTGCGCAATGAGCAATGCCGCAATAACGTAACGCATATTTTGCCTAGCCGAGCCATGCGAGCGGATGCGTTGGCGCAATATATGATGAAAAAGCGCTGGAATAAGTGGTTTTTAGTGGTTGGCGCTAGCGAGGAGGATCGCTTGTTTGCTGAAGCGCTCAAACGCGCGGCTAAACGTTTCGGTATGAAAATAATTGAGGAAAAAACCTGGGAGCATACTTATGATGCGCGGCGCACGGCACAGTCGGATGTCGCGGTATTTACCCAGGTGGACGATTACGATGTGTTGGTGGTTGCCGATGAGCAGGGGCAGTTTGGCGAATATCTTGAATACAGAACCTGGAATGCAAGGCCGGTAATCGGTACTCAAGGATTGGTCGCCACAGCATGGCATCGAACTCATGAACAATGGGGCGCGGTGCAGATTCAAAATCGCTTTAAAGAGCGGGCCGGGCGTTGGATGGAAGAGCAGGATTATGCGGCTTATCTGGCCGTCAGAGCTATTGGCGAAGCCGTAACCCGTACCAAATCCGGTGATTTACAACCCGTTAAGGATTATATGTTGAGCGATGCTTTCGCCTTGCAGGGATATAAAGGCAATCCTTTGTCGTTCCGATCTTGGGACGGGCAATTGCGGCAACCTGTTTTGTTGGCTGCGCCCAGGTCGCTGGTTGCGGTCGCGCCGATTGAGGGTTTTTTGCACCCCAAAACCGAACTCGATACCTTGGGTTACGACCAACCTGAATCGACCTGTAAATGGAGTAAATGATGAACAAGAATGCTTTAACGCTATTTTTAACCATTGTATTAACCGGAGCGGCACAGGCTGAAACGGTGTTTGTTACGCTTGAAAAAGATAATGCACTGGCGGTTGTCGATCCCATCGACGGCAAGCTCATTAAAACAGTGGAAATCGGCCGGCGCCCCAGAGGCATCGCGATCAGTCCCGATAACAAGTTTTTGTATATCGCAACCAGTGATGACAACACTATCAGGATCATCGATGCCGACACGCTGAAAGAAACCGGAAAGCTGCCGTCCGGCGAAGACCCGGAGACCTTTGCGTTAAATCCTGCGGGCGACCGGCTTTATGTATCGAATGAAGACGACAGCCAAGTAACCGTCATCGACATTGCCCATAAAAAAGCCGTCAAGCAGATTAAGGTGGGTGTGGAACCTGAAGGCATCACTGTGAGTCCTGATAACCTCTGGGTTGCCAGCGCTTCCGAAACGACCAATATGGTGCATTGGATCGATACCAAAACCAATGCCATCGTGGAAAATACCTTGGTCGATCCGCGTCCTCGTGCGCTTGGCTTTACTGCCGACAGCCAACAATTGTGGGTTACCTCGGAAATGGCCGGTACTTTGATGATTCTGGACGTTAAAACCAAGCAGATCGTCAAAACGATCAAGTTTGATGTGCAAGGCGTGACGGCCGATAAAATCCAGCCGGTCGGCGTCGTTATCGATAAGGACAGAAAGCGCGGCTATGTGGCATTAGGTCCGGCAAACCGTGTGGCGGTCATTAACGCCCAGACTTTCGAGGTGGAAAAATACTTGCTGGTTGGTCAGCGGGTTTGGAATCTGGCGTTTTCACCGGATCAAAAGCGGCTTTACAGCACTAACGGCACCAGTAACGATATTTCACTGATCGATCTTGATGCGCAGACTGTGACCAAGTCGGTCGGTGTAGGTACTTATCCCTGGGGAGTTGCAGTCAAGCCATGAATGCGTCCATAGCGTTATCCGTCGAGGATTTAAGTTTTTCCTATGGCGGCAAAACAGCACTGACCCAGGTTAATTTCAAGATTAAACCGGGAGAATGCACGGTTTTATTGGGTCCTAACGGGGCGGGGAAGAGTACCTTATTTTCCTTGATTACCCGGTTATATGACACGCGTGACGGTCGGATCGAATTATGCGGTTTTGATATTAAACGGCAAACCTTGTTGGCACTGGCAAAGCTGGGCGTGGTTTTTCAGCAGACTACGCTGGATATGGATTTGTCGGTCATGCAAAACTTGCGTTATCACACCTCTTTGCATGGCATGGGTCGCAAACAGGCTATGCAAAGAATCCAGCAGGAATTGGAGCGGTTAGCTATGTATGACCGGCGTTTTGAGAAAATACGCCAGTTAAACGGCGGCCACAGGCGGCGCGTGGAAATTGCCCGCGCTTTATTGCATAAGCCGTCGGTGCTGTTGCTGGATGAACCTACCGTCGGTTTGGATGTGCCCAGTCGCTTAGCCATCGTCGACTATGTGCATCAATTAGCCGTTGAGGAAAAATTGGCGGTGTTATGGGCGAGCCATTTGATTGATGAAATTTATCCCGACGATCATTTAATCGTGTTGCATAAAGGCCGGGTTAAAGCCAACGGAACGGTTGACGACGTGCTTAAAACAACCAACAGCCCAACCATTAAAGATGCTTTTTATACCTTGACGCAAGGAGAGCAAGAATGACTAATCTTCCAGGAGAAGATTTGCCTTTACCCGAAGGGCGAAGGGCAGGAAAGCCCTTCGTGAGCATGCTTCATTATTGGCGTGCCATGTGGGGCATTATCTGGCGTGAATTATGGCGTTTTGTTACCCAGCGCGAGCGCTTTATTTCCGCGTTAGTCAGGCCTTTGGTCTGGCTGTTTGTATTCGCGGCCGGCTTTAGAGCCGCATTAGGTCTTGCGATTACGCCGCCTTATGAAACTTATATTCTTTACGATGTCTATATTACTCCCGGCCTGATCGGCATGATTCAGTTGTTTAACGGTATGCAGAGTTCGTTATCGATGGTTTATGATCGGGAAATGGGCAGTATGAGGATATTGATGGTTTGTCCGTTGCCGCGCTGGTTTTTATTGCTCAGCAAATTGCTGGCCGGTACCGGCGTATCTGTTCTGCAAGCCTATGTGTTTTTGGCGATTGCGTGGTTTTACGATATTCAGGCGCCATGGCAGGGCTATTTGTGGATTTTGCCGGCGTTGTTATTGTCAGGGTTAATGCTGGGCGCTTTAGGCTTATTGCTGTCATCTTTTATCAAGCAATTGGAAAATTTTGCCGGGGTGATGAACTTTGTGATTTTTCCGATGTTTTTTATGTCAACCGCTTTGTATCCTTTATGGAAAATTAAAGAGTCCAGTGCGCTGCTTTATCATCTGGCGCACTATAATCCGTTTTCACAGGCCGTCGAATTGATTCGTTTTGCTCTGTACGGACAATTCAACAGTTATGCGTTTACTTATACCTTGCTCGCTTTTAGCGTATTTATGACGGCCGCAATCATTGGCTATAACCCGTCAAAAGGAATGATGATGAGAAAGGGCGGGGCTTGAGCATTCAAACAGCGGATTTTGGGGTGATAGCGTTACAGTGTATTCAAATTCGGTTAATTACTAAAACAGCAAAATTCCGGAGTGCAAGCTTCGCTTGCCGGCGCAGGCGAAGCATGCGCTTATCCGCCCCCTGCGCCCTTGCACACAATACATTGCCAAGTTTTTGTTAAACTACGCCACGCATTAAAAATAAATTCGGTAAATAAGTGAAGAACTCTTTTTTTCTGGTTATCCCAGCGCAACAAAACAATCCCCAGCGTGTAAAAGAATTTGAAACCAAAGCATTGCAACATTGGGTTGCTGAGTTACCTACGGCTAATCCCGGCTTGGCCACGCGCCTGCTGCACGATTTTCTTATCGACTTTAATGCCATTCAGATGAATATCCAGTTAAGGCTGGATGCGTTGGAGCTATTAAGCCCGAGTGTTCATGTCATTGAAGACTACCTTCGATCCAGATTGATTAAAGCCGGTTTTCCGAAAGAAGAAAATGACAAGAAGATTTTGACCGTCTTGGTTTCTATTGAAAAGGAATTCACCATCGGCTATTGGATGGTGCTGAAAGAGCTAACCAAGCGCAATGTCGGCTGGTTTCAAGGAAAAAATGCAGCATTAGCGCTTCAGCGTTGCATCAAAGGCTTGAGCAATATTATCGTCAGTCATTTTATTATGGGAATGCCGATACCCGATTGGGTATGGATCGACTTACATTCGCTTTACAACTTGGGGCTAACAATAAAACAAAGTACCGCTAAAGTCGCCAATGATATAAGCCAGTCCACTAAGGCCGGCAGTCCTGAAGACTGCTATCGGCAGATTCTTTTGTTGAGCCTTGCCGACCCGACCGGCTTAATGCAAAAAGAAATTTTATTGGTTTATGGTTTTATCGAAACCGTAGGTTCTTTGGTCGGCTTAAAAAAAGAGCGGGTTAATGGTCAGCAAATACAAAGCGTTGTTTTAACCGACGAGGATAAATCGCCTTTTCATCAGTTTGAAGCAACTGTCAAAAACGATTCGTCAACACTGTACCTGGATTTTAGCAAATTGTTTAAGGCTTTTAGGCAGAAAGAAAAGCTGATTAATGCGGCCGAGGCAAGGTTTAGTTCGATGCATGCCTCGAAAGCTACTATCGAAAAGCCTTCGGCAGAGTTGCTCGATTATCTGGAACAAAGATGGCACGGCGTTGATTTGCAAGGGGTGCCCTTTTTTAGCGATAGAACGGATCGGTATATCGCCGTAGGTTTGGAGTCTGCCCATGAATTGCAAAACGCGTTGGAACCCGTTAGCGAAAAAGACCTGGAGCTTCGCGTTCAATCCGCATCGGATAGGCTATTGTCCGGGATATTTGAAAAAACAGGCGTGTTGTCGGTAGGTAGTCTGGTCAGTTTTAGAAAAACCGACAGTCCTGAGCATAAGCGCTCGTTAGGCATTGTTAATAAAATCATTGTCGATAGGCAAAGCGGTAGAATAAATTTCGGTATGCAGTTATTGGCGCATCAATCCATTGCCGTCACTTATGTTCACTTGGATGAGGCTGGCAAGGACATTCCGCAGAAAGGCTTGTTTTATAGCGCAAAAGAGTTGGAATATGAAAAAAGTTACCTCATTACCGATAGTTTTATGCTGAAAGACGGCGATGTGATCCGAATGTTTATGAACAACGAAGATTTTCCCGTAGTCCTAAGCGGCAGGAAGAATGTCGGGTTGGGCTACTGGCAGTTTGAATGTCGCCGGGTAGCGGAAAAAGGCAGGGCGCCGGTACCGGCTCAGGGTAAAAAAGGGTACGATTTCATTTAAATAACACATGTTATTGAAATACAGCGTTATATGCATATAGCACTTGAAAAGTTTTTTTATCGTGGTAAGTTGGCAAGTCAAGTTGATTGTTGGTGATGAATTGTCGGCTTTTTAAAATGCAGGTATGAAAAGTAAGGGTTGCTAACTCGTGTCGAGATAGTTTGAGTATATGAGTTATCAAGGTAATCAGGTAATATGCTACGAGTAAAACCTGAACATAATAAAAAATTACAATAGTGAGGATACGAAATGAGTAACGAAGAAAATGCTAAAAAGACTGTCGAAGCTGCAAAAGAAACGGCTGACAAACTGTTATCATCAATGATGAGGTTAAAAGAGCAGAACCCCAAAGTATTTTTTGGGGCTATTGGCGGTCTAGTCTTTCTATTGCTTGTCATGATGATGAGTGGCGGTAATCCAGAGATTGTTTCCGGCCCTTCAGCCAAGAATCTCGTTGCAGGCCAGCGCTATGTTTTGAAAAATCCTAATACTTATGAAATTCAGTCGCCTATTCAATTAGTTGCCGTACCTGGCGCTATAGCGGCATTTGATGACAGTGAAGATGAAGAAAAAGGCAAGGTTGAATCTTGCAGACGCATAGCACAAGGAACGGCCGTATCTGTTGTAGACTTCCAGGATTTTGCAGGAAAGAAAAATGCATTTGTTAAAGTTCAGGTTGAAGATGGTGAGTGCAAAGGCAGTTCCGGTTGGGTTCTGGCAATTGATGTTCAATAATAGTTGACAAAGCCCAAAAAGAGCTTATAATGAGCAAATAAATTGAAGCGCGGGAATAGCTCAGTGGTAGAGCACAACCTTGCCAAGGTTGGGGTCGCGAGTTCGAATCTCGTTTCCCGCTCCAATTAATTAAAAGAAAGCCGCGAACCATCGCGGCTTTTTTATTTCACTTTTACGGCTGCGTAGCAAAATGGTTATGCAGTGGCCTGCAAAGCCATCTACGGCGGTTCGATTCCGCCCGCAGCCTCCAAAAAGTTAAATAAAATCAACCGCTTAATTGCGGTTTTTTTATGCCTGCTATTTTTTAATGCGGTAAAAATACTAAGAAATAGGGTAAAAATAGCTTATAAATACCTTTTGGAGTGGTCGAAACCACCCCGTAACAGATTGGCAAGGGTATGGCGACAATTAGGCAGCGATCATCAGGTGTTAATCCGCTTTTAAAGACAACTGGGTAACAATTTCGCCATTCTCTCTGTTCGGATCGATTGCGGTATCCAATATAAATATCCGCTCGTTGGCTATGCCGCCTTTTTGCACGATGTAGTTGGCAATCGCCCGCGCTCTTTCGGCGGCCAAATCCTTTAGTCGCTGTTCTTCCGGTTTAATGATGGCTGACAGTTTTTCCTTGGCGACCGCATAAAACTCGTCTGTGTCGGTATCGGCCTTAGTGTCGACCAAGCGTAGCGTCCCCAGCAACGGTTTTTCCACCAGCAACGGAAGCTTTTCAACAAACAACTGCTCCATCAAGCGTCTGTAATCCTGGTCGGAAATAACGACATATTCCGGACGTATTTTTCTGCCGCCTTTTTTATTAATCTCATCGGCTTTTATCCGTTTAAGTTGGTCGTATAACGCGTCGTCGCTGACCGCCGGCCAATCCTGCTGCTGGAAAGCGGCTCCTTTGATTTCCAGTTTTAACACCGGCCGCGCTTTTAAGGCCTTGGCTAAATCGTCCAGCTTGCGGATTTGCTGCTGATTTAACTCCGCGCTACCCGCAGGAAAACTGACTGTACTTAAGTCCTCTTCACTGCCTATCAACGAAGCTAAGGCACGAAAAGGCGAGGTGATGACTTTGCCGATCGCATTCGCTATCGCATCGCCGATAAGATGCGTCACGCTGAATTGAGGATCTTCCAAGCTGCCGGAAATAGGTACATGCAGTTTTATTTTGCCTTCGGAATCCTTCATCAAAGATACCGCCAATTCCATCGGCAAGGACACGGCATTGGGGTTTTCCACTTTTTCGCCCAATTCGAAGCGATCGATCAGGATGTTGTTGGTTGCGGTCAGCTCTTTATGCGCGACTTTATAATTGAGTTTCAACGACATTTTGCCTTTTTCAACTTTATAACCGGCAAACTGCACCATGTAAGATGAAATTAACGGCATCGGCATGCCGGTAAAATTCACCGCGACGGTGTAATCGCCTTGGTAAGGGCTGATTTCGCCTTTGATATCGACCGGGGACAGGTCATAAGCGTTGCCTTTTAAATCGAATTTGACGGTTGATTTTTGTTCCGAGGAAAGGCCGCCGGCGCCGCCGTCCAGGCTTTTGATTTGCGCGGCGAACGGCAAAATCAGCGAGAGATCGGAAAAGTCGGTCGAGCCGTCGACAATTTGAATGTTGCCCAAGTTGAATATCGGCTTTTGTGCTTCATTGTCTTGTTTTGGCAAGGAAGGAGGGCTATCTGGTGTCCGCTCTTTGTTTTGCGGCAGGAGGGCAGGGGGGGATTTAATGATAATGTCGCCGAAATTAACGGTCTTGTCCTTTCGGATCACGACTCTGGCATAAGGCTTATCGATCAGCAAGGTTTCGGCGCTGTAGCGATTTGCCGGCAGCTCCACATCGATGCCGCTCAGTGTTAAATTATCCCATTTTATAAAATCCTTGTTTTTCAACTGGTCTCGGGTTAAAAAATCGGCAATTTCGCTGTTGCCGGTAAATTTAAGCTCCAGTTTGTCTTGTGCCGATTTGGCGACCGAAATTTTGCCGTCAATAGCCAGTCTTCCGTCGATCACGTCCAGCCGCGCAAAATTATCGACATAAGTCTGGAAGTCTTCCAGAGCAATCTCTTTGGCATTAACCGCTATCTGCGCCGACAACGGTTCGATCACGGTGTTGCCGTCCAGCGTGATCAGACCGTTTTTATTAAATCCGACACTGAGCTGAAAAGGCAGGTTCGCACCGGCTTTATTAGTGAAATTGGTCAGCTTGAAATGGATCGGTTTGACGCTCAGCGTGACCGGATTTTTCACAGTCCGGTCTTCAAAAGTCAGCCCGAAATTATCGACTGCGACAGTGTTGATTTGGATGCTCCAAGGTATTGCTTGCGTAGGAGCGGGGACGGATTCGGTTTTTGCAGTGGCCAACAAGGCTTGATAATTAAGCGTGCCGTCGCTATTCAGCCAGGCTTTTAAATTGGCGTCTTTGGCGGCAACCGATTCAATCATCAGTTCATGCCGGTCGAGATTAAACGCGATGCCCCGCAGCGCAACAACAGGTATTTTAACCGGCGCTTTATCCTGGGGACTTAGCGAAACTTGAAGGTTGCGCAGTTCGATTTTGCCTTGATTGACGTTAAGGTTAAATTTATCGCCGGTATAATCGGTTTTGTAATCGGCCTCAAACCGCGCATGGCCGCGCAAATCGGCTTGTATAACATCTTGCAAAGCCAGCGCCTGTAGTCTGGATAGCTGCACATTATCCAATGTGAGATGCCCGGATGAAGATAATGGCTTTAAATTCAACGCACCTTGCCAATCCAGTTTGCCGCCCGAGCTTAATTCCAGGGATAAACTCAGCTTGGATTGCCGATCCGTCTGAGCAGTCAGGTTTTCAATCAGCAGATTGATCGGGTACACCGTTTCCTGTTCGGGACTTTTAAAATGGGCATCATCCCAATCCAATTTGCCTTCGGAGATCGACAGTTTGACGATATTGACCGGAAAAATTTTAGCCTTATCCGTTTGGGTTTTGTCGCTGTCTTTAATCAGGTCGTTAAAATTGAAGCTTCCGTTTTTATTCCTGGCAATACGGATACTCGGTTTATGCAGCGATATTTTGTCAATAATCAGTGCCGCTTGACCGATAGATTGCCGCGCATTGAGCTCGATAAAAAGATCGTCAAAGCCGACAAAGCGGCGGGCGTCGGGGTCTTGAAGCGCGAATCCGTGTAGGCTTAAGCGGAGCGAAAAAGGATCGAATCGAACCGCGGCAAGCGATGCTTTCCGGCCGGTTTGTTGTTGGATGAGTTCGGGAAGTTTCGCTTTGACCAGCGTCGGCAACACATAATAGCCCAGCATTGCGTAGACCCCGAGAAGACTGCCCGCGATAAGAACAGTCGTTTTGATCTTGGCTGCTAGGGAAGGGATTTTCATGAAGCTCGGTCGCCTAAAGTTTTTAATTGGTTAGCGCCATTATAAACAAAAAAGGCGGCTCTCAGGTTGCGCGGGTTCCGAGGCTTTAGCTTCGCCAGGCGGCAAGCTTGCGCTCAGTCGATTCAGAGCGCAGGGATGTATTTTATAGAGTCCGAAGTGAATAAATCGACATCGTTCTCTTGAAGCTTGAGGGGCAATAACCGTTCGCCGTATCAATTCAGTAGCGTTACAGCCTGCGAGAATAAGTGCAGCCAAGCGGATTTAATAGCCGGCCATGAAACAGAACCGGCCCTGACCATGCCGACGATGCCGACCATAATCCAAAACACGTTCAGCAAGGTATAGGCGTTATCTTTTTTGAGTATCGAACACCAGGACAGTATCACCGCATCGGCGGTATTAAAAGCCCAGACAAACAAAAACGGACTTTCAGCGCCCAGCCAACTGACCAACGAGAAGCTGAAAATGCGCATCAGCACGCCGAGCATTTCGATAAATTTTATGTATTTGAGGACGAATGAATTCAGCATAGGATGATTATTTAACCACAGGCTCGAAAAAGCGCTTTAGATACTGCCCCGTATGCGAGGCCTCGTTTTCAGAAACCTGTTTCGGGGTACCTTCCGCCACTAATATTCCGCCGCCGTCGCCGCCTTCGGGGCCCATGTCGATGATCCAGTCGGCGGTTTTAATCACATCCAGGTTATGCTCGATGACAATAACGGTATTGCCGTGATCGCGCAGGGTATGCAACACGGTCAATAATTGCTTGATGTCGTGAAAATGCAGGCCGGTGGTCGGTTCATCGAGTATATATAAGGTTTTGCCGGTATCGCGCTTGGACAGTTCTTTGGCGAGCTTGACCCGTTGCGCTTCGCCGCCGGACAAGGTGGTCGCATTCTGGCCCAGGGTGATATAACTCAGGCCGACTTCAACCAAGGTGTGTAATTTACGCGCCAGCGTCGGCACCGGGCTGA
The DNA here is from genome assembly GCA_026399025.1 of Methylobacter sp. Taxonomy (GTDB): domain Bacteria; phylum Pseudomonadota; class Gammaproteobacteria; order Methylococcales; family Methylomonadaceae; genus Methylobacter_A. The sequence continues at coordinate 71,285 of JAPLRU010000090.1, forward strand.
AAAATTCGGCCGCATCTTCAACGGTCATGTCCAGTACTTGATTGATGGTAAGGCCTTTATAGCGTATCTCCAGCGTTTCTCGGTTATAGCGTTTGCCGCCGCAACTGTCGCAGTTGACGAAAATATCCGGTAAAAAATGCATTTCGACTTTAATCACCCCGTCGCCTTTGCAGGCTTCGCAGCGGCCGCCTTTGACGTTAAAACTGAAGCGACCCGGCGAATAACCGCGCGAACGCGCTTCGGGCGTCGCCGAAAACAATTCGCGGATCGGCGTGAACAGACCGGTATACGTGGCCGGGTTCGAGCGCGGTGTACGGCCGATCGGGCTTTGGTCGATATCGACAACTTTATCGAAATGCTCCAGGCCTTCGATAGCATCGCAGGGCGCAGGAATAATTCCGGCCCGGTTGATTAACCGCGCCGCGTGGCAATACAAAGTATCGTTGATCAGCGTCGATTTACCGGAACCGGAGACGCCGGTGACGCAAGTCAGCAAGCCGACCGGGAAGGCGATATCGACATTTTTCAGGTTATTGCCGTGGGCGTTGCGTATCACTATCTGTTTATCTTTATTCACCGGCGTTAATACTGCGGGTACGGCAATGCCGACTTTGCCCGATAAGTATTGCCCGGTTAATGAATCTTCGTTATTGATGATGTCTTGCAAGGTGCCTTGCGCAATGATTTGCCCGCCATGCACGCCGGCGCCGGGGCCTATGTCGACGATATGCTGGGCCGAGCGGATCGCATCCTCGTCATGCTCAACCACGATCACGGTATTGCCCAAATCGCGCAAACGAAACAAAGTGTTCAGCAAGCGCTGGTTGTCGCGTTGATGCAAGCCTATCGACGGCTCATCCAGCACATACATCACCCCGACCAAACCGGCGCCGATTTGGCTGGCAAGGCGGATACGTTGCGCTTCGCCGCCGGACAGCGTGTCGGCGCTGCGATCCAGAGTTAAATAATCGAGGCCGACATTAACTAAAAATTCCAGCCGTTCCTGAATTTCCTTGACGATTTTTGCGGCTACTTCGCCGCGTTTGCCGGTCAAGTTCAGGTTTTTAAAAAAATCCAGGGATTTGCGGATCGGAAAACGGGTCAGATGATGCAGCGGCAAATCTTCAATGAATACGTTTCTGGCCGAGATGTTAAGCCGGGCGCCATCGCAACTATTACAAGGTTTTTGGGATAAATATTTAGCCAATTCGTCGCGCACCAATTGCGAATCGGTTTCGTGGTAACGCCGATCCATATTGGCAACGATGCCTTCGAAACTATGGCGTTTCTTTTTGACCGAGCCGGTTCCGGCCATGAACTTAAATTCAATCGCTTCACGGCCGCTGCCGTACAGAATAATGTCTTGCGTTGCTTTGGACAGTGTTGAAAACGGAGCTTCCGGGTCGAAGTGATAATGCTGAGCCAGCGAACAGATGATTTGGTAATAATAGGCGTTGCGCCGATCCCAGCCGCGAATCGCACCGCCGGCCAGACTGATGTCGGGGTTATGGACAATCAGTTCGGGATCGAAATGCTGGCGCACGCCCAAGCCGTCGCAACTGCTGCATGCGCCTTTGGGGTTGTTAAACGAGAAAATGCGCGGTTCCAGTTCGGTCAGCGAGTAGCCGCAATGGGGGCAGGCGTAGCGTTCGGAAAACAGCAGTTCGGTGGCATCGTCGATACAGGCTGCAATCGCGATGCCGTCGGCAATGCGCAGGGCGGTTTCAAAGGATTCGGACAGCCTTAGCGCGATGTCGTCGCGGATTTTAAAGCGGTCGACAATGACTTCAATGGTGTGTTTCTTTTTTAAATCCAGTACCGGCGGTTCATCCAAGTCGTACACGGTGCCGTCGATGCGGGCGCGGATGAAGCCTTGGGCGCGCAGGTCGTCGAGCAACTGGATATGCTCGCCTTTGCGGTCGTTGACCACCGGAGCCAGCAACATCCAGCGCTGGTCCTGGGTTTGCGACAAGACATGGTCAACCATTTGGCTGACCGTTTGCGCTTCCAGTGAAACGTGATGCTCGGGGCAACGCGGCGTCCCGGCGCGGGCATAGAGCAATCTTAAATAATCGTAGATTTCGGTGATGGTGCCGACGGTGGAACGCGGATTGTGCGAGGTGGATTTTTGTTCGATGGAAATGGCCGGGGACAGGCCTTCGATATGGTCGACATCGGGCTTTTCCATGATGGCTAGGAATTGCCGGGCGTAAGTGGACAGAGATTCTACATAGCGCCGCTGGCCTTCGGCATAAATGGTGTCGAAGGCCAACGATGATTTGCCCGAACCGGACAGGCCGGTGATGACGATGAGGCTATCTCTGGGCAGATCAAGATCGATATTTTTCAGATTATGGGTTCTGGCGCCACGGATGCTGATCGTATCCATTAAGTAATTCCCGCAAATTAAACAACCGCATAATATACGAGCAAAGCGGCATGAATACAAACTGCGTCATCCGCGGAATGAGGTATCGAATACACTACGGTAGGTTATCGCGATGTCCTGCGAATTGAGGGTAAGGAATGAGCGTGAACAGTGCGGTTCGTTCCTCACCGCAGCCTGCGGCGCTCGAATAGTTCCCACGCTCCGGAGGCTGTGAAAGTATTCGTTTTAGAACAAAAGAAAAAGCCTTCACCACGAAGACACGAAGGACACGAAGTTTTTAATGCGTTGAGTTTAATCAATTATTTTTTCTTCGTGAACTTCGTGTCTTCGTGGTGAATAGGTTTTTAAACTCATTTTGATAATACTTTCACAGTCTCTCCGGCGTGGGAACGATAGCTGTGGGGGATTTATTATTGCGAGTTACCTAAGTGAGCAAAATGTAGATTCGCTAACGAATTAAAAGCTATAGCTATCTATAATTAAACACCCGTAATGAGTACTCGGCGCGGTGCATTTAAACCCTGAGTTTCAGCCGGTCGTTAATGCATAACTTTATGGTTTATACTAATCTTTAATCAATTTTGGCAATGAGGCTGTTACCGTCAGGGCTCATTGCTGTAACAAACCGCCAACGGGACGCCGTAACATCATGCATAAGCAGCCGCAAACCAGCTCAGGATTTACCTTAACCGAGCTGATGATCACCTTGGCTATTGCCGGGACACTGGTAGGGATCGCCATTCCCAGCTTTACTTCCATGGTTACCGGCAACCGATTGACTACCTATGCCAACGAATTGATGACCGCATTAAACTTGGCGCGCAGCGAAGCCATTAAACGCGGTGAGCAAGTGACAATCACGCGAAAGGGCGGAAACAGTCAAGAGTGGGAAAGCGGCTGGGATGTATTTGTCGACGTCGACCGCGACAATGTATTTAACAATAATGACATATTATTAAGAACCTACGATGCCTTACCCAGCGGCTATACCTTAAGAACAGGCCTCAGCACATACCAAGACTATGCCGGTTATTCACCCAGCGGTTTAAGTATTGTGGCTGTTAACGATACTTTTAGATTATGCAACGGCACGGATACCGCAACATCCCGCGCCATTACCGTTAATACTATCGGTCGAGCCCGCGTTTCAACAGGTACTGATTTCTGTCCTTAATTCATTTTAAAAATATCCCGATGAACAAAAACGCCGGATTTACACTGATTGAAGTCCTGATAGCCATGCTGGTGTTGGCGGTCGGCTTGCTGGGCTTGGCCGGCCTGCAAGCAACCGGTCTTAAAAATAACCAGAGCGCTTATAACCGCAGCCAAGCCATACAATTGGCCTATGACTTGGCTGATAGAATACGGGCTAATAGTAATGGCGCAAGCGGACTGCCTAGCATCGCTTCCTATACGGCAACCCTTCCAAGCGCAGCCGTCGCTCAACCTAACTGTTTAACTGTCGGTATAACCTGTACCCAGGCCCTGATGGCGCAAAACGATCTTTTTGAATGGAACAATGCAGTAACGACTGTCTTGCCCGGAGGCGTGGGTACTATCGCTTCCGTGACAGCCCTACCTACCGTCACTATCACGATTACTATCACCTGGGATGATAACCGCGATGGCAATATTGACGGCAACGACCCCAACTTTCAAACAAGTTTTCAGTGCCAAAATCCTCCCGCTACCACCGAATTATATTGTTAATATGAGTACCGAGTTTTTAACGCAAACGGCTATCCGGGAGGGTGTTCAATCGGTTCATGATCTGAACGCCATCGATAAAGGTAATGCCGCAACAGTGCCGGGCGCAGTCGATCCGCATCGCCGCCAACTCGGCATGACCTTGATAGAAATCATGATCGCCTTGCTCATCGGCGCGTTTTTACTGGGCGGGGTGATGCAAATTTTTGTAAGCAGCCAACAAACCAACAGAATGCAGGAAAATTTATCCCGATTGCAGGAAAACGGCCGGTTTGCGATGGAATTTATTAGCAAGGATATTCGCCGAGCCGGTTATTGGGGCTGTCTTCGCCCAAGCAGCCCTGATATTGATATTGCCGGAACAAATGATAATACCGCCAATGGCGATAATATTGATAACGGTACCGATACACTAATTCTGAGAGGGGCATTTTCTCCTCAGGTAAGCGCGTGTATTGAGCCGCCCATAGTAGGCTGTCCGCTTCCTTTTGTAAGAACCCCAACAAGCTGTGGTGATCAAGGTGTTATAACGGATACTTATTATACTGATCCCACTTCAACGATTACGTATCTGATAAACGGTAGTGTGTTACAACAAAATACCAATGGACAGAATAACGGATTGATTGAAGGTATTGAAGATATGCAGATTTTATACGGCGTGGATACCGATACCGATGGCACCGCCAATTATTATGTATCGGCAAATAATGTAGTTAATATGGCTCAAGTTATCAGCATCCGCATTAGCCTGTTAGCCGCCACTGTTGACGACAACCTCGCCGCTCAACCTTTAACTTACACCTACAACGGAGTGACGACCACACCGGCAGATCTCAGAATCAGACGGGTATTTAACACCACGATAGCCATGCGTAACCGGCTGCCGTAAAACGGAGGCACTTATCAATGAACAATCAACAAGCAGTCAGGCCCCGAGCATCGACTCCGCTCAGTGAAAGACTTAATTCAATAGGATTGGAGAACATGCCGCGGGCCTCCATGCAGGTGAACCCAGCCTATCAATCCGGCGCTGTATTGATAATCAGTTTAGTGATGTTGCTGCTATTGACGCTGATCGGCACGACCGGTATGCAAACCACATCGCTGGAAGAAAAAATGGTCGGCAATATGCGCGATCAAAACAATGCTTTCCAGATCGCAGAGACGGTTTTACGTGCCGGAGAAGCAATAGTTCAAGCCGCAACCCCGACATCTCTTGCGACTCTCTGTGGTCTATGCACCAACGGTTATTATGACAGTTCCACGGATGCAACCGCTTGCCCGCAACCGCCTAATTGGCAAACTATTGATTGGACCGACCCTAGCCAAGTTGCCACCTATAACGTGAATGGCACTAACTACGCCTATTATATTGAGCGACTCGACGTCAGTGTATCTTCTGACGGGAATCTTGTTGCAGGAACGCCAGTAGATGGGGTAGCTACTCCATCTACCAATTGGTATCGAATCACTGCGCGCGGGACAGGCAGTATGAATAATGCCGTGGTTTTGTTGCAATCGACTTACACGCGGTAAACAGTGTCTTCAGTGACGTATTGGTATTCAGGGATCAGTTATGAACGCTAACAACATCTACAAAACGATTACTTTGCTCGTTACTCTGGTTGGCGCTGCACTGACGCCGGCGTTAGCGCTAACGATCACCCCCGCCCAAAAACCCTTGTACATAGGTTCGTCCAAGGCATCGCCCAATATTATGCTGATGATAGATAATTCAGGGTCGATGAGCACCAATGTTACCACGGTGGCCCATACCCCTAACGACATGCCGGCAGGTACTAGCTATACTTGCAGCTCAGCTGTCTTTGGCGGTGCGCCGGATATAGCCGGTGCAACAACGACCATTAATATGGTGGTGGATTCGTCCGGCGTACCCAGATTCTGTACTAACAGTTTCTGCAGCACCAGTTCAGCCTTTAGCCTGTTAAAGTGTTTTGATAATACAAAATACTATAAAGTCAAATACTTTCGCGGCACCAGTCTGGCTTCCGATGTTTATCTGGGCTTAAATTTGAACTGGTATTTCAAGAGCGGCAGTTTTACCAAGGGGAGTTTGCTGTGGGGAGCCACAAGCAGAGACCGCATAACTATTGCCAAAGAGGCCGCTACCACGCTGGTGAACTCACTGGTGCCTGATGAAGGTAACGCCCCGACGGTACGTTTGGGCTTGACAACCTTTAACGGAAATACCGGCGGGCAGATATTATCGGATATGGGAGCGCTGACTAATTCTTATGCAGAGGACATCAATGCTCAAATTGCGACATTGACGCCTACCGGCTTTACTCCTCTGGCGGAAGTTTTGGCGGATATCGGACGATATTTCAGTGATGGCGGGGGAGCTTATACCGGTGAACTTATATTACATCCCGGCCAAAGCAATCAAAAATCAGAGCCTCTGGATACTATTTATAATAATGGACTTGCCACCCCCACCTCGCACAGTATCAAAAATAGTACCGATCATGGCACATTAAGCGTAGCTGTTGAAAATTATTGCCAGAAAAATTTTGCGATTCTAGTCACCGATGGTTTGCCCAATAAAGATCGCGAGATCAGTTTGTCCTTGCGTGATTATTCCGGCGATTGCGTTAAAGGTCTTTGCGATGCAACGCCTTCAGCAGACTCTACCAGTGATATGCCGGGAGGTGTGATGAGTTCAAGCGTTTCGACATGTGATCCTGGCAAATATTATTTAGCCTGTAAAAATGGTGCCAGAGTAGGTCGTAAATACGAAAGCTACGGTTCCGACTACCTTGATGATGTTGCCCAAGCTTTATATGAAATGGATTTGCGCCCGGATTTAATCAAACCCTCAGCCAGCTACAAGAATAATCTGGTGACTTATGCGATTGGTTTTGCCGATCCCAGTTTAACCGAAGATCTGAATGGCAATAGCGTGTTGGATCCTGGAGAAGATGTTAATGCTAACGGCAAGCTGGATAACGATTCTATACTCAAGGATGCGGCGGCGCGAGGCGGCGGCAAGTTTTATTTTGCCAATAACCTTGGCGAGCTGACCGACTCGTTAAATAATATTTTGTCCGATATTTCCACTAAAGTAGGCTCGTCTTCTTCGGTAGCGGCGAATTCGACAAAGCTGGGCACCGATACGGCTATTTATCAAGCCAAGTTCGACAGCAGCGATTGGACGGGGAGTTTTGTCGCCTTACCACTCAGTGCCAGTGAAGATATTAACGGTAACGGACTTCTGGATACGGGCGAAGATATTAATGATAACAAGATATTAGATGCCGGCATCATTGGCGATATCCAATGGGAAGCCGCTAAAAAAATTCCGGTTTTTAGCTCGCGCAATATTTTTACTTATAATCCGGATCACTCGCCCAAAGGCGTACTGTTTCAATGCGACAATCTAACCGACGGTCAGAAAACACACCTAGGCATCGGTAACTGTTCAAACTCCAGCGATCAGGGCGTCTGGCGCTTGAATTATTTGCGCGGCGACTTGACTCATGAAGCCAGAAATCCATTGCGTAAAGCCGCAGATCCCAATCCCGAACCTAGACCGGCGGGCGGGATTTTTCGTAATCGCACCCGCTTTGACAATGCGACCGGTTATGCGTTACAGCCCGACCCGTGGCTGTTAGGCGACATCGTCAATTCCGATCCGGTTTATGTCGGCTCTGAGCACTACGGTTACGATAAATTGCCCGGCACCGCGCCCGAAAGAAGCAGTTACTCAAGCTTTGTGAACCTTAACAAAACCCGGCAAAGAATGGTTTATGTCGGCGCTAATGACGGCATGCTTCATGGCTACGACGCTAATTTAATCAGCACCAATAGCGGGGAGGAAATTTTCGCCTACATCCCGAATGCGGTTTACAGTCAATTAACTGCGTTATCGGCACCCGCTTATGTTCATCAATATTCGGTGGACGGCTCGCCGCGCGTCAGCGATGCCTATTTTGCCGACAGCTGGCACACCGTATTGGCCGGCACCACCGGTGCGGGGGGGAAAGCGGTATTTGCGCTGGATATTACCGATCCTAAGGGTTTTACGGGTGATGATGTGCTGTGGGAAATCAGCGATACCACCAGTCCTCTGGCCTCGGATCTGACGACAGATACTTCGGCATTGCGCGGATTCCAAAACAACATGGGCTACTCTTTGCCGCAGCCGTCTATTGTGCGGATGAACGACGGCTCGTATGCGGCTATTGTCGCAAACGGTTATGCCGGCGCCAATAATCTGGCCGTGTTATATGTTGTTGATATTCAAACCGGCCATATTATCAGGGCATTCAGTACCGAGACCGGAAGTTCGGATCATCCTAACGGTTTATCGGCGCCAATTGCCGTTGATGTTGATAATAATCGAACCGCGGACGCCATTTATGCGGGCGATTTATTGGGTAATTTATGGAAGTTTGATGTGAGTTCCACCTCTCCAAACGCCTGGACAATAGCTTACAGCGGCTCTCCGTTATTTGTGGCTTGCAGTAGTAATGCGCTTCCGTGCGAGACCACTGCTCGGCAGCCGATTACCGCCAGGCCGCAAGTGGGCAAGGCCGAAGATAAGAAAAGTATTATGGTTTATTTCGGTACCGGCAAATATTTTGAAGAGTCGGATGTTAATGTGGCCGATGCGCAAACCCAGAGTCTTTACGCTGTGTGGGACAATAACGCGGTGGTCGCGCGTAGTGAGTTACAGCAGCAAAGCATCGTCGCTGAATTAAAGGTAGGTAACTTTAATTCGCGAGTGACTACAAATAACGCTGTCGATTATTCAACTAAAAAAGGCTGGTATATGGATTTGTCGGTAGCCGGCAGTGAAGGCGAACGATCTGTCAGTACGCCGCTAATACTGGGTAAGCGGGTTATTTTCACGACATCGATACCTATTCCGCCAAAAGGTACCGAGAGTTGCAGTTCGGGTTCCGATGGCGTTAGCTGGATAATGGAAATGACTGCATTAACGGGGAGCCGTATTGATAGCGGAGCTAGTGGATCCGGCGGAACCGGCACTTTCGATCTTAATGGCGATGGCGTTATTGATAATAATGATTTAGTTACTATTACTATCGATGGCGTTACTGTAGCAGTTACAGTCAGTGGTATATTGCCCGAGTACGGTATTTTCGACACGCCCACCATTGTTAATATCAATAAAAATGTAGCTGAACTACTCATTAACGGCAGCAATCAGGACAATGGTGTTGGCTCGGTTAAGTCGGCGTATGAGTCTGATGGCACAATGCCCCCTTTAGGCAGGCAATCCTGGCAACAATTGAATATCAATTGATAGTGCGGATGTGAAAACAGCATTTCTCAATATAGGTGTGCCGCGGGTACCGGAGAATAGCACGATTGCATCATTGTAACGCTCCAGCGTCACCGCAACGCTGGAGCGTTGCAGACTGAATTCCCACGCCGGAGCGTGGGAACTATAAGTTTTTAAATCAGCTCCATCCGCGTCATCCGTCGACTGCAAGGATGCAGGAGGTAGGGCAATGCAGGAGCAATTGCCGAGTTCCATTAATCGTTTCCAGCATACGCTGAACAGTTACAAAACACATCATAATGGTATTTTTAAAAACGCATTATCCCTTAGATAAAGGTACCTGTTGTTAACGAAGTAACTGTTGAGCTGCCGACTAATGAAATAAGGAGATCGTCAGTAGTCCCACTGCTGTAATCGAACTGATCATTGGCATTCATATCAACGGCCAGATATTTAATGGTGCCGTCTGTCACAATCGCAGCTTCAATCGTCCCGGCGTGTGATGCAAATCCAAATCCCGATTGCGTCAACAACGTATTCATGCTGGCGGCAAATGCGGCTTGGTTGAGGGTTCCGGAAACAGCGGTGCCGATATTGGTTACTGTAACAGGCAAGTCAATCCTGTCCGCTAAAACGCCGTTTAGCACTAAATCGTTATAAAGGTCATATCCATTTCCCGGCGCATCGTTAATATCCGCTGTGGCAAACACTACCGTGTCGTTACCTGTTCCTGTTGCTATTGTATCTTTGCCAATACCGCCGGTAATCGTATCGTTACCGGCGCCTCCATCAATGCTGTCACTGCCCGCTAAACCGGTAAGCGTATCGTTATTCGATGTGCCGGTAAGAAAGTTGCGTGGGATGAAGTTGTTGTTTACCAGCAATTGCGCGAGCGAACTCGTGCTGTTGTACACGTTATAGGTGATTGAACTATTGGTCGCGGTCCCCTGCGCAGTCCAGGCGCCTAACATAGTGACCGAATTTCCCCAGCCTCCGTCAACCACTAATTGATGGCGGTCAACGCCGGCACTCAATCCTACCCAGCCATTGCCGCTGTTAAACCGGTTCATGCCGCTTATATCCAGTATATCGGCAGCGGTGAGCTTCAGGCTGTTATTGCTGCTATTGCTGTTCAGATCGATACGCTCAATGCTTTCAATCCGGCTATAAGTCATCTGATTACTAATCGCTGTTAAATCCAAGGTGATATTTGTGCCGGACAATACCAGCGTATCGATGCCGCTGCCGCCGTCGATACGCGCCAGATTGCCGTTAGTCGCATCCGGCACATTCGAAACAAGATTGGCAATGTTGTTGGCGGAAAGTTGAAAGCTGTCATTGCCGCCTCCGCCATAAAGCACATCGGCGCCGCCGGCGCCAACCAAAGTATCATTGCCGCCTTTAGCGATGATGGTTTCGCTTGCCGCCGTACCGGTGAGTGTCTCGGCGTTATCGGTGCCGACCTGATCGACTATGGCCGTTTGGCCGAACAGGCTGCTGTTGCTACCGAAGATCACGTAACTGCGACCTGCATCGGTCGCTATTTCATCATTTTGAGGCGCTCCGATGATAATATCGGCGAAGCCGTCGGCATTGACATCGCCCGCGGCGGCCACCGAAAGGCCGGTATAATCTTCGGTAGTCGTGCCGTTGACGACAAAACCGCCGCTGCCGTTTTCAACGTCGGAAAGGTTAACCGCCGTCGTCGTGGTTTTTCCTAATACCAGATAGGTGCGTCCCGCAAACGCGCGGGTCGATGAGGGCGTCGCCAAGTTTGCACCAATCAGCAAATCGGCCAGACCGTCACCGTTAAAATCGCCCGCCGAAGCCACGGAAATGCCGCTGCCGTCATTTGCGGCTTGACCGTTGATGACAAAACCGGCAGTGCCCAACGCGGCAAGATCGACAGCTGCCGTAGTGGCCTTGCCGAAGACGACATAGCTGCGCCCCGCATCGCTAGCTATTGCGTCATTTTGCGGGGCTCCGACAATCACATCGGCATAGCCGTCGCCATTGACGTCACCGGCCGAGGCGACGGAGTAGCCGCTCAGATCGCCCGCCGTTTGCCCGTTGATCACAAAACCGCCGGTAGGCGTAGCCGCCGCAACAGAAGAAAGGTTAACCGCCGCGGTATCCGCTTTGCCGAATACGACATAGCTGCGCCCTGCATCCGCACGGGATGAAGGATCGCTTTGAGGCGCGCCGACAATGACATCGGCTAAGCCATCGCCATTGACATCGCCGGCAGAAGCCACGGAAATGCCGCTCCAATCGTCGGCCGCCTGTCCGTTGATGATAAAACCACCGGTACCAGCGGCAACGGCGGAAAGGTTAATCGCCGTAGTGTCGGTTTTGCCGAACACCACATAGCTGCTGCCCGCCCATGCCGAGGCTCCAATTGCGCCGACAATGAGATCGGGTAAGCCGTCGCCATTGACATCACCGGCCGAAGCCACGGAGAAACCGCTTTGATCGCTGTCGGCTTGTCCGTTAATCACAAAGCCGCCGCTACCCGCCGCAATGGCGGAAAGATTAACGGCTGTCGTGTCGGTTTTGCCGAATATCACATAGCTATGGCCGGTCCCATTCAAGCTGGTATAAGCGCCTACGGTATCGCCTACGATCAGGTCGGCCAGTCCGTCGGCATTGATGTCACCGGCTGACGCGACAGAAATGCCGCCCATATCGTTCATCGTAGTTCCGTTAATAACAAAGCCCCCGATACCTGCGGTAATGGCTGAAAGATTAACCGCAGTGGTGGCGGTTTGACCGAAAACCACATAACTGCGGCCCGCCCAGTTACCTGCCGATGAGTTACTGTTAAAGCCGCCGATAATCAAATCATCCAAACCATCGCCGTTGACATCGCCTGCGGAAGCAACCGAAACACCGCTTAAACCTTCCTGCGATTCTCCATTAATGGCAAAACCGGTACTGGCAAGGGTGCTGATTTCAAGGGCCGGCGTATATACGGTCACTGAATTAGTGGATGCTAAAGAGACGTTACCCGCCTTATCGACGGTATAGACATGGTAAACACCGTTCACCAGCCGGGTTGCAGCCAGCTGGGTATTGAAATTTACCGTTTTAATGGGCACGCTGTTCCACAAACTGCCGTCAACGCCTGTGATCGAGGCCAAGTTAGTCACCGCAACGCTGTCATTGACCAAGTAAGCCGTACCCAATTCAGTGCTTTGAACGGTCGCTTTGGCGGTGCTTTGAAGCGTTGCGGCGACCACTGTTGCTGACGGTGCGGTCGTATCGATAGTTACCGAGTTGGTCGAGGCAATAGACAAGTTACCGGAAGCATCAACGGCATAGACTTTATAGATGCCGTCGATTAAGCCCGTTGCGGCCAGTAAGGTGCTGGCGTTGGCAGCCGCAAGGGTAACACTGTTCCAGAGATTATCAGCCGCGCCGGTAATGGAGGCAAGAGTGGTAACGGCAAGCGTATTTTTCACCAAATACGCGGTGCCGACTTCCGTACTTTGAACAGACGCATTGGCGGTATTTTGCATGGTCGCAACATTGACAATGGCCGTAGGCGCGGTGGTATCGGCTACATTCACCGAAGCGGTTGACGCCAAAGACAAGTTGCCCGCGGCATCGGTGGTATAAAGCTTATAGCTGCCTAACTGCAACCCGGCTGCCGCAAGATTGGTATTGGTATCTATCGCAGTAATCGCGACGCTGTTCCATAAGGCGGAGTCAGCGCCGGTAATCGATGCCACGGTGGTAACGGACACCGTGCTGTTGACCAAGTAAGCGGTGCCCGGTTCAGAGCTTTTAACAATCGCGTTGGCGGTATCGTTAACGCTTGTGTTGCTGACCAGTGTTGCGATAGGGGCTGTGTTGTCTACTGTGACCGTATTGGTCGAAGCTACAGACAGAGTGTTCTGGGCATCGACTACATAGACTTTATAGGTACCGTCAATCAGTCCGGTGGCGGCTAGTGCCGTGTTGGTATTTGCCGCCGCAATAGTGACACTGTTCCATAAGTTGTCAGCCTTGCCGGTAATGTCCGCAACTGTAGTAACAGAAACGGTGCTTTTCACCAAATAAGCGGTACCGACTCTACTGCTTTGAACCGTGGCATTGGCGGTGTTCTGAATCGTCGCCGAGGTCACGCTGGCGGTAAAATTGGAATTGACGGGTACTGAAGCACTTGACGCCAGGGACAAATTTCCCGCTACATCGGCGGTATAAACTTTGTAAGTGCCCGTGGCCAAACCTACCGCAGCCAGCGAAGTATTGGTACTGGCTACGCCTATCGCGACACTGTTCCATAAATTGTCAGCCGCGCCGGTAATGTCGGCCAGATTGTTGACTGTAACCGTATCTTTCACTAAATAAGCCGTGCCTGTTTCGGTGCTTTTAACGGTTACGTTGCCTGTATCCTGAACTGTCGTCGTGGTAACGCAGGTTGCCGTGGGTGCCGTGGTATCAATGGTTACCACTAAACCGGCGGTAACCGTACTGACATTACCCGCCGCATCGGTTGCCTTCGCCGTTAGGGTATGCGCGCCGCTGAGCAGCGACGATGTGATAATACTGTAGTTACCACCGGTCGCAGTACCCGTGCCGAGTACTGTCGTGCCGTTGGTGTCATAGATTTTTACCGTGCTCCCGGCTTCGGCCGTGCCTATAACTGTCGGCGTGGTCATGTTGGTAATGTTGTCGGTACTCGACGCGCCCTTGTCCGAAGCCGCATCCAGGTCAGGCGTACTCACAACCGGCACGACGGCGTCAACCAGGTAGCCGGAGTTGTCCGCGACCAGCGCATGGGTTAGCGTGGCGGGATTGCCGGCGGCATCTTTCAGCGTGCCGCCGTTGAGCGTGATACTGTTGGCGGCTATGCTGATGCCGTTGGTATCGGTTTGTCCGGCAAGGATGGTATAGCTAAACACCAATGTGGTGCTGCCGCTGCCGGAGGCATAATTGGCCTGCACGGTAGTGCCGCCGATATTAAGCGCCAATCGCGGTGTGCCGGTGACGAGGATGGCCTCGCTCATGTTGACGCTGACGCTGATCACATCGCCTGTGTTGACGCTGCTGTTCTGGATGCCGGTGGCCGAAGTGACTGCAACGCTGTTGATAGTCGGAGCGGCGGTATCAACAAACAGAATGCCGGACGGGTTAAATGTGCCTGCGACATTGGCGTCTTCAAGAAGAGCGTTTTGGATGGTTGCCGAATTCAGGTTAAATGCCGTGACGGTTAAGTCGACATTGGTGTTTTGTGGGGCGGCAGGGGTGTAGGTAAAAGACAGTATAGTGGTGCCGGTTCCGCCTGTGTAAGTCGCAGTCCCGCCGGTGTTTAACGTCAGCGTTGGCGAACCGCCGGCCACAGTGACCACATCAGTAAAAGTCACCGTCAGCGTGACGGTCTCGCCGGTTGCCAAGTCGCCGTCGTTAGCGCCGTAATCGACAGACGATATAGCGAGTGGGATGCCGCCGTAAGTCAGGCTTAATTCGCCACCGATTGCGGTCAGGTAAGATACCGTCTTACCGGTCAAATCAATCAATACATCGTTAGCAGCCGTCGTGCCTTGTCGGTACACATAGCTGTGATCGGCCGTTGTGAATGTAACTGCCGTTGCATTCAAAGTGCGGTTGGTTTGCAGGTATTGGACAACTGCCGCGACATCCGTCGTTGAGGTTAGATCTACTGCGGAACTGAAGGTATTCGCATCGTCAAAGGTAATTATTCCGTTTGTGATACTGTGCGACTTTACCGCAACGCTATTATTTAACAGTAACGTTGAATCTGTGCCATTCGTAGCTGCTGTATCCGGCGCTACTGTTATCGTTGTAAACGTCAGCTTTTCACCGGCTTCTATGTCGGTGATAACGTCATATCCGGAAAGAGTGCCGTTTATTCCCGTACCGCCGATACTAAGAACGGACTCGCCCGGCGTAAAGATAAACCGGTCCGCGCCTGTTCCTCCCGTCAAGGTGTCCGCACCGTTGCCCCCTGTCAACGTGTCTACATCGTCGCCTCCCGTCAATGAGTCGGCGCCATCGCCCCCCGTCAATGAGTCGGTGCCTGAATTTCCCGTTAGTATATTATTGGTGCTATCACCGGTGACCGTATCGTTACCCGAGCCGCCGATGAAGTTTTCGATATTTCTGATCCTGTCGTTTGATCCTCCCGATCCGGTTACTGTTGCGTAAGTGCTGGTATTGAGCGTGACGGTTAGCGCCGCTGCATAAATTGAGTAATTCGCCGTATCGCTACCTGAGCCGCCGTCAATACTGTCAACCAGAGCATCAATCGTTGCGTTATAGGTGTCATTGCCAGCGCTAAAGGTAACGGTTTCTTTACTGGAGGCGCTGCCGGTGACCGTATCATTGCCGGTGGCATCATTAATGCTGAGCGTATCGCTGGAAGTACTCCATGTGGTGAATGTCCAAGCCGCCGCAGAAAAAACATTGGCGTTATTAATGGTAATAGTTTGAGTATCACCGCTATGGCCTATAACGGTTAATGTGTCCGAGATTAGTCCCGTTCCAAATTGGCTGGCGTCAAAGGTGGCGGTTTGTCCCGAGGTAAAGGTCAGGTTCTCAATGCTATTGATTTGGGTTGCGGCAGTAAAATCTACATTTTGACTACTGTTGAGTTTGAGGGTATCGGTTCCGCTTGCTCCGGTGTCATTAATAATTTCTCCCGCATCTACATCGCCGGCATCGAAAGAATAAGTATCGCTCCCATCGCCACCATTCAGATTATCGGCACTATCTCCTCCATCAAGAGCGTCATTGCCGGCATTACCGGTCAAAATGTTGGCAACGCTGTCGCCCGCAATCGAATCGACTCCCGAACCGCCGGTGAAATTTTCGATATTCCTGATCGTGTCGTCGTTTGAACTTCCTGATACGGTTACGGGGGCATAATTGCTTGTATTAAGAACAACGGTTAAATCAGCCGTATAACTTGAATAGTCGGCGGTATCGTTGCCACTTCCTCCATCAAGAGTGTCACTGCCGTCATTACCGCCATCAAGCGTGTCATTGCCTGCGCCGCCATTAATCGAATCCGAGCCGTTATTACCGATCAATATATTGTCAAGGCCGTCTCCGGTGAGGGTATCGTCACCCGAACCACCGATGAAGTTTTCGATATTTTTAATCTTGTCGTTTGAGCCACCCGTTACGGTTACCGTTACATAGGTATCTGTATTGAGGGTAACGCTCAAATCTACTGTTCTTGTCGAATAATCCGCTGTATCGTTACCTAAACCGCCGTCAATACTGTCCTTGGAAGTGCTGCCGGTAATCGTATCATCGCCGGTCGTGCCGTTAATAATGAGGAGGTCGCTATTAGAACTGAAAGAGGAGTAATACCATGTAGTAAATGTCCAATTAGCCGCAGAAAAGTTACTGGCGTTATTAATAGTGATGGTTTGCTTATTACTATCGCTTTGACCCGTAACGCTCAACGTACTTGATATTTTCCCGGTTCCAAATTGGTCGGCATCAAAGGTGGCGGTTTGCGCTCCGGTAAAGGTCAATTTCTCAATGCCGGCGATTTGAGCCGCCGCGGTAAAATCAACGCTGCCGTTGAGTTTGAGGGTATCGCTTCCGCTGGTTCCGGTGTCGTTGATGATTTCGCCCGCGGCTACATCCGAAGTAGTAAACAGATAAATATCGCTTCCGTTACCGCCGTTAAGGCTATCCGCATCGCTACCGCCGTTAATAGTGTCATTGCCGTCCCCTGCAACAACGGTGTCATTGCCTTGATAACCGACAATGCTATCGCCTGTTGAATCAATTAGGTTGGATTTAGAGCCACCGGTAAATCCGGTTATGGTCGAAGTCGCTGTAGAATCCGTGGCGATTGCCACGTCGTTACCACTGGTGCCGTCAAAAGTTGTCATTACGCCGCTATAACTTGCTTGTCCTGTTACTGTTAACGGCACTCGCGCTGTGACAACGCCTATTTGTTTATCAAGTGCCCAACAGCCGCCAAGTACCGCCGCACCGACTAGATCGGTCGCCGCCGCAACCGCTGTGCCCAGCTTTTGAGCCAATGCGTTGATAAACGAGGTTCCGCGTTCATCAGCTCCGGTATGGCAACTCCATAACAGTAAATTGCCGTTTTTAGCCAAGGCTTGTCCTATTTCGGCAAAGTCCGCGTGGTAATCGTTCAGCGTTTCAAGCGAGACCGCCCCGGCGCCGAAGCTGATTTCACCGGCGCGACCATGGGCGATAATGTGAATGGCCGCCAGTTCCTTACGGCCTTGAACAGCGCGGGCAATTTGCGCAAGGGCGGGTTCCGCAGCGCTAAGCGGCACTGTATCGACATCGGCGCGCATTCCGGCCGGCAGCACATCCGGGTCAGTGACATTGCAATCTATAAAAACGATTTCTTTGATGGTAAACATGGACTGTACTCCGGGGATTAATGGGGTTTCATATGAGTTGTTACGGTATATTCTCTCAAAACCGGCATGAGATAAGCCTAACTCAATCACAATTCGAGTTTTTAATTTAGAGTTCCTGTTTTACAGAGGGATAATCAATACAGACAATGACCGGGACATGCAGGAATGCCTATAGTATAGTTACAAATTATGCCCGGATTGCCGATCATTTTACTTCCGTATCTCGCCGTCAGAGTGAGCGAACAGTGTCCGGCTTGCGGACGCTACGGGCCGATCCTCGAATTTTTTGGAATAAATTTTATGAAACACAGACCTCAAGGTTTTACCCTGATAGAACTGATGGTAACCGTGGCTATCGTTGGCATTTTAGCGGCGGTGACTTATCCCAGTTATCAAGACAGCGTGACTAAATCACGCCGAGCCGATGCCAAAAGCGCTCTGCTGGAGCTGGCGAATTTCATGGAGCGCCATGCTACCGAAGCCGGTTGCTACATGGATGCGGGCGCCGACGGTCAATGCGGAACGGGGGATGAGACGATTCCGGTTCTGCCGTTTACGACTACGCCTAAAACAGGGACGGCTTATTACGATTTGGTGCTTTTTCCGGTGGATGCGACCTCGTTTACGTTGTCCGCCAATCCCATAGTCGGCAGCTCTCAAGCCAATGACGCGTGCGGCTCTTTAACGTTGACAAATACCGGCGTTAAAGGCGTGATTCCTCTAGTCCCGGGTCTTACCGGAGCGGATTGCTGGTAACGACCGGCAAATACAGGTCAATGAAAACTAAGCCAAAATTTTAATAAGGAATTTCTTTTGAACACAAACGCTTTTTGTCTTTGCGGCTCGGGCATCGAATACGCTCACTGCTGCGGCCCCTTTCATTCCGGCGCAAAAAGGCCTACAACTGCGGTCGCTTTAATGCGTTCGCGTTTTACCGCTTATGCTTTGCATAATGGCGATTATTTAGTGGCGACTTGGGACGCCACGGTGCGGCCGGAGTTAATCGATTTCTCCAAGGAAACGGTCGCTTGGCAGCGTTTGGAAATCGGTAAAACCAAAAAAGGCGGGAGCAAGGATGCTAAAGGCGTGGTGGAGTTTAAGGCGTATTACCTGCAAGACGGCGAAGAGTACGTTATGACTGAGATCAGCCAGTTCACGCAACGAGCGGGCGGCTGGTTTTATTTGGACGGGCTGGTTAAATCGATAGCGAAGGTGGGCTTGCAAACTAATCTGGGCAAAAATGCGCCGTGTTCGTGCGGCAGCGGTAAGAAGTTTAAGCGTTGTTGCGGGACTGAGTGACGAAGCTTGTGGGCGGGAATTTAGTCGCGCCCACAGTAGACTAAAACTTCAATTTATTTTTCATCCTTGGTGGGTTCTTCCGACTCCCCGATCAGCGCGGATAAGCAGTCCATCTGACTTTCGGTATAGTTGGCATGGGCTTCCGCCAATTCTTTCGCCGAACCGAATTCAGTGCGCAGTTCGTCAAGCGATTTTTTAGGATCTTTAGACGAGGACAGCGTCAACATTTTGGTATAGCTACGGTAGGCCATCAAGCGTTTGGGGTCGAGCGCGAAAACGCCGGGCATGTTGTTCGAGACAGTATCAACGACGCATTTAGCCATGCGTTCCGGGGATAATTTATAGTCCTTAATATCTTTTTCCAACTGCATTTGCTCCAATACAGTTTGTTCGAATTCGTTTCTATCCGCGCAGGCGGGGAGTAATAATGCAGATAGGGAAATGAGCAGTAGTTTTTTCATGTCTGTGTAACCGTGTTATTAGTAAAAATGCAATGTGCGGCATTATACGCATGTAGCTTAGGTGCAAGGTAAAAAGGTTCAAGGTAAAAGGTAAAAGGTAAAAGGTAAAAGGTAAAAGGTAAAAGGTAAAAGGCAAAAGGCAAAAGGCAAAAGGCAAAAGGCAAAAGGCAAAAGGTATAATATTTTGAACCTTGAACCTTGAACCTTGAACCTTGAACCTTGAACCTTAATCCATCTCCTTCATTGCCTGAGTTATCCAGGCTTCCGCTTCGGCATTGATGTCGGCGGCTTTACGGCCTTGGGTTTCTATAACTGGACCGATTTTCAACTTGATTACGCCGGGATATTTTAAAAAACTATAACGCGGCCAAAAATCGCCGGCATTATGGGCAACCGGAACAACCGGAACGCCGGTTTTATGCGCCAGCATCGCGCCGCCGATGTTGAATTTCAAGACTTCCCGAGCTCCGGCGCGAGTGCCTTCCGGAAAAATCAGCACCCACAAGCCTTGGTTTAAATATTTAGTGCCTTGTTCCAGCAAAGAACGTAATGAGGCGCGCTGGTTTTTTCTATTGATGACGATGGATTTCAACGTGAGCAATGACCAGCCCCAAATCGGCAGATAAAGCAGTTCTTGCTTGATGACCACCGAATGAGGCGGCAGAATATATCTTAACGCCAGCGTTTCCCATGCCGACTGATGGTTGCTCAAGATAATCGCAGGTTGCTGCGGATTAATGTGTTCCAATCCTTCCACTTCATAGGTAAGGCCGCAAAAAACTTTGGTCATCCAACTGATGATAGCGCACCAGGCATGGCCGAGTTTCCAGCGTATTTTAAAAGTCGTCAGCATACCTAAAATAAGCAATATGCCGATGATGGTCGCGGTAGAGAAAATGCCCAAAAATAATAGAGCCGAGCCTATATAGTTTTTAGGTCTAGGGTCTTGATACGAGATATTTTGCTGCGTCATATAAGTTCTCAAAAATGGGAATGTTGAGATGAGGATTGTTGTCTAGGGTTTGTCGGCCTTTGCCGGTTTTGACCAGTATCGGGCTTGCACCGACAGCCTGTGCGGCTTGAACATCGCGCAATGAATCGCCGATAACCGCGATACCGCTTAGTTTTACATGATTGTCTTTGGCAAAGGCTTCGAGAAGCCCCGGTTTGGGTTTGCGGCAAGTGCAGTCATCGTCAGGGCCGTGCGGACAAAAATAGATCGCGTCGATTGTTCCGCCTTTTTGTTCAACCATAGTCCGCATTTTTGCGTGAATGCTTTCCAACGTCGCGGCATCGAATAAGCCGCGCGCCAGACCGGACTGGTTGGTAACTACAACAACTTTATAGCCATGTTGATTGAATAAGGCGATAGCTTCAAGACTGCCTTCAATCGGCAGCCATTGTTCCGGGGATTTTATGAAGTCGTCCGAATCGTGGTTAATAACGCCATCACGATCCAGCAACACGTAGCGGTTTTCGGGCATCATTTATATAGCGTTCCCGCACTGCTGGGGCGGTCCTGACTGCACTTCCACGCTGGAGCGCTCGTTTTTATACACAAATATTCGCAAGACATAGTCCCTGCAAGCGCGGCAGGCATTCGCGTAGGGCGCGCCTTTTATAGTTCCCACGCTCCGGCGTGGGAATTCAGTCCGCAACGCTTCAGCGTTGCGGGACGCCGGAGCGTCTACCCCTGCATTCCCACGCCGGAGCGTGGGAACGATGCAAATGGCGATGTAGCGCAGCACATATGTGCCGGAGCGTGGGAACGATGAGCTACGGAATAAATTCATTTACGACTGCAATTTGGAAATATCGGCGCAGGTCAAAAACTGCTCGGACAACAGATTCAGCAAAGCCAGCCGGTTGGCGCGCAAGTCAAGATCGTCGGTCATTACCATCACATGATCGAAAAATGCGTCGACATCATTGCGCAAACCGGCCAAACGGTTCAGCGTCGCTTGGTAATTACGTTGCGCCAGTAACGGTTTAATGTCGTCCGCGGATTGCAACGCGGCTTGTAACAACTGCTTTTCTTGCGCTTCAAGCAATGCACCGACGCTTGCCGCCGCTTCGGTATCCGATTTTTTCAGGATATTGCGGATGCGTTTATTCGCCGCCGCCAGGCTTTCGGCTTCGGGTAATTGTCTGAACGCTTTCACCGCTTGCAACCGCTGCATGAAATCCAACGGTTCGGGTGGTTTAACTGAAATAACGGCATCGAATTCATCGGCGGTGTAGCCTTGGTCAAGGCAATAGCCTTTCAAGCGGTCGAAAATGAAATCGATAACCCGGTCGGCTGTTTCGGCTTGATCGCCGGTTTGGCCTGCAACGGTTTTAATCTGGACACTGGCAAACTCGGTCAATTCAACGATATTAATGTTGAGTTGATTCTCTATGATAGTACGGAGAATGCCTAAAGCGGCCCGGCGCAACGCATAAGGATCTTTGTCGCCGGTAGGAATCAAGCCGACCGCAAAAATACCGACCAGCGTATCTATTTTTTCGGCGATAGCCAGAATTTGCCCGGTTGCACTGCTCGCGGTCGGACTGCCGGATTGTTTGGGGAAATACTGCTGTTCAAGCGCCCAGGCGACCGCTTTCGGCTCGTGCTCCGCGAGCGCATAGTAGCGCCCCATAATGCCTTGCAAGTTGCCGAATTCGCTGACCATTTCGGTCATTAAATCGGTTTTTGCCAATAGCGCGGCGCGTTCGGCCAATTCGACATCGGCGCCTAAATGTCCGGCGATAAATTTTGCCAGATTGCGAACGCGTAGGGTTTTATCGTAAACCGTGCCCAAACTCTCTTGGAAAATAACGCTGGATAAGCTGTCCACGCGATCTTCCAAGGTTTTCTTTCGGTCCTGGTTCCAGAAAAACTCCGCATCGGAAAGGCGCGGGGTGACCACGCGCTCATTACCCTGTTGGATGGATTTAGGATTGGTGCTTTCGATATTGCTGAAGGTAATGAAGTTCGCCAATAAACCGCCGTCGGCATTTTTAACCGGGAAGTATTTTTGGTTGGTTTGCATCGTGGTAATCAGCACTTCCGGCGGCAATTCCAGGTAGCGCGGATCGAAAGTTCCGGTAATCGGCACCGGCCATTCGTTTAAGGCGGCAATTTCTTCCAATAAATCGTCTTCGATATGGGCAATACCGCTCACTGCGGCGGCGGCTTGTTGCGCCGCATCGCGAATGATGTTTTTTCTTTGTTCAATATCGGCAATGACGCGGCCTTGTTGGTACAGGGCATCGGCGTAATCTTCCGGCTTGGTTAGGGTAATTTCTTGCGGCGCATGAAACCGGTGTCCTTGCGTAGCCGCGCCGGTTTTTAGGCCCAGGATTTCGGTATCGATGACCTTATCGCCGTAAAGCAAAACCGCCCAGTGTACCGGTCTGACAAATTCGGTCGTGAAACTGCCCCAGCGCATCCGCTTGGCAATCGGCAATCCGGCGATGCTTGAGCGGATGATGTCGGGAATCAGGCTTTCCGTGGCTTGGCCTTTGACGGCTTGGGTAAAGCTGAGCCATTCGCCTTTGTCGGTTTTTAGGCGTTCCAATTGCTCGAAAGTGGTGCCGCAGCTGACTGCAAAACCCATCGCTGCTTTGCTGGGTGTGCCGTCCGGCGCGAAGGCCGCTTGCAGCGCAGGGCCGCGTTTTTCGACGGTTTTATCCGGTTGCGCGGTGGACAGGTTTTCGATGAAAACGGCCAAGCGTCTGGGGGTGGCGTAAGCTTTGCTGCCGGTAAAGGTTAATTCGGCGGCGTTAAGGCCTTGAATGATGCCGTTTAATAAAGCGTTGCTCAGTTTTAGCAAAGTCTTGGGCGGCAGTTCTTCCGAACCTAATTCGAAAAGTAAGTGTTGTGCGGTCACGATAGGTTGCCTTTATGTGTCGTTATAAGTTTATTAATTCGAGTTTGTCTGCATTATAAGGATGTTCTTTTAAATACCGTGTCCAATTAGCTAACAGGTTGATACCGAGTGCATTGTGTTTTTGTAAATCGCGGAATAAAAGTTTGAATTTTGGATCTTTCTTGCTGAACTCGTTTTTTGTCTCATCGATAAGTCCTTTTAATGTGGTCGGTAAATTATAAGATTCTAAAGAAATACCCACAGCACAAGATTCATCAAGAATCCATTGTTCAATTGGAGGATGAAATATCAAGTAATGATTTTTGTCTTTATGTTTATATAATTTTAAATTTTGTTTTTTAACGACTAATTTAAACTCGGAAGTACGTGATAATGGCCTTCTATCTTGATCGACAATACCTACAGCAAAATTATCTTTCAATTTTCCTATCATTTCATCGACGACTTTATTGCAACTATGTTTGTGATTATAACCGTGCGCACTGCCAATTCTTTCGGGAGGTGCAATCGTTTCAATCAAGTTAGTGTCAATATAGCATTCCGGCATAACACAAAAATTGATATTAAATTTCATCCGTAAATAGCTCAGCATTAAAGAATAGGTCTAGTCCATATTCATACACATCATTTAATTCGTCATCAGTTAATCTTTTAATAACAGTCTGACCATCTTTAAAATCGGCCATAAATATTGCTAAATCAACGTGAGCATTTTCTAAGAAAGCATCCAAAATATAAGGGCTATGTGTGGCAATAAAAAACTGATTAGTTTCAGAACTTATTATTTCTTTTGCTATGTGGGTAATATAAGGCGGAAAACAGTGCGCTTCAGGTTCTTCAAACAACAAAATCGAATCTTCGTTAGAAGCAATGGCGGTTTTAAAAAATATTATTCTTTGTAGGGTGTCGGCTATCGAATAATAAGGAAGTAAAAATACCTCGCTATCTTTTATTTCCTTCATGATTTTTAATGCTTGGTTTGCGGTATCAAAAACCAGTTTCAAACCATATTCAGCAAAAATACCCGACAGTGTTTTTTTTAAGTGCTTATGCTCTTGAATAACATTAAGTAAATTTACTCCAAAAGGTGGCATAAGATACGGAATATTTAATTTTTCCAAAGCCGGATTATGGGTAAATTTATACTGTTTAATATTGTAAAATCCACCAAATTCAATAATGTCTAGTTCAAGATCATTATTTACGGTTAATTTGGAATATGCCCCATCAATAAAAAGTGATATAACAAGCTGTTTATCAAAAAGTTGAATAGTATCGTTAAAGTTTTTATGATTTAGATTTTGATAGTCAACACGGCAACTGGGCTCATTGCCATCATCGTTAATTGCTACCGTAATTGGTGCATTAGTGTCGCCATCAAAAAACAATTCCGGCGTATTGTCGAATCTTACAAATTGTGTCAATTTTTTGTTTTTGTTAAGGCGACTATAATTCAGGCCAAATAATCCAATCGCCTCCAAAATATTAGACTTCCCAACATTCGGCTTTCCAATCAGCAAATTAATCCGCCTGCAATCGTTTAAAGTGACATCTTTAAGCGATTTGAAATTGGTAATATGTACTGAGTTGAAAAACGTTGCCATGTGTTACTCGGCTTATTGATTGCACATCGGAAATCCCAACGATTCCCTACGTTGGTAATAAACCTCAGCAACCGATTTAGCCAGATTCCTAACTCGTAACAAATAGCGTTGCCGCTCGGTAACCGAAATAGCATGACGCGCGTCCAGTAGGTTAAACGCATGAGAGGCTTTCAGCACCATCTCATAAGCCGGTAACGGCAAATTCAACTCGATCAGCTTGGTGCATTCGCGCTCATAAGTCTCGAAACACTGAAACATGAACTCGACATTGGCGTGTTCGAAGTTATAAGCGGACATTTCCACTTCGTTTTGATGAAACACGTCGCCGTAAGTCACTGTGCCGAACGGGCCGTTAGTCCACACCAAGTCGTAAACGCTTTTAACGCCCTGCAAATACATCGCGATACGTTCCAGGCCGTAAGTGATTTCGCCGGTGATCGGCCTGCACTCAAGCCCGCCGACTTGCTGGAAATAAGTAAACTGGGTCACTTCCATGCCGTTCAGCCAGACTTCCCAGCCCAAGCCCCAGGCACCTAAGGTCGGCGATTCCCAATTGTCTTCGACAAAGCGCACATCGTGTTCAAGTAAATCCAAACCCAAATGGCGCAACGAACCCAGATATAAGTCCTGGATATTGTCCGGCGACGGCTTTAACACGACTTGATATTGGTAGTAATGCTGCAAGCGGTTGGGGTTTTCGCCGAAGCGGCCGTCGGTCGGTCGGCGCGACGGTTGTACATAGGCGGTATTCCAAGGCTCGGGGCCGATGGCGCGTAAAAAGGTGGCGGGATGGAAAGTTCCCGCGCCCACTTCCTGATCCAAGGGTTGCAATAAAATGCAGCCTTGAGCTGACCAGTATTCCTGTAAGGCCAGGATGAGTCCTTGAAAAGTAGATAAGTCGTTGTTTATGCTGGACACGGTTTAATGCTCTTGGGCAATAAAAAGTCGGGGATTATAACTGATAAACCGGTATCAGGCATATCGTTAGTTGGCCGCGCACAAGTACAGCTGATTTCGCCTGATGACTTATCTATCCAAAACGAAATTGTTTATACTCGAACGTCATCAAAGCCGGAAACGGCGCTTTACACCGTTATCGGGATTTTGATGACTATCCGAACAAGGGTTTACTTAACGTTAAATGGCGTACTTTTTTTAATAAAAGGAGAATCGACATGAACGATCAAGAAAAACAACGGGCTGTAGATATTCTTAATCTTATTATGGAGCTTGAATTGGCGGGCGTTGTGCGCTACACGCATTACTCGCTGATGGTTTACGGTTATAACCGCATTCCTATTGTTTCGTGGCTTAAGAGCAATGCCGATGAAAGTTTGATTCATGCCCATAAAGCCGGTGAGTTGGTTACTTTATTGGGTGGGCATCCGTCGCTTAAAATCGGCCCTTTATTGGAAACGGCTAAACATGATATCGGCGATATTCTAAGAGAAAGCCTGGAACATGAGAAAACCGCGATAGCCGCTTATTTTGAATTGCTGAAAGTTTCGGAGGGCGTTTCAGTGCTGTTGGAAGAATACGCGCGAGAGATGATTGCCGGAGAAGAGCTGCATCTTGATGAAGTGAATAAAATGCTGCGAAAACCGGGCGATGTACAGCCGTTTAGTTCGTAAGGCTGATCGTAAAAAGAATTCACCACGAAGGCACGAAGAGCACGAAGTTTTATAAGCTTCGTGCTCTCGGCAACTGCTCCATGCGTTGCTCTACCTCCTGTATCCATACAAGTCGTTCGTGTCTTCGTGGTGAAGCTTTTAATAAATGCGTCGATTGTCGGGAATCAATCAAGCCCCTGATCCTGCAACAGCTTAACAAACGCGTCCGCCGGCACCGGCGGGCTTTTGATATAGCCTTGATAGGTGTCGCATCTTTTTTCCCGCAAGAACGCCAGTTGTTCCGGCGTTTCCACGCCTTCGGCCAGCACTTTAAAGCCCAGAATATGCCCCATAGCGATAATCGTCGCGGCAATTTCCATATCGTCCCGCAAGTGAGGAATGTCATCGATAAAGCTTTTGTCGATTTTCAGCACATCCAACGGAAAGTGCTTTAGATAAGCCAATGACGAAAAACCGGTGCCAAAGTCGTCAATGGCTAGACGAATGCCCTGCGCACGCAGTTTGTTCAAAAGTTCCATGACATGATCCTGGTTTTCCATCAGTCCGCTTTCGGTCATTTCCAGTTCCAGATACTCGGCCGGAAATCCGGTTTCGTGCAGCACGGTAGCCACTAAGCTGCTGATATCGCCGCGGCGGAATTGCTGAGGGGAGACGTTGACCGCCAAGGTGAGCGGCATTAGCCCTGCATCCAACCAACGACGGCCTTGTCGACAGGTTTCCCGCAACACCCATTCGCCGATTTCCAAAATCAGCCCGGTTTCTTCCGCGATCGGGATAAAGCGGAGTGGCGGAATCAAGCCTTCCTGCGGATCTTGCCAGCGCACCAAAGCCTCGGCGCCAACGATGCGGCCGTCGGCAATATCCACCTGCGGCTGGTAGAACACCCGTAGTTCGCCTTGTTCAATCGCCCGCCGCAGCCGCGTTTCCAACGCGATGCGCTCGCGGGCTGCGATGGTTTGGTCTTCGGAAAAATAAGCATAGCAGCCGCGTCCTTGATCCTTGGCCTGATACAAAGCGGCATCGGCGTGATCCATCAGCATTTCATAGCTGGCCCCGTGTTCGGGATACAGGCTGATGCCGATGCTGGCGCCGATTTGGACGTCGTTGCTTTGACTGAGCTGAAAAGGTTTGCTTAACACCAGGATAATGTCTTCAGCCACCCGTGCGGCATCTTCAGGATGGGCAATATCTTCCAGCAAGACCACAAATTCATCGCCGCCCAGACGTGCGACCATGTCGACGTCGCGCAGCCTTGCCAGAATGCGGGCCGCGACTTGTTGCAGCAATTCGTCGCCGGCGGCATGGCCCAAACTGTCGTTGACCGCTTTAAAGCGATCCAGGTCAAGCATCAGTAATGCCAGTCGATTGCCTTCACGGCGTTCCACTTCGATGCTGTGTTTCAAGCGCTCCAACAACAAACGGCGGTTGGGCAACTTGGTCAGCGGATCATAAAAGGCCAATTGCTTGATTTCTTCTTCGGCGGCTTTGCGGGAAGTGATGTCGGAGAAGGACGCTACATAGTGATTGACTTGTTCGTTCGGGTCGTCGGATTCTTTCACCGCGGTGATAATCAGCCATTCCGGATAAATCTCGCCGTTCTTGCGCCGGTTCCATATTTCACCTTGCCAGGCGTTGTGGCTATTGATGCTCTCCCACATGGCGCTGTAAAAAGATTTGTCGTGTAGCCCGGAACTGAGCAAATTAGGGGTTTTACCGATGACTTCCTGAGCGCTGTAACCGGTGATTCGGGTAAAGGCCCGGTTGACTTTGAGGATGACATTATCGGCATCGGTGACCAGCATGGCGTCCTGCAACTCAAAGGCGGTGGCGGCGATATGCAGGTCCACTTCATCCTGCTTTTGCTTGGTGATGTCGGTGATGAAGCCGTGCCAAAGCACCGAACCGTCGGCCTGCCGCTGCGGCAGCGCATTGCCGAACAGCCAACACACCGGAGCATCGTCGAACTTTAAGCGATATTCCTGCCGCCAGGGCGTTAAGTGTTGCGCCGAGACTTTAAAGGACGTTTTGAACCGCTCCAGGTCATCCGGGTGCAAGGCCGCGAGTACTTTGCCAGCGTCTTCGCTGACTTCTTCCGGACTGACTCGGTAGATAGTTTGAATGGCTTCATTAGCGTAAGGGATGCGCGAACTGCCGTCGGGAAACAATTGAAACTGGAACACCAGCCCCGGCACCTGGCTGGCGATTTTCTGAAGCCGATCCAGGGCCTCCTGGCTGGATTGCTCGGCTTTTTGGCGTTCAATGACCTCTTTTGCCAGTTGCATAGTGCGTGAAGACAAGGCTTCGAACATCGACAGCATGGTTTCGATCAGCACCTTCATCGCGCCGCTCATTTCCTGATCGGCTTGCTCCTTTGCTTGGATTAACGGTATGCCGGATTGCACCGCCAGCACGACCTTGGCCATGCGCATATCGGTATCCAGAATATGAAAGGCCAACCATTGGGTTAGGAAGGTGAGAATTTCTTCAATGACTTGATCCAAGGGCCTGAGGGTTTTTCCCCCCATAATCCTGTTTACAGTGGTCAAAAATCGCCGATGATCGTTTTTATGTTTGGTTTCCCAAGTATCTTCAGGAAAGTAGGCATGCCAAATAGCTTCTTCTTCCTGAAAATGGTAAATGGCGTATTCCGCCAAGTCGTTGAAAACATTATTCAAGGTGGGTACGTCGGACTGATAGGCCAAATGACCGGCCAGTACATTTAACAACTCAACCAAGCGCTGATGCTGTACATCAATTTGAGGCACTCCGGTCTCGAAATTTTTATTCCAAGGAAAAACTTCAACTGAATACATAATGCTCTCGCCCAACCTAGAGGCTTGGTTGGATTTTAGGGGGAAATTAAGATGACACGATTATATAGGTTTTAACGGATGCGGTTTTATAAAAGCTGATTTTTGCCGCGGCCCTTTAAACTAAAGGCGCATGTGCATTGCCGTTATCGCTTTGTTTTCTGATGCGTTTGCGTTTAGTGATAAAATGCACAAACCAAAACGTAATCTTACTTTTTTAGCCGAACATTATTCCTTGTCACTTAACAGCAGAAATTCACAATCATGAGTACCTCTCCACTCGATGTAGCGCCTTCTGAGGACATCTTTTCTTCGACTTTTTTAATGGGCAATGTCGGCGCACCGTTTGTTATCGGCTTGGCGGTCGGTTATTTCGCCAAAAAAATGTTGCGCACAGCCTTGTTTCTGGGGGGAGCGGCGATCACCCTGCTGTTTGTTGCGGAATATTACGACATTATCGATATCACCGATGAAAAGCTGCAACACGCCGCCACGGCCGCTACCGAAGCCGCAAAAAGCTCCGGCGGGTTTTTGGTGGATCGCTTGACCGGCATTACCAGCAAAGGCGCCAGCGGCGTCGGCGGTTTTTTTGTCGGCTTTAAACTAGGCTAGTTTCAACGGCTACACTTCTATTTATCAACATGATCACACCCACCACCCTGTTTAAATGTTTGTCCGATGAAACCCGTTTGCGTTGCGTGGTTTTGCTGCATAAACAAGGCAAACTCTGCGTTTGCGAATTAACCCATGCGCTGGATTTATTACAACCCAAAATATCGCGCCACCTTGCGCAACTGCGCCATAGCAAGCTGCTGCTGGACAGCCGCGAAGGGCAATGGGTGTATTACCAAATTAATCCCGAGTTACCGGCGTGGGTTTTTGACATTTTAGACGTTGCCGCCGACCAGTTCGCGACCCATGCCAAACAGCAAAATGACACGAGCCGTTTGCAGACCATAGGCGACCGTCCCGACATGAACAAGCCTTGCGGCTGAATTTTTTTGCCCTATAATATTCGTTTATTCGAATATATAAATGTAAGGGGCAAACCATGTTAAACGTTTTGATTTTATGTACCGGGAATTCTTGCCGCAGTGTGTTGGGCGAGGCGCTGATTAATCATCTGGGCGGCGACCGGTTTCGGGCTTTTTCGGCCGGCAGTCATCCGACCGGCACAGTAAACGCCAACGCGTTGGCGACATTAGCCCGTCACGGCCTCTCAACCGAGGGTTTTTCCAGTCAATCCTGGGATGAATTCGACGACAAAAACATCGATATTGCGATTACCGTTTGCGACAGCGCGGCCGGGGAAGTCTGCCCGGTTTACTTGAATAATACGGTTCGGGCGCATTGGGGCTTGCCCGACCCGGCGCATGTCGACGGTAGCGCCGAAGTGATTGAAGCGGCTTTCGAAGCCACTTACGCGGCTCTGGAAAAACGCATACGGCAATTGTTGGCGCTGCCGGTTGAGACGATGTCCAAGCCTGAATTGACTGAGGCGCTGAATAAAATCGGCGCGGAAACGTTATAAGGCAGCCGACATGACAAACCAAACTAACACCGTTAAACATTTGGGATTTGTAGAACGCTTCCTGACCCTATGGATATTTATCAGCATGGCGGGCGGTATCGCACTGGGCTATTTTATTCCCGGCGTCACCCAATGGCTGACCCGCTTTCAGGTCGGCACCACCTCCATGCCCATTGCCGTCGGTTTGATTCTGATGATGTACCCGCCGCTGGCTAAGGTTCGCTACGAGGAATTACCCGAGGTTTTTAAAAACACCAAGATTTTGCTGCTGTCTCTGGTCCAAAATTGGATCATCGGCCCGGTGTTGATGTTCGCGCTGGCTGTTATCTTTCTGCGGGATTACCCGGAGTATATGGTGGGTCTGATTATCATCGGCTTGGCGCGCTGTATCGCTATGGTGCTGGTCTGGAACGAACTGGCCGACGGCGATAGCGAATATTGCGCGGGTCTGGTGGCTTTCAATTCGATCTTTCAAATGCTGTTTTTTTCGGTTTACGCCTATGTTTTCGTCACCGTTCTGCCCGCGTGGCTGGGTATCGCTTCCGGCCTTGAAGTTCAGGTGACTATGCTTCAAGTGGCTAAAAGTGTGCTGATTTACTTAGGCATTCCTTTTTTCGGCGGCATGTTCACGCGCTTTTTTTTGGTGCGGCGCAAAGGTGTGCAGTGGTATGAACAAGTCTTCGTGCCCAAAATCAGCCCCATCACTTTAATTGCGTTGCTGTTCACCATTTTGGTGATGTTTTCCCTGAAAGGCGAATACATCGTGCAATTGCCGATGGATGTGGTGCGTATCGCGGTACCGCTGGTGATCTACTTTCTGCTGATGTTCCTGGTTACCTTTTATATGTCGGCCAAAGCCGGGGCGGGCTATCGGGTTAGCGCCACCTTGTCGTTTACCGCGGCCGGCAATAATTTCGAATTGGCTATTGCGGTAGCCGTCGCGGTTTTCGGATTGCAATCGGGACAGGCTTTTGCCGCCGTCATCGGCCCGCTGGTCGAAGTTCCGGTACTGATCGGCTTGGTGAAGGTGGCTTTTTATTTCAGGGAAAAATACTGGCGCGAGTAGTGTGGGAATCCCGGCATAGCGCAGTTATCAAACCGATTTGTCTAAAACCGGCAGGCAAAAAAAATGCGGCCGGTTAGGCCGCATTATAGAGAAGGATATAAAACTCTGAATCCCGAGGAAGGAATTTGCATCTCAAGAGTTGCAGCTATATTAACGATAAACGGTAAACAAAGGAATGTGACATATTGTCGCGCGTCAGAGTGTCGCAACGCCGGAACTCAGTAATGTTACTTAAACGGTAAAGCCTTGGCGTTGTTACCACGTTTTAGCTTTAAATTTTAAATCGTTACGCAGCACTAATTGATCTCCGGTTTGGCCTATCACATATAAGCCCTGCCGATAGGCATATTGAGCGACATTGTCAGGAATAACCATGCCTGTTACGGCTCCCATAACGCGTTTGTTACTGTAGGCGGGCAATAAACGTTTCAGCTTTTCCAGGCGCTGCAAATGCTCGTTGATATCGTCAATGCTGAGTGTGCTTTTGCATTCGATAGCGATTATATCGGTGTCATTAACCACCAATAAGTCCACTTCAATGCCTTCGCCATGGCGCCTGGAGCTGACGTTCCGGTGTACCTCGTGGACGTCGATTCCGCGCTCTTGAAACAAGCGCACGGCGGCCGGATACACCATTTCCTCAATAAAGTCGCCGAGTTTATTGCTCAATCGGCCGATGTTTTCGGTCACTTGCTTGATTTTTCTGTCGGTTTCCTGAAATTTCTTGTCGGTTGCTTGAAACTTCTTATCGGTTTCCTGAAACCTTCTATCCGTTTCCTGGAATTTTCTATCGGTCTCCTGAAAGAGTTTCCAAATATCTTCTAAGGTCGGTTGTGCGAGGCTCATGGCGTTCTCCAAAGTGTTGGCGCTATTTTAAAACAAACGCCGGGCTTTTGAGGGATAAAATCCTTATTTCTTTAGCGAGGCATCGGCGGTTTGTCGGCTGAATTCGGCATTATCACCGCGCGACCGGATCGGTCTCCGCTATTGTTAAGCGTTACTTTACTTCATAATTTTTTGCAGACAATTGGCCGTGCGCCTGTCAAAATTCAATAATGTTTTCATCCACCGACTCGTCCCTAGCCGATCCCTACCTGCCATGAAACTGCAACACGTCGATCTACATAACGCTATTACCGCATTAAGTTGCGCGCTGGATTTAGTCGGCGTCGACGAAGTCAGGCACGGTAAACGGGTAGCCGTCATGGCTCGGACTATTGCCCTGCACCTGAACTGGCCGGAACTTGAGTGCCGCTCCATCCTTTACTCCGGCATGTTGCACGATTGCGGGGTGTCCAGAATTCATGAACACCGCCAACTCACCGAAACGCTGGAATGGGACGGCGCCGAAGAGCACTGTATACGCGGCGCCGATTATTTGTCAGCCTGTTCGCCGGTTGCGCATTTAGCCCTCGAAGTTCGCTATCACCATAGTCGTTGGGAAAAATTGCCGGCGTTGCCGATAGATCATCGCGTTCGCTTGCGCGCCAATCTGCTGTTTCTGGCGGACCGAATCGACGTGCTGCAAGCGCCTTTCCTGAACAATGGCTTGATCCTTATCGAGTATCCGGCAATCATCAATCGCATCAAAACGCTGTCAGGCACATTGTTCGCCCCGGAACTGGTCGATGCTTTTACCGAAGTCGCCAATGTCGAAGCTTTTTGGCTGGCGATGGAGCCCGAATACCTGGATGAAGATTTACATCTGATCGGTAGCCATATTCCGGCGGTTCTGCTCGATATTGCTGCGCTCAAAGAATTGGCGCGGCTGTTTTCGCGCGTGGTGGACGCCAAATCCCCGTATACCGACGAGCATTCGCAACGGGTCGCGCATATCGCCCGGCAATTGGCCGTCGATTTCGGTGTTGAAGGTCATGAACTGGAGCAGGTTGAAATCGCCGGGCTATTGCACGACATCGGCAAATTGCGGGTATCCGAGGATATTATCGACAAGCCGGGTAGTCTGACGCCGGAGGAACGGGCCACGATGCACCGCCACAGTTACGATACCTTCCGCATTCTGCAACGGGTGTTCGACGATTCAAAGATTCCGGTATGGGCCGGGTTCCATCATGAGACCTTGCTCGGCGACGGTTATCCTTTTAGAACCGAAAAAAAAGAACTGGACCTGGAATGCCGTATCATCAGCGTTGCCGATATTTTTCAGGCTTTAGCCCAAGAAAGGCCTTATCGTCATACCATGAGTCTTGAGTATATTCTCAACGACTTAAAAGCTCGCGTTGCCAGCGGTCGGCTCGATGCGGAAGTGGTGGCTAAGTTGATCGATAACGCCGAAGTGTATTACCGGCTTGCGGTCGCGTAATTTATCGAAAAATAAAAGCCGGACCGCTTATATTACGAACGCAGCCGAGAGTGTGAAAGAATTAGTCAAATCAGTTTAAAAGCCTGCATTTTCACTCCGCAAACGTGCCATTGCTTGGCGCTTCGGGAGCGGGCGCGGCCAGTCAGCAGACTATCGGTGCTGTACGTGATGACACAAAGGCCGGCGGCTTGGGTGGCGGGATGGGTTGGTTAAGTAAGAACGGTGCGGTTCGTTCCTCGCCGCATCTACAGTCCTTCTACAGGCTTTAAATTAAGCACGCGGCCTTTGTCGTCGAAGTCGGCAATCATTTTAGAATCGCGCTGTTTTAAATAGTCTTCAATTTTAGATTTGATCAGGGTTTGATCCTTAAAACTCCAGGTCTTATTAACCAAACCTTCCATAATCATGCCGTAAACACAGGCTTCTATGGCTTCCATGACCGCCATTTGCGGCGGTTCGTTACTGGTAATGCCGGCCTCGGCTTCCAGCAAGCGCATAAAAGAAACGAAGCGGTACAGCCCGGAATCCAATTGCATCGAAAAAATCGTTTTTCTGGCATCGACATGATTGATAACCGAGCCGTTTTTTACCGATACCGCTCTTAGCATACTGGTTACCGTGTCTCGCCTGAATTCCGTGGAGCCTCCCAGTCCGAAATAGCGCGCGCCCAAGCCGCCTGTTAATAAATTAGTCTCGTAGGCAATAATTCCACCTTCCAGCAACACCGGGGCATACAGCAGCGGCGGCAGATTGGGGCCGTGGGCTTCGCTTTTACTGTGGTCGTTGGCGTACATCTCACGGGTTTGCGCGATGATTTTGCGTTCGTTCATTAAATCGGTCAGTCCTTCTCTTTCCAGCACGGTAAACCATCTGCCGTTACCGGCTTCCATTAAAGCGCGAATCAGCATGGATGTTGCGCCTTGGGTGACCGCGGTGGAATATTGCACTTGCGCGTCGCTGCTTTTGTATTGGCCGGTCTGGTCGCGAAATTTATACACCGCAACCACAATCGGTTCTACCGGAGGCGGCAAGGAGCGGAGTAAGTCGGAAATGCCGGAGCGATAATCGGTGGTCGCCTTACCGGAGCTGATCGGCTGGAATACGCTGGAACAAGCACTTAGGGTCAACGCGGCCGCAACACCGCACAGCAATCTGCGAGAAAATTTAGTCATGGTGGTGTGATAGTGGTTAGGTTAGCGCGGCGCAATACGACATAACGCTATGCGGAAATTATTGTTTATGGCGTAGTGGTAATCGGGACATAAGGAACGGTCAGCGTGGTATCGGTAATGCCGTCGGTAATGTTGATGGAGATATTGCCGTTGACCGGTTCGGAACTCACCTGCACGGAAAAAGTATTACTGCCGTCTCCGCTCAGGTCGAAATTAAGGGTAGAACCCAGTTTAATGTTACCGTTGCTATCGAATAGATTGAGTGTCGAAGAGCGTGACACCTGGCTGAGAATGGCGCTTTGCAAGCTGCTTTTGAAACGGTCGATCGGGGTTTGTTGGGTAGCCGAAGTGCGGGCCGCGGCCGGATCTTTTTGCGTATTTTGAGCGTTAGCCTGATTTAGCAAAGTTGAGCCGTTCAATGGATTGCCGCCAAAGCTGGGGTTTTCAAAATGATGCACTAATTCAGTGGCCGTCGCCGGCGCGGAAAATAGGGCCAGTAATCCGAGATAAATCGATAATAGATGCATGTTAATAAACCTCTAAACCGTGCAAAGCATCCTTGTTCCGCTGAATATATGATTCCAGTAAGGCGCGCGCCGCCTGGGCTTTTTCTTCGATACCGCTGGGACGGGTTCCCACACGATCCTGAAACACGATATCGTCGTTGATTTCTATCCAGATAATGTTGCCCGCGAAAATATCGGGGCGTTCGTTTACGCTAATGGTGACGTTTGGGTCCGGCGGTTCCCAGCCGCTAATCAAGTCTTGATAAAACAAATGGCCGACGCGGGAGACGGTTTGATCGACGATCAGCCCGCCTATTTCAATATTCGGTTGGGCGCTTGCCGTTAACCACAGCGCCGGCAACAAAATACCAAGACCATAGCGTTTCACAACAGCTTGCCTTGGCGAATGACCACGCGGTTGCCGCCGCCGTTTTGCTTAACCGTCGCTTGATTATTGCCGCCCGATTGAGTCACTTCGTTGCTGTTGCAACGGCCGCGCTGGCTGATGTCCGCACGGTTGGCGCGGCCGAGTTGTCGGAGCGTCAGGGCATTGTCGCGGCCCGATTGTTCAATGAATTTTTCATTGTAGGGATCGGCTTGGACGATAGTTTGTTGGTTACCGTTCGGGTCTTTCATGGTATTCGCCTCGGTTGCGGCAGAGCTTGCGCAGTTTTCTTGTTCCGCGGCGCCGCTGGCTAGCGTATGCAGGCACAGCAGCATCGCTAATAAAGTGTTGTCCGTTTTCATAGTGTTTTCCCTCATCAAAGTAAAGATAGGGTCTCCGCGAACTGCCCGCTTTACGGCAGAGTTAGAGCTGTTTGTAGGATAGAGAGTTCAGTTTTTTAATCAATAAGTGCCATTACTTATCGATTGAAACCTCTATTAAGCTCAATATCTCACTAAAGCTCGGATATTTTTTAACTCCAAGACTTCTACGATGGTTAAGAGACCGATTCCGGCATAAAAGCCGGAATGACGGTCGCTTGTTAGCGGAAATATTTTCGGATTAAAGGCAGAGTAGCGCCCGGCAATCCAGAAGGGCGGGCAGAGATAAATCCCTGCCTATCTTCTTCATTGCCGGGAATAACGCCGTTTAGCCAAATTAATTTTGGTTCACTGTAGCGACATTCAAAGCGCCGACCTGATCAACTTCGGAATTGTGTAAATTTCCTGTTTGAGTCACGGTTGCCGAATTATTAATCCCCAATTGATCAACATCTGAAATAGTGTTGTTACCGTTTTGGGCTACGAGGGCATAGTTCCAGTCGCCTGAACCATCCCATCCGGCAAAATTACCGTGTTGAACGATTGTCGATTTGTTGTAATTACCGGTTTGAGCGACCGCGGCCGAATTGTTGTCGCCATTTTGACCGATGGTCGACTCATTGGAATTACCGGTTTGAACGGCTACGGCGACATTGTCCGAGCCGCCTTCATTCGGACCTATCGGACCGTTATGCCCGGTATAAAGGCCATTGCCGGTTTGGGGGGCAATAGTGGACTTATTGCTATCGCCTGTTTGCGTGCTGGCGGCGCTATTACCGCTGCCGTATTGATAGTGGGTGGCTTCATTGTCGCTACCGACTTGGCTTACGTCGGAATCGTTTTGCGCCAATCCTTGGCTGATTTGCTCTATCGTGGCCTTATTGCCGCTGCCGATTTGGTCTACGTCGGATGCGTTCGTGCCTGTTTGGTTGATAGTCGCTTCATCCGATGCGCCGATTTGAGTTACAGTACTGGTGTTAGCGGCGAAAGCGCTGGAAGACATGATAATGCTGATGGCGATAGCCAAACTGGTTTTTTGAATGTTCATAGGTCTGTACTCCAAATTAAGGTTTTTGAGTGTAAATTGAACGATGGAACCTAGGGTGCCTAACGCTTTATTTACAGGTTAATGGGGCGTTATAGCCCAGGGCTCCTGCCGCCGTGTCCGTTATCGTGAGTTCCTTATTATGTTCCTTTTACCGCGTGCATCCTGCTGAGGCTTCCTTGCCTCAACTTCCATTTTGGGTAACACCGATACTGCTGTTGTTACCGTTAAGCTCCAAGCTGTAATTTAATGCGTTGCCGACTTGTAACGCGGTCACGCTGTTATGATTGCCGGCGATCTGAATGTTGGAAGTGTTGCTGTCGCCGTTTTGCGTCAGGTAAAGCCCGTTGTTGTTACCGTCAACCGCCATCGCCGCGCTGTTGTAGTCACCCTGTTGCGTTACCGCCACGTTGTTGCCGTTACCGTCCGCATTGACCAGCACATCTTGGCCCAAGCCGTTTTGCT
This sequence comes from Methylobacter sp., assembly GCA_026399025.1. Classification (GTDB taxonomy): domain Bacteria; phylum Pseudomonadota; class Gammaproteobacteria; order Methylococcales; family Methylomonadaceae; genus Methylobacter_A. Next base: position 109,581 of record JAPLRU010000090.1, read on the forward strand.
CAATGCGGACTTGATTGTTGTCACCGTCCACATTAGCTAAAGCGGTGTTGTCGCTTTGCCATTGCTGAACGGTGATATCGTTCAGCTTGCCGAAGTCATTGATTTCAGCGGTGTGCCGACTCCCCGATTGATCGATTTCAGCGCTACCGTTAACGGCCGTTAAATCCTCATCAAGCTCGGTACGCGTTGCGACTTGACGAATATGCGCGATATTGCCGTCACCCGATTGGCTGATTACGGCTTGGTAGGCATTGCCAACCTGTTCAATAGCAGCCGTATTGCCAAAATCCGCATCGGCGTAAGCGAGCGGTACCACCCAAAAAATGCCGGATAAAATCCGGGTCGCTCTGCTTTTTGTAAGAGGACTTTTAATCATTACATCTCCATATAAGTGAGCGGTCTTTGTAAAAAAACGGGGCTTTAAGAATCCATGTATCACCCGTTTTTTTGTTCGGGTTGTCTGTAACGTTGGGTTATAGTCTAGCGATAATGTTATGTTGCAACAATGGCACAATAATGCATTTCCGGGGTTTATTTCGAACTTGGATTTTATTGCAAGTTATTGAAAATAAATTATAAAATAAAGATACTGAGGTTTTTTTGAGTTGCCATATTTAAAAATAGAAAATGCCCGGATTTTTTACTGCCGCAGCATCGATTTCTTTTACGGTTGGCTTGTCGTTTTTGCCGAATGAACGGAATTTCAGGGATGGGTTTTGTTAGTCCGGTCAGTGCAAAACCGGACCGGAGAGGTGCGTCTTAAACGACTCAATCAGGAATCTACACGATAAATGCTGTGTTTCATTGGAAGGCTTTTTGTGCGGGCGTTTTATCGCCGCTTCCCAATTTTTAGAGTCTGTGAAAGTATTATCAAAATCAATTTAAAAACCTATTCACCACGAAGACACGAAGTTCACGAAGAAAAATAATTGATTAAACTCAACGTATTAAAAACTTCGTGTCCTCGGCAACTGCTCCTGCGTTGCTCTACCTCCTGCATCCGTACAGTCGTTCGTGTCTTCGTGGTGAAGGCTTTTGCTTTTGTTCTAAAACGAATACTTTCACAGTCTCTTTAGCTTGGGAATCGGTCATAAAGTTTTGGGAGGCTTTACATGAGCTAGCCGGTATGGATAGAGCTAAGGCATGAGTATGAAATAAAGTGGGCAACTGTATGCAGCCGGAGTGCAAGCTTTGCTTGCGTTTGCAGGCCGAGCCCGCACTCCGGCCATGAGCAACTTGACTAAGTTATTCCATGCTCCTTTCTAAGGGGATATGAGAGTTCGGTTAAAGATAAATAACTCTGGCTTTTTTCTTGTAGCTTAAGCCGATAAGATTTCTATCGACCGCTTTGGCAATGGTCTGGGTTCGATTATTGGCATTCAAGGCAGTGGAAGCTAAATCCAAGTGCTTATTGACTGTCGAAGTGGCAATATTAAGAATTAAAGCAATTTCTTCGGTCGTTTTGCCGTCAGCGGCCCAGGACAAACAGGTACGCTGTCTATTGGTCAGTGCCGGGCAAACGATTAGCGACCGGCAAATCAATTTATGCTGAGTGTCTACGATGCGCTGCGCCAAATACACTAAAAACGGCTGGATATATTTCAGCCAGCTGTCGATTTTTTTTCTTTGAGGGTCATAGGTGAAATGGAGTACGCCGAAAAAACGATGCGGTCCATGCACCGGAACGGTCATGCCGTCAAACGTCTCGCGCATAATATCGTTGGCAATAAAACTCGAAAGATTGTCGATTTCACTCCAGCGAAAAGGAATAGTCTGATTGCGGGCAATAATGACGCGGGTATCGATTTTCCAATAGTCATTTTGAGTATAAATTTGTTTCCATGCTTCAGGTTCGTCCGAAGCTAAATGATAACTTTCACTCTGGAAATTATTCTGCATGACAACGCCGTAACAGATGCTGTAAAGCCCGAAATATTTTTTGATGGTCATCGCAATATCAAACAGTTCTTGCTGATCTTGTACCGCATCCAAAGCCCGCTCCATGCTATTAAACCATTTCGTTGGAATGCGGTTATTGTTAAACCTGGTGTCGTTCATAGGTATTCCTTGTCAGTTCTACAAGCATTTGAGAAATTTTTATAAAATTCATTACTAAATGTCCCTCGGTAACTACCGGTTATGCGTTGAGCAAACGCAACAAATAATAAAGCAGCTGAAAATTGAAAAGGGCTTGTTTGCATCGTGCCTAGCGTTAAAACCCATCCGTGCAGGAGCCTGTTCAAGATTATCTATAATGAATCGAGTGGCCCATGCTTCCGTGTCAATTAAAACAAGCTCAAAAGATAATTAAAGCAGGGTTAAAATATCAATATTCAGGCTAAAAACAACTCGCATAAACACTTATAAGGACGGGGCTTTGCCGTGCCGGAGACCGTTCGATGCCCGGCCGATACGGCTTATGCGTACTTGACGGCATGATGAAACAAGATATGCGCGGCGGCTGCTGTGCTTCATAATGAATGCTTACCCGCACCGAGGAGCTTCGCTTTGAAAACTTTTTTAGCTTTGATGTTAATACACCTGCTGAGCAGCACTGCTTTTGCCGCGGATACTGTGCTTGAAGTCATTCCCTTAACCAACCGACCGGCCTCGGAGATAGTGCCGTCGCTTGCGTCATTGCTTGGCGACAGCGCCCAGCTTGTCGATAACGGTTTTAATCTGCTGGTCAAGGCCCGCCCTGAACAGCTGGCTGAAATTAGGGCCATCGTCAAAAAACTGGATGTGCGCCAAAGCAATCTGCTGATTACCGTTGTCCAGAGCAAACAAACGAGCGCCGATGAACTTAATGCGGCGGCCGGGGGGCAACTGGATGCTCCCGGCGGCAGAATCATCGGCCATTTATATCAAACCCAAGGCAAAAGCGCCGATGAAAACACTCAGTCTATCCGGACCCTCGAAGGCGTAACCGCCCACATTAAAACGGGCAGCAGTTATCCAAGACAAAATTTTTCAGCCTTTGGTTATCCTTCGACGACCGAGTTTACCGAAGCAAGCACCGGTTTTGCGGTGACGCCCCGCTTGACCGGGCGGCAAGTCATTCTCAGCGTGGCGCCTTGGTCGGATAAAATGAACGGCCGGGGACAGCTTGAGAGCCAAGATGCGCTTTCGACCATCCGGATTAATCTGGGTGAATGGGTGGAACTGGGAGGCAGCGGTGGAAACAGTAACCGCAGCAGCGACAGTATGTTCGCTAATACGCACCAAATCGACAAAGACCGGATACATATTTTGGTTAAAGTTGAGCGGGTGGATTAGGGGGGAATGAACGTTTGAGTCAAATTATAGGTCGGCTCTCGCTCCCCTCCGTGCATAACTATCTACATGGATTTTATTATAAATACAATGAGTTATAAGTCGACATGGCTCCCTCTCCTGCTGGAGAGGGTTGGGGTGAGGAGCATAAAATCAACTACTTACACTTTACTTATCTTAACCTTTTTTTCAAAGTAGAGGGGACCGGCACTTTCCAACTTTCAACGACTTAGCTCTTAAGTTGGCGCATATGCGGCTCGCTCCCCCAATCGTTCACCCATCCTTAATATTTCGGATAATCGGTATAACCTGTCTGATCGCCGCCATAAAAGGTGGCCGGATCGGGCGTATTCAACGGCAGGTTTTTCGCGAACCGCGTCGGTAGATCCGGGTTAGCGATAAATAACTTACCGAACGCCACCATGTCGGCATCGCCCCGTTCAATGACGCTATTGCCTCTTTCCAAATCATAACCGTTGTTCGCGATGTAACAGCCGGTAAAACAATGTCTTAAGGCCGCATAATCGACCTGCCGTTCGCCGCTTTGCATGTCGCCTTCCAGCACATGCAGATAAGCCAACGGATATTCGGATAATTTTTCGGCGACGGCGCTAAACGTGCGTTGCGGCCGACTGTCTCTAATATCGTTAAAACTGTTTTCCGGCGACAGCCTTACACCGACCCGATGGCCTCCCCACACTGCAATGGTTGTTTCTACAACCTCCATTAACAAACGCATCCGGTTGATAACGTTACCGCCGTAATTGTCTTCACGTTGGTTGGTGCCGTCCCTTAAAAACTGATCCAGCAGATAACCGTTGGCGGCGTGAATCTCCACACCGTCAAAACCGGCTGTTTTCGCATTTTGTGCGGCGCTTGCGTAGTCGGCGACAATGCCGGGCAGTTCATCGCTGTTTAACGCGCGCGGTGTTTCGAAATCCTGAAAGCCCTGAAAGGTTACGGCTTGACCTGCGGCTTTTAATGCGGAGGGCGCAACCGGTAATATACCGTTAGGTTGCAGCGATGAATGGGATATTCTGCCGGTATGCCAAAGCTGGATAAAAATTCGGCCGCCTTGCTCATGAACGGCATCGGTGACCCGCTTCCAACCGTCAATCTGGGCTTTTGAATGAATGCCCGGCGTTCCCGGATAACCGATGCCGGTCGCCGAGATTTGACTGCCTTCGCTGATGATCAGCCCGGCTTCGGCCCGTTGCCGGTAATAGTCCACATTCATGTCCTGAGGCACATTGCCTTCACCCGCTCGGTTGCGCGTTAACGGCGCCATGATTATCCGGTTGGCTAAGGTCAAATCCCCCAACAGAATGGGCGAGAACAAGTTGGTTTTATTGTTTGGTACTGAGGTCATGAGCTACTCCTAATGAGAATAAAGGGGGATTTTAAAGCTTAATGATCATCGCCGTCGCGTTGTCTATAACGATGAGGGAGAAAAATAGAATGCAGATTTTGATAGCCGAGTCATCCCGACCGTAAAATAGAATGTCGATTACCGCGGCTAAACTTTACCATTAATTTAGAGACTGTGTTACGCGGCGGGTGTTGGTATCATGACCGCCCTTACATTTTACTCAAAAGGAATCATTAATGACCTCTCCATTAGAACACGCCATCTTCGAACAGAATGATCCGGGTATGCCGAAAGAACAGGATCTCGAAAAGCTCAAGGACATTTCACGAGATATTCTTGAGCCCAAAAATACCTTAGTGGATTTGATTCCGCGTATTGTCGAGTTAAAGGACTTGCTTGAGAAATACACTTTGTTAAAGATGACCCCGGAGGTCAGTTTGACCGAAGGGCGAACCTTGCTCGATAGCGGTATGGCGGTTTCGCCGTTGGTTGCCGCGATATGCGCACGCGAAGTTTTTCGTAGCGCCGCTTTCATCAAAGGGGTAGGGGCTGCGGTGCAGGATGCGGCGCATAATGATCGACCGGTGCGCGTGCTGTATGCCGGTTGCGGTCCTTTTGCGTTATTGGTATTACCCTTGATGGCGGTGTTTTCTCCGCAACAGGTGGTGTTTACCTTGATCGACATCCATCCTGAATCCTTACGTTGCGTGCGGCATTTGATTGACGACTTCGGCTTTTCCGGCCATGTCGTCGAATATGTCTGCGCGGATGCAAGCCGTTATGAAATCCCGCCGGATTCGATTCCCGATGTGATTGTCAGTGAAACCATGAATGTTTGTTTGGGCAAGGAGCCGCAAGTATCGATTGCGCGCCGCTTGCTGGCGCAGGCCCCGAATGCGCGGATGGTGCCGGAAGCCGTTAGCGTCGAGGTTTGTTTGCTGGACCCATTGAAGGAATTTGCGCCGATTGATCCGGCGCAAGAAGGACAGTTTATAGAACCGGTACGGGATCGGATTTATCTGGGCAAGGTTTTCGAATTGGACGCACAAAACATCAAACGTTGGGCCGATATAACAGAGGATAGCTTGCCTGCCGCAAGCGTCACTGTCCCGGATTCGGTATTGCAACGTTATCAGATGCGGCTGTTGACCCGAATCGTCGTCTACGGCAAAATCCGTTTGGATGATTACGACAGCAGCCTGAATTTGCCGCAACGTTTGCCGGGAAAACCAACCTTTGCAGGCGGCGAAATTTTACAATTTCATTATAAGCTGGGGGCGTATCCGGGGCTGGATTTTGAGGTGGTGAATTAAAATACAGGGCTGGTTTAAAAAGCACTATCACCACGAAGACACGAAGGACACGGAGAAATAAAAACTTTACTATCGTTCCCACGCTCCGGCGTGGGAATGTCGAATACCGCTCCAGCGGTATGGGACGCTGGAGCGTCCCTCACTGCATTCCCACGCCACCACGAAGACACGAAGTTCACGAAGAAAAGATAATTGATTAAACTCAACGCATTAAAAACTTCGTGTCCTTCGTGTCTTCGTGGTGAAGGCTTTTGCTTTTGTTCTAAAACGAATACTTTCACAGTCTCCGGAGCGTGGGAACGATGGATACCGTCATTCCGGCAGGGATGCCGGACCCGTTAGAGCGCGAAGCGAATCCAGTGCCATGGATGGCAATGCCGAGGCAGGTAATAAGTTTCGCTACAAGGAATTATCAAGCATTCACATCCCTGTGCTCTGGATCCCGGCAATCCCTACCGGGATGACGTGCTTTGAAAGGCTTGTGTATAAAGACGAGTGCCGGAGCCTGGGAACGATGCCGTTAACAAGTCGGTCTTTTGCATCAAGAGAATGCCGAACGCTCTACCGCCATTTAAGAAAAAATCTTGCACCGCCATTGTCTCTATCTTGATCCTGCCTTGCCCGCTCCGATTGTTGGCGTTCTATGAACGTTTGGTCCTTCATATCATGCTTATGAGGCATAACCGATGGATAAGCGGGGACTGGTTGAAACGCCGGAAAGGCCGGGAACGACTGATAGCCGGGCGAAACGCCATACGGATAGGGGGGCAGATAGAGGTTTTGCGCACCTTGCCGCTCCAGCGCATCGGCTTGGCGTTTTGCCTCATAAGCCTGTTGCTGTTGGTATTCCGCGCTTCGTTGCAGGGCTTCAACCGAGGCTTTTCTGTCTTTTTCGGCCTGGAGTTCTTGTTCTTCCTTGGCGCGCGCTTGTTCACGCTTGGCAAAGTCTTCTTCCCAAGCTTTTAGCTTGGCTTCCGCCTCCGCCACTTTGCGCGGATCGGTTTTTTCAATTTCAATCGTTTGCTGTTTTACGGCCGCTTGACAGGGTGTCGATTGATAAGCCGTTTTACCTGATTTCAACCGGCATTTAAAAACCTCGTCCGCGTGAGCGGCGGCATTGAACAGGACCCATAGCATAAACATTGTCTTTTTCATAATTGAATACCCGTATCGATAGCTGTTGGCGGGAGGATGTAAACAATCCTGGTCGATGTCATTGGGACGATTGCTGCGATGCAATAGCCGATACGTTTTTAGCACAAAGACATGAACGCTAACATAATGAAAAATACCGGTTTATGTTTTAACCCTGTTGCGCCAAGGCCCAACGAACATGTTCTTTAACCAAGTCGGAATCATGATTGAGCATCGGCTTTAAGGCATCGATAATAACTGTGGAGCTCGGCGCATTGCCTAAAGCCACGGCAATATTCCTGAGCCAGCGCTGATAGCCGATTCTGCGTATCGCCGAACCTTCGGTTTTTTCCAAAAATTCCGCTTCGGTCCACGCAAACACTTCAAGCAATTGCCGGGTATTGAGCCGATGCCTGGGGCTAAAATCCGCTTCATTGCTCAATTTGGCGAAACGGTTCCACGGGCAGATCAGTTGGCAGTCGTCGCAGCCGTAAATACGGTTGCCGATCAACGGCCTTAAGTGTTCAGGAATCGAGCCGTGCAGTTCGATGGTCAGGTAGGATACGCAACGTCTCGCATCGACTTGGTAAGGCGCAACAATCGCCTGGGTTGGGCAAATATCCAGACAGGCGCGGCACTCGCCGCAATGCGCGGTAGCGGGGCTGTCGATAGGCAGCGGCAGGTTGGTGAACAGCTCGCCCAAGAAAAACCACGAACCGGCTTTGCGGTTAATGACATTGGAATGCTTGCCTATCCAGCCTAAACCTGCTTTTTCGGCCAAGGCTTTTTCCAGAACCGGCGCGCTGTCGACGAAAGCCCGCATGGCGTTCGGCGGCTGGGAATCGATGGTTGCCTGAATCTTGTCGGCCAGTTTTTGCAGGCGGTTGCGCATCAGTTTGTGGTAATCGCGGCCTAAAGCATAGCGGGAAATATAGGCCGCAGTCGGATCGTCCAGCGCTTGCTTCATCGTTGCCGTGGCTTCGGATTGATAATCCATGCGCACCGAAATAACCCGCACAGTGCCGGGATGCAATAATTCAGGCCGACTGCGCTTAAGGCCGTGGCGTTGCATATAATCCATTTCGCCGTGGAAGTGATGGTCTAGCCAGTTTTGCAGGTGCTTTTCCGCTTCCAGCAAATCCGTATCGGTAATGCCTACTTGTTGAAAGCCCAGTTCCAGTCCCCATTGCTTGATTTGCAAGGCGAGGCTAATCATTTGTTGGCTGCTGATGTCCATGGCGGGCGACGAGAGGCGAAGGAGTAAAGGTAGATAAAATGGAACTGCTTAATAAGCCGTGCCGGACGGGACATGTAGCTCAGCCTGACGCGGTAAAACTGATTTGGTATGAAGAAATCGCTATACAACCTGCAATCCCATAAACTGTTGAAAAGGCAGAAAATCCTTGTCCGAATGCAATAACGGCAGTTCGTGTTCAATGCAGTAAGTGGCAATCATCGTGTCGATGGTTTTACGAACGGTAATGCCTTGTTGACGCAGTATTCTAAAGTTTTCGGCGCTTTTTAAAGCCATTGTCGCGCCCAGCATGGCGTGGACGGGCAATGCACAAAGCAGGGTTTTCGCGGCCTGATAATCCGGGTCTTGCCTAAAGCCTTGCAGCACTTCCGCCAGAATTAAATCCCCGGTGCAGACCGGCTGTACGCCCAGCAACTTATCCAGTTTTTGGGTTGCCGGAGTTTCGGTGCCGTTGAAGTAATCGATCCAAACGCTGGAATCGACCAGAATCAACGATCAATCCTCATTTGCTCTAAATCGCCGTCCCATTTTAACTTGCCTTTAAAGGCTTTGATGCCCTCTTGCTGTTTTAACATCAATAAGGCTTTCAAGCCGAGTTCCACCGCTTCCCGCTTGGATTTTACCCCGGTCGCTTTTAAAACATCGGCCATCAAGGTGTCGTCAATGATTATATTGGTTCGCATTGGCTTGTCCTTGTGTAAGGAATTTATAAACGATATAGATTAGAGCATGTTGAGGGTGCGGATTCAATTTTGAATAGGCAATTGAAATTGCGGGCCGGATAAATTGACGTCGGACAACGGATTTTGTCTATATTAACCCGTTTTCCATTATCCTTTTCACCGCTACATGCCGATAAGCCGAGGCTTAAAGTCGCGATAAACACTAAAACTTCTTAATTTATTTTGTCCCTTATTATCGATTATCGTTATTGAGCTGCATTGGACAAACTGTTTATGCCGATATTCACATAGATCAAAATTTCGGGCAACGAAAAGATGTTGCCCGACAGGTCAGGAACCCCAACGGGGTTCAAGCCGTTAGCCGGGGGTTGAGCGTAGCGACACCCCCGGATAGCATGAGACAAAGAATCACGACCCCGGCGGGGTCGCCGTAATTCGGGCTACAAATAATCCGGGTTATAATCGACGCCGGATTTTTCCAGCAACACAACCAACTCATCCCGGAACGATTTCATTTTATGGTGTTGTTCCTGATTGGCGATATAGCTTGCCACAGCGTCCAGCCCGGACGCGCTAACGGTGAAAGCCGCATAACCTTCTTGTCATGCAAATTGCTTTTCCCCTAATGTATCATGAACCCACACGGAAGATGCCTTCTTCAACTCCCGCATCAGATCGGCAAGGTTGTGCGTGGATTTTAAAGACACCAGCAAATGCACATGGTCATCAATGCCGCCAATTCGTTTTGAAAACCCGCCCAGTCTATGGACAATTCCACCGAGATAATCATAAAGCCGGGGACGCCATTTTGCATCTATGATGGGAGCACGGTTTTTGGTTCCGAATACGATGTGGTAATGCAGGCTAAGATAGGTGGATGCCATGGTGTATTTCGCTTAGATGTTGGGTTTCTGCGACCCCGTTGGGGTCGGTTTTTTTTGTTTTATATCCGGTCCGGGGGTGTCGCTACGCTCAACCCCCGGCTAACGGCTTGAACCCCGTTGGGGTTCCTGATGCTTGGACTTTAGCTTCGCCTAAAGCGCCTGCTGTTGGTATCGTTAATTCAATATTTTTGTGCGAATGTATTGGGGGGCGAAAAGGCGCAGCTCAACCTGATACGACGCTACAAGGCAGAGTTAGGTTTTGCATAGAAAAACCTCGTATCTACAAGCCGGACGGGGCATGTTGCCCCGTCCGAAACGTTTTGCGTTGATTAAGCTCAACCACTTCCTAGGCATCATGGAAACGTTAGGAGCGGGGTTGCAAACCCCGCCCCGCTGGAGAGCTTCACTAAAGCGTCTGCTATCTGCGGTATCCCGTAAAGATTCTGCGTAATGATTAATAATTTCTTGTTCATCCCCAATGATTTCATAACACATTAAACTTCTCCAAAATTCCATTGCTCATTACTATTGAAAGCCTAACATAATTACATACGTCACCAATTATCGCTTAAAAAACCACCGCCAAACAGGCTAACGCCAATTGTACCCTGAATTACAACCACGTATATCAGCCAACATTTTTAACCCCGTCATTGATTAATACCGCCATAGCTACCGCCCCGCTTTGCCCACTACCATTCAGCCCTTGGATAACGCTAAGCTGATTTTGCAACGGTTGATTTTGACTGACTTTCCACTTGCCGGTTAATCGGGTGATAACCATTTCAATACCGACCACAGCTCCAAGAAGCTTTTCGGTAAAATCCTCCGGCGCATCCGACACCGCCCACGGCTCGGGAAAAGCCGCTTCATGTTGTTGTGTTAACGCTTCAAGCTGGGCGCGAACCCATACTGCATCATCGATAATCCGCAAAGTACCGTAGGCATGAACTACCGCGTAATTCCAGGTCGGAACCACCTTATCTGTTTCCTGTTTAGTCGCATACCACGACGGGCTGATATAAGCATCCGGGCCGTGGAATATGGCCAGCGTTTCAACATCCGCTGCAAGGTCGCGCCAGAGCGGATTGGCCCGCGCTATATGACCGCGTAATACGCCAAACGGTTCCGCTGTCGGTTCAAGATACAACGGAATGTGATTGGCGTTAATGCCGTTTGCGCCGAGGGTCACCAATGTCGCAAGCGGTCGGTTGCGAATCAGCTCATGCATGATCTCAACATCGGATTGTTCAAACTGTGTTGGTATATACATCTATGGCGTTATCCATCGGCCAGGACGCGCAAGCCGTATCCGATTTCCGCAAGGCTTATGGACGTAATGAAGAGGTTGGTACCAGGCTGTTGATTTAGCCATGCCACAACAGCCTCGCTTGGGTGAGGACGCATAACTTCTGAAATGATATTAGTATCCAGAACAATCACAGCAATAAATTCAAGGGTTCATGCGGTGTATGTTCGGGCAATTCCAGTTCGACGCCTTGCTTTTCACCAAACAACTGCAAAGCCATATCGCCAAGTTTGACCGGGCTGGTAACGGCTTGTTTAAGGATTTGCCGCACCTCTTCTTCCATAGAAACGCCATGCGCCGCCGCACGCATACGCAGTTTTGAAAAGACTTCCTCATCCAGTTTTCTAACACTTAAATTTGCCATGATAGTCCTCCTGAAAAATGTTGTTGGGATGATAGCATTCGATTCCATTTAGCGGGCGGCTTTAGTATAAGCGTGATCAGGCAGATACACTTCACCTTCCAATCAAGCTTTTTAAATAGCTCAAACTACTGAGTTATAATCAAATCCAGCCACTAAAGCCTTTAGAATCCCTATGACTAAATAGTGTGCTTTGGCGATAGGTGGGCACATGACTTGCCATTAGACTTCTTGGTGCAACTCAACGGCAACTTTCCGGTTGCCGCTACAAAAAATATCAAAATACCATGCAAAATTTACCGATAAAACTCTATCGTGCGGCGCAGGTCAGAGAGCTGGATCGCATCGCCATCCAAGAGCACCGCATTCCCGGCTTTGAATTGATGAGCCGGGCAGGGGCCGAGGTTTTTCAATGCCTTAAAAAACACTGGCCGGATGCCCGGTCTATAGCCGTCTTTTGCGGTTCCGGCAATAATGCGGGCGACGGCTATATTATTGCCGAGCTGGCATTGGCCGCGGGATTCGACGTGTGTGTTTATGCCGTTTCGGAACCTGAAAAACTCAATGGCGATGCGCTGACCGCTTACCGGAAATACAGCAAGATCAATGGCATTGTTATCCCGTTTCAGGCCGGGCAGATGGTTAATGCCGATGTGCTGGTTGACGCATTACTGGGCACCGGACTGGACCGGCCGGTAACCGGGCTTTACGCCGAAGCTATACAGACTATCAATGCCCATGCGTCACCGGTTATTGCGGTGGATATTCCGTCCGGCTTAAATGCCGATACCGGCAACGTGATGGGACATGCGGTAAAAGCCGATGGTACGGTGACTTTTATCGGCCTCAAGCAGGGCTTGTTTACCGGTCAGGCGGCGAAATATTGCGGCGAAATCGGCTATACCGACTTGGCGGTGCCGGATGATGTGTTTACAAACGTTAAAGCCACAGCCGAGCGGGTGGTCAAAGTCCGCTTGCCGCGTCGTGACCGATGCGCGCATAAAGGCAGCTGCGGCCATGTACTGATAGTGGGCGGCGAGTTGGGCTATTCCGGCGCCGCTAAAATGGCGGGCGAGGCGGCTTTACGCGTAGGTGCGGGATTAGTCAGCATCGCGACGCGGACCGAACATGCCGGGCTGATGAATCTGAATCGGCCCGAATTAATGTGTCACGGCGTCGAAACCACCGCCCAATTGGCGGCATTACTGGCAAAAGCCGATGTCGTTGTGGTCGGTCCGGGCTTAGGGCGTAGCGATTGGGCGAAAGCGTTGTTTAAAACAGCAATAAGCGCGAGCAAACCGATGGTTATCGATGCCGACGGCTTGAATCTTTTAGCTGAGACACCGGCAACGAAGACGGACTGGATTTTAACGCCGCATCCCGGCGAAGCGGCCCGGCTATTAAACCGCTCGGTTGCCGACATACAACAAGACCGGTTTGCGTCGGCTTTGGCTATCCAGGCTAATTACCGGGGAATTGCCATTCTTAAAGGCGCGGGAACCGTCATCGCTTCGGAACAGCGGCTTGCGGTTTGCAATACCGGCAATCCGGGCATGGCGTCCGGCGGCATGGGCGATGTACTGTCCGGAGTGATTGCCGGTTTGTTGGGCCAAGGCTTAACTTTGTCGGATGCGGCGCAGCAAGGCGTTTATAATCACGGTTTGGCCGCCGACTTGGCCGCCGCCAAAGGCGGTGAAAGAGGTTTGCTGGCCAGTGATTTAATGCCTTATCTCAGGCAATTAGTGAATTGATTGATAAGATATTTATTCACCACGAAGACACGAAGGACACGAAGAAAAACAAAGTAAAACTTCGTGTCTGGGTGCTGAATTCTTTAAAATCTGTAATCGATTAAACTGACCTGTTATTAATAAGAAACTACCTTGATGAAAGCATATTTAGAAGATACTGCGGCAACAGAGCGGTTTGGCGCCAAGCTTTGGGCGGCGCTGCCGTCAAAATGCCTGATATTCCTGCATGGCGATTTGGGCGCGGGAAAAACAACGCTGGTCAGAGGTGTTCTAAGAGCGGCGGGGTACACCGGCGCGGTCAAAAGCCCGACTTATACGCTGGTTGAGGAATATACGATAGACGGCCGCAAACTATTCCATTTTGATTTGTACCGGGTTGCCGATCCCGAAGAGCTGGAATGGATAGGCATACGGGATTATTTCGAGCAGGATTGCATCTGTTTCATAGAGTGGCCCGATAGGGGCAAGGGCTTTTTGCCGGAGCCGGATATGACCATCAATTTGGCTGCGGACGGGGCAGGGCGGTCAATAAATATATCCGGCCTGTTGGCGGTTAAAAATATATTGTAAGTGCTCTGGAAAAACAATCACATACTGTTATAATCTAACCCAAATTATCACTTTGTGAGTCGCGGCGATGGGAAGTTATTGGAAGGCCTTGTTTATTATCGGATTACAGACAGTGGCTGTAACCTGTTATGCGCAGCAAATCGATATTAATTCCTTGCGTTATTGGAATACGCCGGATCAAACGCAAATATTGTTCGATGTAAGTTCCTCGCCCGAACACCGGATTTTTCTGATGAATAACCCGGCGCGCTTAGTGATCGATCTGCGCAATGCCAATGTCAAGCAGGCCTTAAGCCAGCCGCCATCCTCTCATCCGCTGTTTTCCCATATCCGCGTTGCCGCGAGAAACACCAGCGACGTCAGAGTTGTCGTTGATTTAAAAAGAGAAATCAGCTCAAAAACGATGTCGCTAAGGACCAATAACCTGAACGGCCAGCACTTGGTTATTGAGCTGTTGAGTAAAGGCTCCGGCAATTATGCAAAGGCCGAGGAAAAAGCAGCGCTTAAAACCATAGCTAAAATTCCCACCATCAAAGTCACCGAAGAAAAACCCGCTAAAGAACTCGAAAAGGTGGCGGTTAAAAAAATCGACGTCGCCCCGGTTGAATCCGCACCGGTGAGAGCGACAAAAACCGCAAAAAGAGACAAAGACATTGTTATTGCTATTGATGCCGGTCATGGTGGCGAAGATCCCGGCGCTCACGGGCAAAACGGCACCGAAGAAAAACACATTACCCTGGCTATTGCTAAAAAACTGGCGGATTTAATCAATAATCAGCCGGGCATGAAAGCTGTTTTAGTGCGCAAAGGCGATTATTACGTGGATCTTAGAAAAAGAATGCAAATTGCCAGAGCCGCAAGGTCCGATCTGTTTATCTCGATTCATGCCGACGCTTTTCAGGATTCGACCGTTAAAGGCGCTTCAGTGTTTACTTTATCCAACAAAGGCGCCTCCAGCGAAGCCGCTCGCTGGCTGGCAAACAGCGAAAACTCATCCGATTTAGTCGGCGGCGTCAGTCTTAATGATAAAGAGGATGTGCTGGCTTCGGTATTGCTGGATTTGTCGCAGACCGCAACCCAAGATGCGAGCGTGAGCGTGGCTAGAAAAGTGCTGAAAAACTTTCAAAATATCGGTGAATTGCATTATGCCGCTGTGCAAAAAGCCGGATTTCTGGTGCTGAAATCGCCCGACGTACCTTCCATTTTGGTAGAAACGGCGTTTATTTCGAATCCGTCGGAAGAACTTAGATTACTGAGTACCGATCATCAATCCCGAATCGCCCATGCTATTTTTAATGGTGTGCGCAGTCATTTCAGTAGAGATGTTGCGACGGAAAGCAAGGTCGCGGCTTTAGCGCTGTAAGAGAATAAGGTTAAGCCTTTCAATTACGGATTTAGGCGAATCCTCTAAAATCGCGATAAAGAATACCAAGTTTCGTGTTTTTTCGTATTCTCGGCAGGTCGCGAAGCTATTCCGGCATGGATATAGAGAGTCCTACAGCTGCACAATTATCGCTTGTCCCACCACTGAGTGTGAATAATTATCCCCACTCCTATAAAATACGTTTTTTGCTTTAGGCTGGCCGATGCGTATTCATTCTCTCCCCACCCAACTTGTTAACCAAATTGCTGCCGGCGAAGTGGTCGAAAGACCTTCGTCCGTCGTTAAAGAATTGGTTGAAAATTGCTTTGATGCAGACGCGAGTCAGATCACTATCGAGATAGAGCAGGGCGGGGCCGGACTGATAAAAATCCGGGATAACGGTTGCGGCATCGTCAAAGAAGACTTGCCGTTGGCCTTGTCCCGTCATGCCACCAGCAAAATCGCCAGCTTGGACGATCTGGAGCATGTCGTCAGCATGGGCTTTCGCGGCGAAGCCTTGCCCAGTATCAGCTCGGTTTCAAGGCTTACGCTGATTTCACGCATTCATGGCGCCGATTGCGCTTGGCGCGTTAATGCCGACGGCTCCGAACGGAATTTCGATCCGCAACCTGACCCACATCCGCAAGGCACGACGGTTGATGTGCGCGACCTGTTTTACAACACGCCCGCGCGGCGCAAGTTTTTAAAAACCGAGAAAACCGAATTCGCTCATATAGAAACCTTAATTCAACGGATGGCGCTGAGCCGTTTCGATATAGGTTTTAATCTCTTGCATAATCAAAAGGAAATACTCAAGCTGAAACCGGCAACGACAGACGTTGAGCAAGAGCAACGGGTGGCCGGTATTTGCGGCTCGGCTTTTATCGAGAATTCGGTCAGCATCGATTTTGCCGCTTCGGGGCTGCAACTAAGCGGTTGGGTCGGTTTGCCGACTTTTTCCCGCAGTCAGCAGGATATGCAGTTTTTCTATGTTAACGGCAGATTGGTTAGGGACAAGTTGGTTTCCCATGCTGTTAAACAGGCTTATCAGGATGTGTTGTTTCATGGACGCCATCCGGTTTTTGTGTTGTCCCTGACGCTGGATCCGGCGCTGGTCGATGTTAATGCGCATCCGGCAAAGCTGGAAGTCCGCTTCAGGGAAGGCCGTTTGGTGCATGATTTCCTGTTCTCGGCCTTGCACCGGTCGCTTGCAGATCTAAGGCCGGGCCATAACCTAGCTCAACCGGCGGAGCCCGAATCGCCGCCGCAAACACAATCCGTTCCGGATGCGGAGCCAAACAATGTGGTTTGGTTGGATGATAGTAAAGCCCCGCAGTCAAAGCCCGACTTGAGTTTTAAGCCGACTTACAGCTCAAGACCGCCGCCGCAACAAGCATCTTTGCCTTTGCAAGTGGAAGAGGCCATACAGGCTTATGCTTCGCTGTATCCGAAACATGAGCCGATAGTACAGTCGGTGCAACAAGAAGCAAGGCCCTTAGGTCATGCTATCGCGCATCTGCACAATATTTATATTTTATCCGAAACGCCTAACGGCATTATTTTGGTCGATGCCCATGCCGCGCACGAGCGAGTGACTTATGAGCGACTCAAACAGCACTATCAAAACGGAGCTGTTCCTAGTCAGCCTTTATTATTGCCGATTAAGATAAAAGTCAGTGCGGCGGAAGCCGACTTGGCCGAACAGGAACATGAATTTTTCAATACTTTGGGTTTTGAACTTAACCGTTCCGGGCCGGAAACTATCGTACTGCGCTCGATACCGGTGTTATTGACTAATACCGATACCGAAACCCTGATTCGCGATGTACTGGCCGATATTATTGAGCACGGTATGAGCCGACGGATTCAGGATAAATCCAATGAAATATTAGCGACAGTCGCGTGCCATAGCTCGGTACGCGCGCATCGCCGGTTGAGTATCGACGAAATGAACGCCTTGCTGCGGGATATGGAGCAAACCGAAAGAATAGGGCAGTGCAATCACGGCAGGCCGACTTGGGTGGAATTATCGACTCAGGATCTCGATAAATTCTTTTTGCGCGGGCAATAAAAAGAATTCACCACGAACGACTGCATGGACGCAGGAGGTAGAGCAACGCAGGAGCAGTTGCCGAGACACGAAGGACACGAAGTTTTCAATACATTTGAGTTTAAACAATTATTTTTTCTTCGTGAACTTCGTGCCTTCGTGGTGAATGCTTTTTGCTTTTGTTCTAAAACGAATACTTTCGCAGTCTCTCCGGCATGGGAACGAGCTAAGTAAGCTATTTATCCCTTCTCTTAAATCAAGCAAACCTAAGTCATGCAGAATCAATCCAATCCTCCGGCCATCTTCCTGATGGGGCCGACCGCTTCAGGCAAAACCGCTTTGTCGGTACAGCTGGCCCAAGCGCTTAACGGCGAAATCATCAGCGTCGATTCCGCGTTGGTGTTTAAAGGCATGGATATAGGCACCGCCAAACCGACGATGGAAGAAAGGGGCGGCATTGCGCATCATTTGATCGATATACTCGACCCGACTGAATCATTTTCCACAGGCCAGTTCAGGAAACAGGCGCTGGGGTTAATGGACGACATAACCCGGCGCGGAAAAATCCCGATATTGGTTGGCGGTACCATGCTGTACTTTAACGTCTTAAACAGCGGGCTTGCGGTGCTGCCCGAGGCCGATCCGGACATCAGGGCTAAACTCGACCGGGATTTGATGCAATTGGGTAAAGAAGCTCTGCATCAACGCTTGGCTGAGGTCGATCCCGAAGCGGCGGCTAGAATTCATCCGAATGATCCGCAACGCGTCCAACGTGCGTTGGAAGTTTATGAAATCAGCGGCAAACCGCTAACGTCTTTTTTTACCGAAGCCCGGATGCAGGACATTCCTTATCAAAGGATTAAACTGATTATCGCGCCTGAAGATCGCAAAATACTGCACGACATCATCGCTCGGCGTTTTAAACTGATGCTGGAACAAGGCTTTATGGATGAAGTGGCAGCGCTTTATAAACGCGGCGATTTAACCGGAAAAATGCCGTCGGTCAGAGCCGTCGGTTACCGCCAAGCCTGGTCTTATCTGCAAGGCGAATACGATCTTGAGACGATGACCGAAAAAGCGATTGTTGCCACCCGGCAACTGGCTAAACGCCAATTTACCTGGCTGCGCCGTGAAACCGATGCGGCAAATTTCCACACCGGTCAAGCTAACTTATTAAGCAAAGTGTTGGCGGAAATTAACGATAAGCTGTCGAAAGTGTAGATAGTGGCGGAGAAATATAAGGCAGCTCGTAATCCGAAGAATCTAACAGAAATACCGGAATACCGCTCCAGCGGTACGGGACGCGGGAGCGTCCCTCACTGCATTCCCACGCCGGAGCGTGGGAACGATAAGATAATAACCCAAGTGAATTATTACAATCGCATCAAGCCTTTAACAGCTCCTTAACTTTAGCCATAATTCCGGCCGGATCGATACCTTGATGTGGAAACTGCTCCCACAAACCGCCGCAGCCTTCTTTGTGCGTTGCAATATGCGCGTATTTCGGCGTTAACCCACGCTCCAGCAACCACGAACCGAAACGGCTGCCTAATCCGGTTTTCCGGTTATACGATTCGACAATCAACACCATCGGCGAGGCGCCGATTTTAGCCATCATGTCTTCATCAATAACATTCAACGTCGGTTTGTTGATCAAACCGACATCAATACCTTCCTGTTTTAGACGTTCCACCGCATCCAATGCCCGATACAAGGCTTCGCCGAAGCTGACGATATAACCTTGAGTGCCTTCGCGAATCACTTCATCCTTGCCTGAAACAAACTTGTAATCGCCGCCAAAATAGTCCTGACCGTCGCTATTCAAAATAGTCGGTACTTTAGAACGGGTCGAGAACACAAAACGCAAGCCCGGATTAAAGAAGATGGTTTCCAAACAGGCTTTCATTTGCAATGGATCGGCCGGAAAATAAAGGTTGGTCGCATAGGCGTCGCTTAAGCCGTTGTCGGCGAACATGTTGTTTAAACCGAAGTGGCAGGTATTGTCGGCCATGTCGTCAATACCTGAATGCGAGAAATGGCTGAGCACATTGGAATTGTTTAAACGCGCCATGGTGATTTCAGACAGCAGCATTTCCAGGAAAGCGCTGAACGTGCCGAAGATGCCTTGCTTGCCTGCTTCCATGCCGAAACCGGCCGCGGCCGAAAAGTTGCCGCGCTCCATAATCCCGGAAGAGATAAATACTTCAGGAAATGCGTTATGGATTTTGATCAGGCCGCAGGAGCCTTCCAGGTCGCTGTCAACGACGCGGACTTTTTCGATACGTTCGGCTTCGCTCATGCGGCCCATAATCGCGACGCAGGCATCGCCGAAAACGTTGCGGTTAGCGTCCCACTTGTCGCTGGAACCCAAGAATACCGCGTCGTTTTTGGGCGCCTGAATGGTTTTAAGATGATCCGCCGCCGCCTGTTGGCCGCGAGACTCCAAATACTCGACCGCTACTTTGACCGAGACCACGTCATGGCCGTGGGTTGAACCTTCCAGTCCGACAATGCCCGGACACATCGGGCGATGGTTAATAACCGCGACCGGGCCGTCGGTGTTGATGGCGGTGCAAATACGTTTATACAGATCGTCGATATCTTCGCCGTTGCCTTCCAATACGGTCATGCCTTGGCCGGTCAGCGTTTTAGCGGTAGAGCAACCGGCCAAGTAGTGGGAAGGATGACCGGCGATGGTGACGTCGTTATCGTCGATAATCAATTTAACATTCAGGTTTTGAGCGACCGCCAGGCGTGCGGCTTCGGCATCGTTGCCTTCCTGCTGAGAGCCGTCGGAGCCCAGGCAAAACAGCACCTTGCTCGGATTAGCGATAGCCACGCCGTTGACATAAGGCCACATGTGGCCCAAGCGTCCGGAACTGAATTTTACGCCCGGCGTAAAGCCCAGTTCAGGATGGCCCGGTAAATGAGAATGCGCGGCGCGGTATTCCATCAGCCGTTCTGCCGGTAAATCGCCGTTAAGCGTCGACATCAGGTATTGAGTGGCAACGCGGTGTCCGGCTTCGTCAAAGAAAATAGGCACGTATTTATCGGCGTCGCCGCGAAATAAAGCATCCATGATGACGACTTCGGGTACGGTATCGTAAGGTCCGCCGGTATGGCCGCCGACGCCTCGGGCCGCGCCGGTGGCGGTAAAAAAGACGATGGCGTCGCGGCACAGTTGAATATTCGCCTTCAGGCCGGCGCGTTGCTCATCGGTTAGTGTGGTATTGTTTGCGTTCAAAGCGATGCGTTGATAAGCGCTAAGATCGATTGGGAATGTAGTCATAGTTAACCTCTTATTATTAAAATTAAATTGAGTGGATAATTCAGAAACAAGGCGATGCTGGAAGAAAACTTAAGGGGCGTAACCAGAAATAAAATACCAAAAACGGCATCATCTCCACGCTCCGGCCTCACTGCCTTTAAGTTAAGCATAATGATACCCGCGACCTTTGCCCAGCGACCGCAGAGTTGTAGGATTCTCGTTGCGGGCAGGACCCGCTCCTACAACGGTCAACTTAACGGCAGTGAGGTCGGAGCGATAACGGGGTATGGAATTTATTATCGCGTCCTTAACTTAATCAATGATAAGGTAAAACAGCGGCCTTCGATATAACATTTTTAATGGTTGGGATGCTTGCGCGCAATGCCGCCGCGATCAAGCCATTTAAACAATCCCCGTCGATTTTCATCCGCTGTAGAATTTCATTTTTTTATCAGTGATAATCTGTTTAATCCGTACCCTCCGTATTCCATTCTTCCAGCTGCCGAATAGTCACTTTTTTGATGGGAAACCCCGATAGCGTGTATACCCACTATTTTCATTTCAGCGAATTGCCGTTTTCGATAGCGACCGATCCGCACTTCATTTATATGAGCCCGCGCCATCAGGAGGGCTTGGCGCATCTTCTTTACGGCATTAATTTCGGCGGCGGCTTTGTGGCTTTGACCGGCGAAGTGGGTACCGGTAAAACAACGCTTTGCCACTGTCTGTTGCAACAGATACCGGACAATATAGAGATTGCTTTGATCTTGAATCCAAAGCTGAATGCGCTCGAACTGTTGGCGACGATCTGCGATGAGCTGGGTATTGGTTATGACCAAAATCAACACTCGTTAAAAAAACTGATCGATGTGCTAAACCGGCACTTGCTTAGCGGTCATGCCAACGGCAGACGCACGGTTTTGCTGATTGATGAAGCGCAAAATTTAAGCATGGAAGTGCTGGAGCAAATTCGTCTGCTGACTAATCTGGAAACCAATAAAACAAAGTTATTGCAAATTATTCTGGTCGGTCAGCCTGAGTTGAAAGAATCGCTGAAACGCCGGGATTTGCGCCAGTTAAACCAGCGCATTACCGCCCGCTATCATTTGTTGCCCTTATCGCTTAATGAAACGCGGGCTTATATTCATCATCGGTTGACTGTTTGTAACGGCCGCCCGGAGATCTTTAAAGAAAGCGCGATACGTAAAATCTATAAACTTTCTTCCGGCATTCCCAGAATGATTAACATCCTCTGCGATCGCGCTTTGCTGGGAGCCTACTCAAGCCATACTTATCTTATTACCCCGGCCATCGTGAGTGCTGCCGCCGATGAAGCACTGGCTTTCAGCCGGCAAAAATCTCCTTACCTGAACGCATTATTAAGCGTGTTATTTTTTGCTTGCATTGGCGCGGGCGTTTATTTCTTGAATGGGCCTAAAGCGAGCCACCAACGCAGTGTTAATCAAACTCAAGCTGAAATCAACCAAACCCGGCAAGCGGAGTCAAAGCCGCCGTCACTTGCTAAAACGGAAACGTTTCAGGATTGGATCGGCAATCCCGATTATTCATTACAGGCCGTATTAACCGGCGCATTGAAGCTGTGGGGGCAGCCTGTTCCTCCCGATAACGGCCGGGTAAATTGTCATTACATAGAAACAACGGGATTGCGCTGCGTATTCGGCAAAGCCAACTGGAAAGACATATTGGCTGTTCATCATCCGGTTATTTTGGAGTTTTCGTTAGAAGGCGATGAAAAATTTTATGCTTTGCTGACCGGTTTCGGACGCAATCAAACGATGGTTCATTTTAAAGATCATGCGATTTTTCCGGTAGCGGACGTATTGAAATATTGGAACGGCTATTATCTAATAGTGGAGCCGCCGCTTTTGGCGGCTAACATGATACGTCCGCACCAAACATCGGATGATGTGTTATGGCTACGCTATCTATTAAACAGTATTGACAGGAAAATCGACGCTGTAGAACAGCCGCGATTTTACGATGATCGTTTAGCCGCCCGCGTCATCGCTTTTCAGCGTCGGCACCACTTACCGGAAGACGCCAAGGTAGGCGACAAGACCCTGCCTTATCTGAAAAATAGAGCGCGTACACTTGATTTTCCCCGCTTGGAAGTGATCGATTAATCATGTCTTTTATTCTAAATGCCTTACGTAAATCGGAACAGGAAAGACAAGCTCTTCAGGATGAGACTGTAAAGAGCAAAATCCTTCCGGTTCAGCCGCGACAAAAAGACAGCGCGAGTACCAAGCTTCTGATTTTTCTTGCTCTTGCCAATGTGTTGATGATTGTCGGTTTCGTCTGGTTTGTCCGTTTTAATTTAATAGCGCCGCCCAATACGGCGGAGTCGGCTATTTCACCCGAACAATCGCTACAAGAAAAGCCCGAGCTTGAAGCGACGGCTAAATTCACCCAGTCGAAAAAACCGGCGCAGAAAGCCAAATCCGAAGCCGCCTCTATTGCCGAATTGATTGATCGGGAAAAACCGGAGCCGGTTAAGCCGGTTATTACAAAAAAGCCGCCTGTAGCCGACGCCGTTAAACAACCCGCTGCTGACAAGAACGCCGAACCTTCAATACCCGGCGCTGACGAAGAGCAATCGGATAGGCCGGAAACAACGCCCGTATTAAAAGACATCCCTTTTTTAAGCGATTTGCCTTTTGACTTTCGCCAGACCGTGCCCAAATTTACCATCAATGTGTTTGTCTATTCCCAATCACCCGAAGAGCGCTTTGTGATGATCGATATGGTCAAATATAAAACCGGACAGCAAATAAAAGACCTGATGGAACTGCAAGAAATCCGCCCTGACAGTTTGGTCGTGGTCTATCAAAATCGGCAATTCCAGATTAAGCGGCCATAAAAAAGGGCGAGTATTTCCGCCCTTTTTTAATTTCCGTAACTGAGTTTATTTAAGTACTTCCAGTTGTACTCTGCGGTTGTTGGCCCGGCCCGCTTCGGTCTCATTGGTGTCGATAGGGCGGGTCAAACCGTATCCGCGCGCAGTTAACGCCCCGCCGGTTTGCCTGTGGCCGCTTAAATAGTTTTTAACCGCTTGAGCCCGGCGCTCGGATAACCTTTGGTTGTAAACTATGGTGCCGGTGCTGCTGGTGTGGCCTTGAACTTCAATATTGACGCCGGGATTTTGTTGAATGACGGCTACCGCTTTATCCAGCTCAGGATAATATTCAGGTTTGATATTGCTTTTATCGTTGTCGAATTTGACGTCGACAAGCCAACAGCCCAACGGGTTAACGGGGGCGCCTTTTAAGGTATCCGGACATTTATCATTGCAATTGTTGACGCCGTCGCCATCGTCATCTTGAGTTGAGCAGTCGACAACCGGCGTACCGGCTTTTAAGAAGACGGTTTGCACAAATCGGGTCATGGCTTCGGGGCTGGAAATCCGTTCGGCGGTGGTGCCGAAACCGCAACCGCCAAGGTCGGAGAGTTGATTTAGTACCGCTCGTCCGTATTCGTCCTGTTTATTGCCGACCCAGACGTTATAAACGCATAAGTTGTTGCCGTAACGCTGTCTTAAGGCTTTAACGGCGGGAACCGGGTCAGTGTCCACTTCTCCATCGCTGAGAATCAGTACGGCGGTATTGCCTGTCGTGGATGACAAATCTTTATTGGTTTGTTCAAGTGCGCTATCCAATGGTGAGCCGCCGCTTGCGCAAGTCAGGGTATCGATGCCGCTGCCGAAAGAGGATTTTGAATAGTCGGTCGGCGGCTGGTTAAGTTGGGTGAATGACCAAGACAGACAATGGCCGAAACCGAAACTGCGGATGCTGGAGGTCAGCTTTAGATCGGGAATAGTCAGGTTTATTCTGTTCAGGATTTCTTTTTCAACGGAAAGCTTGGTCGGCGAGGGTTGAGCCGGGTAGCCTGCGCCCTGATAATTGTCCGCCATTGACGATGAAGAGTCATTGATGACAAAGAAGTTATCGGTTTTTTGCACATACTGTCCTGAAGCAAGCAAAGCGTTTAAATCTTGGGGATGAAAGGTTTCGAAACTGCTGAACGGCTGCGAGGCGCAACCCGAAATAAGTGAGTTTGCAATAGCTACTGCAATAATAGAGGCTTTTTTCATGAAATATCTCCTTATGACCAAATCGTTTAAGATAACGTAACGTTATACAGTAGCCATCGGTGTTGATCCGGGTGGTGTTTTAGGGGAATGGATAATCCTAAAATAATCAATTGGGATGGTAGTGACAAACACAGGATATAAGAAACAAGTTACTTATAAAATAGGTTTAAATACCTACGTAATGTAATTGGCGAATAAAGTCAATAGTTTTGGTATTATTTTTCGGTATTACCGGGCACATTTTATCTTTAACCTGTGGCGTGAAATAATGCGGCTTTTAAATTAAGGTAAAAGGGAGTTACGTTGATGTTCAAATTATCTGTTTTGGCTTTTTTGTTGTCGTTGTGTTCGATGGTGCGGGCCGAGCCGCCATCATCGGCGGATGATATCCGGCAATCCGCAACGCAGGGCAGCGCCGAGGCTCAAGCTAAATTGGGCGCGATGTATTTATTAGGCCGCGACGGTGTCGAAGTCGATGAACAAAAAGCCGCGGAATGGCTGTTAAAGTCGGCGAATCAGGGCTTTATTGAAGCCGAGGTGATTATGGCGGCGCTGTATGACCGCGGCATCGGAGTCAAAAACGATGTTAAAATGGCGACGGCATGGTACGAAAAAGCCGCCGCTCAAGGGCACGGTCCGTCATTGGCTATTTTAGGCAAAAACGCCGCCGCCAAGGGAGCCGTTGCCTTTAATTATCAAGCGATGCGTTTAAGCGCGTCTAAGCAAATCCCGGCGGAATACGCTAACAAAATTTTACTAACGAAATAATATCATGAGTATAAAAACACGTTTTGCCCCGAGTCCCACCGGTTATTTGCATGTCGGCGGCGCCCGCACGGCTTTGTTTTCTTGGCTTTATGCGCGTAAGCACGGCGGAAAGTTTATTTTAAGAATCGAGGATACCGATTTGGAGCGGTCCACTCAGGAATCGGTCGATGCTATTTTAGAAGGCATGACTTGGTTAGGGCTGGAATACGATGAAGGGCCTTTTTACCAAACTCATCATTTCGATCGGTATAAAGAGGTTATTCAACAATTGCTGGATCAGGGCGACGCTTATTATTGCTATTGCAGTAAAGAAGAGTTGGAGCAACTGCGCAACGAACAAATGGCTAATAAGGAAAAGCCGCGGTATAACGGCAAATGCAGGGGTTTGACCGGGCCTAAAAACGACCGGGAAGCGGTGATCCGCTTTAAAAACCCGATTGACGGCGCGGTGACTATTCCGGATTTAATCAAAGGTGACATTGTTGTCGCCAATAAAGAACTGGACGATCTGATTATCGCCAGAGGCGATGGTACGCCGACCTACAATTTAACGGTAGTGGTTGACGATATGGATATGAAGGTTACCCATGTCATTCGGGGCGACGACCATATCAATAACACGCCAAGACAGATGAATATTCTTAAAGCCTTGGGGGCGGAACTGCCTAAATACGCGCATTTGCCGATGATATTAGGGCCCGATGGGGCGAGATTGTCGAAGCGTCACGGCGCTGTCAGCGTGATGCAGTTTCGCGACGACGGTTATTTGCCGGAGGCGTTGCTTAATTATCTGGTGCGTCTGGGCTGGTCGCATGGCGATCAGGAAATATTTTCCATTGATGAAATGGTTGAGCATTTTGCGTTGGAAAACGTCAATGTATCGGCATCCGCTTTTAATACCGACAAGCTGCTATGGCTGAATCACCAGTACATTATGAACAGCGATCCGGCTCATGTGGCGCGTCATTTAAGCTGGCATATGGGCGAGTTGGGCATCGATCCTGCCGAAGGGCCCAGCCTTATTGAAATGGTCAAAGCGCAACGCGAACGCTGCAAAACCTTGGTTGAAATAGCCGCTGCCGGCGTATATTTCTATAAAGATTTTGACGCGTATGATGAAAAAGCGGCTAAAAAGAATTTTACTCCAGGCTCGGATGAGGTTTTGGCGCACTTGCACGATCAATTTGCGGTAGTGGCGGAATGGCAGGGCGAGGCTTTGCATCAGATTGTACTGAATGTGGCCGAAACCTTGGCGCTGGGTTTGGGCAAGGTCGCTCAACCTTTACGCGTTGCGGTTTGCGGTTCAGCGGTTTCGCCGGCAATCGATGTCACTTTATCGTTATTGGGCAAGGAAAAAACCCTGGCTAGAATACGGCGAGCGATAAATCATATAAAAAATTTAAATTAGTCTTGGACATAGCCGGCAATTACTGTACAATGCCGGTTCTCAACTTAGGGGCCATAGCTCAATTGGGAGAGCGCAACACTGGCAGTGTTGAGGTCAGCGGTTCGATCCCGCTTGGCTCCACCAACAAGTTGATTGAAACAGTTCTAGTCCCCATCGTCTAGTGGCCTAGGACACCGCCCTTTCACGGCGGTAACGGGGGTTCGAACCCCCCTGGGGACGCCATATATCAAGGCCTATGTTTATAGGCCTTTTTTATGACTTAATAACAACTATAAAAGCAGTAATTAGAGTACAAGGCTGACTAAACCGGTTTTAGTCCCCATCGTCTAGTGGCCTAGGACACCGCCCTTTCACGGCGGTAACGGGGGTTCGAACCCCCCTGGGGACGCCAATATATTAAGGGTTATCAATGTGATAACCCTTTTTTTATGCCTGTCGGTTTGGTTTCGCCATCAAGCTGCGCAACCTTTAAAGCTGTACCCCGCATAACACGAAGTTTTATTTTCGTCATGTCATTGAAGTAAATAGACTATTTTTTAAGTGTCCGTTTACCCGCTTTCGCCTAATCGGTTTGATACCGATGTTGCCTTGGGCCATGAGAAACCGCAATAATCATTATCAAAAAGATAATAATTCTATAAAATAGAATTTTAGTCATTATTGCTGTTTGTTTATGCACACTCATACACTAAGCCTTCTAAAGCACGATCACGATTTTTCCGCTATTAACCGAAAAGGCGAACGACGCACCAAACAGGTTCTTGTTCTGACCTTTTTAACCATGGCGTTGGAAATAACGGCCGGTATTTTGTTCGGATCAATGGCGCTGCTTGCTGATGGTTGGCACATGGGAACGCATGTTGCCGCCTTTATGATTACCATCATTGCTTACCGCTATTCCCGCATCCATGCACATGATCAAACCTTTGCTTTTAGCTCCGGAAAAGTCGGCGTTTTAGGCGGCTACACCAGTTCCGTTGTTTTAGGCGTGGTGGCTTTGATTATGTTGATCGAATCGGGGCAACGCATCGCCAATCCCCACCTCATCCATTTTGATGAAGCTATCGCCGTTGCCGGGTTCGGTTTATTTATTAATTTGATTTGTGCGTTGCTGCTTAGAGATCACCATCATCATCACGATGATCATCATGACCATGATCACGCTCATCACCACCATGACCATAATCTTAAAGCGGCGTATCTGCATGTTCTTGCCGATGCGTTGACTTCGGTGCTGGCGATTGTCGCGTTGGTTTTGGCTAAATATTACGGTTGGAATTGGCTGGATCCGGTTATGGGGATCGTAGGCGCGTTGATTATCACGCAGTGGTCTTATTCCTTGCTGAAAGAAACCAGTCCGTTGTTGCTGGACGAAAGCATAGCCTTGAAATATAAATTGGCGATTAAGGAAAAAATAGAAAGCGATGCGGACAATCGTATTTCAGACTTGCATATTTGGCGGGTAAGCCCCGGCCATTTTGCGATCATTATTTCCTTGGTGTCGCATAACCCCAAAGCGCCGGAATATTACAAAGAACTGTTAAAAGAATTTCGCGGCCTCGGCGGCATCAATAAGCTGTCGCATATCACCATTGAAGTCAATAAATGTACCGGGGATTTTTGCATCAGCGAAAGCTGATCCGGCCGCTGAACAAAATTTTATTCACTATTAAATGGAATTGAAATAAATGGCAAAAGAAAATCAGGTCACCATAGCGGGTCAATCGTTTGAAGATTTGAAACAGGTCAATGAACATGGGGCCGAATTCTGGAGCGCCCGCTCCCTGCAACCTTTACTGGGTTACAGCCAATGGCGGCGCTTTGAGCAAGCCATTGAACGAGCCGTAACGTCTTGCAAGGAGTCGGGAAATACCTCGGAATATCATTTTGCCAGCACCGGCAAAACGGTCGCGCTCGGCAAGCGCGGGCAACGCAATGTAGAGGACTATCAACTTTCCCGTTTCGCTTGCTACCTGATCGCCCAGAACGGCGACCCCCGCAAACCTGAAATCGCCCGAGCGCAACAATATTTTGCTATTCAGACCCGTAAACAAGAGCTTCCCGAGCAATTAGCCGCGGATTTGGAGCGCCTGGAGCTGCGTAAACAAACCTCCGAAGAGTTCAAAGCGCTTTCAGGCGCGGCGCTG
The DNA here is from genome assembly GCA_026399025.1 of Methylobacter sp. Taxonomy (GTDB): domain Bacteria; phylum Pseudomonadota; class Gammaproteobacteria; order Methylococcales; family Methylomonadaceae; genus Methylobacter_A. The sequence continues at coordinate 138,598 of JAPLRU010000090.1, forward strand.
CAAGCCGGGGTGCAAAGCCGTATGTTCGGGATATTTCACGATGCGGGATACAAAGGCTTATACGGCGGCTTGGGCAATGACGCGATCAAGGAGAAAAAAGGAATTCCCGCCAAAGAACAACTCATGGACCGGATGAATGCCACCGAATTGGCCGCCAACCAGTTCCGCATGACCCAAACCCGCGACAAACTCGCGCGCGAGGGCGTGCGCAACCAAAGTCTCGCCATCCAAACTCACGAACAAGTCGGGAAAGAAGTGCGCGATGCGATTAAGCGCATCGGCGGCACTCTACCCGAGCATATCTTACCCGCCGAACATATCAAGGAAGTCGAAAAGCGCGTTAAGACCTCGACGCCAACGTTGGAGCTGGACAAGCGCGACACAACCGGATTACTGGGTGGAAAGTAAGAAGAAAGAAGCTGTCACTGCAATAGAATAAGCAGGAAAAGCTCACCCGGCAAACAAGGGTGGGCTTATTCCGGCCTACTTCAAGGTGTGTATAGAGTCGGGAGTGAATAAAGCGACATCGTTCCCACGCTCCGGAGACTGTGAAAGTATCATCAAAATCAGTTTAAAAACCTATTCACCACGAAGACACGAAGTTCACGAAGAAAAAATAATTGATTAAACTCAATGCATTAAAAACTTCGTGTCCTT